>NZ_CP136693.1:3888039-4632059 GCF_032922745.1 Marinobacter salarius
ATAATAGTTACGAGTTTAAATTCAACCCAAAAATAAAACTCTTGGATACCAAGGACCTGATACCAAAAGAAATCAAAAATAGCATTTACGTCGAGCTACCTCTTCCTCATGGAGAAAGATTTAACCACTTCCAGAAGCTCGCCAGCATAGATGATGAGCTTCGCTCAAAAATTGCCACCAGAACTTTCAAAACGCCGCATACGATAATAGAGTTTTTAGGAAACATTTACCAATCCGATCGATTTAAAAACCTAAAGTGCGCGAGAATAAAGGGTGATAATTATTATTTTATCCTCCTAGAGGATGACTATTACATAAGGGAAGATTACTTAAGCTCCGGAGAATATTTCATAATCAATCTATTTAAGGCGATAGAGAAAAATAAAAAATGCATCGTTATAGATGAAATCGATTTATCGCTAGATGCGTCAGCGCAGGTAAATTTAATCGATGAACTAAGAGAGTTCTGCCAAAGCCAGCGAGTCAATATAATTTTCACAACACACTCGCTTGCACTGATGAAAACTCTAAGATCTGAAGAACTCCATTTCGTATCGGAAGCTAATGGAAACATCACATCCTCTCCGAAATCATACAATTATATAAAAAGCCTTTTATTCGGGTTCAGAGGCTGGGATCGCTATATTCTTACAGAGGATGATGTACTTAAAAGCTATATTGAGCATATTGCAAGCTTGATCAAACCAACTCCCTTTTTCAAGTATAAAATTATATATATTGGCGGATCAGCTAACGTTACCGACCTTATGAAGAGAAATAAAAAAGATCATTTCCTATCATCTTCGGAGAACGTTATATCGATCCTTGACGGTGATCAAAAGCATAGAAGGCATGTCAGAAATGAAAGCCAAGCCTTTTGCATCCCGTTCGAAAGCATTGAAAAGGATCTATTCGAGCATTACGAGTCAAACTGTCCCGATATCCCCAGAATCGATTTAAGCGATGTTCCTGATAGCAAAAAGGCAAAAAAGTTATATAAACGGCTAATTCAAAACAAATTAATGACAGAAATAGAAATTTTCGAGTTTCTGAACAAAAGTCGCGAACACGAAGTCGGAGAGTTAAAACGCATGCTCACGAGCTTTCTACGCTGAGCAGGGCCATGACGATCAGACTCCTGCTCAGCGCGGCGACTAAAATGTAAAATCACACCGCCTTGGCGGTGATGATCTTCTCGTGCCATTCGGCGGGGCCGGTCTGGTGAACAGAGGAGCCCTTGGAATCCACCGCGACCGTAACGGGCATGTCTTCCACCTCAAACTCGTAGATGGCTTCCATGCCCAGCTCTTCGAAGGCTACCACTTCCGCGTGTTTGATGGCCTTGGATACCAGGTACGCAGAGCCACCTACCGCCATCAGGTAGACAGCACCGAACTCGCGGATGGCATCAATGGCCACCTGGCCGCGCTCGGCTTTGCCGATCATGCCGGTAAGGCCGGTTTTCTCCAGCATGGTACGGGTGAACTTGTCCATGCGGGTGGCGGTGGTGGGGCCTGCGGGACCAACCACTTCCTCGCGCACCGGGTCCACCGGGCCGACGTAATAGATGAAGCGGCCCTTCAGATCCACCGGCAGCTCTTCACCGCGCTCGATCATGTCCACCATCTTCTTGTGGGCAGCATCGCGGCCAGTCAGCATCTTGCCGGAGAGCAGCACGGTTTCGCCCGGTTTCCAGTCTTTCACGTCTTCCGGTGTGACCGTATCCAGGTTCACGCGGCGAACGCTGTCGCCCACTTCCCAGGTAATTTCCGGCCAGTCGTCCAGGCTCGGCGGGGTTTGCAGTGAAGGGCCCGAGCCATCCAGAACGAAGTGTGCGTGACGGGTGGCCGCGCAGTTGGGAATGATCGCCACCGGCTTGTTGGCGGCATGGGTCGGGTAGTCTTTCACTTTCACATCCAGAACCGTGGTCAGGCCGCCGAGGCCCTGGGCGCCAATACCCAGCTCATTCACCTTGTCGAACAGTTCCAGGCGCAGCTCCTCGGAACGGTTGGAGGCACCACGGGCTTGCAGGTCATGGATATCGATCGGGTCCAGCAGCGACTCCTTGGCCAACTCCATTGCTTTTTCAGCGGTGCCGCCAACGCCAATGCCCAACATGCCTGGCGGACACCAGCCAGCGCCCATCTGCGGTACCATTTTCAGCACCCAATCCACCACGGAATCCGATGGATTCAGCATGGCGAATTTTGACTTGGCCTCGGAACCGCCGCCTTTCGCAGCCACATGCACATCCACGGTATTACCCGGCACAATTTTGTAGTGGATGATGGCAGGTGTGTTGTCCTTGGTATTGGTACGCTTGCCGTCCGGATCGGCCAGGATAGAGGCACGCAGCACATTGTCCGGGTGCATATAAGCCCGGCGAACGCCCTCATTGATGATATCGTCCAACGCCATGTCGGCATCCCATTGCACATCCATACCGACCGTCACAAACACCGTAACGATGCCAGTGTCCTGGCACAGTGGTCGCTTGCCCTGAGCACACATGCGGGAGTTAATCAGAATCTGCGCCATGGCATCCTTGGCCGCCTGGGACTCTTCCTTCTTGTAGGCCTCGTGCACAGCCTGAATAAAGTCTTTCGGATGGTAATAGGAGATGAACTGCAGCGCGTCCGCTACGCTCTCGATCAGGTCGTCCTGGCGGATTACGGTGGTCATAGGCGTCTCATCAGGTCTGGTTTGTCTAGTAGGGGTTATAAACTTGTCTAATAAAGGAAGCGCGAAGTTTACCAGAAAATCCAAAACCGAGGGACCAAACCCGGCGCGAAGGTTTTCAACGACAAACTTGCCTAAACGGACACGAAAAAATGTAACATTGCTGATATCTTCGACATAAAAACAGCAGGAGACACCGTGACCGACCTCGTCCTAACTGAAAAAAAGAACCACATTCTAACCGTCCGCATTAACCGCCTGGACCGCAAAAACGCCCTCACCCACGATATGTACACCGCCCTTGGCGATGCGATTGAACAGGCCCGGGACGACAGCGACATTCGCTGCATTCTGTACACCGGGAGCGATGAATGTTTCACCGCCGGAAACGATCTGGGCGATTTTTCCGCAGGCTTGCCTGGCGAGTTTGAAGACACCCCTGTAGGCCGGTTCCTGTTGCTGATGGCCACCAGCAACAAACCGATCGTAGCCTCCGTGAATGGCCCGGCTGTGGGCATTGGTACCACCATGCTGCTGCACTGTGATTTGGTGTTTGCCGGCAACAACACCCGCTTCCAGATGCCTTTTGCCAATCTCGGCCTATGCCCGGAAGGCGGCTCCAGCCTGTTGTTGCCCTCCTGGCTCGGCCGGGTACGCGCGGCGGAGCTGCTGATGCTGGGCGGCGCATTCACAGCCGAAGATGCTCAGCGCCTGGGGCTGATCAACCAGGTGTGCGAACCGTCACAAACTGAAACTACGGCTCTGGAAGCCTGCGCACGGCTTGCAGCTCAGCCCCCGGCGGCCGTCCGCGCCACCCGTGAACTGCTGAACCGATCGGGCGGCAATGAGCTGAAAGCCGCCATGCTGGGCGAGGGTAAACTCTTCGCAGAACGCCTGAAGTCCCCGGAGAATGCCGAAGCCATCAAGGCCTTCACAGAAAAGCGGAAACCGGACTTTTCGAGCTTCAGCTAGGCTGGCTACCCCTGCCCCGGGAGACTCGACAAAAGTCCTGGGGCCAACTATTTTTCAATGAAGCCGAACTCCGACCGTGCGGGTAGGCTCCCAATGATCAGAATCACACTTTAGAGCGATCAACTGTTGCTTTACTGCCGCTATAGTCAGAGTTACAGAAATCAGGCACAGAGCGCTGGCCGGAATTTCAGACAACAGCTAAGCAAACCAGGCCACTGACAACGGGTTTACCGGACCAGACCGGCCCCGTCAGCTGCCGAACATAACGACACAACAACAGGAAAAGGTTCCACCCATGTTCAAGAAAACTCTAATAAGTCTTGCCGTGGCTTCTTCCGTTGGACTGACAGGCTGCTTTGACAGCGCTGGTTCCGGGTCCAGTAATGCGGATCCGGATTATAAGATCAGTAACCCCGATTTTACGGGAAGAACCTGGCCCGTCTTCAAGCCACTCACCAGTGAGCTGCCTGTACCGAGCGATCTTCAGTTTGCGCAGGGTGCAGGGGCTGACGGCACCCTGAACGGTTCGGCTGAAAACCCGATCACCAACGCACTGGATTTCATGGACGGGTCCTCTACGACCGCGCAGTTCGACATTAAGTTGTCCGCTTCGATTGATCCCGACACCCTGAATTTCACGCCGGTTATTCAAGGCGAAGGTGGCGCGCCAGCGCCGAACCCCCAACAGAACGTGTTCCTGCTCTCATTGGATTTTCCAGGCGGTGACTCGCTCTTGAATAACGGTAGTCACTACACCAAGCTGATTAATGAACTGGTTGATGATGGCGCAATTCCCGCACCGGAAAGAACCTCGTTCCCGGGCGAAACTCCGACTTTCGATCTTGGTCTCGCTTTCCTGGCAGCGCAACAAAATCCCAGCCCAGAAACCGCCGGCGCGGTTTTCGACTTCAATAACGAATTCCGCGCCGAGGTTGTTTCGCTGGACGGAGGCACAGACAATGTTCTGCGCATAACGCCCCTGCGCCCGCTCGACCCGAAGAAAAAGTATCTGGTCGTTGTAACGAACGAAATCAAAGACAACACAGGTGATCCTATTGTTGGCTCGCCCTCCTATCAGGATCTTGGCGACCCCAACCAACCGATTGGCAATTCTGCCCTGGCGCCGGTGCGTGGCGCTATCCTCGGGTGGGAGAGTCTTGCTACAGGCTACTTTAACGCGCTGACAAACAACAGCCGTGAAGCCGTTGGCTTACCGCCGCTAACTGCGGATAACCTGGCCCTGACACTTACCTTTACGACGGGCGGCACGGAAGACGTTCTTGAAGCCGCAACCTCTCCTGCCCAGTTCTTTTATAAGAACTCCGTTGTTTCAACTCGTCAGCAAGCGATCGCCGAATACCTCGCAGCTAATGCAGACGCATTTGAGCAACTGGACGCTTCACGACAGTATGGCACCCTGGCGCAAGTGGCTGGTCAAGCTCAGGCCGAGGCAGAAAGCACTTCTCCGACACTTAAAGAGCGGGCCGCTGGAACTGAAAGTGGCCTCTCGGGGGCAGGTGCAGACTTCAGCAACCCCCAACCTCGCACTATCGGAACTGCCTTTATTGAAGCTACACGGGCGCCATCTGCGGCACTTGACTTGCCGGAATCCGGATCCGTCTTCCAGACTAGCCTGGAACTGCCGTACTACCTCAAAGCGCCAACTGAGACTGATCCAAGCAACCTGAACTCTACCTGGACTGCATCAACAACGGTTGGTGCATTGATTGATGGTGATGGCTCTGGCGACACTCCGCCATCAGACAAGATCACCTATCGCTACCCTTTTGCGGCCGAAAGTGGAACCACCGTCAACATACCGATGCTGGTATCGGTTCCCGATCCGACAGCTCAGGTTCCCGGACAACCAACCGGCGTGACCTGTAACATGGCCAAGCCCTACGATGTTGTTATTTACCAACACGGTATTTTCGGCAACCGCTCACATAGCCTTGCGCTGGGTAACCAGTTGGGTAGCCGTTGCTTCGTAACTGTCGCGATTGACCTGCCTCTTCATGGTATTGCCCCGAAGCTAGCTACTGGCGATCTGGATCCGTCACTTGCATTGAGCGTGGACGTTTCTCAACAAGGCGACGGCAGTTTCACCGCAAGCCCTCTCCCCATGAATGAAAGACACTTCGGCTGGGGCCAAACAGCAAGCGGGACACCTACACGCATGCAGTACTCCACGAATGTCGAGGAAGCAGTAGGCTCTTCTGCACAGTTCTTCCTTAATCTGGCAAATCTGCCGGCGGCCCGCGACAACAATCGCCAGGGTGTAGTGGATCTTCTCAACCTCAATGCCAGTCTTGTAAACCTCAACGCTATCGATCTCGATAATTTTGATGGTGATGGCAATCCCTCGACGAATCTTGAGACTGCTGCTACTGACGTAAACGTTCAGCCTGATGGCTCCGGCTCCAACGTGTACTACGTCGGCCACTCCCTCGGCGGCATTCTCGGAACCTCCCTGGTCACACTCGTTAACGGTGCAGCCCAGGAAGCAACCATCGGTAATGGGAATATCGTCCCGTTCACCGCTGCAGCCTTTGTAACTCCGGGTGCAGGAATTGCCAAGCTGCTTGAGAACTCGCCTTCAATCGGCGCGAGCGTACTCGCTGGCCTTGGCCAATCCGGGCTCACTCAGGGAACCAGCAACCTGGAGCTGTTCTTTAACGTTTCCCAGGCGTCCCTGGACAGCGTAGAACCGCACAACTTTGCTGGCTCCCTGGTTGAAAGTGGCACGCAAGTCTACCTGAATGAAATCTACGGTGACGGCAGCAACCGTGCCACTCAGGATCAAACTATTCCTGTTGCGGCCGATGTTGCCTACGCCGGCGACTACACTGCCCCACTTGGCATGGCACTTCCCGCGCCGCTGGCTGGCACAGAGCCGCTGATCATGCAACTGGAGGCTGCAACCATCACAGGCAATGCCGATACAGGCAACGCCGTAGCTGCGGATGGCGCGAATGTGGTTCGCTTTACCGCGGGAACCCATACCACCATTATCCGGCCAACAGACACGACGGGAGAAGCCGTTTTTGCGGATATGGCAACCAACATCATTTCGTTCTTCGCGGACGATGGCGGGTCCATCGGGTTTAACAACGAGATGTTCGTGAAGCAGAACGAACCAACTCCACAGAACCCGTAATCACTTAAATTCAGGTTATTATCTGATAATTGCAAAGCCCCGGGATACATCCATATCCCGGGGCTTTTTTATAGTGAAAGCCTCCAATTCAAAGCGGCCAATCCCACCACAAAAATAAACAGCGTATGAGTCATACAAGCACCAACACAGCCCCCACCCCGACAGAAGCTTGTCAACTCCGCACACGGCGCCTCGGAATATCTTTCGAGTCCTACATGGTCACGTTCAGCATCGTCGTATACTGCTGGGCGCAGGGCCTGATTTCGTTGGGCGTAACGTTGGGATTTCTGGCACTCGCCTCACTGATCAACGCCACTTTCTGGTGGTTGATCCATGCCGGTCGAAACCTGAAGTTCCATGATCCAAGCATGACATCGGCACAGATGATCGTGTCTCTGCTTCCCCCTATCTGGGTAATGACTTTCCTGGAGGCAGGTCAAGCCCGGGCCATCTTCCTGCTGATCGCAGTCGTGCCCATGCTGTTTGGCATCCTCGCGCTGACAACACGCCAGTTCGTTATTGTGGGGGTATGGTTTTTTGCTTTGTATGGCCTGCTTCATTTTGGCCTTTGGACATACCGGCCGGAGGTACTAAGTGGTGAGCTCTAGATTCTGCAAACGGGGGACTTTGCCCTGGTCATGGCAGAAATCACGATTATTGGCGGCTTCATCAGCAGCCTTCGGGGCAAGCTGCGGCAACGCAACCTGGAACTGGGTGAAGCCATGGAGCAGATTCGGGAACTGGTGAACGTGGATGCCTTGACCGGCGTCTACAATCGCCGCCGGCTGTTCGAGGTCATCTCCGAGGAGTCTGATCGCTACAGCCGAATGCCAGGCTCGTTTTCCATTTGCCTTATGGACATCGACTACTTCAAAGAGGTCAATGATACCTACGGGCACCAGGCCGGGGACATGATTCTTCAGGCCATCGCTCGCTCAGTGAAAGATGGGCTGAAAACCATCGACTGTTTTGGCCGCCACCCGGATGCCTCAGAAATCGCCGTTGTCAGCTCCAAGTGATCGCCCGGTATAACGGCTTTCGCAGGGTGTTGCGCTGAATTTGATCGGGTGGCCAATCTGCTTTTGGGTACCCCCATCCCCATCCCCTTTCGCTACCTCAACAACCATGCCGCGCACTTTCATTTGCGGGTGCTCCGCTGCCTCTGAGATGGTCAGCACCGGCTCCACGCACGCATCAACATCCGCAAAGACGTCTTGCCATTCCACCAGTGTTTTCCGCGCAATGGTGGTTTTCAACGCCTCTCGGATAGCCCGTTGGTCCTCCGGGTTCTGGCTCAGGGCGAAGCTCTTCATGTCAGGCATGCCCAAAGCATCGCATAGCTGATCGGAAAACTGCGGCTCAAGGCTGCCCACAGACAGCCACCGGTTGTCGCTGGTCTGGTAGTAATCATAGAAGGTGCCGCCGTTGAGCATGGAGCCTTCAGGCTTCTGTTCCTGCCCGCCAGCCAAGGCTGCTGCACCGGCCATCGTATTGAGGGCAAAGGCGGCGTCGGTCATGCTGATATCGATAAACTGCCCCTCCCCCGTTTGCTGACGGTGGACTACGGCCGCCAGGATCCCCATGACGGCATGGTGGGAGCCGCCGGCCACATCGGCTATCTGGATACCCATCGGTGGCGGCCCCGTTTCCCGACGGCCACAATGGCTGGCCACGCCGGCGAGTGACAGGTAGTTGATATCGTGCCCTGCCCGATCCTTGTAGGGGCCAGTCTGGCCGTAGCCGGTAATCGCGCAGTAAATAAGATTGGGGTTGATGGCTTTGAGGGTTTCATAACCAATCCCGAGCCGGTCCATCACACCCGGGCGGAACTGTTCAACCACTACGTCGTACTCTGCCACCAACTGCTTGACCTGGTCTGCACTGCCCTCTTTCTTTAGGTCCAGACCGAGGGATCGCTTACCTCGGTTCAGGAAGGTATGGGACGTGCTGACGCCGTCTTCCAGCGGCGGCATTACACGGGTCAGGTCCAGACGGCCAGGGGCCTCCACCCGCAATACGTCCGCTCCCATATCCGCCAGCAGCATGGTGGCGTAGGGGCCAGGCAGCAGTGTACTGAAATCCAGAACCTTCAGGTTACTTAGTGGGCCGGGCATGCAAACCTCCTTCTCTATTTTGGACAGCCCTGATGCTGCCCTGTTTTCCCTGCGGGGCCAACTGCCGGTTCCATCATTCCAATTGACCATTTCTTCCAGTGCGTCGCGAGGGTGATGGTTGCATTGTACCCAAGGGGTTTTATGATGGGCTTCGTTCAATAAGGATAAAGGATGATATGTCGGAACTCACCGTTTCCAGGCACTTCGTGGAAGCCGCATTGGTTGGGGCCGAAAGAGCGGGGATTGATCCCCATAGAATGCTGCGCGAAGCCGGAATTTCACCGGACCTGCTGAGGATCGAGATGGCCCGGGTGAGCAGCACCCAATACAGCCGGCTGATGCAGGCGACCTGGAGTGCAATGGACGATGAGTTTATGGGTCTGGGCCCGCGACGCTGCCGCACCGGCACGTTCGCCACCATGTGCGCGCTGGTCATTGACTGTCCCAGTCTGGAGGCGGTCTATCGCCAGGCGTTTGATTTTTGCCGCCTGTTCGAACCCATGGTCACCATGAAACTGGAAGTGGACGACAGGGCTGTCCGGCTGGTAACGGTAATTGAAGGGGATATTCACGACCCGATGCATTTTTTCCAGGAAAGCATACTGGTCATCTGGCATCGTCTAGGCAGTTGGTTAATTGGGCAACCGGTGGAGCTGCTTAAGGCGGAATTCAGTTATCCGAGGCCACCCCATGGCGACGAATACCGGCACATCTTCCATTGCCCACTCTCGTTCGACGCCGGCGAAACGGCCCTGACGTTCGACAAGCGTTTTCTGCAGGCTCCGGTGATACGCGACAAGCCGGAGATGCGACAGTTCCTGAAAACCTCACCGGCCGATCTGCTGTCACGCCCGGACGAGAGCAACACCTTCACCGGACGTATCCGCGCGCTGATTGGACGGGACTTTGCGCGTTCCCTGCCCGATTTCGAATGGATAGCCACAGAGCTTCACACCAGCCCCCAGACCCTTCGCCGACGGCTGAAGCAGGAAAACACCTCCTTTCAGGAGATCAAGGACCTGCTACGCCGGGACATGGCCATCTATTACCTGTCCCGGCCGGACCTGCCGATCAATGACATTGCGTTTCGGGTCGGCTTCACCGAACCTTCAACGTTTCACCGCGCCTTCAAGAAGTGGACAGGGGTTACGCCCGGTGCTTACCGCGAAGGCGAACGGGGTCAGTTTCAGGATTAACTGGGACTCTGCATGGTGCGAATCAGCCTGCCAAGGGTACGGGCTATCTCCTCGGCCCGTTCGCGATCCGGGCTGAGTTTCATCAACCGCGAGCCATCTCGTGGATCGTAAATCCAGCAACTGGCGGTTGAACTCTCGCAGTTCCATTCAATCTGCGGATTGACGCCAAAAACGCCCATGGATTCAGTCGTTTTAACAACGCGACCACCGGACTCACGACGGGATTCCTGAATACTGATAATGTCGTTCCGTCTGTCAATCCGATAAGACACATCGGCAGGGCGGTCCAGCCTTACGATTCGCTGATCTTCGCGCCAACCCGCAACGTCCAGGAGCGTGTTGGCGTGAATTACCAGCGCATCGGCGTTCGAATCCACCAGGTAGAGTTCCCGGAGCTTCCCTAGCGATTGCTCGCTTGCCGGCTCGATAATAGCCACTGGGTCCGGATCACCCGCGCCGTTGTTCGTGCTATTCGCCCCTTCTTGCTGACGGGCTTTCTCAACATTGGTTATCAATTTAAGGGCGTCGGTGTAGTGCTCGCCTTCACTGCCCGCAAGGCTGACGTACTTCTCCAATGCAGCTTGCGCTTCGTTGTAATGGTCAGATTCCAGCATCACGCGGCCGCGAAAATAGAAATAGTTCGCCGGTTTCTCTCCCTCCAGTTGCTGGAGACGGTTCAGGTACTCACCCGCTTCACCCCAGCTCTCTGAGGAAACGGCCTCTTCAGTGGCAAGCATTAATCGCCGGGTCTCGTGTTCAGGCTCAAGGGCACTAACCTGACCGGCCATCAGTAGGGATGCCAACATAAAACCACTGACTGAACGACGCCCGACTCGGGTTATCTTCACCATCTTGTTTACTCCTGCTGATTATCCCGGGGAGCATCTTCGTCCACCGTGGGCTCGACCGGATCGCCGGTGTCATCAACACCTTCGGCGTCCACTTCGGCTTGATCCATAATCGCTTTCGGTAGTTCTTTTTTAACACGAACGCCCAGCTCTACAAAGCGATTGGCTTGCGAGATAAGGTTGCCGCGACCACGGGTGAGCGTGTTCATCGCCGAATCGTAAGTCCCCTGCGCGGTGTGCAACTGGCTTCCCAGCTTTTCCATCGCTTCTACAAACACCCGCAGCTTGTCATACACTGCACTGGCACGGTCGGCAATCCTACGCGCATTCTGGCTTTGACGCTCGTATCGCCAGATATTTTCAATGGTTCGCAAGGTCGCAAGCAATGTCGTTGGTGTAACCACAATAATCTTTCGCTCGAATGCTTCTGCGAATAGGTTCTCGTCCTGCTGAAAAGCAGCCACAAAGGCCGGCTCAATGGGCATGAAAAGAAACACAAAGTCTGGTGAGTGCAGGCCGTGAAGCTGGCTGTAATCTTTCTCGCTCAGGGCGCGAATATGATTACGCACCGCTTCAACGTGCTGGCGAAGAGCTTCGTCCTTGGCAGTCTCGTCCTCTTCCGTTGCCCACTGCTGGTACGCCACCAGGGATACCTTTGAATCCACCACCAGATTTCGGCTGTCCGGCAAGTGGACAATGACATCCGGGCGCAGCAACTGGTTGTCCTCATCGCGATAGCTGCCCTGGGTTTCATATTCGATGCCCTTGCGCAAACCTGAGCGCTCAAGGACGCGTTCCAGAATCAGCTCGCCCCAATTGCCCTGGATTTTCTTGTCACCTTTGAGCGCCTTCGTGAGGTTGGAGGCTTCTTCGGTGATCTGGCGATTCAGCTCCTGCAGGGACTTGATCTCACTTCTCAACGCCTGCCGATCCCGCGTTTCGGTGGTATAGACATCCTCAACCCGTTTGCGAAAATCCTGGAGCTGATCCCGGAAGGGATTCAGCAGGGTATCGATACTGGTGCGGGTCTGCTGGCTGAAGCGTTCACTTTTTTGCTCGAAAATACGATTGGCGAGATTCTCGAACTCCTGTTTCAACGCATCACGGTTGCGTTCCAGCAACTCCAGTTTTTCTGTAGTCGCACGGCGCTCCTTATCCAGCGTTACTTCCTGCTCACGCAGGGAAACGCGTGCATCTCCGAGCTCGCGGGAGAGTTCGTCCGCTCGCTGTTGCTGGGACTGTCTTTCTGCTTCCAATTGCTCAATACGCGCCAGTCGCGACTTGCTCTCGGATTCCAGCCCGGCTACCCGATTTTCCAATGTTGCCGCTCGCTGTCGCCAGTGTTCGGTGTCCAGGCCCGCTTGCTCAATCTCGGCTTTGCCGTTTTCGAGCGTAGCTTCAAGCTGATGGAAGCGCTGTTCATCCATTGCCCGTGCATAGTCAAACTCACGGAGTGCGGTTCTGGCACGACTTCCCTTAACCACTGCGAACACCAGAAAACACAGCATTACCACCACCAATATCAGCAAAGTGGCGGTCTCCGGCCTACGCCCCACTACATCGATGATTGCCTCGGGCACCCCGATCTCCTCTAATAATTGACTCGAACATTACAATAAAACAACAGTTTACCGTATTGGCGGAACCTTTTTGTTCGGACTCACGTCAAAGGTTTGCCATTCACTGGTTCTGGTGGACTGATTGGCAAATTTCCCGACCCAAAGCATCCGGCTCTGGACTCGGAACGTAATATCATCTAAAACGGTGAATATGGCCTGTTTACCGACAGAATGGCTGGTTTGCTGCCGGGTGCCAAGGTCCAGGAGCAGTATAAAGGACAGGAATTCAACATGCTCAAAGAGCTATGGAGAAAATTGGGATCTGAATTCTCCCATTCCGGGTGTTCGGACGTGGAAGGCCGTGAATACCGCAGGCCTGGCGCTCAAGCCAGCCACGGTGGTTTTCGCATTCTTCCCCATATGACCCACACCGGGGAATTCCACCTGGAAAGACTGACTGGCATCCTGAAGGGGCGCTACGGCAGAACCTTTCAGAACAATGGGGACGAATCCATCCGCGATCTGATTCACTTCGCTTCCCGCATTCAGGATCAGGATGTCCAGAGAGAACTGCTGCTGTTTTACCTGAACTGCTCCCCTGTGGTGCAGGAATACCTTCGTTCCGAAGAAGTTCTTGCTCAAAACCACTTCCTTTCCCGGACATCCGGGAAAAAATAATACCCGCCGTTAATGATCTGTAAACCGACTCAACAGTTATGTTGTTGTATACTGCCGGCCTGTGATTACAAGTGGCTGTTCTAGCACACCCGAATTATCCTTGCAGCACTCTGTAATTAAAGTATCAAAGTCGTGGATTCAGGGGTTTCGGATCTTGTCTATACGTTCAGAGTTTGGAAAGTTGGCCGCGGCCGGCCTTGTGGTATCACTCATCACCGGCTGCACTGCGGATCGTTACTTTATGGTGCCGAAGCAGGATCTTGACGCGCTGAATACCTCCGTTATTAATCAGGGTGAACAGGTCGTTCGCCTTGAGAACCGGACGGATGAGAATTTCCAGGCGCTGACCCGGCTGAATGAGGAATCCACGAAAACCATCCTCGACGCCATCACCGAACAGGTCGAAAAACCCGCCTGCCCTCCCACCCCCAAACAGCAGGCCTGCACAGCGGGGCAGTCTGGTTCCAAAAGCGATGGAAGGGCCGACCGACTCAAGGGCAAGGTTGTTGTTGGAGAGTTGGAGAAATTCTACCTTGCTGGCCCCGGCCTGATTTACGATGCTCGCATTGACAGCGGGGCCGAAACCTCTTCATTGGATGCCCGAAACATCACGCGGTTTGAACGGGATGGGAATAACTGGGTAAGGTTTGACGTGCCGGTACCTGACTCCGAAGACATGGTAACGCTGGAACGGGAAATCTCACGCCGGGTCAGGATTATCCAGTCCAGCACCGATGAATCAGAACGCCGTGTGGTTGTAGAGTTGCAGTTCATGATCGGCAACCATCGGCAACAGGCTGAGTTTACACTGACCAACAGAGAGCACCTCTCGCATACGGTGCTGGTTGGCCGCAACATTTTGAGGGACGTCATGCTGATTGATGTGGGCAAGGAGTTCGCCACCGAACTGCCCGATAAACTGCCAGCTGAAGAAAATGGGGATCAACCTTGAGTAGCCGCTCGCGCATCCCGTTTTTCTTCGCCATCCTCCTTCTCATTGCAGCCGGGATTTCTATTGCCATTTGGCGGCACGTCGAATTGGGCATTCCCTGGTTTACCGGAGAGCAGAAACCCGTCTGGATGGTGGAGGCCCGAGTCGACTTCGACGGCACAGGCGAACCCGTACTCGCCAGCCTGAACATTCCCGATCAACCACCACAATTTCGCATCATTTCGGAGCAGGCTGCATCTCCAGGTTACGGCTTTTCCATCGTGGATGACTCCGGTGAACGCCGGGCTGAATGGTCCAAACGCGATGTCAGCGGCCCCCAGACGCTCTACTTCAAGGTCCAGCTGATCCCGGATGACAGAGCCCTGGGCAGCCAGCCCAAACGACCGCCCAAGCCCGAACCGGTCTTCTGGGAAGAGCCTCAAGCGACCGCTGTGGAAGAGCTATTGCAACAGGCAGCAGATCGCTCCAGCACACCCGAGAGCATGACCCGGGAACTAATTAAACTGCTCCAACCGGACCAGGGCGCCCAGAACACCACCCTACTCGTGTCCGAAGCAAACTACATTGATCTGCTGACCCGGATGCTCAACCATGCCGGCATTCCCGCCCGGACGGCAGACGGCCTGGCTCTGGAAGATGCCAGGCGACGCCAGCAACTTCGTCCGTTCCTGCAGATCTACGATGGTTCCCGTTGGCTGACGTTCAATCCTCGCACAGCGGAACAGGGGCTTCCGGAGCACGTCTTGCTATGGCGGCAGGCAGCTGTCTCCTTGCTGGATATTGTCGGTGGTGACAATTCAGACGTTAGCTTTTCCATGCTTCGGCAAACCATCCCGGCGCTACAACTGGCCCAGGCCCAATCCGGCGAAAATGGTCTCGGTTTTCTGAGCCTTTACCAGCTCCCCATCGAAGAACAAAGCATGTTCAGAATGCTTCTGTTACTTCCTCTCGGGGCGCTTGTCGTAGCCTTTATGCGTATTGTCGTCGGCATACGAACGTCCGGTACGTTCATGCCGATACTGATCGCCGTGGCATTCGTTCAGACGACCCTGATTCCGGGGCTTATAGCCTTTATTTCCGTGGTGGCCATTGGCCTGCTTATGCGCGGCTACCTATCGAGCCTTAACCTGTTGCTGGTCTCGCGAATTTCCGCGCTCATCATTCTTGTGATCTTTATCACCGCCGGACTCAGCATCGCGGGTTATCAAATGGGCTTCAATACGGGTATGACCGTCACCTTTTTCCCGATGGTTATCATCGCCTGGACGATAGAACGTATGTCCATACTCTGGGAAGAGGAAGGCGCCCGGGAAGTGTTTGTTCAGGGTGCCGGCAGCCTGTTTGTCGCAGTCTGCGCCTTCCTGATCATGAGCGCGCCCCTGGCGAGCCACCTGACGTTTAATTTCCCGGAACTTCATTTCGTGGTTTTGGGGCTGATCCTGCTGATGGGACAGTACACAGGCTATAAGCTCACTGAGCTCCGTCGTTTCTATCCGATGAAGGCGTATAACTGATGGGCTGGATTTCGCCCTTCAAGCTGAATCAACTGGGCATGCTGAACATGAACCGGCGTAATGTGGACTACATTGCGCGGTACAATAGCCGTTCGTCCTACCCGATGGTTGACAACAAGCTGAAAACCAAGCTGGTGGTTGCCGAATACGATGTTCGCACGCCCAAGCTGTTGCAGGTCGTTCGCCAGCAACACGAAATCTCCCATTTCCGGGAAATGGCAGAGGACCTGGACGGCTTTGCCATCAAACCGGCCAAGGGTTCCGGAGGTAAAGGGATTACCGTGATTACCGGCCGGGACGATAACGATTACGTCAAGGCCTCGGGCTCGCGGGTAGCTTCGAGTCACCTTGAGCGACACCTGTCCAACATTCTTGCCGGGCTCTACTCGCTTGCCGGCACGCCCGATGTCGCCATTGTCGAGAACCTGGTGGAATCGATTCCATCACTCGCCAGGTATTCTTTCCAGGGCGTGCCGGATATCCGCATCGTCGTTTTTCAGGGTTACCCTGTAATGGCGATGCTCCGTTTGGCTACGACTGCCTCGGATGGCAAGGCCAACCTGCACCAGGGTGCCGTTGGTGTTGGGCTCAATATCGCCAATGGGCACAGTCTGAACGCGGTACAGTTCAATCGGCCGATCACCCTGCACCCCGACACAGGCCTCGCCCTGGAAAACCTGGTGATTGATGACTGGCAGGAAATGCTGGTAATGGCGTCACGATGCTACGAGGCAACCGGGCTGGGATATATGGGTGTCGATCTGGTCGTGGACGCAAACGAAGGGCCTTTGCTGCTTGAGCTTAACGCCCGCCCTGGCCTGGCCATCCAGATGGCCAATGGTCGCGGGCTGTTGCCCCGCCTTAGAGAAATCGAAGCGCTCCGAAGGACGCACTTCACCCCGGAAGAAAGGGCCGCATTCGCCATGGACACCTTCGCGTCCAAAACCTGACCTCCAAATAGCAGGCACAAAAAAACCGGGGCGAACCCCGGTTTTTTTACTTTCTCACACTTCTCAGAGCTTGCCCTCGGCAATCAGCAGTTTGCGCTCATGCGTGAGACCTTTCAGCAGCCCCCAGGTCATGACCAGCAATACTGCTGTAAACGGCAGTCCTGCCGTAATGGCAGCCGCCTGGATAGCGCCCAGTGCGTCTTCACCGCCACCGAAAATCAGTGCTGCGGCAATGGCACCTTCCATTACCACCCAGAACACACGCTGAGCTGTCGGCGCGTCGGTTTTACCACCCGCGGTAATGCTGTCGACGACCAACGAACCGGAATCAGAAGATGTCACGAAGAACACCAGCACCAGCACGATACCGACGAACGATGAGATGGCAACCAACGGCAGGTTGGCGAACATCTGGAACATTGCCAGGGACACATCCGTCAAGCCATTCTCAGCCAGAGCACCAACACCGTCCTGGATCTGCTCCAGTGCGGAACCACCAAATGCGCTCATCCAGACCACGGTAATAACGGTTGGTACGATCAGCACCGCTGTCACGAACTCACGAACCGTACGACCCTTGGACACGCGGGCGATAAACATACCAACGAACGGTGACCAGGAAATCCACCAGGCCCAGTAGAAGACTGTCCAGCCGTGGAACCAGGCCTGGTCTTCGCGACCAAACGGATTGCTCAGTGTCAGGGCGTTACCAACGTAACTCGATGAGGTTACCCAGATGGTTTCAAAGATGGTCATGGTCGGACCGGCGAAGATGATGAAAAACAACAAAATGCCGGCCAGCGACATGTTGATGTTACTCAGAATCTTTACACCACCGTCGAGACCACGCAGCACCGAAATCAGGGCTACGGCCGTCACGCCGGTAATGATCGCCATCTGCACATTGATACCGGACGAAATACCAAACAGGTAATCCAGGCCGGAGGCGGCCTGCTGAGCGCCAAAACCAAGGGAAGTCGCGAGACCAAAAATGGTTGCCACTACCGCCAGGATATCAATGATATGGCCGGGCCAGCCCCAAACCTTGTCGCGGAGCAGCGGAAAGAACGCAGAGCGAATCGTCAGTGGCATGTTTTTGTTGTAGGCGAAAAACGCCAGAGACAGTGCCACAATCGCGTAGATTGCCCAGGGGTGCAGGCCCCAGTGATACATGGTTGCACCCATGGCCAGCCTCGCGCCCTCGGCCGTATTGGCTTCAACACCAAGCGGTGTCTCATACCAGCCCGTATAGTAGGCAACCGGCTCGGCGACAGCCCAGAACATTAGGCCGATACCCATGCCTGCCGCAAAGAGCATGGCAAACCACGACATCGTCGAAAATTCCGGCTTGGCATCCATCCCGCCGATGCGGATTTTGCCGACTGGCATGAAGATCAGGGCGAGAGACACAACGACAAAAACGTTGGCACTGAGCAGGAAGAACCAGTCAAATTGTGCGATGGTCCACCATTTGGTGCCGTCGAGGAGTTCCTTTGCCTCCCCCGGGAAAATCAGCGTCCCGATTACAAACGCAACAACAATAATTGCGGTAATCGGAAACACTGGCGCGTGCAGATCCAGGCCGAACGGATTTATATTATCCTGGCCTGCGACGTAATCCGTCTGGTATTCGTCTTTTACAACGTCGCCCACGTTTTGAGCCTCCTGTTGGTGTAAATCTATTCAATATTCGGATGCAAACGTTACAAGCTCGACATCTTATTGCTTTGAGTTCAAAACATCAAAGAGCGGACACTTACGCCCTGAAACCAATCTTAGACCAATATTTCCGTGTTCGTGCAAAATACTCTTTGATCCGCTTTGCCTTACTGGAACGTAAGTCCCGCGCGATTACTGTTAATATTTTGAGAGAAAACGGCACACCCACTCAGAGGAGCTTATGGATAAAACCGAAACCTTCCCCTTTCGATATACGCTTTATGCGCTGAGCCTGACCGGCTTTATCGTTTCATTACTGGCCAGTGCCATTTGGGGAGGCTGGTTTTATGTTGTTCCCATCCTGTTCGGGGTATTGGCGGCGACCGGCACGTGGGATCTTGTTCAGCGTAAACGCACTGTTAGCCGAAATTACCCCATCCTCGCGCATTTCCGGTACTTTCTCGAATCGATTGGCCCGGAAATACGCCAATATTTCATTCAGTCTGATACGGATGAACGTCCGTTTTCACGAGAACAACGCACCATCGTTTACCAGCGAGCCAAGAACGTGCTCGATAAGCGGCCTTTCGGCTCGCAGCTGGGTATGTATGACGAAGGTTTTGAGTGGATCAATCATTCCCTCCAACCATCCAACCTGAAAGATGCGGATTTCCGGATCGTGATCGGAAAACAGTGCGCCAAGCCCTACAACGCAAGTGTCTTCAACATTTCGGCCATGAGCTTTGGGTCGTTGTCGGCCAATGCCATCCTGAGCCTCAACACTGGCGCCAAAATGGGCGACTTCTATCACGATACCGGCGAGGGCTCCATATCCCGCTATCACCGGGAACCCGGCGGAGATCTGGTTTGGGAAATCGGCTCCGGCTACTTCGGATGCCGCAACAAAGACGGTACTTTCAACGAGGAGATGTTCGCCCGCAACGCTACTCTCGACCAGGTAAAAATGATAGAGGTCAAACTATCCCAGGGCGCCAAACCTGGACATGGCGGCATTCTTCCCGGAGAGAAAGTAACACCGGAGATCGCCGATGCCCGAGGTGTCGAAGCTGGCAAGGATGTCGTCTCCCCGGCCAGCCATTCGGCTTTCTCTACACCCAAGGAATTTCTCGAGTTCCTGGAGAAACTTCGTGATCTGTCTGGCGGCAAACCCGTGGGCTTCAAACTGGCTATAGGTCATCCCTGGGAGTGGTTCGCCATCGTCAAAGCCATGCTGGAGACAGGAAAAACACCGGATTTCATCGTTGTGGATGGTGGCGAAGGTGGTACCGGAGCGGCCCCCCTGGAATTCATCAACCGTCTTGGAACACCCATGACAGAAGCCCTGCTATTGGTGCATAACACACTGGTGGGCACCAACCTGCGCGAGCACATTGCCATTGGCGCTGCGGGCAAGATCACCTCGGCATTCAACATAGCCAGAACCCTGGCGCTGGGGGCAGACTGGTGTAATGCGGCAAGGGGCTATATGTTCTCTCTCGGCTGCATTCAAGCGCTCAGCTGCCATACCGGAAAATGCCCCAGCGGTGTTGCAACCCAGGACCCGAGGCGAAGCAAAAAGCTTGATGTTGAGGATAAGAGCCAGCGTGTTTACAACTACCACAAGAACACTCTGGAAGCCCTGATGAACCTGCTTGAGGCGTCGGGACTCAATCACCCTTCTGAACTGGGCCCGGAACACATCATCCGCCGCACGTCCAAGACGGAGATTCATTCCTACATGGACCTGTTCCCGTTTCTGGAACCGGGCGCCCTGCTGGAAGGAGAAACCGGTGAAAGAGTGTTTGATACCTACTGGCCGAACGCTAGCCCGGACAGCTTCGACCCGCCAGAATTCATTCGCCAGCTTCGCGAAACCAAACTGCGATAGAAGGGCCCGAAGAATTGGCAAATGGATGTTTATTTTTAATCGGGGCTGGTGTAGACTTCGCTCCCGCTAAGCCACTGAGATTTCTCTCAAGTTTCTCTCTGGCCACTGGCAATTCGGGGCGTAGCGCAGCTTGGTAGCGCACTTGCATGGGGTGCAAGGGGTCGTAGGTTCAAATCCTACCGTCCCGACCAGATTCCCTACACAAAGCCCGGGCCTTTCGGCCCGGGCTTTGTTGTTTCAGGTTCGTCGGGCCCGCCTGCACGCCCAGAACACGGATCGTTATAATTATAAGTCAGCACCACACTAACACCCTCTTCGCACCAACCTCTTTCGCGTAGTCGCAACATGCGAATCGTATTACGTGGCGGGAATCTACATCTTTTCCCATTGCAGGCGTTTTCTGTAAATAGTGGAAGCACTGACTTCAAGAAACGCAGCCGCTTTGGGCACGTTGCCATCGCATTGCGCAATTGCAGCCTCAATAATGCTCTTTTCCTCCTGCCATAAGGGCCGTATCCGATGGTTGCTGCTCCTGGTATTTTCGTCACCTCCACTCTGTTCCGAAAGCGCGGATTGACCAACCGACTCACTCGAGTTGGACCGCCCGGCATCAAAGTGCTGTGGTACGTTTGGAACCGGGTTGGATGTGGCGGACATTGGCGATGGCAGCATCGCCATGGTCACGGTTTCACCATCGTTCAGAACGACCACATTGCGGATGATATTGCTGAGTTCCCGCACATTCCCTGGCCAGCGGCTCCGTTCCAGAAAAGACTCCACCTCCCGGCTGAAAGATCGGAACGACTTGCCCTCGTCGTCTGAGTATTGAATCAACAGCGAACGAGCGATGAGCAAGATATCGTTACCCCGGTCCCGAAGAGGTGGCATCTGTATAGGGATAACATGCAGCCGATAGTAAAGATCTTCTCGGAAACGCCCCTCCTGAACCTCTACAATAGGGTTGCGGTTTGTCGCACAGATAAAACGTACATCAACAGCAACTTCCCTGTTACTGCCTACTGGCTGAAAGGAACCGGATTGTATAAGACGAAGCAACTTGCTTTGCAGATCCAGGGGCATTTCACCGATTTCATCAAGGAAGAGAGTTCCGCCATCAGCCCGGAGAGCCGCCCCTTGTCGAGTAGCCGATGCCCCGGTGAAGGCACCTTTCAGGTGTCCGAAAATCTCGCTCTCAATGAGATCCCGAGGAATGGCAGCGCAGTTCAAAGCCACAAATGGCTTGCCAGAACGATCGCTTTCGGCATGCAGTGCCTCGGCACAAAGCTCCTTTCCCGTTCCGCTCTCCCCCGTGATGAACACCGACGCCCGACTCTTTCCAGAACTTTCAATAATCCGATAGACATTCTGCATCGGCAGTGACGAACCAATCATTCTGTGGAACTGCGTGCGCACAAACGACTTTTCATACTCCGCCACAACATCTTCCAACTGCTGCTTCTTGAAAATGTTGGCAAGCGTCACTTCAAGCCTGGCTTTGTCGAACGGCTTGGTGATGAAGTCGGCGGCACCACGTTGCATTGCATCTACCACCATGTCTACGGAACCGTGGGCAGTGATGACAATGACTGGGAGGCTCTGCATGTCTGACTGAACCTGATCCAGAATCTCCAACCCTGTCATATCCGGCAGGTGAACATCAGTGATCAGTGCCTGATATTGATACTTACCAAGACAGGTCAACGCCTCACGTCCGGTATGTGCGACTTCAACGTCGTAAGTGGCCTCCAGAAAACTCTGATAAACCATTGAATTTGAGAGGCTGTCTTCAACAAGCAACACTCTGGGCCGTTCTTCTTTCAACATCACGTTTCCTTTCAGGGAAGTTGGTCCATAAGAATCAGGACTCTCACTCTAGATCCTTCTAGTACTGAAGTGTAGTGGTCAACTAATCCCGGACAGTATTTTAAGTTTTTCTTCCGCGACTACAGGTGGCATGCCGTCATTGAATGTATGGGGACGCTGCCGGTTGTAGTAGTCCATCAGGTAGTCACCAATATCCTTTCTTGCATCAGGAATCGAGCGGTATCCAAGTGATGGGATCCATTCGCTCTTCAGGCTCCGGAAGACCCGTTCCATAGGGGAATTATCCCAGCAATTTCCCCGACGACTCATGCTTTGCTCCATGCGGTAACGCCAGAGCCTCTGACGGAATAATCGGCTTGCGTACTGACTGCCCTGGTCAGAGTGGAACAGAACCCCTGTCGGTTTTCCCCGTTGTTCATACGCGTGATCCAGTGCCTTTACGACCAACTCTGCATCAGGCCGGTCTGATAGCGCCCAGCCGACCACACGGCGGGCATAGAGATCCAGAACAACCGCAAGATAGCTCCATCGCTGACCAGCCCACACATAGGTGATGTCACCGCACCACGCCTGGTCTGGGTGGCTGACGCTGAACTCACGATTCAGCCGGTTTGGAATGTCGGGCCTTTCCACAGTGGCCTGTTTGTATGCGTGTGGGCCAGGTTGCTTGCAGATCAGTCCCAGCTCACTCATGAGGCGGCGAACCTTGAAGCGTCCGATCACAACGCCTTCCTCATTAAGCATGGCGGTGATCATACGGCTTCCCGCTGAGCTTCGGCTCTTGCGAAAGATCCGGTTCACATCGGCTCGCAGAGCCACTCGCGTGGCATCCACTACGGACCGCCTCCGGCGATAGTCGTAATAACTGGATCTCGACACTTCAAACGCTTTACAGACCATCTCAACCGGCTCCTGCTCACTCAACTGGTCTATCAGCGCGTACGATTCATCTCGTCCGACATCAAGAGAGCGGTAGCCTTTTTTAGTATCGATTTCTCCCGTTCCAGCCTCTCACAACGGGCTTCCAATTCCTGGATTCGCTGCTGTTCCGGGGTCATGGCTTTGGACTTGGGTGTAACACCGCCACGTTCTTCGGAAAGCTGTTTTACCCATCGCCTGAGGGCGTTCTCGCCGACATCTAAAGAGCGACTGGCTTCGGCAACACTGTAGCCCTGGTCAAGCACCAAACAGGCAGCTTCCTGCTTGAACTCTGGTGTAAAAGATCGTCGTTTTCTGGTCATCAGACACCTCGCTTATGGTGGCGATATTACCACCTACGTTGGTGTCCGGAATCATTGAACCACTACAAAGCGTATTCAATCATCGTCCTTTCCGCCAATTTTCGATTATCTTACTTTACTTACCCAGGTATCAGCGGAGGACTTCTTGCGCCCTCGGTCAAGACGCCTCAACTGAGGTCAAATCGCATTTCAACATGCAAAATGCAAATCATAATGCAATACAAGCGCGTATCTATCTGCAGGCTTGCAGTTGCCAATATGGGTTCCCGGTCCATGGCACGGCTCTTGCTGATACCCTCGAAACCGACCTAATGCCTAACAACAGAACTGCGTCACCACGGGGAACAGGCCAATTATGGAAACTTTTCGAGACAGTAACTGGCGACCACCGACCGAGGTATACACACCAGCAGACGACCAGCAGTTACCAAATCGAATAGCCGACGGAAAAGATCAGACTGAGAACGCCAGCCAGACAAAAACCCGTTTTCTTGCCACCGTCAGCCACGAATTGCGCACGCCAATGAACGCGATTCTCGGGCTTCTTCACCTTGTCCAAACCAGCGGAAACCTGGACCAGAAGGACCAGGAGTTTATTGATACGACCTACGAATCCGCCGAACACCTGTTAAGCCTGCTGAACGAACTCCTCGACCTGTCAAAAATGGAGGCCGGTAAGGTTGAGCTGGAAATGAGCCAATTCAATCTCGCCCAATTAACCCGGAAAACATTGAACATCTCCGAAACGAAAGCCCACGAGAAAGGCTTGATGCTCATTGATGACATCAGTGAGCAGGCGAACGTCATTGTTGAAGGTGATGCTGGACGGATTCAGCAGATTCTCATGAACCTGCTAAGCAACGGTATCAAGTTTACCGATCAGGGATCCGTCTCTCTCAGCACATTCAGAGCGACAGCGGATCATTTTATATTCAGCGTTGCGGATACCGGCGTCGGTTTTTGCGATAGCCAGGCTGACGCGTTGTTCCAACCATTCAGCCAATTGGACTCAACCGCATCTCGACGGCATGAAGGCACAGGACTGGGACTGGCGATCTGTGAACGCCTTGTCACTGCAATGGGAGGCAGCATTACGGCCCGGGGCAGACCTGACAAAGGTGCGGTCTTCAGATTTGAAATACCGCTCTCGGTTATTTCAGAGTCCCCGTCTTACCTTGGCAACGAAGAGCTGCATCAGGAGGACCTGCCGCTGATTCCACGCGATGGGGAGCCACTGAGGGTATTAATTGCAGAAGACTCCCCCGCCAACCAGATAGTGCTCAAGGCCATGCTTGCTGATACCGGGTACATCACGGACGTAGTGGGCAACGGGCTGGAAGCCGTCGAGGCTATCAAGAGACTGGACTACGACATTGTCCTGATGGACATCTTCATGCCCGAAATGGATGGCCTGGAAGCCACGAGAATCATTCGTGGTGATGGCCGAATGAGCGATAAAGCCATTATCGCGCTCACCGCGAATGCCATGCCTGGCGACCAGGATAAATTCCTGGAGGCTGGCATGGACGACTACCTCTCTAAACCAGTGACAAAGTACAATTTGCTGAAAATGCTTAATAAGTGGGCATTGCTTCAGGAACAATGACACAGACGCATAGACACCAACCTGCCTTGAGGCATTTCAATTAACCGAAGTGGAAAAAGGCCAGTTTATTTCCATCGGGGTCTCTTACATACGCCCCGTAAAACTGATCAGGGATCCGCTGGCCCGGCTCGCCGTCACAGCTCGCACCCAAATCCAACGCTCGCTTGTAGTGGGCATCTACAGCCTCCTTGGACCCTGGGTGAATGGCGACCATATTGCCATTGCCCGGTTGATTGGGTTCGCCATCGAAAGGGGTGCACACGGCCAGCATCGGCGCCTTCATACTCTCCCCAATAAACGCAATGCGGCCCATATCCAGAAGGACCTTAGCGCCGATATCCCCCAACAGTTCCGAATAGAAGGCCTTGGCTCGGGACATATCACTGACGCCAATCGTAACGTATCCAATCATGCTGTTATTCTCCGGTGTGAGTGTCGGTCAACTATACGACCTTTTTGTTCAATTCGGCGACTGCCATCAAATCGGGATAGGGGGGAACCAGCAGGTTCCGCCCCTCCCACACCACCCGGCAAGCGGGTCCGCACCGGGCGGTTCGAGAAGTTGAGGTATCACGAGAGGCGCGGCACACCCAACCGGTCGAAGTAGGCAGTCGTCAGCACATTGTGAATGGCGGAGCGACTGTTATGCCACCAGCGGTGGCTCAGAGCCGCCACGGATTCCGCCACCCAGGGACTTGCGCCCAAGCGCAACAGCTCCCGGTAAATGGTCTTGCCCCGCCGCCACTGTTTAAGATGCAGGGCTCTCAGGCGACGACGTATCCACTCATCCAGCGATCGCCAGATGCGAGGCGTTTGCGCCAGTCTGAAGTACCCTTTCCATCCGAGCAGGTAGCTGCGGAGCTTTTCCACCACTTGTGAGATGCTGCGACCACCTGACCCTCGGGTCAGTTGCCTGATCCTCAGCTTGAACGCCTGTAACGCTTTTGTTGATACGGCGCGCCGGACGTCTCCATCCTTTGTCTGCCATAGGGCATAACCGAGGAACTTACGGCCGAACACGCTGGTGACTGCACTTTTGGATGCGTTGATCACCAAGTGCAATTTGTCGTAACAACGGTGTAGCAACCGCATCACCCGCTCTCCCGCTTTATGACTGCGAACGTAGACGTTGCAGTCGTCGGCATAACGAGCGAAGCAGTGCCCCCGGCGTTCCAGTTCCCGATCCACCTCATCCAGCAGAACATTCGCCAGCAGTGGCGACAGTGGCCCGCCTTGCGGCGTGCCCTCGTATCGTTCTATAACTACGCCACCGTCCATGATGCCCGCATTCAGATACGCACGAACCAGCCGGATGACTCCGGGGTCGTTCACGCGCTTCCTCAGGCGGTCGATCAGGATGTCGTGATTAACCCGGTCGAAGAACTTCGACAGGTCAACGTCCACAACGATGTGGCAGCCCTGCTGGGCGTAGCGTTGCGCAGCCAGAACCGCATCCTGGGCCCGACGACCCGGACGGAAGCCATGGCTGTGTTCGCTGAAGGTGGGATCAATCAGAGGTTGCAGCGCTTGCAACAGTGCCTGTTGAATCAGACGGTCGGTGACGGTAGGGATACCCAGTTCCCGTTCACTGCCGTCCGGCTTCGGGATGCCTACCCGACGGACAGGCTGTGGCCGATAGGAGCCCTCCAGCAGTTGCTGCCGGAGCGCCGGCCACGTCCATCTCAGGTGTTCGGCGGTCTGGGCAATGTCCAGTCCATCAACACCCGCAGATCCCTTGTTGGCCTTCACGCGCTTCCATGCCCGCTGCATGTTCTCTCGTGCGAACGCCTGCTCCAGCAGGTGTCGCCCTGCGCCTTCCGATTCTTGTCGCGGGAGTCCTGTTTCATCGCGGGTCACGTCCGGCAAGGCTTCACCTTCCCGTCCTGCAACCCGCTCCGCTGACGCGGACATCTGATGCTGTACAGTACTCATCGACAAGGCGTTTGACGCTCCTTCTCGTTCAGCCCTTCACCCTGAATAAGCGGCTACTATGGCCTCTGCTGACTTCTCGCTCCGTGTTACCACGTCGCCCTTTCAGGCATGAGGCGAGATCTCCCCGGGTAAGAACACACTCCTTCACCGCACAACCGCCGGATTTACACCACCTCGCCTTGGCCACAAGAGCTTCGCGGCTTTTGGCCCGCTCACCCTGCTCGGCAATGCCTCATATCCGATTCTTGTTCATCGGCTCACGGTTTACGCTCCACGCTTCCTCTCCACGGTCGGTCACCCTTCCGCAGTTGCGCTTCACTTCGTTCGCTGTGGCCAGCTCACGGGAGGACTTCCACCTCCAGGAGTGCGCCCGTGCCGGGCGCACCAAAAAAGCCGAAGGCGGACCTTCGGCTTTCAGCTTCAAAATATCTCACTTCACCGGCGTATTGAGCACGTCGAGAACATCTTCCAGTTCGGTAATCATCTGCCGGATCAGCTGCTTGTACTGGGAGGTATCGTCTTTCACCTCGTGGCTGCTGAGCTTCTGCTTGGCCCCGCCAATGGTGTAGCCCTGATCATACAACAGGCTGCGGATCTGGCGGATGGTAATGACATCGGCACGCTGATAGTAGCGGCGGTTGCCACGGCGCTTGACCGGAGAAAGCTGAGGGAACTCTTGCTCCCAGTATCTGAGCACGTGCGCTTTTACAGCACAAAGTTCGGCAACTTCACCAATGGTGAAATAACGCTTCCCCGGTATCGTGGGTAATTCGTTGTTATGACTGGGTTCCAGCATACGCTTCTACTTTCTGTTTTAGTTTTTGTCCCGGGCGGAACGTAACAACACGCCGTGCACTGATCGGAATTTCCTCACCGGTCTTCGGGTTCCGTCCCGGCCGCTGTTTCTTGTCACGCAGATCAAAGTTACCAAATCCCGACAACTTCACCTGTTCGTTGTGGCTGAGAGCGCCTCTGATCTCGTCGAAAAAAGCTTCCACCATTTCCTTGGCTTCACGTTTGTTGAGACCCAACTCCTCGTACAACCGCTCTGCCATCTCCGCTTTCGTCAAAGCCGCCATCTGCTAACTCCTCAGTGTTGCCCCCAACTCTTCGCGCAGTGCGTCAATCACACCGTTGAAGAGCGAATGCACCTCTTCTTCATTTAGTGTGCGCTCGGGATGCTGCCAGAACAGGCTGAGAGCGAGGCTTCGGTTGCCTTCACCCAGGCTTTCACCTTCATAAACATCAAACGCACGCAAAGCCGTGAGGTGCTCCCCGGCGTGCTTTTTCGCTACACGCTCGACGTCTGCAAACCCCACGTCGCTTCCGATAATAATAGCCAAATCCCGCCGAACTTCTGGGAATTTTGAAATATCTTTGAAATTAGGCACATATCCAGAAACGACCGAATTCAAGAATAGCTCAAACATCAGAATCGTGCCATTAAGTTCCAGTTTTTTCTGCACTTGTGGGTGCAATGTGCCCAGCCAGCCTACATGTTCTCCGTCCCGGATCAATTCCGCCGTCTGGCCCGGGTGCAGCGCGGGGTGCTGACTGGCGAGGAAATGCACTTCAATGCCAAGGAGCTGGAACAGACCCTCCAATTCGCCTTTTACATCAAAAAAATCGGCATTTCTGCGACCGTTGGCCCAGTTTTCAGGCAACTGACCGCCGGCGACCACACCCGAGAGCATGGGCTGTTGATCAATCCGATCGCCATCCTTGATGAACCGGAGCCCGGTTTCGAATAGCCGGATTCGCGGCTGCTGACGATTCTGATTGTAAGCCACGGTTTTCAGCAGTCCGCTCCAGAGGCTCGTGCGCATGACGGACAGATCCGACGAAATCGGGTTTGCCAGCGCAATGCCTTCCCGCTCGGGATCAACCAGACCCTGAACTTTCGGGTCTACAAAGCTGTAGGTAATCGCTTCCTGGTATCCACACGCCACGAAATAGTTCTGGATAGCCGATACCGGGCGGACGGCCTCTTCCTGCGGGCGAAGGCCGAGTGAGCCGGTAGGCTCGGTAACCGGCAGGTTGTTGTAACCGTATATCCGTCCAATTTCTTCGATCAGGTCCTCTTCGATACTGATATCCGGGCGGAAACTCGGCACGTGTACACGCCAGCCATCCTTCAGCAGCTTATCGATATGAAGTCCCAGTCGGGTCAAAATCTCTTCCACCGTAGTGCGGTCGATCTCCAGCCCCAACACGTCGGCAACACGCGTCTCCCGAAGGTCCACCGTGCGGTCTTCAGGCAAGTCCTGCTTGCTGACAACCTCTACAATATCCCCTGGCTCGCCACCCACGATGGACATCAGCAATGCCGTTGCACGCTCCATGGCATCGCGGGCAAGCTCGTAGTCCACGCCCCGCTCGAACCTATGTGAAGCGTCCGTGTGAAGGCCATAGTGGCGCGCCTTACCCGCCAGAGTAATCGGATCAAAATAGGCAGCCTCAAGGATCAGGTCGCGGGTTCGCTCACTCACTCCGGAATGCTCTCCACCCATCACACCGGCAATCGCTATCGGCTTGGCGTGATCCGCGATAACCAGGGTATCCGGGGTCAGTTCCACTTCCTGGCCATCCAGCAACACCAGTTTTTCGCCCGGCATCGCGCGGCGAACCACAATGCCACCGTCAATTTCTTCCCGATCGAACGCATGCAGCGGCTGCCCCAACTCCAGCATCACGTAGTTGGTCACGTCCACGGCAGCGTCGATAGAGCGAACGCCTGAGCGGCGCAGCTTTTCCTGCATCCACAGCGGGGATTCAATGCTCAGGTCTACATTGCGCAGAATTCGCCCCAGATACCGGGGGCAACCTTCGGGGTCTTTCACGGCGATGTCAGGCACCTCGGAGTGCACTGCTTCCACGGGGAGAATTTCCGGCCCCTCAACCACAAGGCTGTTCAGTACCCCGACTTCCCGGGCGACCCCTTTGATTGACAGGCAATCACTACGATTCGGTGTCAGATCCACGTCGATGGTGACGTCGTTCAACTTGAGAAACTCACTCAGCTCCTGGCCTACCGGCGCATCGTCCGGCAATTCCATCAGGCCGTCATGGCTGTCCGAAAGGCCAAGCTCTGACTCTGAGCACAGCATTCCTTCCGAAGGTTGCCCACGCAGCTTGGCCTTCTTGATCTTGAAGTCGCCCGGCAACACCGCACCGACGACGGCAAAGGGTACTTTCAGGCCGTCGCGAACATTGGGCGCACCACAAACCACCTGGACGGTTTCGGTGCCATTACGGACCTGACAGACCCGAAGCTTATCCGCATCGGGATGAGGCGATACCGACACAACCTCACCCACAACAATGCCACTGAACTTGCCGGCTACCGGCTCAAATCCGTCAACTTCCAGACCCGCCATGGTGATCTGATCCATCAATGCCTGGGTATCATTCGCCGGGTTGACCCATTCACGTAGCCACTGCTCACTGAATTTCATGGTATCTGCCTTGTCCTGATGCGGTGTTGCCTGTTAGTTCGTTTACCTTGAAGGCGTGTTCAACGGAACTGCCGCAAGAAGCGGAGATCGTTCTCGAAAAACATGCGCAGGTCATTCACGCCATAGCGAAGCATGGCAAGACGCTCAACACCCAGACCAAACGCAAAGCCACGGTATTCCTCGGCGTCGATACCGCAATGCTCGAATACTTTGGGATGAACCATGCCGCAGCCCATTACTTCCAGCCACTTGATGCTGCCATCCTCTTCGCGCCCCCACTCGATATCCACCTCGGCGGACGGCTCTGTGAACGGGAAATAGGATGGGCGGAAACGCACTTCCAGATCGCGTTCGAAGAACACCCGCAGAAATTCTTCAACGGTGCTCTTCAGATCCGCGAAGCTAACGTCCTTCTCGACCAACAACCCTTCCACCTGATGAAACATCGGAGTGTGGGTCATATCGGAATCACAGCGATAAACGCGGCCGGGGCAAATCATCCGAAACGGGGGCTTGCCATCTTCCATGGTGCGAATCTGGACCGGTGAGGTATGGGTTCGCAGCAATGTGCCGGGATTGAAGTAAAACGTGTCGTGCATGGCACGGGCCGGATGGTGACCGGGAATGTTGAGCGCTTCGAAGTTATGATAGTCGTCCTCGATTTCCGGCCCCTGCTCCACGGTATAGCCCGCGCGGGAGAAAAACTGCTCAATGCGCTGAAGGGTTCGGGTCACCGGATGCAGGCCGCCGAGGTCCTGGCCACGGCCGGGAAGCGTCACATCAATGGATTCACTGGCGAGCTTCTGTTCAATGGCGGCACGTTCAAGGTCCGTGCGGCGAGCGTTGATGGCCTGCTCCACCTGCCCCTTGGCGTCGTTGATCTTCTGGCCGGCGGCGGGACGTTCTTCCGCAGACAGCTTACCCAGTGTCTTCGCCTGCTGGGTGATCACACCCTTCTTGCCAAGGTATTCAACACGAATCTGATCCAGTGCCTGCAAACTGTCGGCACTTTCAACCGCCGCCAGGCCGTCCTGAACGAGTTGATCCAGGTTTTCCATTGACCCTGCTCCAATCCAGAAATGGAATCACTCTAAACAAAAATAGGGGAAGAGCGCGCCCTTCCCCTATCAGAAGGCGTCTTCATGAACCCATGGAGACGCCTGAATCGATCGGTTAACCGATGAAAGAGCTAAGCGATCACAGAGACGCTTTGGCCTTCTCAACAACAGCGGTAAACGCCTGCTGCTCGTTCATGGCCAGGTCGGCCAGAACTTTACGGTCGATCTCAACATTGGCCTTCTTCAGGCCAGCAATCAGACGGCTGTAAGACAGGCCGTTGGCACGGGCGCCAGCATTGATACGGGCAATCCACAGTGCGCGGAACGAGCGCTTACGGTTACGACGGTCACGGTAAGCGTACTGACCGGCCTTGATAACCGCCTGTTTGGCTACGCGGAAGACGCGGCTACGCGCTCCGTAATAACCCTTGGCCTGACTGAGAATCTTTTTATGACGACGGCGTGCAACCACACCACGTTTTACGCGAGGCATACGTTAATCCTTCTACCTTTAAACCTGAAAAGAAATGGCTAGCGGCTGAATCAGCACGCCGTCATACGTTTGATTGAAGCCACATCGGACTTGGCAATCAACTTGGTACCACGGAGCTGACGCTTACGCTTCGGGCTCTTCTTGGTCAAGATATGACTGGTGAAGGACTGCTTATGCTTAAAGCCAGTAGCGGTCTTCTTGAACCGCTTGGTGGCCCCGCTTTTGGTTTTCATCTTGGGCATTTTTAAAACTCCGCATTCTGTTTTTAAGTGATATCAATGTGCCCCTGAACGACAAATCCCCCGCGACCGCGGGGGATCAGCACCGGATCAGGTTCACTTCTTTTTACGGGGGGCCACTACCATGGTCATCTGGCGGCCTTCCATTTTCGGCCGCTGTTCTACCTGGGCAAGCTCTTCAATATCCACTTCGATCCTGTTCATGAGCTTCATACCAATTTCCTGGTGTGCCATCTCACGCCCACGGAAGCGGATAGTGATTTTGCCGCGGTCCCCGTTTTCAAGGAAACGTACCAGGTTGCGTAGTTTGACCTGATAATCCCCTTCTTCAGTTCCTGGCCGGAACTTAAGCTCTTTGACCTGCGTCTGCTTCTGCTTTTTCTTGGCAGCCGCTTTGGCCTTCTTCTCATCGAAGATTTTCTTGCCGTAGTCCATTATCTTACAGACGATCGGATCGGAATCCGTAACCTGAACCAGGTCAAGAGACGCTTCTTCAGCCTGCTTGAGTGCATCTTCAATCGGTACGACACCGACCTGATTGCCTTCGGCATCGATCAGACGAACTTCAGTTGCGTCAATGTTCTCGTTGATCGGCGCTTTTGGAGTGCGCCCCCGATTCGCTCGCTGTTTAATAATCAGATCTCCGTTTTGGTTCTGCCTTTGCGATTGATTTCGTCAGCCATCAGCTGCTCAAACGCTTCCAGCGATAAAGTTCCCAGATCCTCACCCTTGCGGGTTCTCACCGCAACGGCGTTGTTTTCAACTTCTTTGTCGCCGATAACAACAAGGAAGGGAACTTTGTTAATAGTATGCTCGCGGATTTTAAAGCCGATCTTCTCGTTTCTCAAGTCAGCATTAACCCTATAGCCAAGGGAATCCCACTTTTTCGCAAGATTCTGGCAATAATCCCGCTGATTGTCGGTAATATTCAGCACCGCGATCTGCGTTGGCGCAAGCCATGTCGGGAAAGCACCCTCGTATTCCTCGATGAGGATACCAATAAAGCGCTCGAACGAACCAAGAACCGCCCTGTGCAACATCACCGGCGTCTTGCGCTCGGAGTTATCTGCCACATATTGGGCACCCAGCCGTCCCGGCATGGAAAAATCGACCTGAATGGTACCACATTGCCACACCCGTCCGATGCAGTCTTTCAGCGAAAACTCGATTTTCGGGCCATAAAAGGCGCCCTCACCCGGCAAAAGCTCCCAATCAACGCCTTCCCGGTTCAATGCTTCTTCCAGCGCGGCTTCCGCTTTGTCCCAGACTTCGTCCGAGCCAACCCGCTTTTCCGGACGGGTTGAGAGCTTGTAAAGAATCTCCGTAAACCCGAAATCCGCATAAATCTCGTGGAGCATGCCGATAAAGTCAGACACTTCCTGCTGAATGGCATCCTCTTCACAGAAAATGTGGGCATCGTCCTGGGTAAACCCGCGAACCCGCATCAAACCATGCAAGGCACCAGACGCCTCGTTACGGTGACAGGAACCGAACTCGGCCAGACGCAGTGGCAGGTCCTTGTAGCTTTTCAGGCCCTGGTTGAAAACCTGCACATGGCAGGGACAGTTCATCGGCTTGATGGCGTAGTCGTGCTTCTCGGACTCCGTGGTAAACATGTCGTCCTTGAACTTGTCCCAGTGCCCTGACTTTTCCCAAAGCGCCCTGGAAACCACCTGCGGCGTCTTGATTTCCTGGTAACCATGCTCATGCTGCTTGCGGCGCATGTACTGCTCGATCTCCTGATACAGGGACCAGCCATCCGGATGCCAGAACACCATGCCAGGGGCCTCTTCCTGCATGTGGAACAGGCTCAATTTCTTGCCGATCTTGCGGTGGTCGCGCTTCTCGGCCTCTTCCAGGCGATGCAGATAGGCCTTCAGGTCTTTCTTGTTGCCCCAGGCAGTGCCATACACCCTCTGCAACTGCTCGTTGCTGGTATCGCCGCGCCAGTAGGCGCCGGCAACCTTGGTCAGCTTGAAGGCCTTGAGCTTGCCGGTGTTGGGCACGTGAGGGCCACGACACAGATCGATAAAGTCACCCTGGCGGTAGAAGGACAGATCTTCCTCGCCGGGAATATCCTCAATGATGCGAACCTTGTATTCCTCGCCCATCTCATCAAACAGACGGACAGCTTCGTCACGGGACATGACCGATCGGGACACCGGAATATCCTGCTTGGCCAGCTCTTCCATGCGCTTTTCGATCCGGCTCAGATCTTCATTGGTGAACGGCCGGTCGAATTTGAAATCGTAATAGAACCCGTTGTCCACAACCGGACCAATAGTCACCTGAGCGGAAGGAAACAGTTCCTTGACCGCCATGGCCAGGAGATGTGCGGTGGAGTGGCGGATAATGTCGACGCCGTCTTCATCACGCTCGGTGACAATGGCAAGCTCAGCGTCTTCTTCAATCGGGAAGCTGGTATCGACCAGTTGGCCATTTACACGGCCGGCAATGGCGGCCTTGGCAAGCCCGGCACCAATGTCTGCGGCGACATCGTGAACGGTAACAGATTCGGCAAAACTGCGGTGACTGCCATCCGGCAGGGTAACAACAGGCATAGTAGGCTCCTAGGGACTCAGAGGTGATCCGTACCAAAGACCACATGTTGACGGTTGGCCGCGATACAAACCGCGGACCGTTGCGCGCAGGAGTTTAACAGAAAAAAGCCCGGCAGGTTAATGCCGGGCTTTTAAGGGGAAAAGGGTCAGCCGTAGGCGCTGGCCTCTTCGGGTGTGCGTCGCCGCAATTGGCCGAACGCGACAAGACCAAGCAGTATAAGCGCGGGAATGAACATAAGTTCCTTCGGCGGGCGCTCATTCTCAACCTGCACGGCATCAATGGTCCAGCCGAAGCTGACGCCGGCGTTCTCTGCCTGGCTACCATAGCCAACGAAATCCACCACCATCGTGTCATCCTGACGCGACAGCTCAAGGCCAGCGCTCGCCAGTCTCGCCTCCGGGGATTCCGCTGCGGGTAGCTCCAGACTGAGATAAGTGGAAACCTCGTCACCACTCAGGGACATGCCCGATGCCTGCACTACCAGGGACTCGCCTGCGGGCACATTTTCAATATGCTCAATCACCTCGGTACCCGGCCTGTCCTGCGTTGCCGGGTAGACCATGTCCCACCAATAACCTGGACGGAACAGGGTAAACGTGATCAGCAGCAGCAGAGCCGACTCCCACTTGTAGCTCTTGGTAAACCAGTAACCCTGAGTGGCCGCCGAGAAGACCAGCATGGCCGTCACCGCACTGGCAACCGTCACCAGCAAATCCACCCAACCCGTCAGGCCAATCAACAACAACTGGGTGTTGAAGATGAACATGAAGGGCAGAATCGCTGTCCGAATATCGTACGTGAAGCCCTGCACACCCGTTCGTATCGGGTCCGCCCCTGATATAGCCGCCGCCGCGTAGGCGGCCAGCCCCACGGGCGGCGTATCATCCGCCAGTATGCCGAAATAGAACACGAACAGATGGACAGCGATCAAAGGCACCAACAAGCCATTCTGGGCGCCCAGTGTCACGATAACCGGAGCCATCAGGGTGGAAACCACGATGTAGTTGGCGGTGGTAGGCAGCCCCATACCCAGAATCAGACTGATAATCGCTGTGAAAACCAGCATCAGCAACAGGTTGCCGCCGGAGATGAACTCCACAAACTGGGTCATCACCAGGCCAATGCCTGTCAGCGTCACCGTGCCCACCACAATGCCGGCGGTGGCTGTCGCCACACCGATACCAACCATATTCCTCGCGCCAGTTACCAGCGAGAGGGTGAGGTCAACGAGGCCGGTTTTGGTTTCCGCGAGGAAGTGACCCTTTTTGCGGAAAAACGCTTTCAGTGGCTGCTGAGTGATCACGATGAAAATCATGAACACGGTGGCCCAGAATGCTGATAACTGGGGCGAAAACCGCTCAACAGTCAGGCACCAGACCAGGACCACCACTGGCAACAGGAAGTACAGGCCGGTCTTAACCGTTGGCCCCACGTCAGGCAGTGTATCCATTGAGGACTCAGGATCGTCCTGCGCCAGTTCCGGAAAGCGGGTGGAGTACCAGACCAGTCCGATATAAATGAGCAGTAGCAGCGGCCCGAGAACCCACACAGCCGCTTCGCCCAGAACCACCTTCAACCATCCAATGCCGTAATACACGATGAACGTGAGAGCACTCAGGCCGATCAGAATCACAACCCAGTTCAGCATGCGCTGGGCCAGCGTCGGGCGATTCGGACGTTCAATACCCTTCATCTTGAGCTTACAGGCCTCAAGATGAACGATGTAGATCAGCGCCACGTAGGAGATCAGCGCTGGCAGGATGGCGTGCTTGATCACTTCCAGGTAGGAAATGCCCACGTACTCAACCATCAGGAAGGCTGCCGCACCCATAATGGGAGGCGTCAACTGACCGTTAGTGGACGCAGCTACCTCAACAGCACCCGCCTTGGTAGCGGGGAAACCAACCCGCTTCATCAGGGGGATGGTAAAGGTGCCGGTTGTCACCACGTTGGCGATGGACGAACCTGAAATCACACCGCTCAGACCACTGGATACCACCGCGGCCTTGGCGGGACCGCCGCGCATGTGCCCGAGCATGGCGTAGGCAACCTGGATAAAGTAGTTGCCCGCCCCTGCCCGCTCCAGCAGCGCACCGAATAACACAAACAGGAAGACAAAACTGGTGGACACGCCAAGGGCGACACCAAACACGCCTTCCGTACCCAACCACATATGGGAAGACAGCTTGCTCAGACTGGCCCCCTTGTGGGAAATCACATCCGGCATATAGGGACCGGCCAGCGCGTAGATAAGGAACACACCAGCAACGATGGTCAGCGGCAGCCCCAGTGCGCGGCGAGTTGCTTCCAGAAGCAGTACCAGACCACCAAGTGCAATGATCAGGTCCTGGGTAATAGGCGAGCCCGGACGCGTCGCAAGCTGGTCATAAAACAGATACAGATAAGAGGCTGCAAAAGCGGCAGCCAGGGCAAGAATCCAGTCGTAAACCGGTACGTGGTCAACATTCCTGCCACGAATCATGGGATAAGCCGCAAACGCGAGGAACGCAGCAAAGGCGAGATGAATGGATCTTGCTTCCGTCGAGTTAAAAACACCGAACTCAACAATGTAGGGGAGCGGTGACGCTATCCATAGCTGAAAGAGGGACCAGAGCAGAGGGACGACAAAAAGAATCTTTGCAGCCGTACCGGTCGCAGCCCTTCCACCGGTTTCGGTTTGGAGAACCTCTGCAACCTTCTTGCTGTCGATGGTATCCCCGGCTCTCGGTTCGCTATTGGTCATAGCTGGGTCCTGTAAGAATATAGCGGGTCGGAGATCAGAACACCGCGGGCAGGCCTGCCCGCGGTGTCGTTGTACCGGTTACAGGATCAGTCGATCAGGCCGGCTTCTTTGTAGTACTTCGCCGCGCCCGGGTGCAGGGGAGCACTCAACGCGTCGGATACCATTTCTTCTTTTTTCAGGTTGGCAAACGCAGGGTGGAGGCGCTTGAAGCTGTCAAAGTTCTCGAATACAGCCTTGACCACTTCGTACACTACGTCCTCAGATACCTCGGTAGACGAGACGAACGTTGCCGCCACACCAAACGTGGTCACGTCGTCATCAGAACCACGATACATACCACCCGGGATCACCGCTTCGCGGTAGTATGGGTTATCTGCAACCAGCTTCTTGGTCGCCTCGTTGTTGACGCTGACGATCACACTGTCACAGGACGTGGTCGCTTCCTTGATCGCACCGGAAGGGTGGCCAACGGTGTAGAAGAATGCATCAATATTGCCATCGCACAGAGCCTGGGATTGCTCCGCAGCCTTCAGTTCCGCCGGAAGCGAGAACTTGTCCATGGTCCAGCCCATTTCGTCCATCAGCACTTCTGCTGTGGCGCGCTGACCAGAACCGGGGTTACCGACGGACACACGCTTGCCTGCGAGATCTTCAAACGTCTTGATACCGGACCCTTTGCTGGCAACCACCGTGAATGGCTCGGGGTGCAGCGAGAATACAGCACGCAGCTTCTCGTTCTTTCCGTCTTCCTCGAACTGGCTGGTGCCGTTGTAGGCGTGGTACTGCCAGTCAGACTGGGCTACCGCCAGGTCCAGCTCACCCTGGCGAATCGCGTTCAGGTTATAGACCGAACCGCCGGTGCTCTCTACAGAGCAGCGAATACCATGTTCCTTACGATCCATGTTAACCAGGCGACAAATCGCACCACCAGCCGGATAGTACACACCGGTTACGCCCCCGGTACCGATGGTGACAAATTTCTGCTCCTGCGCGGTAACCGCTGTTGAGGCGGTTCCAAGGCTGACCGCTGCTGCAACTGCAAGTGCGGAAAATTTCTGTTTCAGTGCCATGACTTTTCCCTTATCTGTTCATTATTGCTTTTTTGGGCCCGCGTAACGAAACGGACACTCCTCACTTTCGCCTTAAAACATAGACCACTTTGCGATATAAATAAAGCAAGGGTTAGCTCGCTAACCACTTGAGCAAAAAAACAAAAAAGCCCGCAGAGCGGGCTTTTTTGATCAGGCGGACGCGAATCTTATTTGTTCGCGCGGGCCTTGGCAACCATTCGATCCGGGCGCAGGAGGAAACGCGCCAGGGCCGGCAGCAGCCAGATAGAGCCCACCATGTTCCAGATGAACATGAAGAACAGCAACAACCCCATATCCGCCTGGAACTTGATCGGCGAGAAGATCCAGGTAACCACACCGATACCCAGTGTGACACCGGTAAAGATAACCGCCTTACCAGTAGACCTCAGGGTCTCGAAGTATGCTTCCTGGAGTGTCTTGCCCTCCAACAGGAACTTCTCGAGCTTGCTGTAGATATAGATACCGTAGTCGACACCAATACCCACGCCCAGCGCAATAACCGGCAACGTCGCTACCTTGATACCAATGCCTGATACCGCCATGATCGCCTCGGCCAGGATCGACGTCAGGCCCAGTGGGATCAGAATACACAGAACCGCACGGATAGAACGGAACGTCAGCAGGCACAATGACGCGACCACACCGTAGACGAAGATCAACATCATGTTCTTCGCACTTGAGATGACATCGTTCGTGGCAGCTTCGACGCCCGCATTACCGGCGGCCAGCATGAACGTGTATTCGTCGTTGTTATTGTTGCTGGCGAACTCCTCAACGCGTTCGGTGACTGTTTCCAGCGTTTCTGCCTTGTGATCCTCAAGGAAAACAAGCACCGGTGTCAGATCACAATTGGTATTGATCAGGCCTGCCGGCGCCTCACGGATCGAGGCATTGATAATGGTCTGGTTGCGGGAAATCTCATACCACTTCCAGTTACCCTCGTTCAGTGCCTTGGTAACAATCTTGGACACATCGGCCAAAGACGCCGAGGACTGCACGCCAGGCGTGTTCTGAAGTTCCCACTGGAGGTTGTCCATGGCGCGGAGAACGTTGTACTGGGTACACTGTTCTTCCTCGGTTTTCACCATCACTACCAACACATCAGCACTCGTTGAGTAGTTGTCGATGATGTAGGCATTGTCCTTGTTATAGCGGGAATCGGCCCGCAACTCCGGTGCGCCCTGATCAAGGTCACCGACTTTCAGGCCCTGCTTGTAATAAAGACCAAGACCCAGGCCAATAACCGCTATCAACAGCGAGATCGGTGCCACACCCGGGTGTGCGAAGTAAGACATAACGCGCCATTTGCGATCCTGCTTTTCACCATGATTTTGCACATGACGAACGCCGCCCTTGGAAATGCCAAGATACGACATGATCAGTACGTGCAATACCAGGTTGGTCAGGATGACAAACGCCACACCAATACCGGCAGCGACGGCCAGATCCCGTATCACGTCAATTTCAATGAAGAACAGCGTCAGGAAGCCGAAGGCGTCTGAGATCAGAGCCAGCATGCCCGGGATATACAGCGCCCGGAACGCAAGGCGGGCCGCGGTAACGGAATCAAACCCTTTCGCCGCTTCCACCGCCATGGCATTCACAATCTGAACGCCGTGACTGATGCCGATGGCAAATACGAGGAACGGAACCAGAACCGAGTAAGGGTCCAGGCCATACCCCAACAGCCTCAATGTGCCCAGTTGCAGGAACACCGCGATGATGGAGGTGAACACCGGAACCAGTGTTCCGGTAATGCAACGTGAGTACCCGAACAGCAACAGGGTCGTCAGGATAATGGTGATGCCCGCAAACCAGGCAATGGAACCAATACCCTCAATGAGGTCGCCCACTTTCTTGGCGAAACCGACGATGTGAATTTCAATGTTCGGATTCTGCGCCTCGTACTTGTCCCGGATCTTTTCTTCCAACTGGCGCGAGAACTCACCGTAGTCCAGCGGCTCGCCAGTTTCAGGGTTGTTCTCATAAAGCGGCGCGTACACGATGGTAGAACGGAAGTTGTCGGAAATCAGGCGCCCTACTTCGTTCGAACGGAGTACGTTCTGACGCAGCTGTTCAAGGGTGGCTCGGGAGCCATCGTAACCGTCCGGGATCACGGTGCCGCCCTGGAACCCTTGCTCAGTCACCTCAACCCAGCGAACGTTGGAGGTCCAGAGTGATTTCAATCCGGAACGGTCCACCCCGTTGAGATAGAACACCTCATCGGTGATCTGCTTCAGGGTTTCCATATACTCGGCTGTGAAGATATCGCCCTCTTCCACTTCCACGGCGATACGCACAAAGTTACCCAGGTTCTCCAGATCGTCCCGGTGCTCAAGCATATTGACGATGTAGGGATGCTCCAACGGAATCATCCGCTCGAAACTGGCATCCGGCTCAATCTTGACCGCGTTGTAGCCAAGGAACAGCGTCAGGAAGAAAAAGGCAATCAGGATGATGGCCCGATTGTTGAAGATCAGCCGTTCCAGGAACGGTTCTGCCTTCGGTGTAGTCAGGTAATGCTCGCCCTTGTCGTGCTTCGGGTTCGACATTCAAAAGCCCCTCTAATTTTCTATCTGTTGGTGCCGCATCAGGGCGTTATTGAAGATTCTTGCCGCGGGCGTCGGTGTGCTTCACGCCACCCTCGCCCACAATCAGCAGATTGGTTCCCGATACGGGGACAACATCCATCACCCCTTCCCGATCATCCCGGAAGTAGGGACGGAAGGTATCTCCACCGTTGGTGCTCATTAGCACTGCGCCACCATTGCCAACCAACGTGATACGGCCGTCTTCGGACACCGTGCCATCATTGAGGGTTGCGTCCGACTCACTGGGCACCACTTTCCAGCTTCTGCCCAGGTCGGATGAAAAGAAGATGTTCCCACGCAAACCGAATGCGAGTATCTCATTCACATTGCCGGTTCCGATTGCTCCGAACAGGGAGCCTTCATAGGGGCTCTCACGTCTCTCCCAGCTGTCACCGCCGTCGACGGACACGAAAATCTGCCCAGCCTCACCGACGATTACCAGGCCACCGCCAGTGATCTGGCCAATGCTGTTCAGGTGAAAACTGCTGGGATTCTCAAGCTTCGGCGCCCAGTCTTTCCAGGTCTTTCCGCCGTCCGTCGTGCGCAAAAACATGCCATAGGCACCAACAACGAAACCGTGGTTCTCATTTTCGAACCAAACATCCAGAAATGGGTTCACCGGGCCGATTTCAAGATCCGCCTGCAGGTTTTCCAGCGAGAAATACAGATCACCCAACGCCCAATCGAGGTCGTCTTTCTCGTCCTCCGGGGCTTCTTCCAGTTTCTGCTCCATTTCGTCGATCTGCTCCTGGCGACTTTCAATCGCCAATTCAGCAGCCCGGACACCGGTGAGCTGGAGCTCCCAGTTTTCGCCCGCATCGTCTGAATGGAGAACAACACCACTGTGCCCAACGGCCCAGCCATGCTGTTCAGTGCCAAAATCCACGCCGGTCAATGTGACGGATACCGGAACTTCACCCTGCACCCAACTTTCACCATCATCATCGGAAAAAATGATATGACCACGCACACCGGCTGCCACGATTCGTTCGCCCGCCGTGTCGACATCATTGAGCAGATGCTCTGGCGCAAGCGCAGTTGGCCGGGATGGGGTTTCGATGATATCTGCAAGCGCAAACACCGTGGGCGCGGACAATGCCATGGATAGTCCAAGACAGGCCGCTCCCAGAGTCTTGCACATCAACCTTGTAGCCATTCAGATTGCCTATATGTTGTGTTGAACTGTGTCACTCTGATTTTGCCGGTCGCACCGGCCAATACTATGAATATACCGGTGACCTTCCGACCACCGGTATATCCGTCGCCATCCGTCTCTGGCGAAAATCGTGTTCCAACAGCGAGTCAAGACGTTAACGCACACTCCTGCGACGCAGGGAAGCCGGCGAGAAATACCGTCGGTTGGGCACGTCGTTGGTAAACTTACGGGTGGAACCCTCTTCGGTATCCAGGCCCAGCACGTGATAACGACGGGCCTGAAGGTCATGGTACACATCCAGCACTGTCCATACGCCAGGCAATTCATAATAGTTTTTCGCCAGGCCCATGGTTACGCGCCAGAGCTCACCGCGGCCATCGTACTGGTCCAGCAGCAAGGTGTTCCAGCTATCGGCATCCACATAGAAGCGACGCTTGCCGTAAATATGGCGCTCCCCTTCCTTCAGGGTCGCTTCCACAACATGCACCCGATGGAGCTCCCAACGGGTGAGGTCCGGATTCAGGTGGGAAATACCCAGGATTTCGGAGTAAGGCGTGCCCTGCTCACCGATGCGGTAATTGTTGTAGGGAACGTAGATCTCCCGCATGCCCTCATATTCCCAATTGTAGCGGTCCAGGGCACCGTTAAAGATATCGGTGTCATCGGCTGTTCGCAGATTATCTGCGGCTGCAATCGGAGAGTCATAGCCCAGGTTGGGTGCACGGCGAACACGGCGCTGGCCGGCGTTGTAACCCCAACCATTACGCGGGTTGATAATCTGGTTCAGAGTTTCATGAATCAGGATGGCACCACCGGCGAGACGGGGTGGCGACTGGGTGAACGACAGATAATAAAAAATAACGTTATCGAGTTCTTCTTCACTACCCTCAGGGTTGTAGTAATTGAAGAAGGCTTCCTGCTGAGAGGTCACAAGGGAGTAATCGCCATCCGGCTGCACTGCCACTTCGCTTGAACGGCGGGTTACGGAAACGCCACGCCAGCGAGTCAGGTGATTCCAGATTACCTGCCAGGCTTTTTGCTCATTATTACCGTGCAGGATGGGGAAAGGATAACCGGCAAAGGCGCCATCGATACCCTCGCCTTTACCCACTACCTCAGCATCTACGGCATTTTCCCTGGTGTTTTCAGCAACCCAATCCGGCACCGCGTGTGTGCGACGGCTTTTGTAGACCGGAATACGGAAGGTCGTCGGATAGGTGTCGAGCATGGCACGGAGGCCGTCGGTCAGGTACTCGTCATACTGATCCATGTTGGACGCGCTGATGGTGAATAACACCTCATCGTCCGGGAAAGGGTTGATATGGTGCTGACCACTACCCTCATATCCGGTAGGGGCTTCGGTGAGGCCACCCGTCCACGCGGGAATGGTGCCTGCCTCGTTGCCGGCTTTCACGGAGCCAAACGGGGTAAGATCCTGACCCAGTCGAGCGGCTTCACTACTGGAAACGGCGGAACTGGCTGGCATGGCAAAAACCGAAAGAGCAAACAGACTGCCCAAAATCACATTGTTCTTGTATGTCATTTTTTAACCTTAAACCTGTCTGAAAGCCCTGTAGAAGGCTTTTCTTATTGTGTTGTCATGGAATATCGGCTCCTGACAGAGTAGCCGATTGGCCGATATTGTCTATCGACCGAAAGTGCGATTTTGTATCCGCCTGTGACAGGCCCCGCGTTGCGGCAGACGGATACCCCAGCTATCTCGCTTCCCTATTGGCCGGCAAGGCTCTTGTGAACCACCTCGTAGACATCCCGCGACAATCCAGACTTGTCACGAACGGTCTCCAGCGCCGATTTCATCTGCTCGCCGTGAACCGGCGCGAATTTGCGCCAGCGGGTCAGCGGAGACACCAGCCTGGCCGCAATCTGTGGGTTACTGTCATCCAGTTTTCGCACCTGCTCCGCCAGGAACTGATAACCGGCTCCATCCTCTGCGTGAAAGGCAGGGAGATTCTGGCCGGCAAACACCCCGATCACCGAGCGGATCTTGTTGGGGTTCTTCCAGTCGAACGCCGGGTGCTCCATCAGTTCATGGACTTTGCGCAAGCCTCCGGTGCGGGTACTGCCCGACTGCACCGCAAACCATTGCTCAACCACCTGGGGGTCGTCCTTCCACTGCTGGTAGAAGTCTGCGAGTGCCTGCTCCTGCTCTTTTTCGTAACCGGAGTTCACCAGGGCACGAAGGGCTCCCATACGATCCGTCATGTTATCGGCCTCGTTAAACTGGCTTGTCGCCAGCGTCCGTCCCTCTTCATCATCGATGTGCAGGAGCCAGGCCAGGGCGGTATTCCGCAAGCTTCGACGCGCTACGGCCTCCGGCGTCACTTCGTAGTGACCGCTCAGGGTGTTGCGGTGATAGCAGGCCAGAAGCTCGTCCCTTAGCGATCTCGCCAGATGCGCAAGCACGCTTTCACGGGCTCTGTGGATGGCAGGTACGTTGGGCTGATCAGCCAGTTCGATCAGATAGGCTTCGGATGGCAGTTGCAGCATTTTGGCAACCAGCGCCTGATCCAGAGACGAGTCCGCCAACAGGCTGCGGTACGCCTCAATCAGGCCGGCATCCACATCCTCATCTGCTGATGCTACCTGGGAGTTAATAACGTCCACCGCCAGTCGCTGTCCTGCGTCCCAGCGATTGAAACCGTCGGAATCGTGGCTCATCAGGAAGGTGAGCTGCTCCCGCGTCCACGGGTAGAACACTCGCACCGGCGCCGAGAAACCCCGCAGCAATGAAGGCACTGGCCGCTCTGACACGCCGTGGAATTCGAAGGTATGACTGGCATCAGTCAATTCCAGGACCCTATCCATTGGCGCCTCAGCACCATCCGCGGTCAGCTTCAGTGGCAACGACTGACCATCGGCACCCAGAAGTCCGATGGAAAACGGAATGTGCTGTGGCTTCTTATTGGTCTGGCCCGGTGTGTCCGGAATCGACTGGCCGATGGTCAAACGATAAATGCCGGCGGCATCATCAAACTCATCTCGCACCGTCAGTTCCGGCGTGCCAGACTGCTCGTACCAGAGACGGAACTGCGACAGGTCACGACCACTGGCATCCTCCATAGCGCGGACAAAATCGTCCGTTGTCACCGCCTGACCGTCATGCCGTTCAAAGTACAGGTCACTGCCCTTGCGGAACAGATCGGGCCCCAGCAGCGTATGGATCATGCCTACCACCTCCGAACCTTTCTCGTAGATGGTCAGCGTGTAGAAGTTCGTGATCTCCATGTAGGATTCCGGACGAACCGGGTGCGCCATTGGCCCAGCATCCTCGGCGAACTGAGCGGTGCGAAGCATGGTCGCATCCTCAATCCGTTTGACGGTGGGCGAACCCACATCGGCGGAAAAACAGGAATCCCGAAACACCGTGAAGCCTTCTTTCAGGCTGAGCTGGAACCAGTCGCGACAGGTCACGCGGTTACCGGACCAGTTGTGGAAATACTCGTGGGCCACGATCGACTCGATGCGCTGGAACGCCATATCCGTCGCGGTTTCCTGACTAGCCAGTACGCACGAGGAGTTGAAAATATTCAGCCCCTTGTTCTCCATAGCGCCCATGTTGAAGTCATCCACCGCGACGATCATGAAAATATCCAGATCGTACTCGCGGCCATACACCTCCTCGTCCCAGCGCATGGCGCGTTTCAGCGAGTCCATGGCGTGGTCACACTTTTCGGCATTGCGGGGCTCAACGTACATGCGCAGATCAATGTCACGACCTGACATAGTCTTGAAGCTGTCCCGCTTCTCCAAGAGGTCACCGGCCACCAGGGCAAACAGGTAGCAGGGCTTCGGAAATGGGTCTTCCCAGGTGACAAAATGCCGGCCGTCGGCCAGATCGCCCTTTTCAACATCGTTGCCGTTGGATAACAGGATGGGATAGCGGGTTTTATCCGCCTCAACGCGGGTGCGGAAACGGGCCATCACATCGGGCCGGTCAGGGAAGTACGTAATACAGCGGAAGCCTTCGGCTTCACACTGGGTACAGAACATGCCCGACGATTTGTACAGACCTTCCAGGCGAGTGTTGTTCTGGGGTTCGATCCAGGTCACGACCCCCAGATTAAACTGATCCGGCACTTCATGAAGGGTGAGTTTGTCGTCACGGTCTTCGTAGCCGCTGCCCCCCAAGAGCCTGCCATCCAGGCTCACCGATTCAAGTGTGGTCAGGCTATCGCCGTCGAGCTCAAGGCTCTTGTCCGAGGAACCGCTATCGGGGTTCCGGCGCATGGCGAGGGTGCAATGAACCCTGGCCCCATCTTCAAACAGTTCAAAACGCAGATCCACATGGTCCACCAGAAAGGCGGGCACGCGGTAATCCTTGAGGAAAATGGTCTGTGGCTGACTGGTACGCATTCACTTTCTCCAGAATTCGTTGGGCCGGGCTCAATGGTTTGGGAAGACCCGGAAGCGGACTTCATAACCGGTGTATTTACGGATATTGATAACACCGGTATCCAGGATCAGGTATTGGCCCTTGATCCCCTGGAGCACACCGTCCGCCGTGGGCGTTTTGTCCAGATTATGGGTTTTTACCGTCCGGGGCCATACCTCGACCGGATAACTCAGAGTCAACCCGTCTTCGTCGACAGCCCGGATACTGTTCTCACCGTGGGCGGCACGCAATTCCGACAAGTCGTCGGCGACCAGTTCCAGCATGCGGCGACGTTCCTCAACCAGATCCAGCTCCGGCACGTCGCCTTTAAGCATGGCCCGCCAGTTGGTTCGGTCCGCAACGTATTTCTTGCACGCGACTTCCACAAAGCCCGCTAACTGGCGGGTAGCCACCCTGACCATCGGGATGGCATCGACGGCACCCTGGTCGATCCAGCGGGTTGGCACCTGGGAGCCACGTGTTATGCCCACCTTGAGGCCGGACGAATTGGCCAGGTAGACCACATGCTCAATCATGCAGTGAGTCTCTCCCCACTCCGGCTCACGGCAGGTGCCCTCATGGTAATGGCATTTTTCCGGGCTCATAATGCAGCTGTCGCAGGCGGCCAGCTTGCGAAAACAGGGATAGCAGTAACCCTGACTGAAACTTTTGTTGGTCTTACGGTCACAGTTGATGCAGCGTATCACGCCATCAAAATCAAACTGCAACGGGTACCCCACCATCTCGTTAAGGGGTATGAGGGTATCACCCACCCGTATGGTATAACTGACCGGCTCACCGGCTTCTGCAGGCATCTTGCGCAGGCGACCGGTCACGTCAACCAATGCGGTCAAGACTTCACCTCAAAGTACTGATCTGAGCCGGCCGCACCGTTTGACGATTTCCCTGCCGTGCGCGAGACGCTGGGATCACACGCAGTCCCCGTCTTTTCACCGCGGTCGAGGTAACCGACCCGCTCTTCCATCGGTGTGTTGTGGTGGTCTTCGTAATAAATAACGGCCTCCATGCAAATCGACCGCTGCTCGTCACTCAAATTACGGCCATCCGGCCACTTGCCCAGCTCAAGAGCGCGCTTGAGGCTCTGATAAACAGCTGGATCCAGCCGTTTGATCAGCTCTTCGTAGGTCATTTCGTTCTCCAATCATTTGCTAGCAAAAAATGTGAGGAAACCCGTTGACAACAATAAACGATAATGATTATCATTAACTCACCAAATGACGAAGGTCGTATTCATTTGGTCTCTCTCATCAGGAGCTATACGCTCTTTTCATGCCCCGCGGTTTCGCGGGGCTTTTTTTGGTACCGGCAAAATGGCCGCCAGGGCAAGGCCAGCCACAAAGCCTCCCAGGTGGGCTTCATTTGCCATCTGCCCCAACCCCACCATTTCGGTAAATGGCGTAAAGCCAATCACCATCCAGGCCACGGCAAACGTCACCAGTGCAGGCGGGAACTGGAAACGGGGCACGCGTCGCTGGCTCAACCAGCAATAACCCAGAATGCCGTACACAACGCCAGACAGACCGCCAAACAGAGGCCCACTCACGATGTACTGCAATCCGTTGGACAGCAGGCTGGTCACTACGAACAGGGCAAGTAACCGCGCACGGCCATCGAACCACTCAACCTGACTGCCCAGGAACCACAACATGACGGAATTAAAGATGATATGGGTCCAGCTGAAATGCAGGAAATCCGGCGTGATCAGGCGCCAGACCTGCCCACCAGCCAAGGTAGAAGACAGCGCCTGGATTCGATCCGCCATGGTACCAACATCATAGAAACGCGGATCGACGAACATCAACAGGGTGGATAGCTGATTCTGTCCCATGGCCGTCACCCAAGCCATCAATACGGCCAGGGCAATCATGGCGAGCACCATGGGTGCGTGGCGTGGCGACGGCTGCCAACGCCCCCCGACAAACACCGGCGATTGCGCTGTCGTATTGACAGCGTCCTGCACCTCGGGTTCCTTCAGGAAGCGCTCAAGGGCCTGTAACACCGGCTCCGTATGCTCAGGGTTCTCCAGCCACAGCACCTGTGACCCACCCTCCTCGGTGATCCGGTGCTCCACCCCCTGCTCTTTCAGCCAACGACTGAAACCAGCCAGGTTTGTGTCGGTATCAATTTGTTTCACGCGATACACAGGTTACCTCGCCACGCTGTCTTCGCTGGTGGGATAGTCCGGCTGCTCCGGCCTCTCCACATCCACCCAAACGAACTTGTCACGGGACAGGGTACGTTCGCCATCCAGGCGATAGGCCACTAGCTTGCCGTATTTGACCGCACTGAAGTCGATGCAGGCCACATTGTGTTTCAGTGGTGCCGGCTCGCCTTCCATCCAGTAATGGCCCACGAACACCGGTGGCGCTGAAGCGGGATAGCTGATCAGCTGGCCTCGCTCAGCGTCCGTCAGCTCACGGCAGGCGACGTCCTCCGGCAAGGGGTCGGGCTGGAACACCACGTCGGCGTAGGTTTTCGGGTTATCAGCCCAGAACTTGGTGCGGAAAAACTCCCTGACGTAGCCGTCTTTACCGGTAATCTTCACGCCCGGCGGCAAGCGAAGATCCGTGCCGCGCAGCAAGGTATCCATGACCTGGCCGGCGAAGGACTCAATCGCCGCCGACGCATGGAGGAACTCGTCATCGATACAGGCACCTCCCTGATTTTCCTTGAATTTGGTGATCAGGTCGCTGTCCCAACACGCATGTACTGCCCGGAAATCCGGCTCATCGATAAACAGGGGAATGGTGTAGAACCACTCCAGAAACTCGTTCCATTCGTGGGGGTAATGCTCGAACTGTTCGAGGGTTTCGCGGATCAACCGGTCGTGACGGGCATTGTGCTCCCGCAAGAACGTTTTGCCACTGCCGGGGCGGGCACGGGTGCAGTAGCCCAGGGCGTTGTACTCGTGATTTCCCATTACCATGCGGGCGGAACCATGCTCAACCATGTCCCTGACCAGATGCAGCGCCTCACGGATACGAGGTCCGCGGTCAATGATGTCTCCAATGAATATGGCCTGGCGCCGGGGGTGTTCATAGACGCCATTAACCTTGCGATAGCCCATCTGGTCCAATAGTCGCACCAGGGTATGAGCGCATCCGTGAATATCGCCGATAATGTCATAGCCGCGGCTCGCGGATCTTTCCTGTCCTGGCATGGTGTTAGCTCGCTGCAATCTCACTGGCCCAGCCCAGCTTGTCCCGGCATGTGGCGTAAAAATTATGATCCGCGGGGTGAATCAGGCGAATCTTGAAGGGTTTCTTGGTGATTCGGATGATGTCGCCGGGGGCACAGGCAATGTTCATCTGCCCGTCGAAACTGATCTGCGGATAGGTTTCGTTGGTTTCACCAATCACCAGCTTGATCTCGCTCTTGCCATCCACCACGATCGGGCGACTGCTCAACGTGTGCGGGAACATGGGCACCAGCACGACCGCATCGAGTTTCGGATGCATGATCGGCCCGCCCGCCGATAACGAATAGGCGGTCGACCCGGTCGGCGTAGCCACGATAAGCCCATCCGAGCGCTGGCTGTATACGAAATGTCCGTCGATGTAGAGGTCGAACCCGATCATCCGGGTCGATTTGCCGGGGTGCAGCACAACGTCATTCAGGGCGGTTCCAAAGCCCAGGGGCTGGCCGTTTCGCTCCACGTGCCCATCCAGCAGGAAGCGTGTCTCTTCGATGTATTTGCCCTGCAGGACCTTGCCCAGTCGTTCCTCCAGGTCAGACGGAGAAATGTCGGTCAGGAAACCAAGGCGGCCACGGTTCACACCCAACAACGGAATCTTGGATTTGGCCAGTTCCCGGGCAGCGCCCAGTAGACTGCCATCGCCACCCACCACAATAACCAGATCACATATTTCCCCCAGCAGCTTCTTGCTGGCTACCTGAAGACCATGGCCAGGCAGCATACTGGCAGTGTCTTCCTCAATGATCACGTGATAGTTGTTGCTCACCAGATACTGCTTGAGCTGACGCAGCGATTCGACCACCTTTACGCTGCCCATGCGGCCAATCACGCCAATGTTTCTGAATTGATCCATGTAGCTTCCTGTGGGTGTCTATGTTGGGCCGGGGCGGAGCTGATTCATCACCCGAGGGCGTTTCAGCAACCATAGTAACGAAATACGGCCCAATTCTGAAAAAAGATCCCGCAGGAAACCGCTAGAGCTGGGTCAACTGGAACCTTTCGGCTGATGCTGCTCACAGCGATCATCCACATCCGCCCGGAACTCAGCCGGCTGACTGACGCGCATGACAGGCTCACCACAGGGTTTGCCGTTGGTAAGCTTATGATGGCAGACCGGGTGTTCGTAGTGGTCAAGCCATTGCCGGTAGGCGGGCTCATTGAGGCCACAACGTTCAGCGGCGTAGGCCACGGGATTGCGGAAATAGCCCTCAATATCATCGTAAGGCAGGGTAATATGGCCTACCCCGGCGTGGTAGGCCACCAGGAAGACCGAATGGTTTTGCAGGTGATCCATGACTGAATTTTCGGTTGGCGGCTGGTGTCGCAAGTCGTAATTTTCCTGCTCCAGCACCACGATCTTTTCGTCCCTCAGTTCCAGTTCGCGCTGACGACGCTCCAGTTGCTCCCGCAGCAACACCACCTCGGCATCCGCTGTGGCACCCTCGCGTTCATTACGGGCCTCACCACTGGCAATCTGCTCCTGCATCATCAGGTACTGCTCATTGCGCTCAGCAAGGCGTTTTTTTAGCTGCTCATTGCTGAGTTTCTGGCGCTCATACTTCTGCTGGAGTTCCGCGGTTTCATTACGCAGGGCTTGCATCTCATGACGATTTTCACGCTGCAAGTCAGACAGCGCATCGCGATGAACGCTTTGCAGGGTCTTGATGCGAAGCCGCTGCTCCCGGATAACACGAGCAAGCCGAACGCGGTCTTCAGAGACCTCAGGCTCCTCCTGAGAACGGGACTCGGCACCCAACACAGGAATCTCTTCTTCCGGCGCGGGCTCCACCTTGCGGAACCTCAGTGTGTTCGCATCCACGGCGCGCCGAATTGCCTGAAAGTGGTTACTCCCCGGGGTCATATCCGGATCCCAGAAATCCTCGGCACTGGCAGACTTAGGACATTGACTGCGACACACCAATCGGATCGGGCCCGCGCCCATATCCGGGCCCTTGGCACCTTTTCGGGCCAGTTTTTCTACGGGCAGGTTCCAATGGCTGTCGGCCCTGCCCTCCTCATCAAAGTAGATTCGGAAAAAAACCAGCGAGCGTACCAGGAGGTCGCTGCCAAGCAACGCATAAACGGCCTTTACATCGGTATCCGCCAGATCGGAAAGGCCCACGTAGCCATCAAGAAAGGCTCCGAATTCAGACGCACGCATCTGGCGCGACACGTCGCTGCCGTCCATGAAAAACACAGCCGAATAACCATCGTTTGCCTGGTCGGCAGACCCCATTGCTGACTCCCCACTCTCCGAAAACCCGACCGCTACACGACAAACACCCAAAAAGTGTTCCGTTTTCCGTCAGACACCAGGAATCGGCCCTGCACAGTGCGCGGGGCCGGCTTCAAACTGACAGACTTCCGGATAACAGTCTAGCGGGTCAAACCCCTGAAGGTAGAGTAAAACTGCAACGTTTTGTGATCAGAGCCCTCACGCCCATTGCGCTCAGAGCTCCGCTGCCAGGCGGCTACCCTGATTGATCGCGCGCTTGGCATCCAGTTCCGCGGCCACGTCGGCGCCACCGATCAGGTGCACTTTCATTCCGGCGGCTTCAAGCCCACTCTGCAACTCTCGCAAAGGCTCCTGGCCGGCACAGACGACAATGGTGTCCACCGGCAACACCCTATCTTCTCCCTGCTCGGCACCTTTCGGGGTCACGGTAATGTGCAGCCCATCATCATCAATCTTGCGGTAGCTCACGCCCGGAACCATCTGCACCTGGCGATTCTTCAGCGAGGTGCGGTGAATCCAGCCTGTGGTCTTGCCCAGGTTTTTACCGACTTTCGACGCTTTGCGTTGCAGCAGGTATACCTCTCGGGCCGGTTCCGGCACCTCCGGCTCCATGCCCTGAATGCCACCACGATGACCAACGCTCAGATCCACCCCCCACTCACGCATGAAGTGTTGTGGATCCAGTGCAGCCGAGGTGCCCTTGTGGACGATGAATTCCGAGACGTCGAAGCCGATACCGCCAGCACCAATCACCGCCACTTTCTGCCCTACGGGCTTGCGACCCAAAAGCGCATCCAGGTAACCAATCACACTGGGGTGATCCACCCCCTCAATCTCCGGCGTGCGCGGACTGACGCCGCTGGCCAGTACCACATGGTCGTACCCACCAGCCTTGAGCGCATCTACATCCACACGAGTATTCAGGCGTACGTCCACCCCGTGCTTGTCCAGCATGACCCGGAAATAGCGCAGGGTTTCGTAGAACTCCTCCTTGCCCGGTATCCGTTTGGCCACGTTGAACTGGCCACCCACTTCGCTGCCAGAGTCAAACAGCGTAACTTTGTGACCACGTTCCGCCGCAACCGTGGCAAATGCCAGGCCTGCGGGGCCGGCTCCAACCACCGCGATCGCTTTGGGCTCGGCGGTTTTGACGTAGGTCAGCTCAGTTTCGTGACAGGCACGGGGGTTAACCAGACAGGAGGTCAGCTTGCCGCTGAAGGTGTGATCGAGGCAGGCCTGGTTGCAACCGATGCAGGTGTTGATTTCGTCCGCGCGGTCTTCGGCAGCCTTCAGAACAAGGTCCGCATCCGCCAGGAACGGACGGGCCATGGAGACCATATCGGCATCGCCTTCCGCGAGGATCTTCTCGGCAACATCCGGCATGTTGATGCGGTTGGTGGTCACCAGGGGAATGCTGACCTCGTCTTTCAGGCGGGCCGTTACCTTGGTGAACGCGCCCCGAGGCACAGAAGTAGCAATGGTCGGTACACGGGCTTCATGCCAGCCGATGCCGGTGTTGATAATGGTTGCGCCGGCTTTTTCAATTTCTTTCGCCAGCTGCACCACTTCGTCCCAGGTACTGCCATCCTCAATGAGATCCAGCATCGACAGGCGGTAGATCAGGATAAAATCGCTGCCCACACGCTCACGAACACGACGAACAATCTCGATCGGCAAGCGAATGCGATTTTCGTAGCTGCCACCCCACTGGTCAGTACGATGGTTTGTGTGGGTCACAATAAACTGGTTGATGAAGTAACCTTCCGAGCCCATGATCTCCACACCGTCGTATCCGGCTTCTCGCGCCAGAGCCGCGCAGTTGGCGTAATCCTCAATCTGCTTTTCGATACCCGCTTCGTCCAGTTCTCTCGGCTTCAACGGGTTAATGGGCGCCTGAATCGCGGACGGCGCCACCAACTCCGGATGATAAGCGTAGCGACCGGCATGGAGAATCTGCATACAGATCTTGCCGTCGGCCTCATGCACGGCGCGGGTGATCACCTGGTGCTTCTCCGCTTCTTCCTGGGTGTTCATCTTGGCCGCGTGCTGGAACACGGCACCTTCCACATTGGGGGAAATACCACCGGTCACGATCAAACCCGCACCGCCACGGGCACGTTCGGCATAGAAAGCGGCAAGCCGATCAAAACCATTCTTTGCCTCCTCCAGGCCGGTGTGCATGGACCCCATCAGTGTGCGATTGCGAAGACGCGTGAACCCGAGATCCAACGGCTCCAGCAAATTGGGGTAACGTTTAACGCCCGGTGTCGATTCGGTCATGATCTCTCTCCTCTTATTTGGATCGGCGATGCCGTAATATGGGCTATAAATTAGCCATCCAGCCCCTCCCAAACAATATCCCCAAACAACAATTTGATATCCTGTAACAACTTGTCGGACAATGCTGGCATTATGAAATCCAACACCAGATACAAGAACCCTCTCGGCGATATCAGCGTGCTGTACGTTGCCGTCATGGCCCGTGCACTGAGGGCCGAAGGCCGAAACCCCAAAGAACTACTGGGCCGGTTTGGGCTGGACGAACAGGCACTGGGAGCGCCGGCGGCACGGATCAGCATCCCCCGATTCATGAGAATGGGTCAGGCAGCCATTGCCCTCACCGGCACCCCCGCACTCGGCCTAACGATGGGCCAGCTGTCTCGCCCCGTGGACGCTGGTATCGCAGGGCTTGCCGCCCAATCTGCCGCCACAGCTGGCGAAGCCATCAGCACCCTGGTTCATTATTCCTTACTCACCAGCCGCAACAGCAGGGGTGCTCCCTGGACAGCCAGCCAGGGGCGGGAAGCGCACTTTTACTCCATCAAGCCCTACAACGTATTTAATTTTTTCGTGGTGGATTCGGTCCTTGCGGCCTGGGCTCAATTCCTGAGGCTTATTACGGGCCACGACCGGGTCGTTGAACGGGTCAGTATTGAGTACCCTTCCCAGGGTTACGACGAAGTGTTTGAAGAATGGTTCGGATGCCCGGTGAGGTTCGGCGCCGAAGGCAACAGTCTCAGGCTGGCCCCAGGAATAGCGGAGGCCGCTTCGCTACAGGCGCAGGCCGCCATGTTCGAGTCACTGTCAGCGCAATGCGAGTTGGACATGTCACGTATTCGTGCCGGGTGGAGTATGGCTGATCGGGTGAAAGACCAGCTCCCGCCCCTGCTACAGGGCGGCACCCCTACCCTGATGGCCGTCGCCCATAAACTCGGCGTCGCGCCCTGGACACTTCAAAGGCAATTGGCAGAGGAGAACACCGGTTTTCGGGAACTGGTGGACGACACCCGCAAGGAGCTCGCTGTCGAGTACATACGGGAAACACGGGTATCGCTGTCAGAAATTGCGTGGCTACTGGGCTTTGCCAATCCAGCCGCATTTCACAAGGCGTGGCGTCGCTGGTTCAACACCAGCCCGGGGGAACATCGAAAACAGTACCTGGCGGAGCAGGCTGCTAAAGGCATTCTCTAAAAACCTGAAAGCACCACTACAACTCAGTGGCGTCGTCCAGAGCATCGTCATCATCATAGTCTTCAAACTGACAATCCATCAGTTCTTCTTCGTAATCGGACATTATTCGTCTCCCAAGTTTCAAACAGGAAAACGATAGCACGGGCAATATTACAGAGAGATGAATCGGGAATGACAACAAGAAGAGGTAATCAAAGAAGGGAAAATGGCGGAGCGGACGGGACTCGAACCCGCGACCCCCGGCGTGACAGGCCGGTATTCTAACCAGCTGAACTACCGCTCCGCGTAGGTCGGCACCTCGGGCGCAATCAAGGGTGTGACTGCTCGGTGACAACGAGGGCGCATTATAAAGAGGCCGCCCTGCATGTCAACGTTTTTCATGAAAAAAGTTCGGTTTTCGGAAGGCTCTTACATGGCATCAACCATGACATCCTTTCCCTGTGCGGTCTTTCGGTATTCAATGGGTGTCATGCTCGACCAACGCTTGAACGCCCGGTAGAAAGTACTGGGTTCCGAGAAGCCGGTGAGGTATACAATTTCATCAATGGACTCATCAGTCGTTGCCAGCAACTGCCGCGCCAGACGATAACGGAAATCCGCCAACACCTGATTGAAGCTGGTTTCTGCTTCGGTCAGGCGGGTACGCAGGGTTCGGGGTTTAATGCCAAGACGCTCGGCCACGGCATCCAGAGTGACCTCTCCGCTGTCCAGCAGTTCCGCGACAATTCGCTCGACCTGCCCAACGATGTCTTTCTTTTCAAGACGGGCCACCTGCTCACTGGCAAACCGTTCATGGAGATCCAGCAATTCCGGTTCTGCATGAGGCGAAGCATGAGACAGCAGCGTTGCAGGGAAATACAGCCGGTTTTCCTTGGCGCCAAACACAACATCGCAGCCGAGTACGTCGATCACGTGCTCCCGACCATGCTCACGCTGATGTTCAAACTCGATACGCGATGGGTAGAAGCGGTCATCGGTGATCGATTTGAAAAAGGTTATCAGGCCCTGTACGAAGCACTCGTTGAAATGCCGCAGACGGCTGACTTCGCTGGAAGCGGCATCCAGCACCATGCAGGCCTCGTCACCCTCGATCAAGAAGTCGGTATTGGCAGCATCGCTCAACAGGCGCTGATAGTTTTGAGCCCGCCGAAGGCCCTCGCCGAACGTGGGACTGCTCAGAAACAGGTATTCCAGAACCTGCCCCTTGTAGGCCGGTAACAATTGGCCCAGGTGGAGGCCGGCGTCAGGATCGCCCGACACATCCTCAACCACCTGCCAGAAATACAACTGGGCACTGTGAGGTGTTCTTAGCTGCTCGGTGTAGACATAGTCTTCATCCACTCCCAGCCGGGCAAAAATGGCATCGGTATCAATCCCTTTGCGTTTCATGGCCTGATAAATCAAGCGCAACATCACACCCGCATCGCGAAGTTCCTGCATAAAATCCCGCTTTATAGTTGTTTATCAATTGGCTTGGCCGGCCGGACAACCCTTGCTGGCAAGCCAGGTCAATGCTCATACTGGTCGGGTTTGCCAGACTCTGAGACCTTAGTCTTACATTAGAGCATATCAGGCCAGTGACGCACAGGTGTACCAGGAGAGAAAGCAATATGACAGATACTTCAATCTACTACAGTCACCCGCCCGGCCTATGGTCGCTTTACAGCAAGGCCCTACTCCCGAAAAACAAGCCATCCGGCGACGACCTCCAGATACCTGGTCTGTCCGCCCGATTAATCGGCGTCAGTACGGCCAACCATAACCTGAAACGCTACCGGAGGGTATGTGGTTTCAATACACAGGCTACCGTGCCCATCACCTGGCCCCACATCCTTGCGTTTCCGTTGCATCTGAAACTGCTGACCGAAAAAACCTTCCCGCTGCCGCTGCTTGGGCTCGTCCACCTTCGCAACAACATCACGCAGCACCGCGCTATAGGCACTGGGGAAACATTGGACATAGCCGCACGGCTGGACGGTCAGAACAATACATCGAGGGGCCTGGAGTTTGATCTGGTCACCGAAGCCTGGTCCGCAGGGCGGCTAGTATGGGAAGAGACGAGCACCAACCTGTTTCGGCAGCCGGATAAGAGCAAAAATAGCTCAGAGGGAAAGCCTCCCGAACTGCCCCACTACCCTGAGACCATCGACATCAGTGCCGCGGAATCCATCGGTCGGCAATACGCCGGGGTGTCCGGTGACAGAAACCCGATACACCTTCACGCACTGACCGCAAAGGCCTTCGGTTTCCCCCGGGCGATTGCCCACGGCATGTGGAGCAAGGCCCGTGTGCTGGCGTTGCTGGAACAGCAAAGCGGCTGGCGCCCGGACGCGATATCAATCTCCTGCCAGTTCAAGAAGCCGCTGTTCCTTCCGGGAACGGCGCAACTCAACTGGCAGGCTGGGCAAGACGGCTGGGACTATCAGTTACTGAACGCGTCAGGTAACGCCCCTCACCTGAGCGGCGAGATACGCTGGGACAATTGAGGGTGAGGTTACTCCGTCGGCTCTCCGGAGCCGGCAGTGGACGTACAGGGCGAGCCCACGGCCCCGGCGGCCGGCAAGGTAAAGAAGAAACAGGCGCCACCATGCCCGGGTCTCTCAAACCCGATATCACCGCCTTGGGCCTGAATCAGGGATCGACACATGGGCAAACCAATCCCCATGCCTTCTTCCTTGGTGGTGTAGAACGGCAGGAACAGCTTTTCTTCCGCATCGTCCTGCAGACCTACACCGTGATCGGTTACCGCCACACGGACACAACCCGTACCTGACATCGCCACGGTCACTTCGACGGGCTTTACCGACTGAGCGCTGCGAGTGGACTCCAAGGCATTACGAATCAGGTTCAACGCAACCTGTTGTACCTGAATCGGGTCCGCTATGACATCCGGCACGTCGTCGGCCACCGAGATTTCCACACCGCCCTCATTGTTGCGGATATCCACTTCTGCAAACTGGCGGGTATCTTCCAACAGCGCCGTAATCGACAACACATCCTTTCCGGCAGCCGGCTTCTTCATAAACCGCCGGATACGGCGAATCACCTCACTGGCGCGGTGTGACTGGGCTTCGATCTTCTCCAGCGTTTCCTCGAGCAACTCGCGATCTGGCGCTTCCTTGGCCAATACGCGCTTGGCAACGCGGGCGTAGTTGGTGATGGCCGTCAGCGGCTGGTTAACCTCATGCGCCACACCGGCCGCCATCTCCCCCATGGTGGTCAGGCGGGAGAAATGAGCCAACTGCTCACGCTGCTCCTGAACCATGTGCCGGGCGTCGTCCAGGGCGTTTTCACTTTCAAGCTCTGCAGTGATGTCACGGAAGACCACCACCGCGCCATGCAGTTCATCACCATCCAGTTTCGGTGTCGCACGATACTCCACCGGAAACGGTGAACCATCCGCGCGTAACATCTCGATATCGCGCTGGTTCTCCGGAACACCCTTGGTACAGGTGGCATAAACAGGGAGTGACTCACATCCGTGGCCGGCGGTGCGGAAATGGAGATCGAAAAAACCCTCACCAATCAACTCTTCAACAGGCCTGCGCATGATCAGCGCCGCCGCCGGATTGGCGAACACGATGGTACCCCTGGCGTCGAGACCGTAAATACCTTCGCTGATGGAGTTGAGTATGCGTGCCTGATCGTTTTCAAGCTGGCGATTACGGGCCTGAAGCGCCCGTTCAAGGCGGATGACCCTGGCATGGGTTTTCACCCGGGCAATCACCTCCTGGGCCTGGAACGGCTTGGAGATATAGTCAGCGCCTCCCAGGGAGAATCCCCGGACTTTCGCCTGCAGATCATCCAGAGCGGAGAGAAACACCACGGCGCTGTCTGACGTAACCGGGTCTGCCTTGAGGCGTTCACACACCTGATAGCCGTCAAGTTCCGGCATCATGATGTCCAGAAGGATCACTTCCGGCTGATGGCGGCGGGCAAGGTCCAGAGCCTTTTCACCATCGTTGGCAATGAGCAGGCGATAACCCTTGTCTTTCAGGGTCTCATAGAGAACCTTGAGGTTCTGCGGGTTGTCGTCAACGAGCAGAACCGTTACGTCTGTTGTCTCAAGGACAGCATCTGTCATAGAAGTACGGCCGGTTACGATGATGAATGCATGATGCCGGCCAAATCAGCGCGCGTCGATAAGGTCCTTTACGGACAGAACCATACGGACCAGGTGTGCCAGTGAATGCGTGCCCATCTTATGCATCACCCGTGAGCGATGAATTTCCACGGTACGCTGGCTGATCTCCAGTTCGATGGCAATGACCTTGTTCGCCTGCCCGGCAATCATCCGGTCCATGATTTCATGTTCCCGGGGCGTCAGGCTTTTCACGCGGCGCAGGATTTCCTGCTTCTCACCGAGAGTTTTGCGCTGCTCCTTGTCCTGTTCCAGGGCGGCTTCGATTTTCTGGAGCAGGGCCTCTTCACGATAGGGTTTCTGAATGAAATCGACCGCGCCCTCTTTCATGGCATCCACGGCCATGGGGACATCACCGTGCCCGGTGACGAAGATAATTGGCAGGATGGAGTGCTTTTCATTCAGTTTCTTCTGGAGTTCCATACCATCCATGCCCGGCATGCGGATATCCAGTACGATACAGCCGGCCATTTTTTCGGAGTAATCCTTGAGGAATGCGCTGGCATTGTCATAAGTCTTGACCGGCTTGCCATCGGATTTCAGCAGCAGTTCAAGAGAATCACGAACCGCCTCATCGTCCTCAACTACGTAGACCGTTTGCTGGGTATCAGTCATGTGCCTTGTCTCTCCTTTCAATGACCGCCGATCACACTTGTGAAACCGGCTGATGGCTCTCAGTGAATCGACGGATCTTTGTGGTCGTCCCGGGCATGCTCCTGACGCTCATGCTCGCGCATTTTTTCCAGACGTTGCTGGATAATGCCAAAAACGCTCTGCTTAGGGTACCTGCCTTTGTCATCAGCCTTGCCTGCCGGTTTACCGAGCAACAGCGTAATTGCTTCCTCGGCACGGCTGACCGCATGCACGGCAAACTGTCCATTGCGAACAGCCTGGACAACCTCCTGCTCAAGCATCAGGTTCTGGACGTTGGTGGAGGGTACGATCACCCCCTGGGTGCCAGTGAGTTCCCCGGTCAGCCTGCAAGTGCTGAAAAAGCCTTCAACCTTCTCGTTCACGCCACCAATGGGCTGAACCTCTCCGAACTGGTTCACCGACCCGGTAATCGCCAGGTCCTGCCTGACAGGCAATCCGGATAACGCAGACACCAGGGCGCACAGTTCCGCCAGCGAAGCACTGTCACCGTCCACTTCGCCGTAGTTCTGTTCGAAGGTCAGGCTGGCCGACAGATGCATGGGATCCGTAACGGCAAAATGGGCAGACAGCCAGGAACTGAGGATCATCACCCCTTTCGAGTGAATATTACCTCCCAGCTTGACGTCCCGTTCGATATCCATCACACCGCCATCTCCATAATAGCAGGTAGCGGTGATACGGTTGGACAAACCAAACTCGAATCCGCCGGTAGAGAGCACTGACAACGCGTTCACCTGCCCAACACAGGTGCCCGTTGTGGACACCAGCGTGGTGCCATCGCGGATGGAGTCGTAAAACTGATCACGGATACGGCTGCTGCGATATTGGGCGCTCTCCAATGCCTGATCCACATGGGAGTTCTGGATCAGCTTTGCCCCCGCCTGTCTCGCCCAGTAATCAGATTCCCTCAGCAGATTGGCGATATCCGCTGCGTGCAGCGACAGCCGATCCTGATGTTCTGCCATGCGCGAACTGTGCTCAATCACACGTGCCACGGCTTTGTTGCTGCAATGCAGCAGCTTCTTTTCGTTCACCAGGCTGGCGATGAACTTGGCGTACAGGAGCTGGCTCTCGTCCGTACGCATCATCTCGTTTTCAAAGTCTGCGGTGACCCGAAACAACTCAGCGAACTCGGGGTCGTATTCCTGCAACAGCATCCAGGTTTCCCGATCGCCAAACAGTACGATCTTTACGTCCAGCGGAATCGCTTCGGGTTCCAATGAAATCGTGCCTGACAGGGTCAGCTCCCGTTCCAGCGAGTTGATCTGGATGGACTTGGATCGCAAGGCACGCTTCAACCCGTCCCAGACAAATGGCTGCTCAAGCACCTTGATCGCATCCATCAGCAGATACCCCCCGTTGGCACGGTGAATACTGCCAGGGCGTATGAGCGAGAAGTCGGTAAACACCGAACCCTTGAAGGTTACGCTTTCCACGTAGCCAAACAGGTTGTGGTAGGTGGGATTGTCCTCGACCACAACCGGCACTTCGTCGGTTTTCTGGTGAACCAGCACATTGACCAGATAGCGCCGGGGCATTTTTTTATCCAGCGACGCATAGGCGATGGCCGCCTGCTCTTCATTGTCTTCCAGAAAAATTTCCAGGCTCTCGGACAGATCCTTACGCACTTCCTCGAAGTACGAAACCACCTCCGGCATATCCCTGTATTTCTCGATCAACTCGTCGATCTGGTGTCCGGAGATGCTTTCCAGCGTCTCCTCGTTGAGTGCCTGCTGGCTTTCGGCGTATTCCTGCTCCCAATCCGCCAGTTTGCGTAGGGCCTGACGCAGCTTCTTCTCGAGCTTGTTGATATCATTCTCGAACTTGTCCCGCTGAGCTTCTGTCAACGCCTGGAAGGATTCAGCGGTATGGGGTTCCTCGCCATTCATCGCCACCAACCGATAGCCGCCGGGTGTCGTAATATTCAGGCTGACCTTCTTTCGCTTGGCCTGGGCTGCCACCTTCTCCAGTTCATCTTCCTGCTTCTTGCCATACCCGTTTTTCAGCTGCTCTGCACGCTCAAGGAAACTGTCGCTGTCGAACGTCTGGGGGATCATCTTCATCAGACGCCCCATCAACTTTTCCATATCCTGTTTGAGCTCGGTGCCCTTACCGGCGGGCAACTGAAGAACACGGGGAATTCGCGGTTCCTCGAAGTTGGCGACATAACACCAGTCGTGGCTCTGATTCTCAGTGTCCACGTGATGCTCCAGATAACGGAGCATCATCGTGCGCTTGCCTAAGCCGTTACGGCCCACGGCATAGACGTTGTAACCGCCATGGGGCATGGCAAGCGCAAAACGCACCGCTGCCTGGGCCCGATTCTGGCCAACAATTTCCGCCAGGGGCTCGAGCTGTCGCGTGGTCTTGAACGGTAGATCTTTTAAAACACAGGCTTTGTAGAGCTGGTTCAGTGACAGTGACTTCAAGGTTCGGTCCTGTAACGGTATGAAAGCATTTTGGTGTTGGCCGCTCATTGTAGAATCTGGGGCCGGCCCTGTCGCGCTCTCGCTAAAGATTTAGCCCAACTTGTCGATAAATTGATCAATCGGGCATAATAACAGAGGCCTCAACCTCAGGGCGGGACACTCATTCAATGGATATTTATCGAAATCAGTCACAACCGTTGACGGTGCTGGAGTCACTGCGAAAACGCAAACCCTTTACCGCACCGCAGCCGCAACAGGCGTCGCCGTCGCCGGAAAAACCGCAGGGTGACCGACGTGTACAGCCGGATCGGCGCCGGGCGCAGGTGGCCTTTGAAGGGCCAGACCGCCGCAAGAAGCGGTCCAGGCGCAGCCCGCGATTACTGAACCCGAAAACCGGCAAGGCCGCTCCCACCGAAGACCGCAGGGGGCGACTGGTCAGCACCCAGGCCTGAACACCATGTCATTAGGGGCATGATTTTGCTGTCGGCACACTGCAGCCCCATTTTGATAACCCGGTCACAGTTCTTCGCTTGGTCATTTTTCAGTCACCATCGTGGGCACTAGACTTCAACGTCCCGGTGGAAGAACGGGCCAATAATAATCACAAGATACGCAACGGATGCCAACGTATGATGAGTGATTCCGCAGACCGCAGAATCAAGGACCGCTACCCTGCCATGTGCCTGAAGGTACAGCTGCAGGAGCGTGGCTTCTTTGGTCGAGGGAAGAATTCAACCGCTGTCACCTGCCTGGACCTGAATCGCTATGGCATGGCGGTGCTTTGCCCTAGGCCAGTAGAGTCTGGCGCCCGTCTCTATATGGACTTTCATGGCAAGTACATCCGCGAATCCCGTGTCGCCGCCCGGGTGATCAGTTGCCAGCCCTATCAGACCGGTTACCGGGTAAGCATCCAGTTCAGCTACTGTTTCGACAAAAAGGGGTATTCACGAACCGTGGACAATGCCCTTTCCCGCATTGAAGGCCTGTACAACCGCTACGCCAGCTAAGCCTTCCTAGAACAGCCCGGCATCCAGGCTGGCGGCCATGTAGAGCCCCAGTTCCCGGCACTGATCCTCGAATTCGTCCCGATAGTCGCCATGACAGAGCAATGGCTCCTGCACCAGCCGCCAACGCAGGCCCGTGGTGATGGAATCGATAGCGCGATGGGTGCCGGTACCGTCGAGACCGGCGCGGATGTAGAAGGTGAAGGGCAAACCCTGGGTTTTCTCAAGGCAGGGGTAGTAACTGCGGTCAAAAAAATCCTTTAACGCACCACTCATGTAACCGAGGTTTTCAGTGGTGCCGAGGATAATGGCATCGCAGGCCAGAACATCTTCCGGGCCTGCTTCCAGCGGAGGGAGCACGGTCACTTCCACGTTTTCTATGTCTTCGTGTTGTGCGCCCTGTTCTACCGCTTCCCGGAGCTTGAGGGTATTCCGGGAGGGAGCATGGGCGACAACCAGCAATTTCTTCTTCGCATCCATACCACCTCCCCGATAGTGCGGGAACTAACCACAGAGCTTAAAGAAGCTCACCGTTCGCGTCTGCTGTTGCCTCTTCCTTTGCCGCTTCTTCTTTCTTGGCCGGCTTGGGCATCAGCTTGTCACGCACCGCAGCTTCGATCTCATTGGCGATCTCAAGGTTCTCTTCCAAAAACTTGCAGGCATTGGCCTTGCCCTGGCCGATCTTGTCGCCCTTGTAGGCGTACCAGGCGCCGGACTTGTCCACGAAGCCTTCCTTCACACCCATATCGAGCACTTCGGCCATGTGGTAGATGCCCTTGCCGTACATGATCTGGAACTCGGCCTGCTTGAACGGCGGAGATACCTTGTTCTTGACCACTTTCACTCGGGTTTCGTTGCCCACCACTTCATCGCCGTCTTTAACAGCACCGATGCGGCGAATGTCCAGGCGAACGGATGAGTAGAATTTCAGGGCGTTGCCGCCGGTGGTGGTTTCGGGGCTGCCGAACATCACACCAATTTTCATGCGGATCTGGTTGATAAAGATCAGCAGGCAGTTGGCATGCTTGACGTTACCCGTCAGCTTACGCAGCGCCTGGGACATCAGGCGGGCCTGGAGACCAACATGGCTGTCCCCCATCTCACCTTCAATCTCGGCCTTGGGCGTCAGCGCTGCCACGGAGTCCACGATGATGACGTCAACAGCGTTGGAGCGCACCAGCATGTCAGAGATTTCCAGCGCCTGCTCACCGGTGTCCGGCTGGGATACCAGGAGTTCATCCACGTTCACGCCCAGTTTTTCGGCATAGACCGGGTCCAGGGCATGCTCCGCATCCACAAACGCACAGGTTTTTCCAGCCTTCTGGGCCTCGGCAATCACCTGCAGGGTCAGCGTGGTTTTACCAGAGCTTTCCGGGCCGTAGATCTCACAGATACGACCATAAGGCAGACCGCCTATTCCCAGCGCCACATCCAGGCCCAGGGAACCGGTGGATACCGCAGGGATCGCTTCCCTGGGCTGGTCGCCCATCTTCATGACGGCGCCCTTGCCGAACTGGCGTTCGATCTGGCTCAGTGCTGCACCCAGTGCTTTCTTGCGGTTGTCTTCCATCGTTGCAAACCCTCTGTCGCCAATGCCGTTATCGGGACGGGAGCCCGGCGGCCAAAATCATGGACTGCGGAACCCGGAAAAACCGGACTCCTGTATATTTGAACAGTATTAAAACACAACACGAAGGCAAGACCAACCCCTCCGTTTCAGGGCTTTTCCAGAAAGCCCCTAACTCCCTGTAACACATAAAGAACCGCCTGGCGCCGAACCTGATCACGGTCACCCTGGAACTGCTCAACCACCGCTTCGGTGTCAGCCGGAGAGCGCCCCCAGGCAAACCACACCGTGCCTACCGGCTTGTCGTCACTGCCGCCACCAGGGCCCGCCACGCCACTGATCGCAACAGCCACATCCGCACCCGTGGCCGCCAGGGCACCAGCAACCATTTCCCGTACCACCGGTTCGCTAACTGCTCCGTGCTCCCCCAGCGACGGTTCAGTCACACCCAGCAAGCCCCTTTTTGCATCGTTGCTGTAGGTCACCAGTCCCGCCAGAACGTAGGAAGAAGAGCCCGCGCGGTCGGTCAGCACCTTGGCAACCCAGCCGCCAGTGCAACTTTCGGCAGTGGCTATCGTAAGCTCGCGTTGCATTAATACGTCAGCCAATTGCGTGCCGGCTTCCGCCAATGCCTCGTCAGTCAGTGGCATAATGATCTCCTTCGTTTCATCATGGCGGTTATTTTCTTACAATCCCTGCCTTCACATAAAGCCAATGGATCCGGAACCGTTCATGTCAGCAGCCCAGACCGATCTGTCCCACCACACCCCGATGATGAGTTGGCGTTTTAATGCTGTTTTTAAAGTAAAAATTGCTGGATCACCCCTAAAACCTACACTTTAACCTACACTAATATTCGGTCTGCCCTTGCAGAAATGCTGCTCGACTTGGCCTGAATCTGAATCTCTGACTCGTTAGATGCTCAAAATTTAATCCCACTCTCAGCAGTCTACTTATCCCCGCGTATGTATGAAACTTTGCTAGACTCCCTGAAATAATTATGTAGCTGTATGCCAAGGATATTCTGACTATTAAGGAATAACCTCAACGAAAAGGGGGCGCCAAGCCTGATGGATGTTTTTGAATTCAGGGACAAGCTGATCGGTGACTACCGTGATTTCACTCGCTCCTTCATTCAGCCGAAAGCTGAAGATATCTGCGGTTTCTTAGACGATGAGTATAATAGTGGCCGCTACTGGCCCTCACCGCTAATTCAAATAAACCCGTCTTACGTCACAACAGGCACCGTCGACTCCCTCGCATCCGAAGGCATTCTGACACCAACTACCGCCAACGTTTTCCGGTTCGGTAAAAGTCCTTCGTCCAGCGGTGTACCCGCGACGCTCTACAAACATCAGCGAGAGGCTATTGATTGTGGCCAGCGGAATGAACCCTATGTGCTGACTACCGGTACTGGCTCCGGCAAATCGCTGTCTTATTTCATTCCCATGGTTGATGCAATCATTCGGGAGAAAAAAGAAAACCCAACAGCACGAATCCGAGCCATCGTCATCTATCCAATGAATGCCCTGGCCAATAGCCAGAGAGAAGAGCTGGAAAAATTCCTGTCTGATTACTCCGATGATATGCGCCCTATCACCTACGCCCGCTACACCGGTCAGGAGGACCAAGAGGAGCGGGAAAGGATCATGCAGAACCCGCCAGACATTATCTTGACCAACTACATGATGCTGGAACTGCTGATGACGCGGCAGAACGAACGGGACAAGGCAGTTATCCGGCACTCTAAAGGCCTGCAATTCCTTGTATTGGACGAACTACACACCTACCGCGGCCGACAGGGCGCCGATGTGGCCATGCTTGTACGTCGCGTGCGCGAACGGATGAACCTGAACCTGATCTGTATCGGCACATCCGCCACCATGGCAACCGATGGCACCCGCGAAGAACGCCAGGCTAAAGTTGCTGAGGTCGCCTCCAAAATGTTTGGTCAGAAGGTGCCTTCAACGAACATCATTGGCGAAACCTTGCAACGACAGATACCGGGCGAGATGCCGGATAAAGGCGAACTTGCAGCGGCGCTCCAACAAACGCTCCCAGCACAGATCGACTTCGACACGCTGCGAAAGCACCCTGTTGCAGCCTGGGTTGAGCTGACCCTGGGCATCGTCAAAGAAGAAGGGATGTGGGTCCGGGCAAAACCAAAGACTCTGGAAGAAGCGGCTGATCTGCTCAGTACAGCCTCAAGCCTGGATTCAGATCATTGCCAGCGGTACCTCGCCCAGTTTCTGCTGCTGGCCTATCGCACCAGAGACATAAACGACAAGCCGCTGTTTGCATTCCGTCTGCACCAATTCATCTCTGGCGCCGGCGACCTGTACGCCACTCTTGAGGCACAGGGAAAGCGCCACCTCGACCTGCATGGACAACAATATGTTCCTGGTGATCGCACCCGTCGTTTCTATACCGTGCACTTCTGCCGTAGCTGCGGTCAGGATTACTTCCCAGTTTGGCACAAGAAAAATGATGAGACCGGTGAGCTCGGCTTCCAACCCCGAGACATAAAGGAAACCTCTGCTGAAGAGGAAGATACCGGCTACGGCTTTGTGATGCTCGGCAACTGGAATCAAGAAGAATACCCAGAAACCTGGCTGGACTTCAAAAAAGACCCACCCAAAGTAAAATCGTATTACTCCAAGTTTCGCCCCCAGGAAGTCCATGTGCTGCCCAACGGCACCCAACACATAGAAGGCGCTCGCGGATACTACCTGCCCGGCGGTTTCCGTTTTTGCTTGAATTGCGGCCAGGCACACAGCTCCGGCCGCGACTGGACTCGGCTTGGCTCACTGTCAGCAGAAGGTCGAAGCTCTGCTACCACCACCCTCACCCTGTCGTCGCTAAGATATCTGCTGGGCGCTGACAATGAGCTGGCGGATGAAGCCAGAAAACTACTCGGATTCACAGACAACAGACAAGACGCCGCACTCCAGGCAGGCCACTTCAACGATTTCATGCAGATCCTGTTGGTTCGTGCTGGCGTTCTCGCCTCCCTCGAGCAGCAAGATGGAGCTTTGCTAACCGACCGAGACCTTGCACAGCACATCTTCAACGCCCTGGGTATGGACAGTAATGACCCTGCGATCCGGGCAGACTACCTTCAGAACCCGGAGCAGCGCATCCCTCGACTCAAACGTGATGCCGAGGAAGCCATGCGCAACGTGCTTGGCTACCGGGCTTACCATGATCTACGCCGTGGCTGGCGCTTCACCGTACCCAACCTGGAACAATTAGGTTTGCTGGAAGTAGCCTACGACGGACTGACAGAACTGACAGAAGATGACAGCGTTTGGGAACAATCCCCCGATATGCTGGCAAAGGCATCACCCACAGTTCGTTATCAGGTTTGCAAGCTCGTGCTTGATGTCATGCGCAAGAACCTTTGCATCCGTACCCGCTACCTTGACCACCTGCAGCACGAACAGTGGGTGAACCTGGCCACCACTCACCTGACAGAGAAGTGGCAGCTTGGCAGCGCAAGAGACATGGCCAAGGGCAGCCACGCTATCATCGGCCGACGCCCGAAAGGCCGTGAGTTCGACCTGGTTTCACTCGGGAGCCGGTCCAGGCTGGCACAAGAGCTCAAGAAACCGGGTATATGGGCGAGCGCCCCATACGAGCCTCTTAATGACAAAAACTGGCCTGCACTCATTGAAGCTCTTCTTAAGGCACTGGAAACCTACGGTTTGATTGATGCTGAAGAGGTTGATCAAGACCTCAACGGCTACCAGCTTATTGGTGAAGTTTTGGTATGGAAGCGTGGCAGCGGAACGCCGGAGCGCGACCCACTAGCCCCTGCTATTTCCAACAACCCCTATTTCACTGCGCTGTATCAGGCTGTGGCCGATAGCCTCAAACACCAGAACCATGACTGGTTCCAGTTTCTGGCGCATGAGCATACTGCCCAAGTTGACCCCGAAGACCGGGAAGAGCGGGAGCATGCCTTCCGCTCCGGAGAGCTAAGGGTTATGTTCTGTTCCCCAACGATGGAATTGGGCGTAGACATCAGCTCTCTGAATACCGTCTATCTACGGAACGTGCCTCCAACACCAGCGAACTACGCCCAACGCAGCGGCCGGGCCGGCCGGTCTGGCCAGCCGGCACTGGTTGTCACCTACTGCGCAGCACAAAGCCCTCATGACCAGTATTTTTTCCGGGAACCAAGGCGGATGGTACACGGGCAGGTAACCCCTCCCATGCTGGATCTGGCAAATGAAGAGCTGGTCAGCAGCCATCTGTTCGCTACCTGGCTATCAGAGACCGGAACTAGATTGCCGGCCGCTATCAACGAGCTGATCGATGTTACCGCAAAGGGCATGCCGATAAGCGAAAGCTATTCTGACTCCCTAGCCAACGAAAAGGCCCTCGCTGGCGCACAACAACGAGGCAAGCGGTTGATGCAACTTCTCGGCGACGCATTAGGCCCGGCCCAAGGCGTTTGGCTCAATAGCCAGGAGCCGTTGGAAGTAGCCGCATCTGAATGGGCGGATAAACGGCTACAGCAAGCGATGGCACGACTCAATGACTGCTTCACTCGCTGGCGTGATCTTTACAAATCCACACTCAATCAAATCGAAGAAGCCAACCGGTTGATGACGAGCCCGGCCAGCAGCAAGCGGGAGCGGGACATCGCCAAAAGGCGATGGGAAGAAGGCTCCATTCAGTTCAGCCTGCTCCAGGACAACAACAAGCGACAGTCTGATTTTGAAACCTACCGTTACCTCGCTGGGCAGGGCTTTTTGCCTGGGTATAACTTCCCCCGCTTACCCCTGGCCGCCTTTATTCCTGGCACCAGAACCAGCAGGCGCGAAAATCAAAATCGCGTATTGTCACGCCCGCGTTTTTTGGCTATTTCCGAATTCGGCCCACTCAGCCTCATCTACCATGAAGGCCAGCAATATCGGGTTAAGCGAGTTATTCTCGGCGCTGTAGACCAGCAACAAGTGACAGAAGCCAAGCTGCCCGAGCAGCAGGTCCGAATGTGCGGGCATTGTGGTTACGGGCACTTCACCAAACAGCTGGATCTGGATCTGTGTGTAGCCTGTCAGACACCATTGTCTGAAGGGAAAATGGTGCACAACCTCTTCCGCATCGAAAACGTGGCCACGCGGCCCGTGACCCGCATCACCTGCGACGAAGAAGAGCGGATGCGCCAGGGCTATGACCTGCGCACCACGCTTCAGTACCCGGAGGAAAACGGCGTTCTGAAAGTGGTCCGTAGCGATATGAAGCAAGGCGATGACCCGCTTGCCGAGATGGAATATGCCCAGCAAGCCCATATCTGGCGCATCAATCTGGGCTGGAAACGACGTAAAAACAAAGAAATCGACGGGTTCATGATTGATCCCCTCAACGGCACCTGGCTGAAGGACGAAGAGCAAGGCGGCAACGAAGAGACAGATGCAGACGATCCCGTTAACCAGCGCCAGCGGATTTCGCCCTTCGTCACCGATCGCCGAAATGTTCTGGTAATCCGGCCAAGACTGGATATGTCGCCGACCACAGCCGCGACCCTGCAATACGCCATCAAACGTGGCATAGAGCTGAACTACCAGCTGGAAGAAAGCGAATTGATGGCAGAACCCCTGCCAAACATGCACGAGCGCAACGCACTGCTATTTTATGAGGCAGCCGAAGGCGGTGCCGGCGTACTAACTCGCCTTGCCACAGAGCCCGGCGCCTGGCGCCAGGTTGCTCGAACTGCTTTGGAGCTGATGCACTGGAAACGCCCGGATGACACCACAGCCTGGCACGAATCACCACAAAACCAATGGCAAGACACCAACACCAGCTGCGAGGCAGGCTGTTATCGCTGCATACTCAGCTACTTCAATCAGCCAGATCACGAAAACATCGACCGTCGAGATCGGGAAACCCTTCAGTGGCTTGCCCAGCTGACGGACATGACGCTGGAAACAGGCTCTGGTGGCAACCGGCCGGCCGACCAGGCAGCACAACTCAAACGCGCCAGCGGCAGCAGTCTTGAACAGGCCTGGCTCGACGCCCTTCAACGCTACTCATTGCGCCAACCTGATGCGGCCCAACCCTACCTCAAAGAATTCAATGTACGCCCGGACTTCGCCTACCGCGACAGCCGGGCCCTGATTTTTGTAGATGGGCCTCATCATGACCATGAAGACCGCCGTATGATTGATCAGCGACAAACCCAGGACCTTGAGGATGCCGGTTTCCTGGTGCTGCGATTCCCGAAAGAAACCAACAGCTGGCCCGCGCTGTTTGCGCGCCACCCCGACGTATTCGGCGCCATGACTGAACCAGACACCACGGAGACTTCCGACTCATGAATGCACCAGCCACCGCACCGGCTTACAACCCCGGCAGTATAGTCAGGGCTCGAGATCGGGAATGGGTTGTGCTCCCGGAGTCTACCGGTAACGACCTATACCTTAGGGCACTCGGGAGCGGCGATGACGACCGCATCCGCTTGCTGGCGGCGCTCGAGCAGGTAGAGCAGGCGCTCTTCCCTGCTCCTCAGCCAAGTGACGCACGTGAAGGCAACCAACAGTCAGGTCAGTTATTGCGCGATGCCATGCTATTGAAACTTCGTGCCGGTGCCGGCCCTTTCCGCGCAATTGGCAATCTGGCGTTTGAGCCGAGGGCCTACCAACTGGTACCGCTGTTGATGGCGCTCAAGCAAGACGTGGTGCGCCTGCTGATTGCCGACGACGTAGGTATCGGTAAAACCATTGAAGCCGGGCTAATTCTTCGGGAACTGATTGATCGAGGTGAAGTGAAAGGCTTCACCGTACTTTGTCCGCCCCACCTGTGTGAGCAGTGGCAGGAGGAACTGAGCGAAAAATTCCATCTGCGCCCTGTGATTGTCAGTCGCCACACAGCAGCTCGGCTTGAACGAGGCCTACTGCAAAGCGAATCCCTGTTCCAACATTATCCGTACACAGTTGTCAGCCTGGATTATATAAAATCCAGCCGCCGCCGGGACGAATTCCTTAGCAGCTGCCCGGACTTCGTCATCGTAGATGAAGCCCACACCTGCTCCCGGGGCGGCGGCAAAGGTCGTCACCAGCGCCATGCACTTCTCAGAGGACTGGCCGATAAAGCCACTCGCAATCTGCTTTTGCTGACAGCGACCCCCCACAGTGGCGACGAGCAAGCATTCCAGAACCTACTTGGTTTACTCGACCCAAATTTCGCATCCATTACACATTTTGGCGATACTCGGAATCCCTATCGTAAGCGCCTGGCAAAACACGTTGTCCAGCGCCGGCGTCAAGACATCGCCGAATGGCAGGATAACACCCAATTCCCTGACCGTGAGGTCGCAGAAACCGCCTATCGCATGCAAGGCGACTGGATGGGGCTGTTCCAGGATGTCGTCAACTACGCAAGAGAACTGGTAGACCGCGCTGAGACCCTGGACCAATTCCAACAACGCCTGCATTGGTGGGCGGCATTGGCACTGTTGCGCTGTATATCGTCGTCACCTGCCGCTGCCGTTCGCTCGCTGCAGAACCGGATCGACCGCTCCATTCAGCCAGATGGAGGCATGGCGGTAGCCATCGACACCCTGGACGAGTTGGGTAACCGCACCATTCTGGACAGCAACGACGAAAGCCAGGACGACCTGGAGCCAAGCGCCCAACTTGAAGATGTCCCCCTGCTGCAACAGCTCATTAAGCGCGCCGCCAGCCTGCAGGGGCCGATAGCCGACCCCAAACTCAAGCAACTGATCGCAAAGCTTAAACCCATACTCGAGGAGGGCTACCGGCCTGTCATTTTCTGCCGCTATATCCCGACAGCGCATTACGTTGCAGAGCATCTGGCCAAGGCCTTCAAAAGCCATAATGTTCAATGTGTTACGGGCGAGCTTCACCCCGCCGAGCGTGAAGAGCGTGTAGAGGCTCAGGCAAACGAGGACGAACCGCCCATTCTCGTGGCTACCGACTGCTTGTCTGAGGGTATCAACCTGCAGGAGCACTTCGATGCCGTCATTCACTACGACCTGGCCTGGAATCCCACCCGCCATGAACAGCGGGAAGGTCGTGTAGACCGGTTCGGGCAACGCACCCCCGTGGTCAAAGCGCTGATGATCTATGGCGATAACAACCCGGTGGATGGTGCCGTACTGCGAGTGATTATCCGCAAAGCCGAGGCTATCCGGAAAGCGCTAGGAGTCAGCGTTCCCATGCCCGAAGACGAAAACCGGGTGACTCAGGCCATCATGCAGACCGTTCTGCTAACCCGCGGCCTGGACAGCGGCATGAGCCAGATGGGCCTTGGGCTGGAAGAAGTTGAAACCCTGGATGACATAGAGCAGCAAGTAAATGTGAGCTGGGAAAGCGCACGCGACAAAGCCCGGCGCAACCGCACCATCTTTGCTCAACAAGCCATCCACCCGGAAGAAGTGCTGCCGGAATGGCAGCGTATGCAGGAGGTACTGGGCAGCCAGGATGACGTGCAGCGCTTCATCACCAAGGCGCTTGCAGCATTGCGGGCACCGCTTCAACCCTACCGGCAACACTACCGCATGAGCTGGTCGGAACTACCTCAGGCCATTAAGGAAAGAATGGCTGGCCACGGTATCCGCCGCATGGATCAGATCGGTTTTACTCTGCCGTTGCCTCGAGATGTTGTTTACATCCAACGCAGCCACCCTCTGGTCACTGTGCTGGCGGACGAGCTGGCGGAGCGCGCGTTGGAATCGGACTACCTGCCTGCCGCAGACCGACCGGCCCGCCGTGCCGGCGCCATCACCACCAACCAGGTGAATCAACGCACCATCATTGCCCTACTGCGTTTACGCACAAACCTGGTGGTAGAACGGGAAGGCACGCGACGGGAAATGCTGGCCGAAGAAGCCGTTACCGTGGCCATTGAAGGCAATCAAGCTCCCCAACAGTTAGACACCGAGGAAGCCGTAAAGCTGTTTAATCTGGAAGCCACCCAAAACACCGTGCCCGATGTGCGGGAGCGCGCTGTGCGACAAGCCCTGGAGCGCCTTCAGGAACAACAGTCCACTCTGGATACGATTGCCCGCGAACATGGCCAGCAACTCTTGAAAGACCACCGCCGGGTGCGGGATTCAGAAAGGGATGGCCGCGGTACCTTTCAGGTTAACCCGCAGTTGCCAGCTGATATTCTGGGCGTGTACGTACTGATGCCAGAGGTAGCATTTTGAGTAATACAAATAACACACAAGCCAGCCAGAACGGCATTTTTACTCTGGAGGGCGGCCTGTTGCCCGCCGACCTTTTCAACCAATTGGCTGGTCTACAGCTAAAGGGGCAAACCGCAGCAAACTACAATATTCCCCAAGGCCTGACGCTTCGGGACGAAATCGGCCGCTTCTGGCGCATTGCCCAGGCCAATTGGCAGAACTTTGACCAGCAACGCCAGCGCAGTGACCTTTCCAATCCGACGGCGGCTGCTCAGCATTGGCTCCAGAGCCTCCTGTCTCAGGTACTCGGCTTCACAGACCTACGAGCGTGTTCCGAGCCGCAGATGATCGATGAGCGCGGCTTCCCGATTACCCATCATGCTTTCAACGGCCAGGTGCCCATGGTGTTTTGCGCACCGGCAGACAAAGCCCTGGATACCGCCGACCCACGCTTTGGCCACGAAGGCCGCCGGCGCAGCCCCACCGGCCTGTTGCAGGAATACCTGAACGCCAACGACCACGCCCTTTGGGGGCTGGTAAGCGACGGCCAGCGGCTGCGCATACTGCGCGACAACCCCTCAATGACTCGACCGGCCTATGTCGAGGTGGATCTGGCCACCTGCTTTGCCGAGGAACAGCTGCCCGAGTTTCGAATTCTGTGGCTCCTGCTGCACGCCAGCCGCTTTCAGCCGGGCACCAATAACGAAGGCGAAACTGTCCCTGGCCAATGCTGGCTGGAACAATGGCGCGCTGAGGCGGAAGAACAGGGCGAACGGCTGTTGGACAAACTGCGCGTAGGCGTCACCGAAGCTCTGGGTGCATTGGGTAATGGCTTCCTGCGCCACTCGCAAAACGACGATCTCCGCCAGCAGTTCGAATCCCGCAACCTGGATGCCCAAGCGTACTACCAAGAACTGCTGCGGATGGTGTACCGCATGCTGTTCCTGCTGCGTGCAGAGGCACGGGACCTGTTGCACCCGGAAGGCAGTGATCCACTGGCCCGGGAGCGTTACAGGGAAGGTTACAGTGTGGATGTTCTGCGCAGGGCCGCACGCAAGCCCCATCGGTTTGAGGCCCGCCACCACGATCTCTGGTTGACTTTACAAAACACCATTAACGGTCTGGCCACCGGTCAGCCGCTACTAGCTCTACCTGCCCTAGGCGGCCTGTTTGGCAGCGATCAATGCCCCAACCTAGACAATGCACTGATCGACAACCAGTCCCTGCTGAAAGCCATCAAAGCCCTCACCTGGCACCCCAGCGAGACCAGCAACAGTCTGGTGGCCACCGACTATGCCAATATGGATGCCGAAGAGCTGGGCTCGGTGTACGAGGCCCTGCTGGAACTGGTGCCGGCCATCAACACTATGCCCTGGCAGTTCAGCTTTATCGGCCTGGATGAGAGCAATACCACTGCCGGAAACCTTCGCAAGTTGACCGGCTCCTACTACACGCCGGATGTGCTGGTACAGTCACTGATTGATACCGCCCTCAAACCGGTGATTCGTGAGCGCCTGGCTGATAACCCGGACGAACCGCGCCAGGCCCTGCTCGATCTGCGCGTGGTAGACCCGGCCTGTGGCTCCGGCCACTTCCTGCTGGCGGCCACCCGCACCCTGGCCCGGGAGCTGGCACAACTGGATGCCGAGGGCAGCGAACCCACACCGGCCCAGTTCCAGCACGCCCTGCGCGAAGTAGTACAACATTGCATATTCGGGGTAGATGTTAACCCCATGGCCGTGGAGTTGTGCCGCACCGCGCTGTGGATGGAAGCGCTGGAGCCCGGCAAACCGCTGACCTTCCTCGATAGCCACATCCAGTGTGGCAACGCCCTGGTCGGTGTTTACGATCCCACAGTGCTGGAAACCGGCATACCCGACGATGCCTTCAAAGCCCTGGAGGGCGACGACAAGACGCTGCTGAAAGACCTGAAGAAAACCAATAAACAGCAGGCCCAGACTCTGGCGATTGATTTGCGCATCAACGCCCAGCAGCTTGCAGCTGTCGAGGAGATGCCGGAAGAATCCCTGGACGAGGTACTCAACAAGCGCCAGCAATGGCAGGCCGCCCAACAAAGCCAGGAAGCCCGCCGTGCCCGGCTATTGGAAGACCTGTGGACCGCTGCGTTCTTTGTCCCGAAGAACCAGGGCTACGCCAACCGTATCCCGGACAACGGCGCACTGAAGGCGGCCCACCGAGGCGAACTAAGCCCGGAAGTCGAGGCCGAAGTGCGGCTGCGAGCCGAGCAGAACCGTTTCTTCCATTGGCCACTGCAGTTTCCGGAAGTGTTTAACCGGGGCAATGCGGGTTTTGATGTGGTGTTGGGCAACCCGCCATGGGAGATGCTGCAGTTTGATCCACAGGAGTACTTCGCCTCCCGCGCACCAGAAATTGCAGACGCGCAGCATATGTCTGCTCGAAATCGAATGATTGAGGACTTGGAAGACACGAATCCAGATCTATACCAAGGATACCTTCAAGACAAAGATGCCGTACTCAGAACACAGATTTTTGTACACGCGTCTGGAAGGTTTCCCAGAACCAGCAGAGGGCGCATCAATCTTGCACCACTATTTGCTGAGTTTGCTTCGGAGCTTCACAACAAAGAGGGGCGTGCAGGTGTCATAGTGCCAAGTGGTATCGCTACCGACTCCTTTACCCAATACTTTTTCCGACATCTAATTGAAGACAAGAGAATTCACTCGCTCTACGACTTTGAAAATCGGGATGGTCTTTTCAAAGGCGTTCACAGAAGCTACAAATTCTCACTTCTCACGCTAATGCATGACAGCAACGCAGCAAAGCTTCAGTTTTTTTCAACGCAAGTGGAACAATTGGGTGAAGAGGCTCGGGAGTTCGCACTGACTTCAGAAGAGTTCAAATTATTGAACCCCAACACCATGACTTGTCCAGTCTTCCGCTCCAACGCCGATGCCGAGCTGACGAAAAAGTTCTATCGCAATGCGCCCGTCCTGATCCGGGAAGCATCTGATGATGAGCCAGAACATAACCCTTGGGGCATCAACTTCATGCTGATGTTCATGATGAATACTGCCAGTAATCTGTTCCAAACCTATCAACAGCTGGACGATCAAGGCGCCCAGCTCGAAGGCAACCAGTTCCACCTTGATGGGACTCGGTACCTGCCCTTGTACGAAGCCAAAATGGTGCACCACTACGACCACCGCTTTGCTACCTACGAAACCGACGGCGAAACCACCCGCGACACTACGGTGGCCGAAAAACAGCAGCCCAACTACGCACCGCTTCCCCGGTACTGGGTGGAAGAGCGTGAGGTATTGCTGCGCACCGCCGATATGCCCCGTGCCGTGCTGGATGGCCTGAAAAAGCAGGACACCGCCAAGTTGGAGGAAGGCCTGCGCCAGTGGTTGGCGGGCCAGCTGCTGGTCCGGCAGCAATATGAAGAAGCCTCCCAGCTGCTGGGTAGCCGGGTCACCAAGCGCGGCACCACCGGCAACCTGTTCCAAACCGCCGAGTTCACCAAAGATGGCCTGGCAGCTCGAAAAATGGCCGAAGATCACCCGATGACCGATGCTGAGTTGGACGACTGGCTGGCGGCGTTTTCCGCACAGCAAGATTACGCTTTGCTGGTGGAAGAACGTTTGAAGGGACGAAGCCCTAAATACCTGCTCGGGTTCAGGGATATTACAAACGCCACAAACGAACGCACGACAATTGCCAGTTCAGTTCCTTTCGCCGGAGTCGGTAACAACTTCCCGTTATGTATTTTGCCTGTTACCACACCCGCAAATCTGGTTGCCGCGCTGCAAGGAAACCTTTCTACAATCGTCTTCGACTTCGTGACGCGGCATAAGGTTGGCGGCACTCACCTGAACTTTTTTATCGCGAAACAATTGCCAGTCTTACCGCCGAAAGCCTACTCCGAAGCCGACCTCAACTACATCACCCCACGCGTTCTGGAACTCACCTACACCAGCCATGACCTTACTCCTTTCGCCCGCGACCTGGGCTACGACGGCGAGCCATTCGGCTGGGAGCCAGACCGCCGGCATCAACTGCGCTGCGAACTGGATGCCTACTATGCCCGGCTGTACGGCCTAACTCGGGACGAACTGCGCTACATTCTCGACCCCGTCGAGGTGATGGGGCCAGATTATCCATCCGTCACCTTCCCTGGCCTCAAGCGCAAGGAAATCGCCGAGCACGGAGAATATTTAACCCAGCGCCGGGTGCTGGAAGCCTTTGATCAACTCGCCGCAACTGAAGGAACTCCGTCATGAGCCAGTACAATCCCCGTCATGACATCAAAGCTCTGCTAGAGGCCGCCCAGCTCTGGAAGGACCAATGCCTCCTGGATGACGGCCCTTTGCTGGGTGATGGCAAGTATTGGAGCAGTGCCAAACTGGCGGAGCTGGATCAGCGCTTTATTCAGAATCCCCAGGAGGGCGACGAGAGCTACTTCGACAAACTGGCGCTACAGCTGTCGGATGCCACCCCCGAGGCCATCAAATTGATGGCAGAGCTGAACTGGTTGTTGCTGCTGTTCTCCACCAACATCAAGCCGGGTACCAAGCGGGATCTGGTGCGCAATATCTGGGAGTTATCCGGCGACACGCTACCAGAAAACTGGCTACAGGAAGACGCGACCCTCTCAGGAGCCGGGAGTACAGGTACTGGCTACAACACCTTGCGGTGGCGTGAGTTAGTGTTCCTGATCGAAATGATGAAAGCTTTTAAGGCCCTGGCACCCGAGGCCCAACGCCAGACACTGGAAAATCCCTGGTCCTTTGCAGACTGGCTGGAAAGCATTCCGGATGCCAAGGCAAGACAGTTTCGCCATATCATCTGCTTCCTGCTCTATCCCGATCACTTTGAGTCCATATCCGTGGGCAGTGACAAGAAAGAAATAGCCCGGGTGCTCGGCGACCTACCCAAAGCCAAGCTCAAAGCAATGAGCAACCGGGAAGTGGATGAAACGCTGCTGGAGATACGCAAACAGTTGGAAGAGCAGGAGGAGCAAAGCGTTGATTTTTACGCCTCACCCTGGATCGACCAATGGCGCCCCTCGCCGCGGGTATGGCTAATGGCCTGGAACCCGGAGAACTGGGAGTGGAAGTCCTTTCAGGATGACCGGCTTCGGGTTGCACGTGGCGAGAATGTCACCCTACCCTGGCGCACCGCTTCCAAGCAGTTAAAAGAGGGCGACACCGCTTACCTTGTGAGACTGGGTGAAGAGCCGAAAGGTCTGGTCGCCCGGGGCACAGTGACCAGCGAACCCTATGACGATGCCCATTACGACCCGGATTTGGCGGACAAAGGCGAGAAAGCACTGTACGTGGACATCACACTGACCGATCTGCGTGATCCAAAGGCAGAGCCCTACATTAGTCTGGCGGACCTGAAAGCCGGCACTGTGGATAGCCAGAACTGGACACCGCAAGGCTCTGGTATCGAAATCAAACCCAGGTCCGCGAAGCTCGTGGCGGGCCTCTGGAACAAGTTGCCGCCTGTAAAGGTGATAGAGGCTAATCAGCCTACGTCTCGGCAACAGGCCATCAATATCGGCAGACCGGTGAATCAGATTTTCTACGGGCCACCCGGCACAGGCAAAACCCATCATTGGCGTAATCACATCCAGCCAAAATATGAACGGGCCGCCAGCCAGGTCTCAACGGGCGAATGGCTGGAAGAGCAGTTGGCCAATACGTCCTGGTGGGAGGCCGTGGCGTTAGCCCTCGCAGACCTGACCCAGAAGGGAAAAAGTGCAACGGTCAACGAACTGTTGCTGCACCCTTACTTCAAGGCAAAGACTCGGGTGCAAGGCCGTGTTGGCAGCAATAACCTCCGCGCCCAGTGCTGGGCCGCATTGCAGAGCCACACGGTAATGGAATCGGAAACCGTCAACTACTCACCGGATAAACGCCAGCCTCCGCTTATCTTTGACAAGAAACCCGGTGGACAATGGATCTTCGCCGGTGACTGGGAGGAAGCCGGAGAAGGTCTTCGTGAGCAGCTGAAAAAACTGCAGTCGGGGCCTCAGAATGAGGAAAGCCGGATCAAACGACACCTGACCGTGACCTTCCACCAGTCCTACAGCTACGAGGACTTTGTGGAAGGCATCCGGCCGCAAACCACTGCCGAGGGCGGTATCAGCTATGAAGTACGGGATGGCCTTTTCAAAGCTTTCTGCAACAGGGCTCGGCAAGACCCGAACCAACGCTACGCTTTGTTCATCGATGAAATCAACCGGGGCAACATATCCCGCATCTTTGGTGAGCTGATCACCCTGATCGAGGCCGACAAACGGGCCTGGTGGGATGAGGAGGGCCAGCTTGTGGACGGCATGGAGATCACCCTGCCCTATTCTGGTGAGCGCTTTGGTGTGCCGAAGAACTTGGACATCTACGCTACCATGAACACCGCTGATCGCTCCATTGCCCTGATGGACGCGGCTCTACGCCGGCGCTTCCGGTTTATTGAGCTGATGCCGGAGCCAAAACAGATTACCGGCAACCAGGGGGATGGTTACATACCGGATGGTGAAGGAGGCTTGCTGAGCCTGCGCGACCTGCTGAATGCCATTAACCTACGCCTGCGTTATCTGCTGCACCGGGACCAGACCTTCGGGCACGCCTACTTCATGGAAGTGAAGGATATCGACAGCCTGCGACATGCCATGGTCTACGACATCATCCCCATGCTGACGGAATACTTTTATGACGACTGGCAGCAGATTCGCCGGGTGCTGGCGGACGACACAGCACCGGCCGAGCATCAGATTATTACCCGCAAGATTCTGGACCCCGGCCAGCTGTTTGCCGGCGCAGATGTGGATCTGCCAGAAAAACCCGACTTTCGAGTGAAACAGCCAGGACATATCACACCGGATGCTCTGCGCAAGGTCTATGAATCGCTGGAAACACCGGTATGAAACTGGTCAGCGCCGTTGAACATAGCTGGCTGAGTATCGGCAAGGACGATGACATAACGGCGGAGGAAGCTGATGCCCTGGCCGCCGCCGGGAGCATACTGCCCAAGAATTGCCTTGAGTGGAGCCGGAACCGGGTTAAGTTCCGGCAGTTCTGCGGCGTGGTACAAATTCAACAACGACTACAGATCGAGATCCTGCCCAAGGTTTTCCCCCATCAAACACCTGAGCAGCAACGCACGACTCTGATCGAAATGCTGGACACTGCCGGCGACATCGAGGGCTTGAGTACCCAGCAGGCCGGACTCGCAACCAGCAGCCATCGCTTACTGGATGTGTTTATTCGCTACTATCTGAAACTGCTGGAAATACAGCTGCAACAAGGCTTGCTAAGGGACTATCGTGATGTGGACGATACGCTCGACCAAGTGCGCGGTCGCATTGATCTGATCCGCCAGCAGCGGGAAAACCTGTTCAAGCCGCAGCGCCTGGCTTGCCGATTCAATGAGCTGGTTGTAGATATTCCTGTGAACAGGCTTTTACACACCGCCCTGCTCTGCATGACCAATCTTGCAAGTTCGCCCATGCTTCGCCAACACATCCAGAGCATGCGGATGCGCTTTGGCGGAATAGGCATGATTCACAAAGGCGACCATTTGCCCCGCGCCGATGACCTGAACCGGATGCAACGCCGCTATGCCAGCGTAGTGGAGCTGGCCCGATTGTTCATTGACGGCCAGTACATGGACGCTCGGGCCGGTCAGCAGCAGGTTTATAGCTTGCTGTTTGACATGAACCAGCTATTCGAGCGCTTCGTGGCTGTAAAGCTGCGGCCAACCGCCCGAAAGATGGGCCTGCGTCTGATGGAACAAGGCCCTCGCAAATTTCTTGGCGAAGACGATTCCGGCAAAGGCCGGCTTCTAATGCGCCCAGACATCAGCCTGCTGAATGCGCTGAACCGACCAGTAACCATTCTGGATACCAAGTGGAAGCTGCTGGATTCTGGTAACCCCATAGCTTCCCTATCTCCTGCGGACCTTTATCAGCTCAGCACCTATGCCAGCGCGTACCGCTGTGACCAGGTGATGCTGCTGTACCCGGAACAGGCTGGGTTTCGAGGAGAGTACCGGATGACATTAAATCTTGAAAAGCCCGTGACGCTGGTGGTGGTAGCGGTGCCTTTGTATGGAAAAGGGTTCTCGCTGCCACCTCAAGCAGTCTTAGAGGCAATGTAGGAAATTAAGTCATGGATACAAAACCTTGGGAAAACGACAGCTGCGCATCCATCAAAGCGCATTTTGCAGTTTTTTCGATACCTCAAGCAGCGGCCCTGTGGTGTGGTGTCACTGAAGACCTTCTTGGAAAGATTGTAAGTGAATGCCAACAACTATCGTCAACCGGTTTTGGTCGAAGCGTGTGGGTGCACCCATACATCCCCTGCATTGAACCGAGAAGCCGAGCTATTGCAGAAGCAATGGAGCATGGTGCACTGTCCTATGGACGTGAAGACGCCGAACCAGTTGATTCCAATGACTCAGTCGCTTTTGAGCGGAGACACTGCAAGGGTCGCGATCTAAAGCAATGGATGGAGGAGGCATTTCCTGGTGAAAAGCCAGCGTTTCTATTTGATACCCATGAACGTGTTTCAGGCTCCGGCATAAGCCTTGAAGATTACCAAACAATCAAGGCAAAAAATGAAGCGCTTGAGCTGCGATTGGAAAAGGCGAAGGTTGAATACCGAAAGCTGAAGGAAGCTAACGCGGCTTTGATCGCCGAGTCCAATCGCCTTAAAGCCAACGTCAGCAGTGAAGCATCAGCTCACCCCCGATCAGAAGTTAGTTATCAAAGGATTATTGCTGCACTGTTGTCGTCCATTCACGGAGAGTTGCCCAATGTTGAGAAACACCCGTCTTTTGCAAACGAATCAGCCCTAATTGAGGCGTTAGCAAGCCACTACGACGGATACGGAGGCCTCTCAACAAGCAACTTGAGCCGCAAATTTCCAGAGGCGAAACGGGCCCTCGAACTCAAATAGCCTTTCCGCAATTGCAGAATGATCTTCTGCAATTGCGATGCTCTTAATACCCCCCTCCGACAGAATGCCAGCCATGTTCAACACGCCCCAGGAGGCACCAACATGGCTATCAAAATTCAGCGCCTACCCAGCGTTCTCGGAGTTACAGGACTGTCATACAGCAGCCTGAACCGCCGCGTCGCGAAAGGTGAATTCCCAAAACCCATCTCACTTGGTCCGGGCCGAGCGGTTGGCTGGATCGAATCTGAAGTCCAGGAATGGCTCGCTGCTCAAGTCGAGGCAAGCCGCTCAGAGAAAAGCAAATAAGGAAGGGGGACCAAATGAGATATGGTGATCCACGTTCCGCGTTTGCCGAACATCTAATGCTGCGAGGCCTACCTGTTGAAAATGGAATTCTGGCAGATGGTGAAATCCACCGATTTCATGTAAACGGCGACAGACCCGGCTCCCGAAATGGCTGGTATGTTCTTTACTCCGGCCACATTTCCGCTGGCGCCTTCGGAAGCTGGCGGACTGGCACATGGGCAACTTGGTGTAGCCGGAATACCGATGAAATGTCACAAGGCGAGCGCTGGGAATACAAAAAGCGCCTTCAGCTCATTCATCTGCAACGGCAGGAGTCAGTGCGCCAAAAGCAGCACGAAGCTTCCTTGAAAGCAGAACAGCTTTGGCATAAAGCGAAACCGGCGAGCCAAACGCACCCATATCTGCAACGCAAAAACATCGGACCACAGCATCTTCGACAACTAGGGGGCCGCTTATTGGTTCCTCTGGTTGACCCCCAAGGAAGACTGTGGAACTTGCAGCTCATCTGGCCGGACGGCGATAAGCGATTCTTAAAAGGCGGTCGAGTTAAAGAGTGCTTCTGCGTAATACCCGGCAGCGATGTAGAGGCAGTTCTGGTGTGCGAAGGATTTGCAACGGGCGCATCACTTCAGCAGGTCACCGGTCATAAAGTTCTATGCGCAATGAACGCAGGCAACCTGCAGTCTGTGGCGTATACAGCCGGCTTTATTTCTGAAGGAAGAGTTAAACTCTGTGCTGACAATGACCACCAAACTGCCGGCAATCCCGGAATCTTTAAGGCACGATTGGCAGCCAGAGCAACTGGAGCGGACCTGACCTGGCCACCTTTCTGTGGCGAGAGCTGTGTCTGCACAGATTTCAATGACGCTTTCAACTGCTCACACGCCGCGAAATGGGGAGGCGTATGAACCCGACCAACTGTATAGATAATCTTCTAAAACCTCGTGAATTGGCGGCGGCTCCCATCCCACTGCCACCACCACTTCCAGTTGTTGAGCCTTTCGAGCCGGAAACCCTGCCCGCGGACATTCGCGACTTTGTAATGGATGTCGCTCAGCGCCAACAATGCCCGCCAGATTTCTGTGCAGTTGCTGCAATTGCGTGCCTTGGAGCTCTTGTAGGCCGAAAAGCATGCTTGGCTCCCAAACAAGCAGATGACCAATGGAGTGAATTCCCCAACATGTGGGCCGCATTGATTGGTGGGCCTAGCGCGATGAAATCACCGTCTCTTCGCGAAATGCGCTTCCCGCTTAATGAAATAGAGTCTGCGCTTCGTGAGGAACACGGGGAAAGTGTTTCGGAGCAAAAGGCTGAAGCCAGGCTCCGCAAGTTGGAAAAGGCAGAGCTTGAGAAAGCCGCTAAGGCTCATCTTAAAAATGGCGAGAGGGGCGCAGCGATTGAAGCCTTGAAAGCCAATGAAGACAGCTCCGACAGACAGCCGACCCTAGCCCGTCTGGTGGTAAACGATGCCACAGTTGAGGCATTGGGCGAGCGGCTGAACGAAAACCCGAACGGATTGCTTTTGATACGTGACGAGTTGTCCGGCTGGCTGGCCAAGATGAATCAGGAGGAGTATGCGTCTGACCGTGCCTTTTATCTGGAAAGCTTCAACGGTAAGGATGATTACACCTACGATCGGATAGGCCGAGGCACCATTCGTATCGAAAATTGCATGCTTTCGATTGTGGGCGGTATTCAACCCGCCAAAATCGCCCCAATCGTTCGTGGTGCCACTAAAGGCGCGACCGATGACGGACTGATTCAACGCTTTCAGCTGGCTGTCTGGCCGGACCCGGTTAAAGCCTGGAAGTGGCATGACAGGCCCGTGAACGCCGAAGCGAAAGAGCGTTATGCCAACGTGTTTAGACGACTCCATGCTTGGAAAGCCCGTAGCGAGAAAGGCGCACCTGAGGTCTGGCACTTTAGCCCTGAGGGGCAGAGTTTATTCATCAGTTGGATGGAAGAAATACAGGGCGAAGCCCGCAGTAGCAGGCTCGCATCGGTTATGGAAAGCCATTTGTTGAAAATGCCGAAAACAGTCAGTGGCCTGGCTCTGTTGTTCGCCATCATTAACGGCGAGCGAGATTTTGTCAGTGCCGAAGCCACCGCCATGGCACTGGACTGGGCCGATTACCTACGCACCCACGCCAACCGACTCTACAGCGCGTCTGTCGGTGCAGAGATTCAAGCAGCTCATATCATTCTGCGCAAACGGTCAGAGATTAACAGTCCCTTTACAGCTAGGGATGTTTACCGCAAGTGCTGGAGCGGTGTTGACTCAAGCATCACACCGGAAGCGCTGGAAATACTGGTTGATCACCGATATTTGTTTGCTACCGACGTAAGTACAGGTGGCCGAGCCAAGATCATCTACAACTGGTGGGGAAATCAAAATGGGTAAATGGTTGAGAAAAGTCCAAGAAATGGATCCAGGGAACCTGACTACAGAAACTTCTGTCAGTTCTGTCAGTGCCCTGACCAGCGTTTTTGCCGAGATTTCCAGTTCTGTGGGGCAACCCGAAGAACGGCAATTTGCGGGCGTAACACCCTTGCTCTGCCGAGCTGCTGACTTGATGAGGGAACTGAATCTTATTCCCGGCCCCGGCAATGACGAGGGTTTTATTGATCGCATACTAGCTAGCAAGAGCAGCCGAGAGCGCCATCAGTTGCTGAACGGTTACCGGGAGGTATGGCTAGAGGCTGTGTTGCACAGCGATGTGCCCGAGCACGCCCTTGATAATGTTGGGCGGCGCCAAGCAAACCGCTGGCTTTATGAACAGAGTGTTGCGAAGTAACGGTTAACATGATGCCGATTCTTCGAATCGTCCGAATATAGAGCGAAAATTAATTTGGCCGGTCTGTACTGCAGCAGTAAGGGCACAATCCTGGGCTACATCGGCATGGCCATAGCGGATAAGAATTACCAGGTCATTATCGACGTTCATGCCTACGGCGAAGGCCAGGTCTGAACAGCACGCAGATTTACTGGTGCTGTAGGCTTTCTACCAAACCCTTGTAATGATCTTCATCCAAAGTTTGCATGAGCTCCAGGAGATCAGAAAAAACCTGAGGAGCCTCGCTGAGAGTTGAGAGGTCATGCTCCGGATCAGCCACACGATCATGATGGGAATGGACATGCAAAAACCGCAACAGACGGGTCTTCTTTGCCGGATCGAAGTCCGCCTTAGACATCAACAAACCAAGCCCCGGCTTGTCACCCGGAAACTTAAAGCTCAGGAATGTTTCTAATAGCCGCCGTGCCACGTTGGGCAACACGTAATACTGATCAAGGGGCGCAGCTGTTGTGCTTTGAGCAACGCTCCAGATTTGCTTGAATAAATAGTGATACTCGGATTCGTAGTTAGCGAGCAAAGGATCAAGGGGAACCAATGACGAAGTTCTTTCTCCCTCATCCCACTGCGCTTCAAGAAGATACATATGAGCATTCAGCGGATTTTTCTTCTTCCGGCCGTTCACATGGTCGAACCAGTTTCGAACTAACCGGAAAAGTTGAAAATTATGCGTGAGAATGAAAAGCTGCGCTGCTTCTGCGGTTTTCGTTTTCATGAAACTGAAAGCGCTATATAGGGAGTTAGCGTCCAGGCTGGATATTGGGTCATCAATAACGATTATTGTTTTCGTAAGATCCAGACTTTCATCCTCGAGCGTCTTCAGAAAATACATAAAGGCGATCGCAGTTCGCTCTCCCTCACTTAGGTGATAAGCCGGTTCTCCGTAACGAAACAATCGATAGCCCGAGTCAGATGGTTCAAACTTCAGTTCGCGCCGTCCAAGGTATGCAGCTACTTCATCGTTCAACTCCTCAGCGGCTCTTAAATGTTGGCGTATCTCCTCTTCGAGTTGCCTGATCCGCTCCCTGTTCTTATCTCGCGCTATCCTCTTCTCCGCAATGGCGGTAACCAACTGACGCAAATCTGTCTTGTATTGTTGATACTCGTCGAGAGACTCAAGAACCATGTCATCTGCAACCCTATGCATGGCGTCTTGGACTTGTTGCTCAAATGATGAGCTGTGCCGATTGTGTTCGTCGATCAACTTATTGATCCGGTCGATGACCTCGAGCCCAAACTGTGCTGCGACGTTCTGTGAGGCATCCAGCGCTATGCTAACGGTCTTCAGCAACCAGTGAGAGTCTTTCGCCGCTGTAGAGAATGCAAATAAAAAATCTCGAATCTGCATTCGTTCAAAGGGATTATCCCGCTTCTTCTTTAGTGCAGATGCCAAGGACTGTAGGAAATTAACCACGCTCCGTTTACTCGAACTCCATTGTCCAGAGTATTTTTCGAAATTAGCCTGGAGGTGCTGATAAAGCAGTCCGGTAGCAGGAAGCTCGACGCCTTTGATTGCTCCGATTGAGGATTCGATTTTCTGGATCTCAGTGTCCAGCTCCGTCTGAAATCGATTGAGTTCATCATTGAAGTGGGCTTCCAGATCTTCCAAGCGCCCCTCAGGAAGTCCCTGTTCGCAGAACAGGCAGTGGCTTTGTTCAGAGAGACTTTTGTGGAGATTCAAACCGGACTGTACCCAATGTCCAAGCTGAGGGTTTTCACGTAGGTCCTGGATAACCGTTGCCGTTACAGATCTTTCCAGTAACAGCTCTACTCTTTGGGTCAGTTCCATGAACTTAATTGTAGGCAGCTTCACGTTAGAGACATTTTCAAGGGGTTGAGCATGCGCAACACTTAACAGTTGCTCCCTATCCGTTTCATCCAAGCGGGCTCCACCAGCGGCCAACAATTCCTCCGCCCGATTTTCGAAAACAGAGCGATTGTAATTATTGAACCGGCCTCCGGGCCTTGTGAGAGCATTTTTTACGCTGGACGCTCGCTCGCTACAGAGTTTTTCAAACGCCTTCTGTTTAAAGCCCTGCTGGGAATCGAGCGATTTTAGGTCCGCAACAATGGTCTCGACCTCATCCCTCAAATCTGAGATTTTCTTTTGCTTTTCAATAGAATCCTCACCAAGGTAGAAAACAGGCGCCAACTCCTGCTGTGCTGGATCTTCGAAGATGGCGTGCTGAATAAAACTTCGATTAAATACTCGGACTGCGGGAACAGAAGCATTTTGAGGCAACTTTCCGTTTACCGTTTTATCACCGAACTCGAAGTTCAATGACGATGCGCTCGCCGCTCGCTGATGCTCCAGATCCGAAAAAATACTCGTCAAAGTCGTTTTGCCACTTCCATTTAAACCGTAGATCAAGTTGAAGCGTGCAAATTCATCAAGGTTCTCCGGCCACGTGAAGTCTTTGAATATTCGAAACCCTCTAATGTCCTTAATTTTTGTTAAACGCATCCTACCCTTCCCAAGTTTACTTCCAACGCCAAGAGATAGTGTGTGTTGTCGATACTGAATGATTCGCCTAAGGAAACCAAGATCGTAAGCTGAATCTGATACGACACTCTGATCATCCTTCGCACAAGAGGAAATCGCCTAGAATCTATACAAGGGTCGCAAGGGGGTTGGTGCAATGCAGTCAGAATCGGACGATAGCAGTCTCGAGAAAGATCGGGAGGAGCTTTTCCATCTCGTGTGGTCGATGCCCAGTGAACAGTGTAGTGGTTCAATGATTCCGGACACCAACGTAGGTGGTAATATCGCCACCATAAGCGAGGTGTCTGATGACCAGAAAACGACGATCTTTTACACCAGAGTTCAAGCAGGAAGCTGCCTGTTTGGTGCTTGACCAGGGCTACAGTGTTGCCGAAGCCAGTCGCTCTTTAGATGTCGGCGAGAACGCCCTCAGGCGATGGGTAAAACAGCTTTCCGAAGAACGTGGCGGTGTTACACCCAAGTCCAAAGCCATGACCCCGGAACAGCAGCGAATCCAGGAATTGGAAGCCCGTTGTGAGAGGCTGGAACGGGAGAAATCGATACTAAAAAAGGCTACCGCTCTCTTGATGTCGGACGAGATGAATCGTACGCGCTGATAGACCAGTTGAGTGAGCAGGAGCCGGTTGAGATGGTCTGTAAAGCGTTTGAAGTGTCGAGATCCAGTTATTACGACTATCGCCGGAGGCGGTCCGTAGTGGATGCCACGCGAGTGGCTCTGCGAGCCGATGTGAACCGGATCTTTCGCAAGAGCCGAAGCTCAGCGGGAAGCCGTATGATCACCGCCATGCTTAATGAGGAAGGCGTTGTGATCGGACGCTTCAAGGTTCGCCGCCTCATGAGTGAGCTGGGACTGATCTGCAAGCAACCTGGCCCACACGCATACAAACAGGCCACTGTGGAAAGGCCCGACATTCCAAACCGGCTGAATCGTGAGTTCAGCGTCAGCCACCCAGACCAGGCGTGGTGCGGTGACATCACCTATGTGTGGGCTGGTCAGCGATGGAGCTATCTTGCGGTTGTTCTGGATCTCTATGCCCGCCGTGTGGTCGGCTGGGCGCTATCAGACCGGCCTGATGCAGAGTTGGTCGTAAAGGCACTGGATCACGCGTATGAACAACGGGGAAAACCGACAGGGGTTCTGTTCCACTCTGACCAGGGCAGTCAGTACGCAAGCCGATTATTCCGTCAGAGGCTCTGGCGTTACCGCATGGAGCAAAGCATGAGTCGTCGGGGAAATTGCTGGGATAATTCCCCTATGGAACGGGTCTTCCGGAGCCTGAAGAGCGAATGGATCCCATCACTTGGATACCGCTCGATTCCTGATGCAAGAAAGGATATTGGTGACTACCTGATGGACTACTACAACCGGCAGCGTCCCCATACATTCAATGACGGCATGCCACCTGTAGTCGCGGAAGAAAAACTTAAAATACTGTCCGGGATTAGTTGACCACTACACAGCTAGCGGCAACCCTCGGGATTTCAGGTGTCGCGCTCACAAAACGATGTGCCAAGCTCGAAATTCCCAAGCCCCCTAGAGGCTACTGGGCACGGTTTAAGGGCAATCCGAATCGGCCTATTCCTCCGATGGCTGCTTACCAAGACAACCTTGTGGCTCGACTCAGCCAAAAATCAATTCAGCCTGGAATTCATTTATCTGAACGGAAACAGGAACTCTTTAAAAAGGCTGCCGAGACCGTTCTGGCCCGGAACCGCGAATTGGGCCATTTCGAGTTCAAAGGATCAAGGCTTATGCACATCGACCCCGCACTGGCCTCTGCGATTTTAACCACGGCAATTAAGCACTTTGAAGAGTTCCTGCCCAACACCCCGTTTGTTTCTGCAAGACAGGTAGCCGCCGGTCTATTGGATGCTCTTCTCCCGCTAGTGGCAAAGAATGTTTTGGTTTTCCCTAAATCCGAAACACCGGATTACCGGTCCGAGAACGAATTCGTGGTGGTCCGTGTTTCCGAGGAACTACTACGCCATCTTGCCAACGCCAATAGATTAGTCGATGAGCAGCAGCTGTCCTTCTCAGCGATACCACTCAACAGCTCAGAATATTGCCAGAGCGTTCGGTATATCTTCGCGCCTAAATCGTACTGGATCGCCAAAGCCGATCTTTGCGTGTCCAAGACACATGCTTGGCTCAGAATTGAGCAAAAATCACCCACAGATATTTATGAAACGAATCAAGTTCCAATTGACCATCTTGGACCGCTATCTTTCGTGCCTGAGCAGCCTCGCTATACTCACACGGATCCGGAGCTTCAAATACATCGAGAAGACTGGGATCTACTGCAAACGCTGCTAGAAGCTGAGGATATGCATACACTTGGTTCTTCTCTCGTGTACGACCTCCTAGATGCCGATTTACATCTGAAACTCGGGCGTGCCATGAAGGTCTGGTGGCCAGTCGAACAGTTCAATGCGCTCCAGGTACTGCAGGATGGATTAGTCTCTGCCGAGCAACGCATAGAGCTATGGGAAACAGAGCTTGCTGCCGCCAAACAAAGAATCTCTGAAAAAATCCTCGGCATTCGTCCCGGGGATATTCTGCAGGCCATGCAACAAGGTAAGTCAAGGCGAATTCAGGTCGAAAGGCTAAACGTGTTCAAGTATGACCACGAGATTACTTTTATGGCGCATGGCAAGCTGTTCAGAAAAGACGGTATGGTTGGTAAGCGACGTGAGACATTGTACTTGTCGCTGCCTACAACCATTGCTCACCAATTAACTGGTTTTAAAGAACCACCTCAGCCCTCACTGCAGCCGAGCGTAAATAGGTATCCATTCTGGAAATGGGGTTGGCGACATTGATGGAATGGCGACAATGCAAATGCAGATGGCAGGCCGGGAGATTGTCAGCAACCTCCAGCCTCCGGGTCTTGCTGTAAACTTGATAAACTGGCAAGCGAGTACTTCAAACCACGACACTCACATAAGACTGAAAATTTTGCTATTGATTTCGAAAAAAAGGATTGAACGATGGGCGGAATGTTTAGTGGGAGAAAACCCTCAAAAACGACAAAGCCTTGTCCTGAACAGTTCATCAGCCTCGATGTTCGCGAACTTCAAAGAGACCAGCTCCTTGAACCTGGGCAGGCTTACAACCTGCATCAGTACACACAAGGCATGAAACTTGGAGTATTGTCAGTAGTCACACATGGGGATTGTTTGGAACTCAAATTCATTGCCTGCGACCGGCAGGCTCAGTTTGCGTCCCAATTTATCGAGATCGCCTGGACACCTTGTCATTTTGGCGGCTACCGCCCTTGGTTTCTCTGCCCAGGCGAATATTGTGGTCGACGTGTCGCAATTCTTTATGGACCGACACCGAATCTTTGCCGGCATTGCTGGAGGATCGCTTACCAAAGCCAGCGGGAAAACCAAATTCAGAGAATGTTCCGGAAACTCAGATCTATTGAAGCCAGCTATCCCGGACAGCCAAACAACTCAACTCCTGAAACTCGTGAGCGCCCGAAAGGGATGCATCACCGCACCTTTGATCTACTGCAGAAGAAGCATCGGCTCCTGATCAGGGATATCCAACTCACTCAAGTAGCGGAGCTAATTAAGCTGGAGGAGTCACTTCCCGAGTGGTACTGATTAATTAGAAGCCCTAAAAAACCAAGTTCAAAATCTTTTGTGCGGCTCCGGATCGCGGCGAAGCTCTCACGTGTCTGATTTTGTCAGAGCATCGAGGTGATCCGCCCATTTCTGCAGCCACTCTCGACACTCGGCTTCATAGCGGTGTAGGTCATATGTACCTTCAATACCTCCACGTGCATGCCCTAGAACCGCTTCAGCAACTTCACTGGGACAGCGGAGGCGCGAAAGCCCCGTCCGCACAGTTCGACGCAAATCGTGGGGAGTCCAGCTCTCGATATCAAGCATATTGCCCTGCTGGCGCATTCGCCAAGCCTGTTCAGTGAGCTGCTTCTGCTGAATTGGCTGCTTCGATCGCATAGAGGGGAATAGGTACTCACCAGTGTTCATCTGAAGTACACGCAAAAACTGTATGGCTTGACGGGGCAGTTGCACATATCGCTCGATGGCTGTTTTCGATTCACGAATATGGAAAGTTTCTCTTTCTAGGTCGATGTCCTTCCACTCTGCTACACAGACCTCCCCAGTTCTGCAGCCAGTCCACAAGGTAAATCGGATAACATTCTTCTGAGTTTGCGTGTAATTCGACCCAGGTAGCCACTCGAGAAGCTTTTTTAGTTCCTGGTCGGATAAGACTCTCTTACCTTTCTGTGGGGTCAGTTTTATTTTTGCCTGTCGCAGGCTAGCCTTAGCCAGCAAGGCCGGATTAACAAATTCAGCAGGCAGCCGACCCAGTCCCAGCGCGAACTCATATGCTGCGGTCAGTTCTCGGAGCACATTACCTGCCTGAACATTGGCACCACGGTTCACGATGTCTTTAATGTGGTCCACAATCATTTGCCTTGTCAGGACAGTAGCGTCCAGCGAACCAAATGTGCTCACTGGATCATTTTCAAGGGTGCGGCGCGTTTCTGCCTGACCTTTCGGTTTGCGAGCGCCGGGAATTAACTTCCCGTCCTGTGTTTTCCTGTCCTCAATATGCTCTTCTAAGTAAAGGTCAATTAATTGCTTTACGGTAAACGTCTCATGCTCTTCTTCCGCAGCCCGCGCTTGCTCAGCAACCTTCCCCGCTTCAATACTCTTCTTCCGCTCTGCAGACGGACAAAGCCCTGAGAGACGAATCTCTTTTAATTCGAGAAGCCGATTACGAGCCTCTGCCAAGGTAGTTTGCGGAAAGCGCCCTATTCTCATCTGCATGAGTTTGCCGGATTCAGGGCTCTTATAACGATAATAAAACGTCTTGATACCAGACTTTCCACAGCTCACACGAAGCCCACGATAATCCCCTACGTCTGCCCGGTCTTTGCTGCCGGGCTTCATGGTTTCAACTGTTTTTGCGGTTAGTGGTTTGTTACTCTGACTCGCTGCCATTGCGGTCACTCCAAGTCGGGCCGTAAAAGTGTAGGTTTTTGCGCCTTTGATCGAAATCATAGCCCATATATCAAAAAACCTACACTAAAACCTACACTAACCTATGCGCTTAAATGGAACTTCCTGAAACCTTATGGAATCAAAATTTTTCAAAAACTCATTTAAAACATTATCTTGCAGCGGGCTAAGATGACAAAAGACGTTCAGAATCAGGCGCCTGAATCTAATCACACACCTATGATGAGGCAATACCTCAAGATCAAGGGCGAACACCCCAATGAACTGGTGTTCTACCGCATGGGGGACTTTTACGAGCTGTTCTACGAGGATGCCAAGAAAGCCGCCGAGCTGATGGATATCACCCTGACGGCCCGTGGGCAATCCGGAGGCAGCCCGATTCCCATGGCGGGCATTCCTTACCATTCCGCTGAAGGCTACATTGCACGTCTGGTTCGTGCCGGTCAATCCATCGCCATTTGCGAACAGATTGGCGACCCGGCGACCAGCAAGGGGCCGGTAGAGCGCAAGGTGGTTCGCATTGTGACGCCGGGCACGCTGAGCGACGATGCGTTCCTGGAGGACCGCCGGGATAACCTCCTGGTCGCCATCTACAGCCACCGGGAGCAGTTTGGTTTTGCCTCGCTCGACATCTCCAGCGGACGGTTTACCGTGTCTGAACTGGACGATCTCGAGGGCTTGCAGGGGGAGCTCCAGCGCCTGCGCCCAGCGGAGATCCTGATCAGTGAGGACTTCCCTTATCAGGACGTACTGGACGGCTATACCGGTATCCGCCGCCAGGGCCCATGGCTGTTTGAGTCCGACACCGCCCGCCGCGTGATTACCCAGCAACTGCAGGTCCGTGATCTGACCGGCTTTGGCTGCGAAGACCTCACGCTGGCCATCTGCGCTGCCGGATGCCTGTTGCAATACGCCAAAGAAACCCAGCGCACCGCCCTGCCCCACATTCGCAAACTCAGCCGTGAACGGCGCGAGGAAGCGGTAATCCTGGACGCCACCAGCCGCCGTAATCTGGAAATCGACACCAACCTGATGGGCGGCACCCAGCACACCCTGGCCTGGGTGATGGACCGGACTGCGACCGCCATGGGTGGGCGCCAGCTAAGACGTTGGCTTAACCGGCCCTTACGGGACATTACCGTGGTGGAACAACGCCAACAGGCGGTTTCAGCACTTCTGGACGGCTTTCACTATGAGCCGGTTCATGACCTGTTGAAAAGCATCGGTGATATCGAGCGGATTTTGGCCCGCGTGGCGCTACGTTCAGCGCGCCCAAGGGATCTGGCACGGCTGCGGGATGCCTTTCTAAGCCTGCCGGATTTACAAAAGGCACTGACACCGATCAACTCCCACCATGTCGTCAAGCTCGCCACGACCATTAGCGAGTACCCCGAGTTATCGGACTTGCTGGAACGGGCCATCATCGACAACCCGCCGGTGGTCATCCGGGATGGGGGCGTTATCCGCGACGGTTTTGACGAAGAGCTGGACGAACTGCGCAATATCAGCGAGAACGCTGGCCAGTTCCTGCTGGACGTTGAGACTCGCGAGCGCGAGCGCACCGGGATCAGCACGCTGAAAGTCGGTTACAACCGGGTGCACGGCTACTACATCGAAATCACCCGCGCGCAATCCGGACAGGCGCCAGTGGATTACATCCGCCGCCAGACTCTGAAAAACGCCGAACGCTTTATCACACCGGAACTGAAAGAATTCGAAGACAAGGCCCTGAGTGCCAAGAGCCGCTCACTGGCACGGGAGAAAGCCCTGTACGACGAGGTGCTGGAAACCGTCGCCGCAGAACTGGCACCCCTGCAGGACGCTGCCCAGGCCCTGGCAGAGCTGGATGTGCTCAGCAACTTTGCCGAGCGGGCCACCAGCCTGCGCTTCAATGCCCCGGAATTCAGCGACACGCCCGGCTTCGATATCGAAGAAGGCCGCCACCCGGTAGTGGAACAGCTGCTGAGCGATCCCTACGTGCCCAATGATCTGCTGATGGACCAGCAACGGCGCATGCTGGTGATCACCGGTCCCAACATGGGCGGTAAGTCCACCTACATGCGGCAGGCAGCACTGATAGCCCTGCTGGCTTACACCGGCAGCTATGTGCCCGCCAACCGTGTGGTCATCGGGCCACTGGATCGTATTTTCACCCGCATGGGTTCGTCAGACGACATCGCCGGTGGTCGCTCAACCTTCATGGTGGAAATGACTGAGACCGCCAATATCCTCCACAACGCCACGGAATACAGCCTGGTGCTGATGGACGAGGTGGGGCGCGGCACCAGCACCTTCGACGGCCTGTCCCTGGCCTGGGCGACAGCGGAACACCTGGCCAAACACATTCGCTGCTACACCCTGTTTGCCACTCACTATTTCGAGCTCACGCAACTGGCCGACGATCTTGAGCACGCCGTTAACGTTCACCTGACCGCCACGGAACACGACGACACCATCGTGTTCCTGCACAACGTTCACGACGGCCCAGCCAGCCAGAGCTATGGCTTGCAGGTGGCGAAGCTGGCTGGCGTGCCCCAGGACGTGATTCGCAACGCCAAGGAGCAGTTGTCACACCTTGAAGGCGGTGCGGCACCAGCCAGGCCAGCAGCCGATGATACCGCCATGGCGCCGGCTGAACCTGAAAAACAGCCACGCTCCGCCCGTGTTAGCGAGCCGGTTATGCAGGCAGACATGTTCGCCAGCCTGGAGCCCAGCAAAGTGGAAGAATGCCTTGCCGACCTGGATGTGGACGGACTGACTCCGAGGGATGCTCTTAACCGACTGTACGAATTGAAAGAACTGCTGGGGAAATAGCGGAACTCAGCGGCAGAATTGATCTGTGTAATAACGATAGTGCGCCTCAGCGCTTGCGACAGGGCAGGCCGCTCAATACAATATCGCGCAATTATTATTACACTGATGAGATTGACTACTGGACCAGGAAACTGACTATGACGTTTGTCGTTACTGATAACTGCATCAAGTGCAAATACACGGACTGCGTGGAAGTATGCCCGGTTGACTGCTTCTACGAAGGCCCGAACTTTCTGGTAATCGATCCGGATGAGTGCATCGATTGCGCCCTGTGTGAGCCGGAGTGCCCTGCTGAGGCGATTTTCTCGGAAGACGAGCTGCCTGCGGATCAGGCCCAGTTTGTGGAGCTCAACGCCGACCTGGCTGGCAAGTGGCCCAACATCACCGAAAAGAAAGACCCGCTGCCAGAAGCCGAAGAGTGGGACGGCAAGCCGGACAAGCTGCAGTACCTCGAAAAGTAATAGCAGCTTTCAGCGCATTGCGATCAAAAAAGGGGAGCCTCGGCTCCCCTTTTTTCATACATCACCACTTCACTGCGTCGCCAGTTTTGCTCCGATAGCGACGAAGAAACCGCCAGTCAGCGCGTTCAGCATGCGCTTTACGCCCTGCCCCACGCCAAGCCTTCGTGATTTGACCACCACCAGCGCCAGCCCACATTGCCAGGCCATCGCCAGCACAAAGTGAACCGCCGCAAGAAACAGCGATTGCTGGAATGCGTTGCCGGCGGGATCGATAAACTGAGGAAGCAACGCCATATAGAACAGCGCCGTTTTCGGATTCAGCACGTTCGACAGCAGGCCTTCGCGAAACGCCGCCCAGGTTGATACCGGCTTCATCAGTGGGGGCTCAGCGCTCGATATCGATGGCCCATCGGATTTTGCGGGGGCGCGGGCCATGGCCTGACGCAGCGAGCTCAGTCCCAGCCAGATCAGGTAGCAGGCACCTGCCCATTTGACCGCGGTAAACGCCCAGGCCGTCTCCACCAGCAGCATTGAAATACCCAGAGCGGACAGGGTGGCGTGAATAAACAACCCACAGCAGATGCCCACGCTGGTTACACAGCCATCCCGCAAACCATGCTTCAGCCCACCCCGCCCGGCGTTCCGCATTACCAGCAGGGTATCCACCCCGGGCGTGACGGTCAGTAACGAGATGGCCACCAGATAGGCCCAGAACAGCTCCGTTGGTACCAGCATTGCCAAACATCCCACGCGAACGCAGGAGTGCTCAGCTCTCCTGCTGCAGAATCTTTTTCGCCGCGGCCGACTTGTAGAACGGCGCAAGACGACGACGGATCAGGGCTTCAAGATACCCCTCCTCCCGAAGCACGTCTATCACAAGAAGTGCGTAGGCATCCACCTCCGCCATGACCACATCGCGGTCGACCCCAACCGCGCCCAATAGCTCAATCACCGGTTTTTCGCCATACAGGGTGAACAGGTGCTCCACCACCGCCCTGGCGCAACCCTCGAAATACGCCGTCTGGCGGAACTGCAGCCAGAACTCGTACCCCAACACCACAAACTCCTGGAGCTGCACATCCCCTAACCCTTCGTGCAGCTCTTCAATAGTGCGGTCTTCCAGCGATACCCACACGGCCATCACGCTGTCGCGCAGCTCCTCATCGGTCAGAGCGCTGTTCAGGAACTGTTCACTCCGACTGATCAGCCCCGGCAGGCTGTCGGACAGCCAGGCCTTGAAACGGCGCTCAAAGGTTTCATCCAGTCCCGGAACCGCCCTGTTGGCCATGCGCTTGCCAAACTTCATCATCGAGCCGACACCGGGAACACTCTTGGTAATCAGGTTGTCCTCGTAGAGGTAGTTCACCACGCCCTGATACACCACATTGGATACCAGCTCCTGATAGACCGGGTGAGCCATGATCTCGCTGATCACCCGCTCCCGCTGATGCCGAAGCTCAAGGGCTTCTTCCAGGAACCCGGTGGCCTGCTCCCGGGTGATAATATCCCGCAGCCGCGAGGTTTTCTGAACCGGGGCATTCAGCACTTCCGTGGCCATCTCCGCTGCCAGTTCCGGGATGCCGGCATCCAGTTCCATGTCGATCACAATACGCTGGATCACGCCCATAACCTGTTCCGCCGAGGTCAGCCGGTTCAAGGTGATGGCCCCGGCATAGTCAAACAGTTCATCCACTTCGGTTTCGAGAAAACGCCGCAACTTGGCCCCTTTCAGGGAAGCCAGTTCGTGTTTTACGTGTTGCTCGAACAACGCATTGGCGAGATCCGTTTTACCTTTGGTCATAATCGGGGTCCGGTGCAGTCTGGAAGTGGGCTTCTGAATTGAGAACGACATGAGGCTAACACGAAGCCCGACCGGCTGCGTTTGCCGAAGATACAGCCTTTTGTGTGCGAGTGGGCCAAGAAACGGGAGGTGGTGCCTGGGCGCCCGATAGTCCCGGCTACTGGAAATCGCTGAATTCGTGGGGTTCTGCGGCAAGCGCCAGGCACAGGCTACCGGGGCCAATGTATATGCTGCTGGTAATCCCCATCTGGGAGAGTAACAGCTCAACACCGTTTTTTTCACAGGCATCACGCAGGCGGTTCAACCCCGGAAGGTCCTCGATGTCAGTCCAGGTCAGGCCGCAGGAAAGGCTGACATAGGGCGTCAACAGGCCTGCCTCGACCCTCGCGGTGGCGTAATTCATCACTTTCTCCACTGCCACGTCGAAACTTCGGGTTTTGGCGACGGGTTGCCCTTCAGCGCCCTGACCAAAAATGACCGGGGTGATGTTCAGTGCCTTGCCGAGAAACGCCACCAGGGCCGACACGCTTTTGTCACCGCGCCGCCGTGCACGCTCGCGAATGTAGTGCAGATCGCGGGGAATTACGCAGGTATAGATTTTGTCGGTAAACGTGTCGACTTCATTGCGTAAGGCGTTTTTCGATAGCTTCTGCTCAATCAGGCGAAGGGTGTGAGCCGCCAGCAGCCCCTGGCCGGCAAAGATCTGCTTGCTATCAATCACCCGCATGGAGAACTTGCCCTCACGCCCGGCGGCGTGACGGGCCTCATGATAGTGCCCCATCACACTGTTCATAGCTTCCGTAGCGTTCTGGAAAATCAGGCTGCGGGAACGGGTGACCGTCTCGCAGATGGCGACGTCAAATTCCGTGACAATTTTTTCCATGAACAGGTCGTGGATCTGTTCGGCGGAGAAGGCGTGTGTTTCGGCGTGGTGGCCCTTCTGCAACAGGCCGCTCTGGTAGAACTCCTGGGTCCTGACCGGCTCGTGCTCGTCGATGTAGGTCTGGCCATCAATAACGGCAGTGACTGGCAGAACAAACAGATCATGCTTGCGACTGAACTCATAGGGCAGATCGCATGCAGAATCAACGATAAGACCAACGCGCATGGGGCCTCCAGCTATGGGAAGCTATTCCGGTCGGTTGCTTCCCTTTATTGTCATTGTTTTTGGCAGCGCCCAGTCTTACACAAAGCGGTCAATATTTCAGCACTCTGCTAACGAGCGGATGGCTTCAGTTCAAGTTCGTTGAGGTTTTTCTCGATCAATTCACGGTTATCCTGTTGCCACGGATGAAACCCCTTGCGGAAATAGGCCAGGAAATCAGGCATGCACTTGCGCAAGACCCCCGGTTTGCCCCATAAAAAGTTAATGCCGCCGACCCAGGTACCCAGGTTCCATAACTTGCCATCGGTTTTCAGCAGGCTGCAGGTGTTCAGGAAGGTGTACTTGAAGAAATTCCAGGTCACAAACAGGAATACAATCCGGCGAAGACGCTCATTGCCAACGCAGTGTCGATAGACGTCGAAAGCCACCGATTTGTGCTCAGTTTCCTCGATGGCGTGCCAGCGCCACAGCTTTTCCATGTCCGGTGTGGCCCCTTCCATCCATTCCGGGTGACGGAGAATGGCATTCGCCAGCACCGCGGTATAATGCTCGGCGCCGCAGGTTCCGGCCAGTTGGCGACTGGGCGGCAGATTGCCTACCCACGCCATATGCCTGCGGAATCGCTCATCAATGGCATCGATGTTGTACCCACGAGCCTTCAACGCTTCGTTGTAGTGCTTGTGCTCCCGACTATGCAGCGCCTCCTGGCCAATAAACCCGCGAATCTCTTCCTTAAGCTTGGGATCGTCCACCTTGTCCCGGTAGAGCCGAACCGCATTGATAAACTGCTGCTCGCCATCGGGGAACTGGAGCGAAAGCGCATTGAAGAACGCCGTGCGGAAGGTGTCATTGCCGTGCCACAGGGTTTTGAGGTCGTCGGCAATATCGAAGTGCATGTGTCGGGGTGCAACCGAAACGCCTTCGGGCGTGGAACTGATGGTCATGACTGCCTCCGGGTTATTGTGATTATGGAGCGGCATTCACCGTACAGCGGCAACGTCGCGTACGAAAATTGATCAGAAACTTCAGTTTAAACCCGAATTCAATACGGAAGGAAGGTGATAACCCGAAAAATTGGACAGATTGTCACGAAATGACAGGTTGTCAGCGAGCAGAGGGGCGAACAACGGCCCCAAACACGCTCAGGATTCGGCAGCAACCGCGGTCGCTATGGCGCCAAGCCGGGCAATGGCGTGTTCAACCCGCTCGCTCCAAGGGTTGGCACCGTTCAGTCGCAGGCAGTTTTCGTACTTGTCGGTGGTGGAGAACATCAGGCCCGGGGCCACGTTGATATTCTCCTCCCGCGCCCGGCGGAACACCTCTGTACCGGACACCGTGCCAGGAAGCTGAACCCACAGTACGAAACCACCCTGGGGACGGCTGACGGCCGTACCTTCGGGAAACGAGCGCCCTACTGCCGCACGCATACGGTCCGTCGCCTCGCGATAGCGTAGCCGAGCAGAACGAAGGTAACGATCATAACCGCCCTGCTCCAGGAAATGCGCCACGGCAAGCTGCGGCACGCTCGCGGTGCCCAGGTTGCTGAAATACTTCTGTTGGCTAGCCTCGGCCAGATATTTTCCGGGCATCATCCATCCCAGCCGTAAACCCGGAGAAATGGTCTTGGAGAAGGAGTTGCAATAGATAACATTGCCGGTGCGGTCAAAGACTTTTGCCGGTCTGGGTCGATGGGTGCCGTAATAGAGATCGCCGTAGATGTCGTCCTCAATCAACGGAACGCCCGCTGCTTCCAGCATCCTTACCATCTGCTGCTTGCGAAGGTCCGACATCGTCGCGCCCATGGGATTGCTGTGATTGGGCACGACTACACACGCCTTCACCGGCCACTGTTCCAGCGCCAGCTCCAACCCCTCCAGGCTCAGCCCTTCCGAAGGGTGTGTTGGCACTTCAATGACCCGAAGCCCGACCACGTCCAGCGCCTGGAGGATGCCCGGAAACGAAGGCGACTCAACAACCACGATATCCCCGGGTTTAGTGACGGCCTGAAGGGCCAGGATGATAGCCTCCTGTGCACCATTGGTGGCCAGGATATCCCCAGGTGTTGCGATGATGCCCAGTGCAGCCATTCTCTGGGCAATCTGACGGCGGTACTCGATCTTTCCAGGAAAAGCGTAGTCCAGCGTTTCCAGTCCACGACGAGCCGCCCAGAGCGTGGCGTGCTGAATCTGGCGCACCGGCAGGAAATCCGGGTGGGGTATCGCAGCCGCCAGCGGCACCATCACCTTCTGCTCATCTGCGCAAAGATCAAGCGCCATATCACGGGCACTCACCGGCACCGGCTTGGCTTTGTGCTTCTGCATTACTGGTTCTGGCGTATCCCGCCTGGGCAGATGCACAAAATAGCCACTGCGTTCCCGTGCTTCCAGGTAACCTCGCGCCTCCAGCGTCTGGTGGGCCTGAAGCACCGTGGACACACTCACGCCAAACTGTCGGCTGAGCGCCCGAACACCAGGCAGCCGCTCGCCTTCGCGATAAACCCCATCACGAATCAATGCGTGTAACTGGTCTGCTACCTGATTATAGAGAATGCCCATCGCTTCATCCTGCCAGATCAATCCAGAATGGCTGCAGTACAGATCAAACAGATTCTCACCAGCACAGATGTCGAACAAAAAAGCCTGTACCGGTCCAAAATCACAATATCTGAATCTGTTATGGTTGTCTGCATAAACGGAGAATGGTGACTCTGGCTATCACTCATCGAATCTCGCGAAAGGAAAGGGGATGAAAACACTACCGATATATCAGGTCGACGCGTTCGCCAGCCAGGTTTTCGGCGGAAACCCCGCTGCCGTCATGCCACTTGAAGAATGGCTGCCGGACGACACCATGCAAAAAATGGCGCTGGAAAATCATCTCTCGGAAACGGCCTTTCTGGTCCCCCTTCCTGATAACGCAGAAGAAGACTTTCACATACGCTGGTTCACGCCCGACATAGAAGTGCCTCTCTGCGGCCACGCCACCCTTGCCAGCGCCTGGGTCCTCTTCAACAAGCTGGGCTGGAAAAAGGAGCAAATCCGATTCCAGTCCAAAAGCGGCCCCCTGGGAGTGAAACAGACCGACGACGGCTGGCTCGAACTGGACTTTCCGAATCTTGCCTTTGAGGAATGCTCAACGCCCGATCTGATCCTGGATGCCCTGGAAGGCTGCCCGAACACGTCGTTTTTCGTCCCCAAAGACACCAATTATCTCATCGTCCTCGGAGACGAAGCGGCGGTAAAAACCGCGCAGCCGGACATCCGCAAGCTCAAGGAACTTGGTAATCTTGGCGTCATCATCACTGCGCCTGGCAATGACTGCGACTTCGTCAGCCGTTACTTCGCCCCCGGCGGCGGCATTGATGAAGACCCGGTCACCGGCTCAATCCACAGTATTCTGGTGCCCTACTGGGCCGAAAAACTCGGCAAGGATCACCTGTTGGCACACCAAGTGTCCGACAGAGGCGGCGTTCTGCGATGTGAACTGAAGGGCGACCGCGTCGCCATTGCGGGCCAGGCGGCATTCTATATGGAAGGTTCCGTGCAACTGCCCTAACGTCTTCGCAAAAATGTATACTGCGCCGGAACTCCCAGAGCCAACACTGTAACTTCAAATCATGACAACCCAGAACTACGACGTCATCATCATAGGCGCCGGCGCCGCAGGCCTGATGTGCGCTCTAACCGCAGGCTATCGTGGCCGCAGCGTGCTGTTGATCGACCACGCCAACAAACCCGGCAAGAAGATCCTCATGTCCGGCGGTGGCCGCTGCAACTTCACCAACCTCAACAGCACGCCGGCCAACTTCCTCTCGGACAACCCCCACTATTGCATCTCAGCGTTAAAACGCTACACCCCCCAGCACTTCCTGGACCTGGTTGAACGTCACGGTATTGAGCACGAAGAAAAAGCCGCCGGCCAGCTATTCTGTAAGGAGAGCAGCAAGGAAATACTCAATATGCTGCTCACCGAATGCGAATGGGCGGGCGCAGAAGTGCGACTTAAAACCAGCGTTAAAACAATCAGCGGTGTCGATCACGGCTACCAGCTACAAACAAACAGCGGCACCCTGACCTGTGAATCCCTGGTCATCGCCTGCGGTGGGTTGTCCATCCCCACCATGGGCGCAACCGGCTTTGGCTACGATATTGCGAAACAGTTCGGGCTTGCCATACTGCCAATCCGGGCAGGGCTGGTGCCCTTCACCCTGCACCCGGAGCTGAAGGAACAGTTGGCGCCCCTGTCCGGTGTCAGTTGCCCTGTGGACGTGCATTGCAACAACGAACATTTCCGCGAACCGATGCTGGTCACCCACCGCGGGCTCAGTGGCCCTTCGATGCTGCAGATTTCCAGCTTCTGGCACCCCGGCGACAGCCTGAGCGTCAATATGCTGCCCGCCACCAATGTAGAACAGGACCTGCACGACCTGCGGAAATCAAAACCGCAATCCACGGTGGCCCAATACCTTGCACAACACCTGCCCAAACGCTTCGCCCAGGCCCTGAACGACGTTCACGGCTGGGCCGGCCCACTGCAGGGCTACAAGAACAGCGACATAGAACAGGTGGCCCGCGCCCTGGACCAATGGACCATCAAACCTGCCGGCACCGAAGGCTATCGAACGGCGGAAGTAACCCTCGGCGGCGTGGATACCCGTCAGCTATCCTCCAAGACCATGGCGGTTCTGGACAAGCCTGACCTGTACTTTATTGGTGAGGTGGTGGATGTGACGGGACACCTTGGCGGCCATAACTTCCAGTGGGCCTGGGCCTCTGGCGTGGCTGCTGGGAGTGATGCCTGACCCTGGGTCCAGCCAAATGCCTCATCGGCAACGCAATTATCGAAGCTGAATTGAGAAGTTGGCCTCGGGTGATTCAGCTTCACTGGAAAACCAACGTGACGTCACGGTCTTTGTCTCGGTATAAAACCTTACAGCCTGCTTGCCATAGGCATGCTGACCCCGTAAAAAGAGCCTTTCCATCCGGTGAACGAAAAGAACGACAGGGGTACAGGGATAGGAATATTCACACCGACCTGACCGACATCGATTTCGTGCTGGAAGCGACGAGCACAACCACCGGAAGAGGTGAAAATAGATGTGCCGTTACCGAAGGGCTGCTATTGATAAGCGCGATAGCGTTACCCAAATTATCGGCCTCCATGCAGCAACGCACGGTAGGCTGTGCAATTGTCTGCATAGCAATTCGGTATGCCACTGCCGACATTAATAAAACATGAACTTACGCAATCACCACAAATTTTGAAGGGCGATCATATTAGACTTCGGGCCGCCAGACTTTTGCACCGAGAGGTCGCAAGCATGACCGGTCAGAGGATTAATCATCGGGAAGAAGAGGGTAGGCTCAAAGGACTACTCCTCCGCATGCATATCTATTCCAAAATCTCTCGCAGCAAGGATAGCCTGCACTCGATTTTGAACACGAAGTTTTTTCAAAATAGCTGAGACGTGCGCCTTCACTGTCGTTTCAGCTATGTGCAAGTTGAATGCAATCTGCTTGTTCGACTCACCTTGAGCCATTCGCTTCAGAACCGATAACTGTCTCGGCGTCAAACATCGAAGCTGCTCTAAACCAACTGCCCCTCCCAACGACGAGCCACCTTCAACGTAAGCGTTCATTCCACGACGTTCTGCCACCCCGGTGAATTTGTCCCTACAGTAACCTCACATTTTCCAACAATAGGTTACTCCCATGAGAAAGCACCGCACCCCGGAACAATGGCAAGCCCTGGTTGACCAGCAGCATGACAGTGGCCTGTCCGCTCCGCAGTTTTGTAAGCAGGAGAATATCGGCTACGCCAGTTTCTGCAACTGGCGCAAGCGCCTGTCCGATCAGGCGACCGGTGACTCAGCGGATTCCGGCGAAGCCGGTTTTCTGGACCTGTCCTCTCTGATGGGTGCAGCGCAGTCCGGCCCAGGCTGGAACATTGTGCTGAGCTTGGGCAACGGCGTCGAACTGCGGCTGAGCCAGAACGGATGATCGGGCTCGATAGCCAGGCCAGGATCTGGTTGTGCACCGAGCCTACCGACATGCGCAAATCGTTCCGGGGCCTCAGTGCTCTGGTCCGGAATCAGTTGAAGCACGATCCGCTCAGCGGCCAGTATTTTGTCTTCGTCAATCGTCGCAAGACCCAGATGAAGATGTTGTACTTTACCGCCACCGGGTATTGCCTGTGGGCCAAGCGCCTGGAGCAGGGACAGTTCCGGGTGCCATCATCCGCCTCTGGTCAGCGGGCTTTAACCTTGACGGATTTGCAGTTGCTGATTGATGGCATTGAGGTGCAAAAATACCGTCAATTCAAGCGTTTTCGAGGGGTATAAAACGCGGACTTCCGGTATAATATCGGCCATGAATTCAACGGCTTCCATCTCCCAGTCCAACGCACCTTCCTACTCGGCCCTGGCCGAGGAGAATGCGTTGCAGCGCGAGCAGTTGGATGCTCAGGCGGAAGCCATTCGGCAGTTGAAACACCAGTTGGACTGGTTTAAGAAACAGCTGTTCGGCCCCAAATCTGAAAAGCAGGTTTATGATATTCCAGAACAGGATAGCCTGTTCACCTCCGGTGAAGCACCGCTGCCGGAGAAGCCTGCCGAGGAAGAGAGGCGCACCATTAAGGCCTATCAGCGCGGCACCGGCAAGAAGCAGCGGGACGACGATTGTCTGAACGACACCGGCCTGCGCTTTACGGCGGATGTGTCGGTGGAAGTCATTGAGCAATTGCCACCGGAACTGACCGGGCCGGACGCCGACCAGTACGACATCATTGGTACTAAAACGACTTATCGCCTGGCGCAGCGCGCCTCCAGCTATGTGGTGCTCAAGTGTGAGCGCCCGGTGTTCCGGCGTAAAGGCAGTGATAAGCCCATCACCACACCGGCCCCGTTCAACGTGCTGGACAACAGCCTGGCCGATGTCAGCCTGCTGGCCGGGTTGCTGGTGGACAAATTCCAGTTCCACCTGCCGCTGTATCGCCAGCACCAGCGCATTCAACAAGCAGGTATTACCCTCAGCCGCAGCACCCTGACCAACCTGGTGAAGCGTGCCATCGACCTGCTCCGACCCATCGTAGATGCCCAGACCGATAACGTATTGCGCAGCCGGGTGCTGGCGATGGATGAAACGCCCATCAAAGCGGGTCACCAGGGCCGGGCAGGTCCGCAGAAAGGCAAGATGAAAACAGGCTGGTTCTGGCCCCTATACGGTGATGACGACGAAGTGGTGTTTACCTACTCGAACAGTCGGGGCCGACTGCACATCGAGCAGGTTCTGAACGACCAATTCAGTGGCACTCTGATCAGCGATGGTTATGCCGCTTATGCCCGCTATGCCGCGGCCCAGAAAGGTATTACCCATGCTCAATGCTGGGTGCATAGTCGCCGTTGCTTCGTTGAGGCCCAGAAGGACCATCCTGAGAAGGCCACCGAAGCCCTGCAACAGATCGCGAAGCTGTACCAGATTGAAGATACCATGAAGGAAAAGGAACTCACCGGCGAGAAGAAGCGTCAATACCGGCTGGACCATGCGAAGCCGGTCGTCAGCGGCTTCTTCCAATGGTGCCGGGATCAGTTGGCGCAAGGCGGCCTGTTGCCCAGTGAACCGCTAACCAAAGCCCTGAATTACGTGCTCGGTCGGGAAACGAGCCTGACGGTGTTCCTGGAAGATCCGGACGTACAACCCGATACCAACCACCTGGAACGGGCCCTGCGGCCCATTCCAATGGGCAAGAAAAACTGGATGTTTTGCTGGACCGAACTGGGCGCTGAACACCTGGGCATCATCCAGAGCCTGATCAGCACCTGCAAGCTGCACGATATTACCCCGTACATGTACCTGGTGGACGTATTGCAGCGCATCAGCCAGCACCCGGCCCGTGAAGTCAGCGACCTGACGCCCCGACTCTGGAAAACTCGGTTCGCCGAGAACCCGTTACGGGCGCTGATCGACCCACGCCATCCTGACCGACAGAGCAAACAGCCGGAGGCCACCGTCCGTGCGCATTGAGGACATGAGCATCGACCAGTTGCTGGAACTGAACCAGTATATCTGCCAGCGAATTGATGAGCTACAAGAGCAAGAAACCCTGCAAGCCTTGAGTCAATTGCGGGTTGGCCTGAAAGTGACCTTCGAGGGCCGGGAAGGACCGGTGTTGGGGATCGTCACCAAGATCAACCGCAAGAGTGTGATCGTGCTGGGTGAGGATGGCAGGAAGCAGTACAAGGTCTCGCCGGAGTTATTGAGGCCCCTCCGTGACGTGAAGTAGGTCAACTACGTCGTGGAATGAACGCTTACCCTTCAACAGCATTATCCTCTCCGTTCTGAATGACTCCCGTGCCAGAACAAATGGAAACTTGTCCAGCTAGAACCTGCCGAATCGTGTCGACAACCTGGTCTCGTGATGCAGATTTCGCTATGAAGCCCAAAGCTCCTCGATTAATTGCTTGCAAGGCGATGTATCTATTCACCCTAGAGGACATAATGATTACGGATAAGTTGGGAGCGAGTTCATGCAGGCTGCCCAGACCATCCATTCCTTGCACGCCTGGCATGTCAAGATCGAGCATGAGAAGGTTAAGGCCGTCATTTTTGCGTATGATCTTTAATACATCGTCGAGACAAGAAGTCTCCAGAACATTTGCGCAATTGGGATGAGAAAAAATAACGCGGCGCATGGCATCCCGAAAAAGCGGCTGATCACCGGCAATTAGAGCCTTTATTGGAGGCACCGCTCCAGAATCTGCCTGTCGAGCCTCACGACTAAATATGGCGCTCAGCTTTCCCTGACGCGTCTCGAACTGGGAGAGACTGCTGGCTTCATTCAGCATGGTAAGATCCCTGTTTTAGTGGCACCGCTGTTTAAAGTTTTCCGTCCGTTGGTCAGGTTAAGCGTCCACTAGAAAATAAGCGGATACTTAAAGTGGCCCTCCTTGGCCTAAAGCCTCAACAATAACCGCGATGAGGAGTTGTAGTGGTCAAGTGTTATAGACCACCGTCTTTTGAGTTTTCCAGTAGGCCTTCTCTGCCGCATTCGGCGGCAATCCACTGTTGTGTTTGTGCGGTCGCAGCGCACTGTAATAGCCGATCATGTAATCCGTGACCGATTGCTTCGCCGCGGCAAAGCATGGATACCCGATTTCCGGCACCCATTCTGTTTTCAGACTCCGGAAGAAGCGCTCTGTCGGGGCATTATCCCAGCAATTCCCCCGTCGGCTGAGGCTCTGTTTCATCTGGTAGCTCCATAACAACTGCCGGAACCTCAGGCTTGTGTACTGACATCCCTGATCCGAGTGGAACATGACTCCTGATGGCTTCCCACGGGATTCATACGCAATCGTCAGCGCCTTCTTCACCAGATCCGTATTCGGTGATAGGGATATGGCCCAGCCCACCGGTTTACGGGAAAACAAATCGATCACAACAGCTAGATAAGCCCAGCGCGCACCGGTCCAAAGATAGGTGATGTCTCCGGTCCATACTTGATTGGGTTCCTCTACGTCGAACTCCCTGTCAAGAAGATTCGGAATATCCAGGTGCGGCTGATCGGCCTTCTTGTAAACGTGGCTTGGCGGCTGCGTACTGACCAGTCCCAGCTGCTTCATCCGTCGGCTGGCTCGGTAACGGCTCAGCGGTATTCCGGCCTGTGTCACCATGCTGGCAATCGTCCGTGCCCCGGCTGAACCATTGCTGGTCTCGTGGGCCTCAATAACCTGCTCTTGGAGTGCTTGCTCAGCGTCACAGGGCGTTCTATCCCGGTCACGCCATGCCCGGTAGCTGCTGCGATGCACCCCAAACACCCGACACAGGCGCTGCACCGTATAGCTCTCTTCAAGTCGCTCGATTATCGAGAATTGCTCAGGGAGTCCGACATCAAGAGAGCGGTGGTAGATTCAACCGATCAGTGCAACATAATGCACACTGGTAACTATCGGGGCTTTCAGAATGCCGCAGCAAGTATCAAAGACCAGAGGGCTGACCTACCAGCAGAAGCAGGAGCTATGGGCTCGATGGAAGAAAGGGCAGTCGCTTAGCGAGATTGGCAGAGCCCTTGGAAAGCATGCTGGATCGATTACTGGAATGCTCGCCATACATGGCGGCATTGCCCCTCTGGGACGCTCCAGGTCAGCGAGGGTGCTTAGTAGCTATGAGCGCGAAGAGATTTCAAGAGGCATCTCAGCTGGACTGACATTGACTCAGATTGCCGACTCGATGGGACGATCTGTCTCAACCATCAGTCGAGAGGTCAGTCGTAACGGTGGAAGAAGTCGTTACAGGGCGAACGTGGCAGATCGGCGTGCCTGGATCCAATCAAAACGTCCGAAAAAATGCCTTCTCGCATTGAATGAGCCTCTCCGTGCAGCGGTTGCCGAAAAGCTGAGCCTTGACTGGTCTCCAGAGCAAGTAGCAGGCTGGTTAAAACGCCAGTTCCCGGACGACAAGTCGATGCATGTGTCCCATGAAACAATTTACCGAAGTCTCTTTATTCAAGCCCGAGGTGTTTTGAAGAAGGAACTTGTCAAACACCTCCGATCAAGACGCGGCATGCGTCGATCACGGCACAGAAGCTCTGAAGAGGCAGAATCCCGCACCAGCATCACAGATTTGGTTTCTATCCGTGCTCGGCCAAAAGAGGTTGAAGACAGGGCTGTTCCTGGCCATTGGGAGGGAGACCTGATATCCGGATCCAAGAACTCACATATTGCGACGCTTGTAGAGCGACAGTCTAGATTTACGATGCTCGTTCATGTCGGCGGCAAAGATACGGAAAGCGTTGTTTCGGCGCTTTGTCGGGAAGTAGGTCAGCTCCCCGAGGAGTTGAAGAGAACCCTGACCTGGGATCGAGGGGGTGAGCTGGGTAACCACAGGAAATTTACGCTTGCGACCGACATGCAGGTTTATTTCTGTGACCCGAAGAGCCCCTGGCAAAGAGGCAGCAACGAGAACACCAATCGGCTGTTGCGCCAGTACTTCCCGAAGAAGACTGATTTATCGGGCTATTCCCAGAAGCAGTTAAATGAATTCGCAAGGAAGCTGAATGAACGACCGAGGAAAACACTCGACTACCTGACACCTTCTGAAAAGCTGCAAAGCATATTTGCATTGACCGGTTGAACTCACCGTAGCCTTTTTTAAGATTTCCTTTTCTTCCTCCGACCGACGAAGGCGGCGCTTCAGTTCCTGAATCTCACGCTGCTCTGTGGTCAGGGCCTCGCCTCTGGGCGCTTTGCCAGCCCGTTCGGAACGAAGTTTACGGACCCAGTACTCCATGGTGGATTTACCGACACCCATGGCATCGCAGGCAGCTTTCACTGTGTATCCTTGGTCGACCACCAGTTGGGCTGCCTCCAAACGGAATTCCGGACTGAAGTTTCTAGTTTTCGCCATCGTCTTCACCTGATTCATTATGTGAGTGATCATACACTCAAAATCAGGTGGCCAAAGTCACTATGCCACTACAGAGTAGCTTCTTTAATGCCTACTTTTCACCCTGTGCATCAAGCGCGTCATGGGCTCTCTTTATAAGGTAGGCGCGGATCTGTTCAATATCGCTACCGCTCAATTGTGAACCGAAACCCGGCATGTAAGTGCCGTCACGTCCATTGACAACTGTATGCCCGAAGCCGGAGCTAGAGTGCAGCAAGGGACTATGCCTAAGGTCTGGAATATCCTCCATCAATCCCGCAATAGCACCCTCACCGTGACATCTCATGCAGCTACGATTATAGAGATCACGACCAGCGTTTACTGTTTCGCTTTCCGCCTTAAAGGGCGGTGGGTTCAAAGGAGGTACTGGGCGGCGGTCGGGTATAGACGGAGCAGTTGTCGTGCCTCCGAGCTTAAAGGTATATAGACGGTTACTGTGTCGTGCCTGATAGGCTGCTGCAAAAGGTCCTGCTATACGAGACAGAGCACCGCCCACACCAGTCAAGACGCTAAGGTATTGTTCGCCGTTTACGGAATAAATTGCAGGTGCCGCGACGATGCCAATACCAATGTCATAACTCCAGATTCGTTCACCTGTGTCTGCTTTATAGGCATATAGTTGTCCCGTAGGTGTACCCTGAAAAACTAGGTTGCCAGCTGAAACTACTGTGCCACCGTTCCAGATAGTGGGGTAATCTACCTCCCAGGCTTTTTTCTGATTTACAGGGTCCCAAGCAATCAAGCTGCCTTTGATCATCGGCAAAACCTGCTCCAACACTTCAGGATCCTCAGGGAAATCCGGCCACTTCAGTCCCAGGTTAAAGACAGTGCCAGGCTTCGCTTCGTAGTCTTCCTCTTCACTGTACACCCATGGCACCTGTTGGTGCGGAATGTAGACGAGGCCAGTATCACGACTGAAACTCATTGGATGCCAGTTATGCGCACCGAAGGGGGAGGGGAAAGCCAACTGTGGACCTTGCCCGTAGCGTGCATTTTCTGTTTCTACTGGGCGACCAGTTTTCATGTCCACATGAGTAGCCCAAGTAACTTTGGTAAACTTCTCAGCGGACAACAACTCGCCAGTGTGTCGGTCAAGAACGTAGAAAAATCCGTTCTTAGGTGCTTGCATGATGACCTCTCTCGAGGTGCCATCAATTTCCAGGCTAGCCAATATCAGGTGTTGAGTAGCGGTATAGTCCCAAGACTCGCCCGGTGTGGTTTGATAGTGCCATAAGTATTTCCCGGTTTTTGCATTGATAGCCACAATCGACGAGAGGTAAAGATTGTCTCCACCTTGGGGGCTACGAACGCGTCGATTCCAGGGTGACCCATTACCTGTACCGAGATAGATCACATCCGAAGTTGGGTCATAAACCATAGAGTCCCATGCAGTGCCACCACCACCATGGGCCCACCATTCGCCGGTCCATGTCTCCGCTGCCTTCTCCATGGCTTCGTTTTCGAAACCATTTTCAGGATTGCCTGGAACCGTGTAGAAACGCCACAGCTGTTCACCATTGCCAGCATCATATGCAGTTACATATCCACGAACACCAAACTCAGCCCCCCCATGACCAATAATCACGCGACCGTTCGCGACCCTCGGCGCTCCTGTGATGGTACGGCGCTCATTGTTGTCTTCATTTGTGTTCACCTCCCACACTACACTGCCGTCTCGGGCATCAAGAGCCACCAAGCGGGCGTCGAAAACACCAACGTAGACTTTACCTTCGTATACGGCCACCCCACGGTTGGTTACACCGCAGCATCCACGAGCCCCGTCTTCAGGGTTTACCCGAGGGTCATAGCTCCAAAGCTGCTCTCCAGTATCTGCGTCAAGAGCATAGACCACACTCCAAGGGCCGGTAACATACATCACTCCATCGACCACCACTGGGGTGGCGGACCCGCCGGCTTTGGTGCCCATGTCGTAAACCCAAGCCAACCCCAGTTCTTTCACATTGTCTTCGTTGATCTGCTTAAGTGAACTATAGCGTTGTTCTTTGTAGCTACGACCGATCCCCATCCAGTTTTCGGGTTCTCGGTCTGCATTCTTCCATCTACCGTCGGTTACGTCTCCCATTCCTGTTGAAGCATTACTCAAGGACGTACCTTGCTCGGTTACCTGGCTGCAACCAACAATCAGAGTAAACATTATTAGACCGGCTACCGGCCAAAATACATTCTCATTTTTCATTGTTGTTTCCTCAGAGTTGTGCCTGGCCAGCTTTACTGGCTAACAGTCTGTGTGTTTTTGATATTAATAACTTTGAGGGTCGTAAATTCCTCCAGGCCCTGCTGCCCCCATTCCACACCTATGCCAGACTCTTTTGTTGCAGGCATCGGAATATCGGGGGCGAATGCACAATGCTGGTTTATCCAAACGGTGCCGGTATCCAGTCGGTTGGCAACCGATTCAGCAAGAGCAAGATTTGATGACCAGACAGACCCCCCTAAGCCAGAGGAGGATTGATTGATCGTTTCGAGCACATCGTCGAGATTGCTATATTTTATGATAGGAAGGACCGGGCCAAATGGCTCTTCATCCACCACACGGCTTCCGTCCTTGATGTCGCGCACAACCGTCAAAGGCACACAAAAGCCAGGCTTGTCCGACACCACGCCGCCCGCAATGATCGTACCGTCCTTCTGTGCTATCTCGAGATAATTACAAACCTTGTTAAACTGTGCCCGGTTTTGTACGGGGCCAAACTGAGTGGCAGGGTCCATACCGTCTCCCACAACACTTTCGGATGCGAGTGCCGCGATTGCACTACACATTCGGTCATAAATGCCATCAGGCACGTAAACCCGTTTAATCGCGACACAAACCTGACCGCTATTAATAAAGGATGCGTTAAATATGTCCCGGGCCGCCTCTTCAACATCAACATCATCCAGAACCAGCGCGGCGTCATTGCCTCCCAGTTCCAGAGTCAGGCGCTTGAGCGTGCCCGCGGCATTTGACATTATCGCTTTACCCGTTTGTGTAGAACCCGTAAAGGAAATCTTGTGGACGCCAGGATGGCGAGTGAGCAGAGCCCCTAAATCATTGTTGTCGGTAATAATATTTACTACCCCGGGAGGAAATATCTTTTGAATTATTTCGCCCAGTTTCAATGTCGCTAGAGGGGTCGTTGGTGCTGGCTTCAGGATGATCGTATTGCCGGCAATCAACGCTGGCGCGATCTTATAGGCTGCGATCAATAGCGGGAAGTTCCATGGCATGATGGCAGCGACAACACCCAACGGTTGACGTTGTACCTCAACTCGCTGATTTTCATTGTCGATCAGGGAGAATGGGCTCAAATGCATGGCCGACAATGTACGACAAAAAGCACAAGCAAAATCAACTTCGAGCCGTGCTAGCTCTAGCGGTTTGCCCTGCTCGCTCGTCAACAAAATGGCCAGGTCCTCTTTGTGAACGTTCATAGTATCCGCCATTAAGACAAGCGTATCTCTACGTTCAGAGATTGGCGTTTGCCGCCAATCTTTAAATGCTTGATTGGCCGCTTTTATGGCTTTCTCCATCTGGTCTTCTGAAGCAATTGGACAGATAGCGACTGTCGTCTCATTGGCAGGATTTGTTACCTCTATAGTGTGATCGCTGTCTTCGAGGTGGCCGTCTATCAACATTTTAAAGTTTTGCATCGATCGTACTCCTCAAGTCTTAGAACGGCTGGAGAAAACGCAGCTGGAAAGCTTCCAATTCAGGCCCTGATCCGCTTACTTCGATATCCCTGAGATATTGCGCCTGCATTTGCAGTTTTCCAGGTATTAGCCAATGGTTGAGCCCGAGCGTAACCGTTGAGGTGTCGACCTCATTGTTCATCGCAACGCCATCCAACTGCGTCTCGTCACCCTTACGCCAGCTATACCGGATACTGGGGTAGGTTGAGGGCGTAATGTCATAGGAGAGCATTAATTGGACTTGGTAAGCTTCGTCCTGTTCGAGGCGATTTCCTCCTATTGGATCAGAATTGGTTCCGTACCATTGGACATCCGCGACAACATCCAGCGCCAGCTTTTCAGTCAAACGTGTCATATAGCCGGCCTGCAGCACATAACTCCATCGATTGGCACCAAGATTGACGGGCTTGTCCGAATCATATTCACCTGTGGGCGCTATCACGAAGGGTGTAACGCCGAAGTAACTCTTTTTTTCCGGATCTTCATGGAGCCATACGGTCGCTGCAGCTATCGCATCGCCCATACCAGAGCTCGAGCTGTCCAATAGTCCGATCTCCTGCGTTCCGAACGGTAATAGAAACTGAGGATCAACCGTAAGCCCCATTACCTTGGTAAAATGTACAAAGCGGTAAATGCCGATTGTTGCGTCCAGATCCAGATCATCAGTGACTGTCTCCCCTTCTGCATTCAGGTCGTCTGCGGTTAGCTGACGGGCATACAGAATGTTAAGGTTGGTGCCCTCAGGCAACGCTGTGTAATCTCTCGGATCGACATCGAATGCGTGGCTTGTCAGAGGCATCAGCAGGGCAATCATCGCGCTTGTATAGCGCAGGTTGTAATAGGCTTTTGTCATCGTGATATCACCGATATTTTTGTTAATGGATGCGCCAGCCGAAATCCCAGGTTTCAGCTAACTACCAAAAACATTACCAGTAGTATCGATAATCGACTTGAGGTTGGCGGACATTGGGCTTGTATTGCAGCGACATGGCCGGCTGTTTTCAGGTCAGGAGAGCGTGGCCTTTTTGACCCGGTATTGGGAAGGAGATAAACCGTAATAATCTTTGAATACACGGCTGAAGTGAGCGCAATCCTTAAAGCCCCAGTGAAATGCGATGGAGGTAACGTCAAGGTGTATTAGCTTGGGATTGGCAAGGTCACTAGCACAAGCACTCAGACGATGTTCGCGGACCAGGCGGCTGAAGGACGTATCAAGGGTTTTGAATATCCGCTGAAGGTGCCGCGACGAGATTCCCAAGTGGTTCGCCACAACCTGTGCGTCGATCGCACTATCATTAAGATTACGCTCAATAAATGTCATAGCTTTTTGCAGATAAATCGAATGATATTCCTTTGAGCGGTCACGAGTTTGAGTAAATAGTGGCTGCAACAGGCTGAGAACAGCATTGAGCAAACAGTCCTCTTTCCATCCAGCCGGGCTGGTGCTTGCAACAGCGGCGGCTTTTTTCAACAACGGAGTTACCAGAGAGGCCATATCCGTATCTGCTGCAACCTTCTTTGCCGTAAGAATGCGGGTATATCGCCAATTATTAAGGGCTAGATCACGAGGAATATGAAAGCAATACTGGTGTCCTTCCTTAGGGAGACTCTGAATAAGTCCCCGAAATCGGCGATAATACGGCCATCGTCAACCGCATAGGATTCGTTGCCACCATGGATCAGATGACCTTCTCCGAAGCTGAGTACCAGAACAAGAAGCGCAAGACCCGCCGCGAGATCTTTCTGGAACGGATGGACAAGCTGATTCCCTGGAAGCAATTGGAGAAGAAGGTAGCCCGCTATTACCCCAAGGGCCAGAACGGCCGGCCTCCCTATCCGCTGTCTGCCATGCTCCGGGTCCACTGCATGCAGTTGTTCTATAACCTGAGCGATCCGGCCATGGAAGATGCCTTGTACGAGATCGAATCCATGCGGCGCTTCGCCGGCCTGAGACTTGCGGACCGGCTGCCAGACGAAACCACGATTCTCAACTTCCGGCATTTCCTGGAGCGCCACGGCCTTGCCAAGGTCCTGTTCAAGGAAGTGAACAAGCATTTGGAGAAAAATGGCCTGATGCTGCGTGAAGGCAGCATTGTTGACGCCACCATTATCTCCGCCCCCAGCTCCACCAAGAACAAGGCTGGCCAACGTGATCCGGAAATGCACCAGACCAAGAAGGGCAACGAATGGCATTTCGGGATGAAAATGCACATCGGTGTCGACGACACGCTGGGGCTGATTCACAGCATTGAGACCACTGCCGCCAACGTTCACGACATCGTGCCCACCGGTAAGCTGCTGCACGGTGACGAACAACGCGTCTTTGGTGATGCCGGTTACCTTGGCATTCAAAAGCGGGAAGAGCATAAGCACCGTGACAACGTATCCTGGTTCATCGCCAAACGACCCGGCACCCGGAAGACGCTGCCCGCCAACAAACTGAAAGCCGAGAAAATCAAAGCCAGTGTTCGCGCCAAGGTGGAGCATCCCTTCCGGTACATCAAACAGGTCTTTGGTTACGGCAAAGTCCGCTATCGCGGCCTGGCCAAGAACAACAACCGGCTGCACCTGCTGGCGGCATTCAGCAACCTGCTGATGGGTGAAAAATACATACTGGCGTAGGGCCAGTGCGCCTGTTTTTCGCCAAATCGGCGGGAAACGGGCAACAAACAGACAAACAACGGGAGAATGACGTCCGAATTTTCGGATTTTGGCCGTTTCAAACCGATACTGGCGAAAATCGGCGGTTATTCAGACCTTCCTTAGGGTACTCGATTAAAAAAGGTTGATTGGAGTCCAGGAGCACCATGTCACCAATCTGTAATGTGGCGGAGCTATGTTCTTGCTGAACTTTGGAAATGCCGTGGGCCTGATGGATCAAGTAAAAATATTGGTTGTCTCGATCTTCAGAGTCCTTTTTTTGTCTCTGCAGAGACAGCCCGCTTGCTCTAACGTTCGTAAACTCCATGCCATAGGAACAGAACCTTCGGATTTGGCCGGCAAAGTGTTTCGAATCATTTACTTGAGTATTAAGCCCACCCACAGAAGTATCGACGGATTTTTCCCAATCAGCAAGACGCTGATCAATTTCGGTGAAATTTGTTGTTTTTATCATCAATGCATTCCTAATTACTATGAAATCAACTGATGCCGCTAATTTCCCCCAATATCGAACACACTCGGATAAAATTGCAGATGCGAACTTTTTGAGAGTTTAGTCTCGAGTGCCGAGTTTGTCACACCCCGGTTTGTGAACATCCCTGTTTCAGTTGCACCGCTGATTAGAGTTTTCCTCCGTTGGTGTTTCGCCAGGTATTCCCACAGCGTTAGGTCTTCCAGTGAATCGTGGGGTTTAGCTCAGCGAGCATCTGCATTTCGCAGAGCGCTTAAGGCATTTCACCTGGACGGCAGGGAACTGGTATACACCTGCGTAGAGGGAACAGCAACGTCCCATTTGGGGTTTCGTCTCTCTCAAGGAAAGACTGATCATGATCGCTATGGGACTCTGGATGCCCTTGAGGACATACTTACTCTAAGACAGTAATGCATGCTGGTGTGCTAGAGATATTTCTCGATAGGCAACCACGACAGAAACCCGGACTTCGCCCGGCGCCACCAATGGACGGTCGGCTCGCTGGTGAACACCGCTTCACCGCTACGCCATTGGAGATCTCCGTCCTCGTCCAGGGCCACCTCCCAGCTATTACGGGGCGCCATGGTCAACCGTATATCTGTCGCCACACGCTCTGCCAGTTCGGCACTGTGGATAATCAACACGGTTTCACCGTTGAGGTAGATGGAGCGAAGGTTTACGTTGAAAGACCCCACCACCAGGGTGCTGCGATCAAAAACCACAGATTTGGAGTGCAGGCTGACCTCGCCCGTGGCGCAGAAGGCATCATCACTTAGCCATTGCCGGCAAGCGTCGGCATCGGGCTTGAGTTCGTAGATGTCTATGCCCTGCTCCAGCATGTAGGGGCGCCAGCGGGCATAACCGGCATGGTTGGTGACCAGGTCGTTGGAAGCCAGAGAGTTGGTCAGCGCGGCAACCTCCAGTTGCGGGCGCTCGTTGGCACCCAAGGCCTTCAACTGTTCCTTGGCAAGAATCAGGTAGGCGGACTCGATCAGGATTTCCCGGGTAGCCGCCTGCGCGAGGCGTTGCAACGCCAATGCGCTTCGTTTGGGCTTTTCCGATGGCGCATCCATGTTTTCAGGGGGAGGATCGAACACCAGTTCCCCCCGGGCAATCGTCATACGGTCAAACACCGTTGCCAGTTCAGACCTGCCCTGCTCCTCCCCTGTGGGCGCTGAGACGGGAAGCCGGGGTTGTGCAATGGCCTGCTGCCGAAGCCCCTCCAGCCTCTCTGCTAACTCCTCGCCAGTAGGCGCGGATGTGTATAGCTCGGAAGCGGGGTAAGCCCAGGGGCTACTCCAGTAAGCCTGGAAATTATCCGCCATACCCTCAACCACCGGCCCCAGGGCAAGGACATCGCGATCCCTGAAATAGCGGTTCTCATCGAAGCCGAAATATTCATCACCAATGTTGCGGCCACCGACGATGCCAGCGGTCCCGTCCACCACAAATGTCTTGTTGTGCATTCGGCGGTTGATACGCTGGAAATCCATCAGAAACGAAACCCATCGGCCCCAGCCACTGCGGTTTCTGGCGGGGTTGAAGATGCGAATATGAATATTCGGATGGGTATCCAGGGAAGCGAACAATTCGCCGATCCCCTCGGCGTTGAAGTCATCCAGCAACAGCCGGACGTGGACACCACGGTCTGCCGCCAACAGCAGCCGACCGGCCAGATGCAGTCCGGAATCATCACGATTCCAGATGTAGTACTGGGCATCAATACGGTGTTCGGCCGCCTCAATCATAGCCGCTCGGTATAGGAAGGCGTCCTGACCAGAATCCAGCAGGTAATAACCGGATTGACCGTTCGCATCAGCCAGCCGTTGCCGGGACTGGCTGGAAAGGAAACTGTCGTCAGTCAGCACGGCGGTTTCGGCTCCGGAATGAGTGGCCGGCGGCAAACTGCCGGCACAGCCTGTCAGCAACACCAGCAGCACTAGCAGCCCTGACAGCTCTGACAGAGAGTGGCGTGCCGACATCAGCCCGGCAACAGGCCCCCACTCGCACGGCATTAGCGCAGAATCACCAGCGGCTTCTTCGCGGTTTTCAGCATGGTGGTTGTGGTGCTTCCCACCAGGAACTGCCGAATTCGTGAATGGCCATAGGCACCCATCACCAGGATGTCGATGTCGTGTTCTTCCTGGTAGGCGTGGAGCGTTGGCTCTACATCCCCGGCACGGATCGCGAGGGTGATGTCGGAGCCAAGGTCACCCAGCATCTTCTCTGCTTTCTTGAGCTGTTCCCAGCGGTCATTGGTGTCCGCTCCAATCATCACCAGATGAATCGGCATGCCTTTCAGCACCGGGCTACCCGCCAGAAGTTCCACACCCTTGAACGCCGTGGCACTGCCATCAAAAGCAAGCATGGCGCTCTTCGGCTGCTCGTACTCGTCGGGAACCAGAAGAATCGGGCGATGGACACTGCGAATCACGGTTTCCAGTTGACTGCCCACGTGAATGTCACGGTCTGAGCTGCTCTCTCCGTGCAGCCCCATCACCAGCAGACGGGTCTGGTTTTCCAGGGCCAGCAGCGATTCCGTCAGATCCCCATGGCGCTGCCGTTTGATCACGTCGTCAATGCCCTGTTCTTTCACCCGGTGTTCTGCCTCATCGAGCATGTGATGGCCGTGTTCCAGGGCCAGCTTGGAACGCTTGCGGTCAAGCTCGGCAAGCTCATCCATCAGCTGTTCACGGCTTCCCAAGCCAATGCTACCAGCCAGGTCCGGCTCTGTTGGATAGCGTTCCTCGTCGAGAACGTGCAACAGAGTCATCGGGGTTTCCATGTGCTTGCTGGCCCAGGCAGCGTAATCGCACACCGCCGGTGCAGCCCGGGAGCCGTCGATACAGGCAACTACTCGTAGCATTTCAACCTCGCCTTGGTGATCCTTGTGGTTGTTATTCTGACCGGTTACGTCTTTGAATTCCTTGGCTTGTGTCATATCAGTGCGCCATCAACTGGTCAACGGCGTCGGGTTTATCGTGCACCCCAAAGCGGTCAACAATGGTGGCGCTGGCTTCATTCAGCCCGATGATGTCCACCTCCGCACCTTCGCGACGGAACTTGATAACGGCCTTGTCCAGAGCGCCCACTGCCGTAATGTCCCAGAAGTGAGCCCGGGTCAGGTCAATCACCACATTATCCACTGCTTCCTTGAAATCAAAGGATTCCGTGAATTTTTCCGAGGAACTGAAGAACACCTGCCCGACAACATTGTAGGTGCGGGTATCAGTCGCCTCATCAAATTCGGATGTCACCAGCATGTAATGGCCCACCTTGTTGGCAAAGAACAGGGCCGCCAGAAGCACGCCTGCCAGCACGCCGAAGGCCAGGTTGTGCGTGGCAACGACGACAATAACGGTCACCACCATCACAATGTTGGTGGACAGGGGATGCTCTTTCAGGTTCTTGATCGACGCCCAGCTGAAGGTACCTATGGACACCATGATCATCACGGCTACGAGGGCCGCCATGGGAATCTGTACCAGCCACTGATCCAGTACCAGCACGAGAACCAGCAGGAATACACCCGCTGTCAGCGTGGAAAGCCGGGTTCGGCCGCCAGATTTGATGTTGATAATGGACTGGCCAATCATCGCGCAGCCGGCCATGCCACCCAGAAGGCCAGAACCGATATTGGCAACGCCCTGCCCTTTGCACTCCCGGTTACGGTCACTGGTTGTGTCCGTGAGGTCGTCCACAATGGTGGCGGTCATCATGGATTCCAAAAGACCAACAATGGCTAGACCGACGGAGTAAGGCAGGATGATCATCAGGGTTTCAAGGTTCAGCGGCACGTCCGGCCACAGGAAAATCGGAAGCGTATCCGGCAGTTGCCCCATATCACCGACCGTGCGGATATCGATGTTGTAGACCATCGCGACGATGGTCAGCGAGACAATACAGATCAACGGCGATGGCAGTATGCGGCCGACGACCGGCACCAGTGGAAACAGGTAAATGATACCCAGCCCGGCAGCGGTCATCGCATAAACGTGCCAGGTGACATTAGTGAGCTCTGGCAACTGCGCCATAAAGATCAGGATAGCCAGCGCATTTACAAACCCGGTCACCACGGAACGGGACACGAAGCGCATAAGGCCGCCGAGTTTCAGATAGCCAGCGCCGATCTGCAGCAGCCCGGTCAGCAGCGTAGCTGCAAGCAGATACTCCAGGCCGTGTTCCTTTACAAGAGTCACCATCAACAGCGCCATAGCGCCTGTCGCGGCGGAGATCATACCGGGGCGGCCGCCGACGAAGGCAATCACCACAGCAATACAGAACGAGGCATACAGACCCACTTTCGGGTCCACACCGGCGATAATGGAAAAAGCGATGGCTTCGGGAATCAGCGCCAGCGCCACCACAATGCCGGCAAGCAAATCGCCGCGTATATTGGAAAGCCAGTCGGCCTTAAGCTTGTTCACCATATCGTTGGTATCCAGTCAGAGAGGGCAAATTCGGGACGTAAAAACCGGTTGTAGTCGTAATGAGGTGACTACCGGAGTTCAATCAGGACGTAAACCTGGGAGCACAGGACGCTAGGGCGGAGTGATCGTCGTAACTGTCGTGGGGACGTTCATTAAGGTACGTTCATAAGCTGCGAATTAAAGGCGGCGAAGCATACCAGAACGGTGCTGGAAAAGTAACCGGCGGGCCCGGAGACCGGGCGCTGTTTACGCCACCGGCCCGGACAGGCCGTTGCTGGCGAGGTGAAAGGCAATGATCGCCATCATGGAACCAATAGCGCCATCAATGAACCGCCAGGACATGGGGCTCGACAACCAGGGGGAAAGCGCCGCCCCGCCGAACGCCAGCAGGCAGAACCACATGACAGACGCACTGCTGGCGCCGGCCACAAACACCAGCGGGCTGGCCTGTTGCGCGCCGATGGCAGGGATCAGCAACAAGGTATCCAGATACACCTGGGGATTCAGTAGCGTTACCGCCAGGGTGGTCAACACCACGGTCCGCAGGCTCGAAACATCCGCTTTCCTGGCATCCAGGGCATCACGTCCTTTCGCAGCACGAGCGAAGGCCAGCAACGCCAGCCAGCTGAGGAACGCCACACCCAACCAGCGCATCACGTCCAGCGCTTCAGGCACGGCCATCAACGCGGCGTTAACGCCGAACATGCCTGCCGTGAACAGCAAGATATCCGCCGTCATGCAAATGCCAGCGCAATACCAATGATGTTCCCTGCGAATCGCCTGCCCCAGGATGTAGGCGTTCTGAGCGCCAATCGCAATGATGATGCCTCCACACACCAGCAGCCCTGTCAGATAACTTGTCAGCATATTTCCCTCCGAATTTGCTGGAAGCTTAAGGGGTAAGGGCTATACTTAAAAATCATAAACCTTATATCCCATGAATATTTCTTATGTTGGATTACAAGCTTCTGCAGGCACTTGCCGCGGTGATCGAGAACGGTGGGTTTGAGCGTGCCGGGGAGATACTCGGGCTCACGCAATCCGCCGTATCACAACGCATCAAGTCACTTGAAGTACGCCTGGGCCAGCCGGTTCTGGTCCGGCACCCGGAACTGCAGGCAACGCCGGCCGGGAACAAGCTGCTGAACCACTTCCAGCAGGTACAGCTTCTGGAAAGGGACCTGCGCAAAACCATACCCGCCCTTGCCGAGGACACCACCCGCCTGCGTATCGCTATCAACGCCGACAGCCTGGCCACCTGGTGGGCCGCTGTGGTTGGGGAGTTCTGCAGCCGGGAGGGTTTATTGCTGGATCTGGTTATTGAGGACCAGGACGTAGGCCTGAAGCGGATGCGCGATGGCGATGTGGCCGCCTGTCTGTGCAGCAGCAGCCAGCCCATTGCTGGCGGGCGTTGCGTGGCACTGGGGGAAATGACCTACATGCCGCTGGCGACCCCACAGTATGTTCGCCAGTTTTTTCCGGATGGCATCACACCAGAAGCTTTCGCCACCTCTCCGGCTATTGTATTTGGCCCCAACGACCAGCTACAGCACCGATTCATGGCCGGCTGTGGCTACCACGGCCGTTTCCCCTACCATTTGTGCCCCTCCTCCGAAGGTTTCGTCCAGCTTGCCAGGGCCGGCATGGGCTACGGCATGATTCCGCAAATCCAGGCCAGTCATTGGCTGGACAATGGGGGCCTGGTCAACCTTGCACCGGGTCATGAGCTGAAAGTGCCCCTCTATTGGCACTTCTGGCGACACAGCGGGGAGTTGCTACAGCGTTTGACCACCACGCTTGAGGGTGCCATCACCCACCATTACCGCGCACGGCGAAACGTCAGGTTGTAACGGCAGGCGCCCGTCAGCGAATGCTGTGCCTGCTTGAGCGTTAACACGCCATGGTAGCGGAGCCGCGCGGGGCCTCCCCAGACCACGACATCACCATGCTCAAGGGGCACTCGCTGTGGTCGGTCACTGCGCCGGGCGCCTCCGAACTGGAACATGGCCGGGGTGCCCAGGGACACAGAAACGATCGGCTGATCGAAATCCTCTTCATCTTTGTCCTGGTGGAGACCCATTTTGGCGCCAGGTGCATAGCGGTTCACCAGGCAGGCGTCTGGATTGAAACCCGAATAGCCCCCTGCGCTTGCTGCCTTGGCCGCCAGAGACCGAAACACGGCCGGCATCAACGGCCAGGGTTCCCCTGAAAGCGGATCGTTTCGCTCATACCGGTAGCCCTGCGCGTCCGTCACCCAGCCCCAGTCTCCGCAACAGGTCATCGCCACCGACATGGTGTAGCCACCGGGCGTCTGCATTTGCCTAAACGGAGCCTGTTCCGCCACGCCTGAGATCGCCTCCAGCAATTCGCTGGCGTTGGCCTGGGCAAAACGGCGAAGGACAACCGCTCCATCGCAGAGCGGCTCGACCCAGGGCTCCGATGAAGATGACTCGAACAAATCCATAGTCATTGAGCGCTCACCGTATGATCAGGAAAACCGGGAGTTTAACGTCTACCCTTGGGTCAGTGCAGCACCCTGCGCTTTGATACACCAGACCACCGTTTAAGGATGAACCATGCGTCGAAATCGCCAGTCAGCGCAGGTGTCGCTTGCCTTTCTGATAGCCTCCGCGATCACCCTCGGCATGCTGGTACTCACCATTGTACTGGTCAGCCAAAGCTTTCGCGGCATGGAAAACGCGAAAATTACTGCCGCCAGTGCCACGGCCCATCAGCTTGCCGTCAGTGTGGATGACCGTATCCGTGCCATCACCGACCCGCCGTCAACCGCTCTCGCGGTCCTCAGCCACGACCCTCTGGCCATCGCCGACACATTGGAACAACGCCTGGTAAGACTGCCGGTTGTCGCCGACATTCTCGACAGCAGCGACATCGTCAGTGCCGTTTACGCTGGCTATGCCAATGGCGATTTTTTCCTGCTACGAAAGATACGCAGCTCTGGCGCCATGCAGTTTCCAGACGCACCCACCAATGCGCAGTACCTGCTCCAGTCCATCACCAGGGCCGCGGATGGAAAGTCGCAATCCGTGTGGCACTTCTACGATGCCAGCCGCATCCTTCTGGAAAGCCGTACCCCATCCGACTACCACTTTGATCCTCGAGACCGTGGCTGGTACGAGCTCGCCGATGCCTCCGGCAACACGAAACTGACCGCACCCTATGTCTTCTTTACCACGGGTGAAACCGGCTTGACCCTTTCCCGACGACAAGCCGGTGCGAAGGGCATGGACGGCAATACCGTGTTTGGCATCGATGTAACTGTTACCGACCTGGGTACGCAACTAGCCGAACTGCGGCAGACGCCCGGCACCCGCATTGCCATTGTCAACGCCGAAGGTTCCCCCCTGGCCTACACAGGGCCCGACGCCACCAACAGCGGGACAACATCCAACACAGCAAAGCCACAGGGACTGAATGACGGAGCCATCAACGCCGTCCTGGAAAGCGATAGCAAGCAAGCCACGAGTGAATTGGTAAACCGCTTTACCACTGAAAACCGGGACTGGTACGGCATGACGGAACCCCTTGAGTCCCTGGACCGGGAGAACCTGAAAATCGCCGTGGCCATTCCCGCCGACGAACTATTGGCTGATGTTTGGGCAGCTTTGACCCGTCAGACTATCCTGGCGAGTGCTATCGCACTTCTGTTGCTGGTCATCGGCTGGTTCCTGGGCCGTCGTGTGGGTAGGCCACTGGAATTGCTGACACGCCGGGTGGGGGCACTCTCCCGTTTTCGTTTCGACACGTCCGTTTCCGTTGATTCCCATATTCGCGAAGCGCGTCAACTCAGCGTCGCCCTGGACGATATGGCCAGTACGATCCGCAGCTTCCAAAGCATTGCGACCGCACTCAATCGGGGTCAGGATCTGGATAGCCTTTTGCAGGATATCCTCGAACAGATCGTTCACATCCTCGGGCAGACCCGGGGTGCTATCTACCTGATGAGCCGCCAAAGCAGCGAACTCAGGCTTTCCGTGGACCGCGACATACACCCGCCGGAGACCATCACCGGCGTCAACGCCAAGGACGACGACAACGACGTGATAAGGGCGCTCCGTAACGCCCTTTCCGGCCATCCGGTATTCGCCATTCTCAGAAACCGGCGCAAACAGTTGATTGGGGCCCTCGTTATCGAAATGGAGCATGGTGAGCACACCCACCTTAGCGATGACCTGATCGTATTCGTCGATGAGATCGCCGGCTCCGCCGCCGTTGCGATCGAAACCCGTGAACTGATTGAAAGCCAGCAGGCGTTGCTTGAGGGCATCATTCGCCTGGTTGCCAACGCCATTGATGCCAAGTCACCGTATACGGGTGGCCACTGCGACCGCGTACCAAAACTCGCCCAGATGATGGTCGATGAAGCCATCCAGAGCCCCGCAGAACCCTTTGCCAACTTCACCATGAACGACGACGAGCGCTACGAGTTCCACCTGGCAGCGTGGCTTCACGATTGTGGAAAGATCACCAGCCCCGAGCATGTGGTGGACAAGGCCGTCAAACTGGAAACGATCTACAACCGCATCCATGAGATTCGCACCCGCTTTGAAGTTCTGCATCGGGATGCGGAGATCCGGTGCCTGAAAAGGCAACTGGCTGGCGAGAGTTCTCAGCAGGCGGAAACCGACCGGGATCGGGAACAGGAAGAGCTGCAGGAAGCCTTTCGCGCAGTCGCCAACGCCAACACTGGTGGCGAATTCATGTCGGAGGACGACATAGAGCGCATCCGACAGATCGGCCAACGCACCTGGGTGCGTCATTTCAGTGACAGGCTGGGATTATCCGGCGACGAAAAGCAGGTTTTGACTGGCACACCGGAGCAGACGCCACCTGCTACAGAACCTCTGCTGGCAGACAAACCCGGCCACCTTCGTCCCTGGGGGGAACACAAACCACCCGTTGCCAAAGACGACCCACGAAACCGGTGGGGATTCGACATGACACTTCCAGAACATGCCGTTAATCAGGGTGAGCTCCACAACCTGACCGTGGCAAAAGGAACCCTGACCCCCGAGGAACGCTTCCGGATCAACGACCACATCGTACAGACCATCTGCATGCTGGACGCCCTGCCCCTACCTGACAGACTTGCGAACGTGCCCCACCTGGCAGGCACCCACCATGAACGCATGGATGGACAAGGTTACCCCTGCCGGCTGAACGCAGACGACATGGGCATTCCCGAGCGGATCATGGCGGTGGCGGATATTTTCGAGGCGCTGACCGCCGTGGACCGCCCCTACAAGGAGGGCAAGACACTGACCGAATCCCTGACCATCATGCAGAGAATGGTGAATGACGGACACATCGACCGGGCGGTGTTCCAGTTGTTCGTCCAGACAGGTATCTACCGCCGATACGCAGAGCAACACCTGCGTCCGGAACAAATCGACGCCGTGAATGAAGAACGCTTTCTGACATGAACATTCCTCCATCGCGACGGGTTATTTTCGAATTCTTCGCCGAAACCCGTATACTTTGCGCAGTTTTAAACACTTGAAAAGGACACTGACATGTTCGGCCTGTTTATCGGCGGTTTGATCGGCTACCTGTTTGGCCGCTTTCCCGGCCTTCTGATTGGCGCTGTGGCAGGCGTACTGTTGACCCGATACATCAAGAGCCGTCTGTGGCAAAAACTGCGCAATGTGCAGACGGACTTCCTGGAATCCGTGTTTGCGGTGATGGGCGCCCTGTGCAAAGCCGATGGCGTTGTCACTCGCGATGAGATCCAGGTGGCGGAACGCCTGTTCGATCGGTTTCGTCTCTCCGGCGAACACCGGGAGCGCGCCAAGGCTGCCTTCAACCGTGGCAAGGCCAATGACTTCGACCTGGATGCGGAACTGCAACACTTCCTGCGGGTGAGTGGCCGCCAGCCCGCATTACTGCAGATGTTCCTTCAGGTACAGGTGTCTGCCGTTGCCGCCGATGGTGTGGTCCACCCGGCCGAACATGAGATGCTGGTGCGTATTGCCCGGGGCCTGGGACTGCCCGAGGCTCAGGTAGACCAGCTGGAAGCCATGTTGAGGGGCGCCCACGCCGGCCAGTCTGGCGCCGCAGGCCAGGCATCGTCCGCCAGCCAGATTGATGATGCCTACAAGGTTCTCGGGGTTTCGCCTTCCGCCAGCGACGCCGAAATCAAGAAAGCTTACCGCAAACTGATGAGTGAAAATCATCCGGACAAACTGGCCGGACGTGGCCTGCCTGAAAGCATGCGGGAAATGGCGGAAGAGCGCACCCGTGAAATCAGTCACGCCTACGACGTGGTCAAGGAAGCCCGAGACTAAAGTCCCGGCGAGCCAGACCTACAGCCAGCGAGGCACGCGCCTGCGATAGGCCTCGTAAGCCTCGCCGAATAACTCGGCGAGGGCCTTTTCCTCCACCCTCGCCTGCCTGACCAATACCGTTACGCCCGCAACCAGGCATACCAGCGAAAACACCGAAGGCAGCGCCAGAAAAAAGCCCAACTGGCCGAGCATAACCGCCATGAACACTGGGTTTCGGCTGCGACGATAAGGACCACCAGTGAGCAGGTGGCGATCCTGTTTTGGGTCAACACCCGAACGCCAATCCTCGTGCATGTAAGCCTGTAGATAATTGACCAGGCTGAACGACAGCAACAGGAGCACCATTCCCATGACCAGTACCGGCCCATGGTAGAGCGCATCGAAAACGCCCAGCCAGGAGTCAATATCCACAAAGACACGTGCTAAAACCACCGCCAGGATTGAAGCCCGAAAAACATTGAAAATGTGCCTATGCCACCATCCGGCAGTGGCCCGCCCGCCGTAGTTTATAAAGGAAAACCCCATCCTGGCGTGGAGGCCGAGGCTTCGTGCCGTGAACTGGATGCCGATCAACAGGAAGAAAATGCCGAGAAAGTATCGGACGAGTGGTTCGGAAAATGAGTCGAAAGTGTCCAGGGGAATCATTAAATTCGCTTATTACTGTGATGGTGGCCAGAACAAGCTTATCGCCTGTCAAAACGGTCTGAAACTGGATTCTTACCTTTTGTGCAGAGCGATGCAATTTCCTGATATGACATATCATCACGTTTAGTCTTTGTATACAGTGGATGCAGCCCCGGAGCCAACACGGAGTATCCGCCTTGACCATCCAGTCTCAAGCACAATCCCTGCACACGTTCAGTGACGATCTACTTGACCGGCATGATGCCACCGCGCTGGCCGAACTGATTCGCAACGGCGACGTCTCACCAGACGAAGTGCTTGTGGCAACCCTGGCACGGGCGCGGCTGGCAGAACCCGTTATCCATGGTCTAGTCACTACCATTCCTGATAATGCGGAACTCATCGCGACTGAAGTCCGTTCCGGGAAAAACGGGCCTGGCTTGTTTTCGGGAGTCCCTACGGTAATCAAGGACAACACCGAGGTAAAAGGATTCCCCACCTCCCATGGCACCGCAGCCATCGATTCCCATCCGGCGGACAGAACCAGCCCTTTCGCCCGCCAGTTGCTGGCTCAGGGCCTGGTGTGTATTGGCAAAAGCACTCTGCCTGAGTTCGGTTTCAACGCCACCACTGAACCCACCCATGGCAGCCCAAGCCGCAACCCCTGGCACCTTCAATACTCCACCGGCGCTTCGTCAGGAGGTTCCGCCGCGCTGGTTGCGGCAGGTGTTGTCCCGATCGCCCACGCCAACGATGGCGGTGGCTCCATCCGCATTCCGGCCGCCTGTTGCGGGCTGGTGGGGTTGAAACCAACCCGGGGGCGGCTGATCGATAACGACGCAGCTAAAACACTACCCATCAATATCGTCAGTGATGGTGTCGTAACGCGCACGGTCAGGGATACCGCCAACTTCTATTACGGAGCGGAGCGCTTCTTCCGGAACCCGAAACTCCCAGCCATTGGAAAGGTAGAGGGGCCCGCCACGCGTCCACTCAGGATTGGCCTGGTGACCGACTCCATTAATGGTCACGCCACCGACATGCAAACGCGCGCTGCCGTTGAAAACACGGCGCAGTTGCTGGAAAAGCTGGGGCACAGGGTGGAACCAATGAAGATTCCCGTTGCCTCCTCTTTCCCCGATGATTTCGCGCTCTATTGGGGAATGCTGGCCTTCGGCGTGCGCGCCAATGGCAAGCGGTTGATTCACCCAAGTTTTGACAAGTCACGACTGGACGGGCTGACCCTTGGCCTGGACAAGGCCTTCCGGAGGCAGTTCTACAAATTGCCAGCGGCGCTCTGGCGCCTGCACCGGTCATATCACGACTACGCTCGCGCGATGGCCAGTTACGATGCCATTCTCACGCCGGTACTCGGCCACACCACCCCGGAGATCGGTTATCTGAGCCCTACGATTGACTTTGATACCCTGTTCGACCGCCTGACCCAATACGTAAGCTTTACCCCACTGGCCAACGCCACCGGCGCACCCGCCATTTCGCTGCCAGCCTGCCTCAACAACCAGGGTCTACCACTCTCCATTCAACTGATGGGCAAGCATGGGGGTGAGCAGACACTGCTGGAACTGGCGTTCTTGCTGGAGGACGCCGCGGGTTGGCCCAGAATAGACCAGCGTCCCGATCAATTGGTGGCGGGTCCCGCTCCCTGAACGGACAGGGGTTCACAAGCGACAACCGGTTTCCATCCACGCCCCTCATGACTTCGAAATGGACAGTATCACGGCCAGGGGCGAATATGAGAGAGTCGGGGAATGGAAGCTGCTGGCTCAATAACGGCCGGTCGCCACTTCTTGTCGTAAACCGACTATTGTTCCCGGAACTGACAGCCAGAGACTATGCACGATACGGACACCTTTGTGACCTTTCACAAGGCACTGACGGAACTCAGCCACAGTCCCGCGTTTGTCGACAAAAAACGCCCGCACAAACTCGCAGACCTGACGGAGCTCTGTGCGACGCTGCTCGACGTTGACCGGGTCAGTGTCTGGCAGTTCCCGGAGGAAGGGGATCGCATTGAATCCGAGTGGCTTCATACCAGAGACTCGGCCACCGGTGAAACATCCAGCCTTTACAAGTCCTATAATCCGGAGTACTTCTCGGCCCTCGAAACCGAGCGCGTCATTTCCGTCCAAGACGCGCAGAACGACCCCCGAACCCGGGCCTTCACGCCTGGGTACCTGGCCCCCCTCAACATAATGTCAATGCTTGACGCACCGGTGTTTGATGGTGCCCGGCTTAGCGGCGTTGTTTGCCTGGAATCAACGCGCAGACGTCAGTGGACCCTGCCGGAAATCTCCTTTGTCGTCGCCATTGCCGACACCATCAGTCTGATCAATACCTACGAAGCCTGGCTCGACTCGCAACGCGCACTCGAATACGTCACCCGTTACGATTCACTGACCGGGCTATCAAACATCGACTCCCTTCGAGGCCGTATCGGCCATCTTGCCGGTAAAATAGAGCGACGGGGTCTTGGTAGTCTGGCCCTGATATGGATTGATGTGGATCGTCTGAAATCCATTAACGATGGGCTTGGGCCGCAGGTAGGAGACGACGTTATTGCCGAAGTCGGCCGCCGACTGAAAAAACTCTCCGTTCCGGGTAAGGATCTATTGGCCAGGATTGCCGGCGATGAGTACGCCCTGATTGTGCGCAACCACACCATGCGGGACTCTCTGGAACTGACTGCCTCACGGATACGGCAGGAGATTAACAAGCCCATCCGTCTCACCGGCCACGCCATCAACGTTGGCGCAAGTCTTGGTATCTGTCACCTGCCCGGAGACTTTCAAACCACCGAAGATCTGTTACGAGGCGCCGAAGCCGCCATGTACAACGCCAAGCAGCGAGGCCGGAACCAGGCCTGCTTCTTTGACTCCAGCATCCAGACAACGGCCCGTTCCCGCTTCGCCCTGGAAAACGAATTACGGGTGGCCATCAGCGACCACACTTTGGACGTGTTCTACCAGCCCATCTTGAACACCTCCGGGTTGAAAGTAGAGTCCCTGGAAGCACTGGTGCGCTGGAAGCACCCGCAACGCGGCTGGCTGCCACCCATTGAGTTTCTGGATATAGCCAGAAGCGGTGGCCTGATGTATGCGTTGGGGGAGTGTGTGCTCCGCCGCGTATGCGAACACTGGCAACAGGCCCACAATCAGAGCATCACGCTGCCAGAGATTTCAGTCAACCTGGCGGCAGAGCAGGTGTCGGTGGCGGAACTGCCCAGCCTGATCCGGGGAACCTGCCGTGAACACAGCGTGCCGGTCAGCGCATTGCATTTCGAGGTAACCGAAGATTCCATTCAAGGGGATTTCAGCTCACTGACCCGTATTCTGAAAGAGCTAGTCGCCGACGGTGCAAGCCTGTCCATAGACGACTTTGGAACCGGTTATTCGTCGCTCTCCCGTCTCAAGAGTCTTCCCTTCTCGCGGATCAAGATTGACCGTTCCTTTATCAGCCAACTGCCAGACGACGAAGACGACTGCGCCATTACCCTGTCAATTCTCGGCCTGACGCGGGGCCTTGGGCTCTCGGTCGTGGCCGAAGGCGTCGAAACCGAAGCTCATGAACAGTGGCTTTTCCGGCAGGGCTGTGACTATCTGCAGGGCTATCGATACAGTAGGCCTCTGCCGTTCAACGCTCTCATGGATGAGTTTTTTCCACTGCCCTGACGATACAGTTCAGATGTCATGCGTCGCTGGAGTGATCAGCGGTAGCTGACTTGAATGCCCGCCCTACTTTGTCTCCCAGAACCAGCAGTGCAGGGGTCAACAACAGCGTGAGCACCGTTGCAAACGCCAACCCGCCTGCGATGGCGCTGGATAGCTGGGTCCACCATTGCGTGGATGGAGCACCGATGCCGAGCGATGGCGTTAGGAGATCCACGTTTACCCCGAGCACCATTGGCATCAACCCGAGTATGGTGGTGATGGCCGTCAGCAATACCGGTCGCAGGCGCAGACATCCGGTTTCCAACGCGGCCTCAAAGGCCGCCATACCGCTTCGGCGCATCTGGTTATAGGTGTCGATCAGAATGATGTTGTTGTTCACCACGATGCCCGCAAGGGCAATGATACCCATACCCACCATCACGATTCCGAACGACTGCCCGTTCAGCAGAAGGCCAAGCAACACGCCCGCCGTTGAAAGCACAATGGCCGATAGAATGAGCATGGTCTGATAGAGCGAATTGAACTGGGTCACCAGGATCAACAGCATCAGGGCAATGGCGACCAGAAACGCCGATGCCAGGAAATTCGAGGCCTGCTCCTGGTCCTCATTTTCGCCTGCAAATCGGACGGACACACCCTCGGGCGTTTCAGGCATTTGCTGCTGCAGCGCCATCAGAAGTTCGTCCGCACGGCGCCCCGGCTCTATCTCGGACTTGATCGTAATGGTGCGCTGTCCGTCTACCCGGGTAATGCTGCCAATCTTGTCACCGGGAGCCAGCTCAACAAACTCCGAGAGCGGCACCTGCCCGCGGCTGGTGTTAATCGTCTGGCGCTGGAATTGATCCAGCTCCCGCCAATTATTGGGCACTCTCACGGCGATATCGACTTCGTCGCGCACGTCCTCAGGACGATAGGTAGCGAGCACCAGTCCGTTGGTAATCAGTCGCACCGCACTACCAACACTGAGCACGTCTGAGCCAAATCGGGCGGCGGCTGAGCGGTCGACGTTCAGGCGCCATTCGATGCCCGGAAGGCTACGGTCGTCTTCGACATCCACGAAGCCATCAATGTCAGACATTCGCTCCCGGATAAGAGCGACATACTGCTCCAGTTTGTCGCTGTCCATACTGCTGACCATAAGCTCAATGGGCTTGCCATCCGCGGGACCGCCCTCCCGCTTGCGAAACTCCAGTTCGATGCCGGGAATGTCCGCAGTGAGTGAGCGGAAATCTTCCAGTATCTGTGTCGCTGGCCGTCGCTCAAACCAGTCCGTGAACTGGAACTGCAGCACACCGATGACGTCTGGCGCCATCTGATTTCCGGGACTGACCATTGAGCGAGCATAGAGGGCTTTCACCTCCGGCATTCCCTGTAAACGCTGCTCGACCTGTCGAACGATGGCATCGCGCTCCTGCACAGACAGATCGCCTCTGGCCCTGACATGTACCTGTGCTGAATCCGGCTCCACGCTCGGGAAAAATTCAACACCGTGGTTGAACTTGCCATAGGCCGCATAGATCACCACAACGACGCCAAGCACGCCAAGCAGTGTAAACCCCGGCTTTGCCAGCAATCGCCCAAGAAAACCACGGTAGACGTCCGTCATCCGACCACTGATCGCAGACTGGGGACGGCGCTTTCCGCCGCTGATGCTGCCAAGGACCGGCAAAAATACGAGAGCCATGGCCAACGAGGCGGTCAGGCAGATGATGACGGTGGTGGGCAAAAAGCTCATGAACTCGCCAACCACGCCCGGCCAGAACAATAGGGGAATGAAAACCGCCAGCGTGGTGGCGGTTGACGCGATGATGGGCCAGGCCATGCGGCTGGCCGCCTCGCCCCATGCAGACTTCACGCTCTGGCCCTCGGAGAGGTTCCTGTCGGCAAGCTCCGACACCACGATGGCTCCGTCCACCAGCATGCCAGCCACCAGTATGAGGCTGAACAGAACCACAATATTCAGGGTGAAGCCCATGCCCCAGATCACCAGGATACCGGTCAGGAACGCACCGGGAATGGTGAGTCCCACCAACAGGGCAGAACGGGGGCCCATGGCGGCTATAATCAGGACGATTACCAGCACGATGGCGGTCAGCACGTTGTTAAGCAAGTCGCTTAGAATGTCCCGCACGTCACCGGACTGGTCCATAATGTAACGAACTTCCAGCTCATCAGGCAGTTGCGGTCCAGCACTGTCAATCAGAGCTTTCACCTTTTCCACGGTTTCGATGATGTTGGCGCCGGTGCGCTTGGAAATTTCCAGCACCAGCGCCGGTTCACCATTGATCCTGGCGAACCCTCTCGGGTCCTTGAAGGTACGCTGCAGCATCGCCACGTCGCCAAACGTCACAACGGTGTCACCGCCCACCTTGACCGGCATGGCCATGACATCCTCCACGGATTCAATAACGCCCGGAACCTTCATGGTCATGCGACCGGCACCGGTATCCAGGCTTCCGGCAGCAACCAGTTGATTGTTACGCGTGACCAACGTCGCCAACTGATCAAAGTCGACGCCATAGCTTTCAAGCACCTGGGGATCAACTACGATCTCGAGGAGGTCTTCCCTGTCACCGCCAATGTCCACTTCCAGCACTTCCGGGATGCCTTCGATGGCGTCCTGCAAACCCCGGGCAACCGTCACCAGTTCCCGCTCTGACAGCGGCCCCGACAGGCCGACCGACATTACCGGGAAAAGCGCCACGTTGATTTCGTTCACCCGTGGCTCGTCCGCTTCCTGAGGCAGTTTACTGCGGGCGGTGTCTACCTTTTCCCGAACATCCTGAAGCGCTATATCGGGGTCAAACCCGGCATCAAATTCCAACATCACCGAGGCGTGGCCCTCCGATGCCGTACCTCGCATCTCCTTGACGCCCTCGAGAGAGCGCAACTCCTGCTCCATGGGCCGTATCAGCAGGCGCTCACCATCCTCCGGGCTTATTCCCTCCAGTGTCATTGACACATAGATCATCGGGATGGTGATGTCCGGATTTGCCTCTTTGGGGATGGTCTGAAAAGCCGCGATTCCGCCCAGAATCAGGAAAGCCAGTGTCAGAAGGGTGGTTCGGCTGCGGTCGAGAGCGGCGAAAATCAAGGTTCGCATATCGGTCAGCCCCGGTCCGAATCACGATCAACCGGGCGTACCTGCTGCCCGATGGATACAAAACCCGCCCCCCGGGTAATCAACCGGATTTCATCCGGCAGGCCCGTGACCCAGGCGCCGTCCGTAGTGACGTTCAGCAGTTTGACCGTGGTAAACACCACTTCGTTATTGTCGCCCACATAGCGAACACCAGGCCGGCCATCATCTCCAAGACTGAGATAGGCCGGCGAAATGAACATCGCCTCCACTTCCGGCAAAGCAATGCGCAGCGTGGCACTACCGCCGGCAACCCGTTTACGTTCCGGGTTGTCTATGGACACTTCCACCGGGAAACTGCGGGTGTCAGGGTCTGCGGCACTGGCCACGAAATTCACCACGCCCTCCAGGCTGTCGCCATCCAACGTGCGAATGGTCACGGCCTGCCCCTCTTCGACGGCGCTCACTGACTGCTGCGGGATTTGTCCCGTCGCTTTCAGCCGATCAACGCGCACCAGCTCCAACAGTGGTGACCCGACCTGGACCAGGTCACCAAGATCAACATCCCGTCGATTCACCGTTCCGTCAAAAGGCGCGCGTGGCTCCAGGTTGTCAACTGCAAGGCGTGCCTGAGCGAGTTCCGCCCTGGCCGCGGACAATTCACTTTGCAGGGTCAATACTTCAGATTCAGAGGTGAGGTTCCGGGAGCGGAGCTTCTGGGCAGCCGATAGATCGGCCTCCAGTTTGCGAATGCGGGATTGCCATTGTTCTACCGAGGTACGTCGGCCATCCTCGGAAAGTCGAAGCAGGACATCCCCTGCCTCAACCTGGGCACCCTGCTCCACCATCAGCTCTTCTACTGTACCGGCCACCCGGGCACCAATCGATACAGTTCGCCAGGGTTCCAACTGCCCCTGCAGCATCAACCCGGGCTCGTAAAGCCTTGTCCTCAGCACATCCACCTGAACGGAGGGCGTACTGACGGCATCCTCAGGTGTGTTCTCTGGTGCCTCATCCCGTGCTTCCTTGACGTCACCGGTTGCCATCCACACAACCAATAAGGCCAGTACCAGAAAGGACAATCCGATAGATCCCAGTTTTGCTTTGGTCATTGATCGCTCGCAGTTACATTCGGGTGATGTCGGTTTACAGTCCAGGCACACGTTTCAAAAACTGTCAGAAAACGGTTGCATCCGGTTGTTTTCGTGGGGTAGATTCTACACATAAATTTCTCACAGATTCAGAGCAGATACTCATTTTATGAATCTCAACGCAGTGGTTGTCCTTGTGAAGCTAGTCCTGGTGGTCGTGGTACCGTCCGGGGGCTTCTGTGTGGACAAGCGGGTGAGATAGAAACAGACTCGACAAACACACGAAAGCCCCCGGCACCGAAAGGTCCCGGGGGCTTTTTTTTGCATCAGGAAAAAGGAATAACGACCATGAACGGCGCACAGCACATTCTTGACGCGTTCCACCGCCACAGCATCAGCACGGTTTTCGGGTATCCGGGAGGCTGCATCATGCCGCTATACGATGCGCTGGTGGACGATGTCGGCGTGGAACACGTGCTGTGCCGCCACGAACAGGCCTGCGCCCTGGCCGCCGACGGCTACGCTCGCGCAAGCGGTAAGCTCGGCGTATGTATTGCCACCTCAGGCCCCGGCGCCACCAACCTGATCACGGGCGTTGCCAACGCTCACCGGGACTCCATCCCCATGCTGGTCATCACCGGCCAGGTACCCTCGGGATTGATCGGTACCGACGCCTTCCAGGAAACCGACGTATTGGGCATGACGCTGGGCATCGTTAAACACAGCTATCTGGTCGACGACGCAGACAACCTGCCCGCGATCATGGAAGAGGCCATGGAACTGGCTCAAAGTGGGCGGCCGGGGCCGGTGTGGATTGATATACCCAAGGACCTGCTGCTGGCTGACGTCAGCGATGCTCCCTTCCCGCGGCCCGAACCACAGGAGACTAGTTTCCCGGACCTGGCCGAAGCGCTCTTGATGCTGCGGGCAGCCCGCAAACCCATACTCTACAGCGGTGGTGGCATCAGCCTGGCACACGCTGAAGACCGCTTTCGCACTTTTGCTGAATCCGCCGCTTTGCCAGCGGTGGTAACGCTCAAAGGCATCGGAAACCCGGGAAAACACAACCCTTACAACCTGGGCATGCTGGGTATGCACGGCTCCCGGGCGGCCAACAAAGCTGTGGATGAATGCGACCTGTTGCTGGTTATCGGTGCCCGCCTGGACGACCGCGCCACCGGCAGCCTGGATGGCTTCGCCCCAAACGCGAAGATGATCCACATTGACGCCGACGCCGCCGAGATCAACAAACTGCGCCCGACCGAGTTGGCTATTCGGGGGGACCTGAATGACATTCTCGAAACACTGACCAACGCCTTACAGGATAAGCCGCTGGACATTGGCGACTGGCAGAAACAGTGCCGAACCTGGCACACCACCGGCGGCTTCCACGCCGCCGACAACGAAGAACCCCTGGCTCCGATCACCGGCCCGGCTTTTGTTCGCCAGCTCTCCCGAATTGCCCCCGACGATACCGTGATCGCTTGCGACGTTGGCCAGCACCAGATGTGGGTAGCCCAGCACTACGACTTTGATCACCCTCGCCACCACCTCACCAGTGGCGGCCTGGGCACCATGGGCTTTGGCCTGCCCGCTGCCATCGGTGCCCAGTTTTCCGACCGCAATAGTACGGTGATCAACGTGACGGGCGATGGCTCGTTCATGATGAACGCCCAGGAACTGGCCACTATCCGCCGCTATAACCTGCCGGTAAAACTGATCGTCATGGACAACCAGTGCCTGGGCATGGTGCGCCAGCAACAGGAACTGTTCTACGGCAATCGTGAAAGCCAGATCAACCTGGACGACAACCCGGACTTCGTCGCCATGGCCCGCGCCTTCGACATCCCGGCGTTGCACATCAGCCGCACTGACCAGATCCGCCGTGGCATCGAAACCATCCTGGCCTACAACGGCCCGATGCTGCTGCATGTGGCCATCAGCCGTGAGGAGAACGTCTGGCCCATCGTCAAACCCGGCGCCAGCAACCGCGAAATGATCGACGAAACCCGACGCACCAACAAAAAGGAACACGTTGCATGAAACCGCAAAGCCAGTCCTCAACACCGAGCTATAAGATCAACTGCCGCATGTCGCAGGAAGCGGCCGCCCTGGAGCGCCTTTGCCAGGTAGTCCGTATTCGCGGTTTCCGGATTGCAACGATGGCGGTGGAATCCGCCGGGGAGCATCTCGATATCACCCTGACCCTGGAGGGAACCCGGCCGATTGCCATGCTCCAGTCGCAACTGGAGAAATTGCATACGGTGGCGGAAGTTGCCCTTGGTCAGGTTTCGGGGGTTCGGGTTCAGACTGCCTGACGCTTTGGGAGTTGCTTTCTCTTTCGTAGCCTGATGGTTTTGGGGGCGGGCTTGCGGGGTGGCATCTGTATTTTTCTTGAAAAAGAACTCGCTTCGCTCGGACATCTTTTTCTGGCGAAAAATCCAGATACCACCCCGCGCCGAGCTGACCACGGAGGGTTCGCGAAGCGCGAAGAGAGAAAAAGCGACTGGAAAGGTTCTGGATATTCCTGAGCTGCACGTCGATAGGGGGGTGGGGGTATTTTTTCTGGTAAGGAAAAAGATGTCTGAGCAAAGCGAGTTCTTTTTCCAGAAGAAAAAATACCCCCACCCCCCGTATCCGCCCGCAAAACCTCAGGCTACAAAAGAATGTGAGTAAGCCCCCCACAGTCCACCATCGGATCATCACAGTTTACGATGATATCCGCCCGGTTAAGCACGTAGCTCTTGCCGGTGATGGTATTCTCGACCACCTGATGTTCCCCTTCCTGGCGCACGCCAGTGAATTCACCGATAAACCCGGTTTCACGCAGGGAGACGGTCTCCAGTCGGTCGCCCGGGCTGATTTTGCCCTCGTAGTTCATTAACGCAAGCCGTGCTGAAGTACCCGTGCCGGTGGTGCTGCGGCAGATAACTCCGGGATGCACATAGGTGGCCGACCGTGAGCGATACGAATGATCCGACAATTGTTCAACCGGCCCCATGAAATGGAGAAAGGGTAAGGGTCCGACATCACCCAGCGTGTAGTGGGAGAAGCCGCGTTCTGCCTGGATGGCCTCTACTATCTGATAGGCGCATTCGCTGAGTTTGCGTTCTTCATCCAGGGTCAGGGAAAACCCAAGGCTCGTCGCGTCCACCAGGGCGTAGAAACCGCCGCTGTAGGCTACGCTGTAGGATACGTCACCGATCGAGGGCACGTGGATGCTGGCCTGGTAGGTGTCAATGTAACTGGGCAGCCCGCCGCAGGTAATGGCTTCCACAACTCCGTCCCGAACAAGGGCGTCGATGTGGACCAGGCCCGCAGGCGCTTCCAGCGCGAAGCTCTGCCACCCTTCCCGCTTGGCGACGATGCCACTCTCCAGAACGGCCGTGGCGGTACAGATGGTGTTGGAACCGGAGTAAATCGGATACCCCATCACTTCCATGATGATATAACCGGCGACCGCCTCGGGGTCCGTGGGAGGCACCAGCAGGTCCACGGACATTTCCGGGATGCCGTAGGGCTCTTCCAGTAGTAACGTGCGAAGGCCATCCGCCTTGTCCCGCAGGTATTCCATCTGGGCGCGCACGGTGTCCCCCGGAAGCGGGCAAATCCCGCCAGTCACGATCCGGCTTACATCCCCGCCGGCGTGGGTGTCCATCAGTTGCAGTTTGAGTTCGGGACGCATCAGGACTTCTCCAGGGCAAACGGGGCACCATGCTCGGCCCATTGGGCATCCGGGACGATTACGATTTTTCCCAGATAGTTGCTGTTGCGATTGACGAAGTAGCGTTCCGCTTCGTGCAACTCTGAAAGTCTGAAAGCGGCGTGCAGCACCGGCTTCAGCTGACCGCTGCGAATCCAGGCCACCAATTGCTCCGCTTCTTCACGGGTGCCGTGTGACACGCCGAACACCTGCACCTGATACAGGTAGATCCGTGTCCACATGATTTCGCTGACGTTCCCGGCGCTGGCGCCGGCGATACTGAGCCTTGGATAGTCACCGCGGCTGTTCATGTCGAAGATCATGGTGTCGATAAACTGATCGGTCATCTCGCCACCGGCCAGGTCCATCACGGCGTCTATCGGCCGACCACCAGTGACGGACCGCACCTGATCCGTGAAGTTGTCCATGTCGGAACGGTACAGCACGGCTTCGGCGCCCAGATTGAGCAGAGGGTCGGCCTTATCACGCTGGCTCAGCGCGTAGGGAATCGCCCCCATGATGCGGCAAAGCTGGATAAGGGCGGTGCCAACGCCACCACTGGCACCGGTCACAAGGATGTGCTCGCCCGCTTTTATCCGTGCGGATGTGAGCATGTGCAAGGCGGTCTGATAGGAGCACATGCCCATAGCGGCAAGTTCGGCATCGGCCAGATCGGCATTCTCGACATGGTGAAATTGGTCGGAAGGCACAGCAATATATTCCGCGAACCCACCATCGGCGCCGTGGCCGTAGTAGTCCGGGGTCAGGTTGATATTCCGGCGGTCGTCGGCGTAGAGGTTAAAGTCCAGCAGGCCTCGTTGGCCGATCCGCGTATCCTCAACACCCTGCCCCACGGCGACGATACGCCCAACAACGTCCGCGCCTTGAACTCTTGGGAACGTCAGCGTGGCTGAGCCTCCCATCTGGAAGGAGGTTACGTCGCCTTTATCCTTGGTGGGGTAAAGACCCTCCCGGGCTTTGCGGTCGGTGTTGTTCTTGGCGGTGGCGGTGACCTGGACGAGCACCTCTCCCGCACCAGGGGTGGGGATGGGCACGTCTTCGGTGTATTCCAGTTTCTCGACGCCACCGTGGCCGGTGAGCAGCATGGCTTTCATGGTCTTCTGGATCATGGGCGTTCTGCTCCTGCTTTGCTGGATATCAGGTCAGGATAGGCCAGATTCCCAGCAGTGTCAGGGCCCCCTGGCCGCTTTTACCGGGCAATAACCTTGTAAATCGGCCGCAGTTTCGGGATTTGTTTGAGGACCACCTGAATGATGGTCATCAGGGGGACCGCCAGCAACACGCCAACCGGGCCCCACAACCAGCCCCAGAAGAAGATGGACACGAAGATGACGACGGGATTGATCGCCATGCGGAAACCGTGGATCCAGGGCTCTATGAAAAACCCGACGGTAGAGGTAAGAGCCAAATAGCCGAGCGGGGCGATGGCCATTATCCAGAGTGTGTCGAGGCTGGTGGCAGACACAACCGCAAGCAGGATGATGGTCAGGATAACGCCCAGATAAGGGATGAATCTGGCCAAGCCGGCAACGAGCCCCCAAACGGCTGGGTCCGGAAGCCCCACTGCCCAGCAGATGAGCCCGGTGGTGATGCCAACCAGCAGGTTGCTGAGGCTGAGTACCGCCAGATACTGGGCGATCTGTTGCTGGGAATCGCGGGCAATCTGGAGCACGTTGCGGCGCTGTCGCTTCGGGAGTTGTCGCACAAAGTTGAGGATGATGCGGTCACCACCCACGAGCAGGAAATAGGTCAGGGCCAGCGCAAGTGCGAGGCCGGCCGCACCGTTACGGGCCTTGTTCAGTAGCTGGTTTCGCCAAGAGTCAGTTTTCAGGACGACAGTGTTGGTTGTGGTCTTCTCGTCTTTGGATAGTTCGTCCATCGACTCTTCCACTTTCTTTGCCGATTCGTTGACCTTATCAATCTGGCTTTTTATGCCGCTCTCACCCATGAGCAGTCGAGAGATCCCCTGTGGCGCCTGCTGTGCCCACTCCAGGGCAGGCGTTGCGACGGTCGCCCCAACACCCGCCAGACCAGCGATCACCACGATGATCAACACCAATGAGCTGAGCACCCTTGGGATCCCGGCTTTGTCATAGGCTTTTTTGACAAGGGGAAACAACAGCAGGCTGGTCAGGACCGCGAGGACAATTGGCAGGACAATCTGGTGGGCGACGTAGAGGGTATAGAGTATCCCGAGCGCAAAGATGCCATTCAGTGGTGTCGCGAGATCTGAGCGTGCGGGTTGTTCGTTATCGTTGTTCATGCGGGTCCATGCACCTTGTCGGGCTGTATTGGGGGTATGATAACTGATGCACCACGAGGCTCAGTGTACCTGTCGCTCGGCTGTCATTCAGCCCTTTTGGGCCAACGCTCGGTCATTGCCACCACGTCACTTTTGTTGTAACACATAACCGGATACCCTGATGAAAACCGTCTCTGAAGAGTTCATACATGGCGAACTACAAGATTGAAATTGACGAAACCTTTGATGTGCCGCGCAACCGTGTGTTTGCACTGTTTGCGGATCATGAGCGCTTCGGGAAGCTGTTGGGAGCACCAGTGAAGCGCATTCGCGACAGCGACCAGGCCGACCCCAACGGCCTTGGGTCCATCCGCAAGATCGGCATCGGCCCCATCGGCCTTGAAGAGACCGTCATTACCTTCGAGCCGGGGTTGCTTATTGAGTACACCATTTCCAGCATGAGCCCCATCCGCAACCATATCGGTCGCATCCGCTTCGACGATGCCGCCAATGGCAGGACTCGCGTCCAGTACACCATTTCCTTTGACGACATCGTGCCGTTCACCGGCAAACTGGTCAGCTCCGCTCTTGATCAGGGGATCCGTAAGGGCATCCGCAGGGTGCCCAAGTTGGCGTAAGCAACTGAAGAACTCGTTGCTGGGCGGGGGTATTGTGGCAGGTTGATAATGATCAATCTTCGGTTGCGGCACGCTCCCGCCAGTGGCGGGCCAGTTGCGGATCTGCCCTGGTACCAATGCCCGCTTCATAGGCCTTTGCCACTTCGGACATGCTCAGCTTGTCGCCAGCCTCCGCTGCCCTCAGATACCACTCGAAAGCCTTCGAATCGCTCTGTGCCGTGCCTTGCCCGGCTGCGTGCATATTGCCCAGGTTATACATACCCTGCCGACTCCCCGCTTCGGCAAGCGCCTGGTAACGTTCGAACGCCAGATCGTACTGGCCCATCTTGTAGACGGCATAGGCCTCCAGGACCTGGATCATCTCCCGAGCCACGCCCATCTGCTGATCCGGCTCGGCACTGTTTGCCACTGTCGGAGCTCCGGTGAACAGCAGCAAACTCACGGCTGCAATGAGCGATGTTCGAACGGACCTCATGGCAATCTCCGCGTTCGGTGATAATGGCGATGTTCCGACCGTAACACGAACACATTCTGCGGTACCTGACCGGAAAGTTCTGAAACCCTGGCACTTTGGTACCATGGAAGAGCCGTCGACAACCTCGATAAATAAGGCTGTCACCGGCCTGTGTAGTCGAGTAAAATCCGCACTTTTGAAAATGAAATTGAGGCAGCGTAATGGGCAGAGCCTATCAAAACCGCAAAGACTCCATGGCCAAAACGGCCGCCGCCAAAACCAAGGTCTACAGTAAGTACGGCCGCGAAATCTATGTGTGCGCCAAGTCCGGCGGCCCGGACCCGGATGCAAACCTCAGCCTGCGTGGCCTGATCGACCGTGCCAAGAAAGATCAGGTGCCCGCGCACGTCATTGAGAAGGCCATCGAGAAAGCCCGGGGTGGCGCTGGTGAGGATTTCTCCCCTGCTCGCTATGAAGGATTCGGCCCCGGCAACTGCATGGCCATCGTGGATTGCCTGACCGACAACCCCAACCGTACCTTCGGCGACGTACGCCTGGCGTTTACCAAGACCAAGTGCAAGATCGGCACCCAGGGCAGCGTCAGCCATATGTTCGATCACTGCGCCATTCTCGGCTTCAAGGGCGACGACGAGGAAGCGGCTCTGGAAGCACTGATGATGGCGGATGTGGATGTCACTGACATTGAGCACGAAGAGGGTATGATTACTGTGTTCGCGCCCCACACCGAATACGCCAAGGCGCGACAGGCACTGCAGGAAGCGTTTGAAGGCCTGGAGTTTGACGTAGACGAGATCCAGTTCCTGCCCCAGACCACCACCACTGTCGAAGGCGACGACATTGAGCTGTTCGAGAAGTTTATGGACATGCTGAACGACCTCGATGACGTCCAGAATGTTTACCACAACGCAGTCATCGCAGACTGACGGGAGCAACACCTTGGCCAGGGTCGTCATACTCAAAACAGGTAATACCTACCCGTCCCTTCTGGAGTCGTTCGGGGATTTCGATAACTGGTTTTTGGCCGGGCTGGATCCGGAGCTCGACCTTCACGTAGTCGATGTTACGGTTGACGACCTACCGGGCAAACCCGGGAATTGGGACGGGATCGTGGTGACGGGATCACCAGCCATGGTCAGCGACCGGGCGCCCTGGAGTGAGGGCACTGCCGCGTGGCTAGCTGAGGCAGTGACGGAAGAGGTGCCAGTTCTGGGGGTCTGCTATGGCCATCAGCTGCTGGCCCACGCTCTGGGTGGTGAAGCAGGTTATCATCCACAAGGCCGGGAAACCGGCACCCATCAGGTAGAGTTGCTGGACGCTGCGATGGATGACCCTCTGTTTAAGGGGTTGCCCCAAACATTTCCGGCGCAATTGACGCATCGGCAATCCGTACTCAGGTTGCCGGAGAATGCCGTTCTCCTGGGCCGAAACGAGTTCGAACCGCACCAGGCCTTTCGTGTGGGCCGCTGCGCCTGGGGTATCCAGTTCCACCCGGAATTCTCAGCAGAGGTGATGCGGGCCTACCTCAAGGTGCAGGCACCCGATCTGGAAAAGGAAGGGCTCGATGCCAAGGCTCTGATTGAGAATGTGATCGACGCGCCCAATGCCACGTCCCTGCTCGGCCGCTTCTCCCGACTGGTGCTCAACGGCCTGCCAGTGGACCACTAATCCAGTATGTAGGCGGTTTTCTCCAGCGCATTTTCCTCTTCGTCAATGAAGCGGAATTCGTTCCAGCCAATGCGAACCAGGTCGTTACTGTTCAGGCGCTGGCGTCGGTCAATCCGCAGTTCGTTCACAAACGTTCCGTTGGTGCTGTTCTGGTCGGTGATGTAATAGTCCACCGTACCCTCCAGATAGGCATTGGGCACCGCCTCAATCAACGCATGATGGCCACTGACCGAAATCTCGTCGATGCGAATATCGTTATCGCCACGCCTGCCGACATGAATCTCCGGCTGCTCCAGCTCAAAAGTGGTCACCACAACGTTGTCCACCAGTTGGGAAAGTGACGCCATACAGGCCTCCTCCATTAATTAAGAATCAACAGTACAACGGACACATTGTCGGCCGCCTCGTTATCCAGGCTCGCATCCACCAGCGCCCGGACCTTATCGTCGGGTGTTTCGCACGTAGACATCAGCGACAGCCATTGGTCCTCCGGCAAAGCCCCCGTAAGGCCATCGGAACAGAGCAGTAAGGAATCTCCAGCTGCCATCCGCACGCGGCGGAAGCTGGCAATGGCCGTTGAGGCGCCAAGCGCCCGTGTCAGCACATTACGAAAAGGCACATGGGGCACGTCATCAGGGCGGATGCTGCCGTCATCCAGCATGTTCTGTACCACGGTGTCATCCCGGGTCTGGCATGCCAGCTCTCGCCCTTGAACGAGATAGCAGCGGGAATCCCCCAGGTGGGCAAGGTGAGCCTCACCGTCAATCACCCACGCCATCACCAGCGTGGTCCCCATTTTTGCCAGGTCTGCATCGGCAGCCCTTTGATCGGCAATTCGCTCACTGGCCAGGTTGATCGCAAACTGTATGGCGTCGTCCGGCTCCTCCGGCACACCTTCATCCGGCGACAACCAGGGCACCAGCACTTCCATCACCGTGTCTACGGCTATACGGCTGGCCACTTCCCCGCCGTGGTAACCGCCCATGCCATCGGCAACCACAAGCAGCACCTGCCGGTTATCCTCGCTGACCCGCCAGTCAATAGCGTCCTGGTTGGCTGTACGCAACGCCCCTACATCCGTTATGCCAGCCACCTGGGGATTCATCACGATGCTTCCTCCCTTGCCTCACGGCTCGCCTGTCTTCGCAACGCTTCCGCCATGGTGGCGGCACTCAGGAAGCGCTTGTCAGGCTCCCGTTGTATGGCTTTATTAATCAGACGGACAACACCGTTGGGGAGTTCCGGGTTGAACTCGCGGACACTCCGTGGGCGCTTGTTCAGAATCTGGTAGGTCAGGTTGGCCAGGGTGTCACCCTGATAGGGTGTCTCGCCGCACACCAGTTTGTACAGCGTGATTCCCAGACTGTAGGTATCGGTGGCGCCAGTCACTTTCTGGCCCTTGAGCTGCTCCGGAGACATATACAGTGGGCTGCCCATGACACTCCCGGTGCGAGTCCGGGAGTCGTCCGAGATCTTGGCTATGCCGAAATCGGTAATCTTGATCTCACCGTTGTCCGGGTTGAAGATGATGTTACCCGGTTTGATATCGCGATGGATGATCTTCTGGCGATGCGCGTAATCGAGGGCATCCGCCACCCGGGCGACGATATCCAGCACCTTCGCCAGCGGCAGTAACCGCCCCGGCTTGCCAAATTCACTAAGCGGCCTGCCCTTTGCGTAATCCATGGCGATAAACGCAAGGTCGGCCTCTTCCCCGACATCATACACGGTGACAATTGCCGGATGGCTGAGGCGGCCCGCCGCCTCAGCTTCCCGAAAGAACCGTGATTTCAGGTCCCGCAGCTCGTTGTCCTCAAAGGCCTGGTAACTGAGTGTCTTGATGGCCACGGTACGGGCTATTTTGGGGTCCTTGCCGAGATAGACCACACCCATGGCGCCGCGCCCTATCTCACGCTCGATCTCGTAGCGGCCCAGGGTGGGCCGGCTGACGCTCTGCTCGGGCATGACCAGGGTTCGGGTATTGTCAAAACCACCGGGAGAAACGACGGTTGCCTCGGTGGTCAGGCTCTCAAGCGCCGCCAGGCGTTTTTCCACGTCCCGGTACTTCCGCTTCTGCTGAAGAATCTGCTGGTAGGTGGCGGACGCCCGGTCGTACTGACGTTTGCGCTCCTGCTGAATGGCAACGTCATATTGCAGTGCCAAGGTGTCTTCGGTGGGTGGGCATTCGGCCAGCACCTCGAGCGCCTCATCGGACTGCCCCTGTTGTAACAACAGGCGGCCAAGTCGGGTGCGGGCTGCACGAACGTTCTCCGACAACGCGACAATATCACGCCTCGGCTGTAGCCAGAACAGCATAATGATGTAACCGACCATCAGCAGGGTGACCACTTCACCCAATGGCAACCAGGCGCTCTGATAGAACATGAGCGCCGCTTGTAGAACCACCAGAGCCCCGGCAACGAGCAATAGCACCGGTAGAGCAACCGCGCCTCCCATTTGTGGAACCGCAAGCACCAGGATCAATGCCGACACCATCAAACCGGCGCGAATCGCCAGCGCCGACCACTCGGGTTCGACAAGCCCCCGGGCCTGAAGCGCCGTTGCGAATGCGGCCGGTGACATATCCACCACTTTGACGGCATCCTCAATGCCCGCAGGGTTGCCAAGAGTGCTGAACAGTACCCGATCCAACCAACCCAGCAGCGGCAATGCGTCCCCCACAAACACAGAGGCCAGCGCCAGCACAACAATAAGCAGGCGCAAACTGAACAGACGGGAACCAATTAGAGCCAGTGAATTCACAGGAATCGTTGTCGTAAATGATTGATACAACAAGTTTAGAAAGTGAATGCCGGCAGCGATAGCTCAAGACGGACCTTTTTTGTAAGTGTTTGTTTAGCTGGGACCAGGATCACGTCGCGATCATTATTAATCCAGGATGACAAGGGTGTAAGGACGACACAGGTTCCGGTGCAGTATAGTTTCGTCTTTGGACCCTTTCCGTCAGGAAGTACGACGATGACAGTGAAGTTACTGATCGGCCTGGTTATTCTGACCATTACAACAACCGGTTTTTACCACACATTGAAGCCCCTACCCCCCGGGTTCGGTTACGAGGGCAATCCCCATCCTCTGACGAATGCCAAGCTGCTCACCGACAGAACCCTGCACTTCGGCAACGAAGAGCCTCGGCTGGACCACGAGATTTTCGACGGGGCCCTCGATATGGTTTCGAACGCCCGCCGCTTCGTACTGGTGGACATGTTCCTCTTCAACGACACCCGTGAAGAAGGCAGCCGTCAGCGGCCATTGGCAAGGGAGCTGACTGACGCCCTGCTCAAGCGACGCAAGGCGAATCCGGATGTGCGTATTGTCGTTATTTCCGATCCCATAAACACCGTATACGGTGGTACAGCCTCGCCCTACTTCCAGCAACTAAGGCAAGCAGGCATTCCGGTAATAGAAACCAGGTTGGAGCGCCTTCGTGACAGCAACCCGACCTGGTCCGGCCTGTGGCGCTTCTGTTGTCAGTGGATGGGCAACTCGGCAACCGGCGGCTGGCTACCGAACGCACTCGGTGAGCAGCCGGTCACCCTGCGCAGTTACCTGGCACTCCCCAACTTCAAGGCCAACCACCGCAAAGTCCTGATCACCGACAACGCAGAGGGCTTTAACGCCCTGGTGACCTCCGCCAACCCACACGATGGCAGTAGCCGGCACAGCAACATCGGCCTGCGATTCGGAGGGCCAGCCGTGGCCGATTTGCTGCTCAGTGAGCGTGCCGTTCTGGCCATGTCCGGTGCAAACACCGAGGTAGTGGACGAAATGATCAGCAGCCTGCCTCAAGCCGCGGCCGGCATCGATTCGGTCGATACCATCCAGGTCGTCACAGAATCGGCCATACGGACAGCCGCCAGGGACATCATTGGCACCGCAAAAGCGGGCGACAGGCTGGACCTGGCCATGTTCTACCTGTCACACCGAACCTTGCTGGAGGAATTGAAAGAAGCCCACGAACGCGGTGTCGAAGTGCGGGTACTGCTGGACGCCAACAACGATGCCTTTGGCATGGAAAAAAGCGGAATACCCAACCGCCAGGCAGCCATGGAACTCAATGGCGCCGGCATTACCGTACGTTGGTGCAACACCGAAGGTGAACAGTGCCACAGTAAATTACTGGTCAGACGGGACACCCAAGGCAACGCTCAACTGCTGCTCGGCTCGGCCAATTTCACCCGCCGCAACCTCGACGATCTGAACCTTGAAACCAGTGTACGCGTGCGCTCCACCGTGCACTCAGAGACAGTTAGCAAAGCGGCCGGCTTCTTCGACGAGCAATGGAACCACGGCCCGGGTGACACACCAGTCATGAGCCTGCCCTACAATGCCTGGGCCGATGAATCCCGGATACGGTATTGGCAATACAGGCTGATGGAGGCAACGGGACTGTCCACGTTTTAAGTTTCTGTCATCATTCGGAACCTGGCCCTCCGATAACGCGTGCTACTATTAGGTCAGCTTGAATGTCGGATGTAGGAGTCGGCTACATCGCAGGCAACAACCGGAAAGACCGCTTCTTGAATGAAAAATAACAGGAGAGTGTAATGCAAACCCTGAGAAACCATCTGCGGTACGTATCGTTTGTCATGGCCATCATGATGGCTTTCGGCTCCGTTTGGGCATCGTCTGCCTCGGCGGGTATGGTTGGAACCGGTGAGCTGCTGACCGAGCAACGCACGGATCTGGACCGCCAGTCACTGCTCAACATGCTTGAGCAGGATGAGGTTAAAGAGAAACTGGCGGAAATGGGCGTTAGTCAGGAGCAGGTTGAACAGCGCATCCAGAACCTGACGCCGGAGGAATTGTCGGCCTTTGAGCAACAACTGGCGGAGGCTCCCGTTGGCGAGGGCGTTGTCGGGATCATCGTTCTGTTCCTGCTGGTGTTCATCATCACCGATATGCTGTGCGCCACCAATATCTTCCCGTTCATCAACTGTATCCGGTAGCGCAATAGCTCCGTGATCCGTCCTACCCAGTTGCACCTGCTGCGAGTCGTTGTCAGTCTCTTACTGGCAACGATTCTGGCGGGCTGCGCCAGCCGCCCCCAATGGCCCGATACCCCTGCCCTGAACACGGCCGGTGTTGACCAGCGGAAAGTGCTGGATCATGTTCCCTTCCACGCTCAGGAGCTGTACCAGTGCGGCCCGGCGTCCCTGGCCATGATGCTCAATAGCCAGGGCCTGAACACCAACCCCACCGTACTGAAGGAGTTAGTGTATCTGCCTTCACGCCAGGGCAGCCTGAAAGTTGAAATGGTGTCCGCCGCCCGATCCCATGGCTTACTGGTCTACCCGCTGGACGGTTCGCTCAAGAGCCTGTTGGAGGAGATAGCCTCTGGCCACCCGGTGCTGGTGATGCAGAATCTGCGATTTGACTGGTGGCCACAATGGCATTTTGCCGTGGCGATTGGTTACGACGCCAGCGACCGCTCCATCATCCTTCACACCGGCACCCAGGAGCGGCACGAGCAGGCACTGGAAGTGTTCATGGCCACATGGGACCGCGCAGACAACTGGGCCACGGTCATCCTGCCGCCCGACCAACTACCTGCAACGGCGCAGCCCCTGCGCTATCTGACATCCGCCAACGACCTGGAAACCACTGGCAGGACCATCGCTGCCACTGAGGCCTATCGAACGGCCGAACAGGCCTGGCCAGACCAACCGGCTGCCATCATGGGGCAGGGAAACATTGCCTGGCAACAGGGCCAGGTGGACCTGGCCGCGCAACATTTCCTGAGACTGACGGCCAAATTCCCGAACCTGGCCGCAGGCTGGAACAACCTGGCCCACGCACTGGCCACCCAAGGCTGTGCCACGGCATCAAGGACCGCAGCGAGCTGTGCCAGCGCCATCGCTCCAGAGCGTTTCGACGGCAACGTCAAGAACAACAGCGATGGCCCCCGTCCCGTCGATTGCCCTGTACTGGACTGCCCTACCCCGATTCACTGAATTTTCTGGAACAGCGCGACGTCCTTGGCCGGAACCTCCAGGCGCCACCCGTACGTCCGTGCCAACCAGGCCATAGTGAACTCCCGATAAAATACAACGTGGGTTGGGTCCCGCCGGTAATGCCAGTTGGCAAATCGTCGGTCGTCTGTCTGGAAGCAGGTCATCACACCCAACCAGCCACCCGGTTTCAGCAGCCTGTCCAGCCGACGGAACGTATCCGCCGGGCGATGAAGGTGTTCCACCACCTCCGTGCAGGATACAAAATCATACTGGTGTTCCAGAACAGACGTTTGCGGATGAAAGAAGGGATCATAGAGCGCCATGTCCATGCCCGCTTCCCGCAGCATCCCGGCCAGCGCCGGGCCAGGGCCACAGCCAAAATCCAGGCCGCGTACACCCGCTTCCAGTCGTTCGAGTAACGGGCTGGTCATCTTCGAAAGAAAGCGGCGATAGCCCTCATCTTCCGGATGATTGTCGTGAAGGTTGTAGATCTCCCTTTCCCGGCGCTCGTCCAGCCAGCAAGACGAGTCCATGACCGTGGCCTCACAGGTTTCACAACGATAATACGGTATGTCTTTGATGGTCTGGAACGGCGCCAGTGAGCGTGTTTCACACACCGGACAGGGAGCTTTCAATGGGAGATCTCCTGCAAAATCTAACGAATGTTTCATTGTCATTTCCGGCCATCACACCAGAACCGTGACCGTTGAGCAAAATCGACCCAAGCAACCCTGCCTATACTGGGCCAAGACAGAGTAAACAACTGTGCGCTGAACGCGACAGTTCCAGTTCAATAAGGCTACCTCTCATGGAACGAACGGTGGAAACGTCCAGCCCGATGGCGCTCGAAGTGCCGCTGATCTCGGCACGCTACGCCCGACAGTTTATTCGGTTTATGGAGCGCAAGGGTGTTCGGCGCCAAGCCATCCTTGGAGATACCGACATTTCCAGCGACATGCTGGACGATCCCGATGCGAGTCTTTCCATGGGGCAGGTCCGGCAACTGCTGGGCAAGGCGGAGTGGCTGATGGGCGACGAGAGGGCGGCCTTCCAGTTCGGCCAGCAACTGGACCTCCCGGCCCACGGATTACTTGGCTTCGCCGTGCTCGGCCAGGAAAACCCCCGGCGACTGATCAGCATGATTGTACAGTACTTGCGCGTGGGCCTGCCGCTGATGGACATGGACCTCTGTTCAACCGGATCCACTTTCAGGATACAACTGATCGACAATTGGGGCCTTGGCGACTTACGCCCCTGCCTCACCAAAATCTATATGGGCAGCATCCATCGAATTTCATCCCAGGTGTGCAATCACTTCTGTTTTGAGTTCGATTTCGACTCGTCCCTGGAACCCGAGCAGTGGCGCAGCATTGCTGCCGACTGCGAATTTCGCTTCAACGCTCCGGCGAGCCAGGTCACCATGCCTTTGTCCGGCCGACCTGTTCGCAACGACGATACCGGCCTGGAATTCATCCTGGCCAACGCCCGCTCACGAGAGCGGGAACCATCAGAACAGACCGATGAAACCGTCATGCAGGTGCGGGAGATGATCATGAGCCAACCGGGCCGCCCCTGCACCATGGACAATCTTGCACGTCGGCTCGACATGAGCCCGCGCACCCTGAGGCAGCACCTGTCGACCGCAGGCACCTCATTCAGAGTGCTCAGAAACGAGATACGTCAGAACTTTGCCACTCTGTACCTCACCGATACAGTTATCCCACTCGATTCCATTGCTGAGAAGCTGGGGTTCAGCGACCAGGCCGGTTTTACCAAAGCCTACCGCTCCTGGACAGGCCAGACGCCCGGAGATGTCCGCCGGCAGGCCCGCGACCGTAAATAGCTCTCATCCTCAAAGAGCTCTCGCTCCTGATAGCACACACTGAATGATTTTCGGGATTTGAAGGGCGTCACGAAATTGGAATTTCCCTGGTTCTCTCTCCGCTTTGAACAAAAACCTTGCCGGCCTTAGCAATGACCCGAACCGCTCGGCGACGGCCTAATGGCACTGCGTGGAGATAGTAACCCCCGCGCAGTCATAAAGGGACACATTGCAAGACCGATACAGCAGTCCTCATCGGTGATTTCTGCATACCCACACAACAAAGATTGAAACCCTAGAGGACGAACTCATGAAACTCAGGAATCCCAACAAAAGCGTCCGCACGCTCGGTACTGCGATAGCAGCCGCGGCGCTTATGACCGGTGGTGGCAATGCCGTTGCCGAACCGGTGTCACTGGAATTGGAATTCACCTGCCCGTTCCCGTTGATTGGCGAACAGCCCATTCGAGCGCAAATCAGTGCCGATGTACCCACCCAAGCAACAGTGGGGCAACCCACACCAGAGTTCACGGTGGACGCCCTGACAACGGTGAATGAAGATTCCAGGCTGGGCCTCAAGCTGGTGGGTTCCGCCACCATTGAAGGCACCGCCACCAACGAAACCATTGTTGTCACGCCGAGCCGTGAGATTGACCTGACGGTACCGCTGACCATTCCCCAGTCGCCCATTCCCGATGAAACCGGCGAATTTACCGTTCCGGCTCAGGGCACTTCCCCGGCCATCACCTTCACCGAGGATGATGTTGGCGAGGCGGTCATTAGCATCGGTGGCCTTACACTCGACATGATCGCCCGTGTTGAGAACGGCGATATTGCGCCTGCGCCCATCGGCGAATTTACCTCCGAGTGTGTTCAGAACGCCGGCCAGGACAACATTCTGCAGACCGTGCAGGTGGTTCCCGACGAGCAGTTTGAACCCCGTATCGCGGTCAGCCCGGATAACATCGACTTCGGCAACGTGCAGGCCGGCACCACCGCGGAAGAGGTGGTTACCATTTCCAACACCGGCCAGGCAGAACTTGGCATCAACAACATCAGCCTTGGTGGTGCGGACGCAGCAGCGTTCACCCAGACCAACAGCTGTACCACCGTTGCTGCCGGCGAAAGCTGCGACGTCAACGTCACCTATATCCCCGATGGCGAAGGTGACCAGAGCGCTACTCTGAGCATTGAATCCGGCGACGCCGAGAACCCTGTGGTGGACGTACCGCTGACAGGCACCAGCGTGCTCGCGCCCGTTCCGGAAATCAGCGTTACGCCTGCTGACGTCAGCTTTGGCTCGGTGATGCTCGGTGAAACTGCCACCGCGCAGGTCACCATTGCCAACGAAGGCAACGCATCGCTGATGATCAACGCCATTGAGATCGCCGGTACCAACAGCAGCGATTTCACCCAGACCAACGACTGCACAACCGTGGCACAGGATGGAAGCTGTACCGTTGAAATCAGCTTCATGCCGTCTGCCGCCGGTGGACGCAGTGCGACGCTCAACATTGCCTCTGACGACCCTGAAACCCCGGACGTCTCCGTGGCCCTGAGTGGTCAGGGTAACGATGGCAGCGACGACGTGCTCGAGGTGCTTCTGGATCTGGAAGGACAGACCGACATCAACGCTTCCGGAAGCTCTCTGCCTCTCTCAGGCAGCATTGCAACGCAACTGGAGCTGGCAACCGGTATGTTCGAAGCAGATCTTGCGCTTGACCCCACCCAGGGACAATTCAAGATCCCGCTGCTGTTCAAGAGCTTGACGGCCAACGCGAAAGTGACGTTCGAACAGGCTGACATGACAACGGGCACGCTGATAGACGGCAACCTGACGGCCAACTCCTCGCTGTATGTGGAAGTACCGAAAGTAACCGTACGCCTGTTCGGCCTGAAGATTCCGGTAGGTGGTGGCAAGGATTGCCGCACGGCGGATCCGGTCAACATCGAGCTGGCTTCGGTGGAAGGCACCAACTTCTCGCTGTCCGAAGGCGGCGATGTGACTGGCAACTACACACTGCCTCCCCTGCAGAACTGCGGTCCGCTGACCGACGTTCTCAACCAGTTCCTCGCCGGTCCGGACAATGGCATTGATCTGACATTGACCCCGAACCTCTGAGGGAAGTAAGGGAGGCCCCCAGAGGCCTCCCGGTTTGCCGGCAGCCGCACTTTCGGGTGCCGGCAAACCACCATAACAACACCAGGAAGGATGATAACAATGAAAAGCCTGAAGCAATCAGCGTTAGTGTTAGCCATCGCGGGCCTGCCCCTGAGCGGGTATGCCGAACTCAAACCACTGCACGACGCCGACATGGGCCAGATTACCGGCCAGGCGGGCGTTACCATTGAACTCGAAACCCAGGTCACCATGGACGAGTTCACCTACACCGATGAAGGCACGCTGGGCATCAGCGACATCTTCATTGGCGGTGCGGATCGCATCGACATGTTCGAGGAATTCACCTCCGGGCGCGACGCCATTTTCGGCACCAGCAGCACGGATCTGATCGACAACATCAAGATTGAACTGGATGTCGCTGACGATGGCGATGCCATTATCAACGTATTCCCCATCACCGCACGGCCCGTGGACTTCGCCGTACGTACCGGCGCCTGGGAGCTGCGGGGCAACGGCGGCGAGAGCACGTTGTTGGCGGACAACTTCTCTGCGGAGGGCCTTATACTCCAGGCTCAGGCAACCGTGGATACCGACACGGACACCCTCAACCTGACCACCCGGTTCGCCATCGATGAGCTGGAACTGGATGTGCCCTTCTTGGCCGTGGGGATTCGTGACATGCGGATTACCGGCGCAGGTTACGATCCGGACAACCCCTCACTTCTGCCACTGTTCACACTGGTGGATATGGACATCTACAAGGATGCCAATGCGGCGGGTACCGACAGCCTGGCTATCGACATCAACACCTTTGAAGCCGATATGTCCATCGGCCAGGTGCTTGTGGGAGGCACCTCAATTGGTTCGGTGGGATTGGATGATCTTGCTATCCGCAACACCTCCATGCGGGTGTACGGGCACTGACACCCGGCATCGCTCTCCGGGCGCAAGCCCCGGGGAGCCCCTAATCTTCGACCTGTCGTCACAACGCGCCAAAGAGCACCACCATCACGACCGCCAGGAACAGCAGAAACCAGGTGGCGTAACGGTTGGCCCGATCCTCTCCATGGGCAGACGCACTCTCCGGGGCATTTGCCGATTCGTATTCAGCGACCAGAGTACGAGCCAGAACGTAGTCTTCATCCTCTACATGAACATTGGTAAATCCGGCGGCACCTATCTCGCCCATGGCCCCTTGCAGGTAATGACCGCCAACATGACACTCGATGCCTCTGGACTGCAGGAGGCCGGCGACGATATGGGCTTCGGCCAGATCTCGGGCGCGATAAGCTATTTGCATTGGCAGGCTCCGGTCATTTCCAGGAATGTCTTAATTGAACCCTAGCCTGCTTCACGACATTCGTCGATTCTCGCGGGTTATTTTGGCAGTCGACCGGTTCTCTCCAGCCGCTCACCCACCCAGCGGTGATAAAGCTTGGCGAGTGCCGGGCGAATCACCGGCAAGCCAATCAGCCATGCCAGTGGCTTCAGCAGCCACACCCGCGACATCAGCAGAATGTAGGCATCCAGTTCCCGATGAATGTTGCCCCGGCCATCTTCAACATGCAGTTCCTGAAGTGCTGCAACCGGGTCAATGCCCAGCTGTTTCAACTCTTCGTCACGGCCGGTGATATCAACCCACTCGACAGCGTCACCGGTTCGGCCCGCCAGCCGTTCGTAGAATTTGCGATCCCTCACACAGCTTGGACAGGCGCCATCATAAAACACGCGAAGCCGATCTTCTGATGCGGTCATAGCCCTCTCCATTTGTTGCATCGCATTCACTTGATTACACGATAAAACAATGATTACTGTTATCAAAATAATCAGAAAATCGCCGCAAGGGACCAGGTGTAGCGACTATGACCATAGCCAGCCGTATCAACGCGCTTTACCAAACCGAGTCACGCCGGGTGCAGGCCACGCTCATTCGCCTGCTTGGCGACTTTGACCTGGCCGAGGAGTCCATGCAGGAGGCCTTCGCCGCTGCGGTGAAACAGTGGCCTGAACAGGGCATTCCTGACAACCCTGCGGCCTGGCTGATCAAAACCGGCCATCGACGCGGCATTGACCACATTCGCCGGCGACAGACCGCCAGGGACAACCTTTCCCGCGTCGCCGAGGACGAGCCCTACACCCCAGAGCCGGACACCGACCACATTGACGACGACCTGCTGCGGCTGATTTTCACCTGTTGCCACCCGAGCCTTGCCATCGAGGCCCAACTGGCACTGACGTTGCGCGAGATATGCAGCCTTACCACCGAACAGGTCGCCAGCGCCTTGCTGCAGAAACCCACCACCACAGCGCAACGAATTGTCCGCGCCAAGCGCAAGATACGTGAAGCGAACATTCCCTACGAAGTTCCAGAACGAAAGGAGCTCCCTCAGCGCCTGCAGAGCGTCCTGAAGGTCGTCTACCTGATCTTCAACGAGGGTTATTCCTCCAGCGAAGGCAACACCATTGTAAACATCAGCCTCGCCGGCGAGGCCATCCGCCTGGCCACACTACTGGCCGAATTGCTGCCGGATGGGGAAGTCTTCGGCCTGCTGGCGCTGATGCTCCTGCACGATTCACGACGGCATGCTCGCCAGGATGCGAATGGCGAACTGATAACCCTGGAGGACCAGAACCGTGCTCTCTGGGACCAGGAGCAGATTCGCTCCGGACTGGCCTGGCTGGCCCGAGCCCTGGAGATGACACCAGCGGCACCCTATACCCTCCAGGCTTCCATAGCCGCCGCCCACGCCAAGGCCGCCACCGCTTCGGATACCGACTGGACTCGTATCGCCAGGCTATATCAGGTTCTCTATCAACGTCAGCCCTCCCCGGTCATCGCCCTGAACCACGCCGTGGCAGTGGCCATGCGAGACACACCGGAGGCAGGCCTGAAGCTGCTCGACCAGTTGGCCGGCCACAAAGCCATTCAGAGTTACTACCTCTATCACGCCGCACGCGCCGATCTCTTTCGCCGTTCGGGCGATCTCGCAGGCGCCCGCACTGCTTATCAGAGAGCATTGACCCTCACGCAACAGGGGCCGGAACAACGCTACCTGAGCCGGCGGCTGACGGCTCTCGACAGCGCGTGATAAAAAATTTTCCCGGGCTGTCGATTCAACCACCTTCCGTACGACATACAGATAACCACACGCAAAAAGGGAGATTCACATGAAGTACGTGGCTCTGGTGTACTACCAGGAAAGCATCATCAACAACATGACGGAACAGGAGTGGCACGACCTCAACCAGGAGTGTATTGCCGGCGTGGAGAAGCTCACCAGTCAGGGCAAGTTTGTAACAGGCCAACCTCTGCAGCCCATCGACACGGCTACAACGGTGAGGGTCAGAGACGACGAGGTGCTGATCTCAGACGGCCCGTTTGCCGAAACCAAGGAACAACTGGCGGGCTTCTACCTGCTGGATGCCAACGACCTGAACGAGGCTCTACAACTCGCAAGCCGTATCCCCCCTGCGCGCTTTGGCAGCATTGAAGTCAGGCCCGCGCGCGAACTTCCTCCCAAGGACTGATACCAGGAGATTCAACATGACGTATGTCGACGGATTTGTAGCGGCGGTCCCTACCGCCAACAAAGAGCAATACATCAAACACGCCAGCGATGCGACCGTGGTGTTCAAGGATCACGGCGCCCTCAAACTGGTGGAATGCTGGGGTGACGATGTGCCCGACGGCGAGGTCACATCGTTCCCCATGGCGGTGAAGTGCAAGCCCGATGAGACGGTGGTGTTTTCCTGGATACTGTGGCCCTCACGCGAGGCCCGGAACAGGGGCATGCCAAAAGTGATGGAAGACCCCCGTATCCAGGCGGATGTAAATCCCATGCCCTTCGATGGGAAACGCCTCATTTATGGCGGATTTGAAACGGTTGTGGACGAGTAGTCTACCCCAGCCGTTTCAACGCGTTTTCGATGGGCGACACCACCAAGCTCTGCCATTCTATCAATCTCGTGATGATGGCCTGTGTTGTAGAACAATACGTTGCCGTCGTCCCGGGTCAGTAGATAGGCGTGGGTTGTCAGCCCCGGAAACGGGCTTTCAACATCCGTTTCCCACACATCAGTCTGGATCTGTCTCATCGCTTCCTCCTGTTGTTGCGTCAGGTTCGACAGCAGCTTAAAACCTGAAGTAAACTTGAGGTCAACAAATCCAGCGATTGGAGTTGGCTATGGTGAGCATAGAAAACGGAGAAATTAAAACAGCCCTGAGCGTTGGCGAGGTTGCTGAGCGCAGTGGAGTCGCAGTCTCAGCCATACACTTCTATGAGAAGAAAGGACTGATCGACAGCTGGCGCAATGCCGGAAACCAGCGACGTTTCCATCGGGGCGTGTTGCGTCGAATCGCCGTTATCAAAGTAGCGCAACGGCTTGGCATTCCGTTGTCGGAGATCGGCGAAACCCTGGCAACCCTGCCGACCGACCGCACCGTGACATCCCACGACTGGCAGCGACTCTCCGAACAATGGAAGTCCGATCTGAATCACCGCATAGAGTTACTGGTCGGACTTCGGGATCAACTCACAAGCTGCATCGGCTGCGGCTGCCTGTCCATCGACGCCTGCCGGCTACGCAATCCCTGGGACGAGCTTGGCGATGAAGGCCCCGGCGCGAGACTGCTGGATAAAAACGAGTAGCCGATGGGCAAGGCTAGAGAGAAACCTTACCCCGCAGTGCCTTGGTTTTACCTTTCTGGGTCTTTTTGTCCACGCGCCGTCGCTGTGATCCCTTGGTGGGGCGCGTGGGGCGGCGGGCTTTCTGCTGCTTCACCGCGTCCTGAATCAGGGCTTTCAGGCGTTCAAGGGCGTCTTCCTTGTTCAGCTCCAGGGTGCGAAATTTCTGCGCCTTGATGACAATCACACCTTCCTTGCTGATGCGCTGATCGGACAGTCGCATCAGCCGTTCTTTATAGAACGGCGGCAAACTGGAGTTGAGGACGTCGAAGCGCAGGTGAACGGCGGAGGCTACCTTGTTGACGTTCTGGCCACCGGCGCCCTGGGCCCGGATCTGGGTAAGCTCGATCTCCCAGTCCCCCAGTTCCACCGCATTGGAAATTTTCAGCATGACAGGTCCGTTTTTTCGATGGATTCACGCAGGCTGGCATCCAGTTCGTCAACGTCCAGGCTTTGCTCGCTGATGACTTCGAGACGGGACAGTTCTCGTGGTTCACACTCAGATACCGACAGCGCCCCGTCCGCCATGTTGATCGTCCGCCAGCCATCACTGGTTTGAGCCACAGCCTTGAACCGGACAAAACGGCTATCGAGCGACAATGCCAGCAGAGCGGTTTCTGAAAAGACCGTGTCTGGATGGACACGCCAGCCCACGCTGAAATGCCCCTGCCCACGGTTGCTGACCCGCTGCCACGGTTCGTCCTGAATATCGGGAACCGGCGAGGCTTCCGAAGAGTCATGGTGATGGTGCGCGTGGGGCGTACTGACCTCGGAGAGCGCAGTCTCCCCATCGAGCCAGGCAGATTCCAAACGGCCTTGCCGGGTGTGGAAAACAGCCGTCTTTTCCGGCTGCAGCTCAGCCACCCAATGATCGAACCGGGCAACCTGCTCCGGTGTGCAAAGGTCGGTTTTATTGGCGATAACAATATCAGCTGCCGCGACCTGATCCTGAAACTGTACGTTTTCCAGAACCTTTTGCTCTTCAAGCCTTCTCGGGTCGACCAGGCAAAGCACAGGGCCCAGTTGAAGCACATCCTGATAATGCTCTCCCGTCAGGGTTTCAATAATCTGGGAGGGATGCCCAAGGCCCGTGGGTTCAATCAGCAATCGGTCTGGTCGGGCTTTATGAATTAACTGGTTGAGTCCGATTTGCATCGGTAACCCGGCCACGCAACACATGCACCCACCCGGCACCTCTCGCACAAAAGCACCTTCGGTTTCCAGCAAGGCGCCATCAATACCCACTTCGCCAAACTCATTCACCAGAACCGCCCACACCTCACCTTCTGGTTTTTTCTTCAGCAGGTCCAGTATGGCGGTGGTCTTTCCCACGCCCAGAAAGCCGAGCACCAGATTGGTGGGTATTGGTGAAGTCATAGATTGCCCGTGTCGTTCATAGAAAAGGTCGGCAGAACATAGTGTTATAACATAACACTGTAGTATTCCCCTAATACCCGCTGCGATTCGCCCGCTGATACTGTAGTCAGGCTACCACCAACAAGCACAAGGAGACGGGTATGAGCGGTAAAAAAATACTGATGATCACCGGTGATTTCACCGAGGACTACGAAACCATGGTGCCCTTTCAGGCACTTCAGGCCGTTGGCCACACGGTACACGCCGTCTGCCCGGACAAAAAGTCAGGAGACACCGTGGCCACGGCCATCCACGACTTCGAAGGCGACCAGACCTACACCGAAAAGCCGGGTCATCGTTTCGCCCTGAACGCCGATTTCACCGGACTCAACCCCGCGGATTATGACGCGCTTGTCGTACCCGGTGGTCGCGCCCCGGAATACCTACGCCTGAACGAAGACGTCAAGAAACTGGTCCGCCACTTCTTTGAAACCGAAAAACCGGTGGCTGCCATTTGTCACGGCGCACAGCTGCTGGCCGCGGCCGGTGTGCTCGAAGGCCGCGAATGCTCTGCCTACCCGGCGTGCCAACCGGAGGTGGAGCTGGCGGGAGGCCGCTTCGCCGCCATCGACGTTGACGCCGCGGTCACCGATGGTAATCTGGTAACAGCACCGGCATGGCCAGCTCATCCGCAATGGCTGGCACAGTTTTTCACACTGCTGGACAAGTGACGGAAACGGGGCTGCCAATGCAGCCCCGGATTCACGAGGATCACACCATGTGTAAACTCTTCGTCCACGCGGATTCCGAACTCTGGATCAGCCGCACCCATTCCCTGCGCATCGACGGCATGGTCACCAGTATTCGCATGGAGAACGCGTTCTGGAACGCTCTCACAGAAATCGCGGCCCGGGACGGCATGAACCTGCCCCAGATGATCACCAGGCTTTATCACGAATCCATTGATGCCGGGCATGACCTGGGCAACTTCACCTCCTTTTTGCGGGTCTGTGCCATGCGATACGTCGCCCTGCAACTCAGCGGCGATATTCCCCGCGACACTCAGGTACCCATCGCCTCCCTGGATGCCGACAAGATCCTCGCCAGGAACATGGACCAGAAGCCCCCCAGCGAAGCCACGCACTAAATCCGCGAATATGAGGGGTCTTTTACCAATTTCAGGTAAGATGCCCCCATACACGCCGGTCGACATCCGATGACCCGCCAGGCCCAACCAGCCGACCGAAAGGATCTATGAAGATACCCAAACGATTGCAGCCCCTTGTCGATGACGGCATGGTGGACGAAGTGCTCTACCAGTTGATGAGCGGCAAGGAGGCTCAGGTGTTCGTAGTGCGCTGCGGTGACAGTGTTCGCTGCGCCAAGGTGTACAAAGAGGCTCAGAAACGCAGCTTCAAACAGGCCGTTCAATACCAGGAAGGCCGCAAGGTTCGTAACAGCCGCCGCGCCCGCGCCATGGGCAAGAAAACCCGCTACGGCCAAAAGGAACAGGAAGACGCCTGGCTGAACGCCGAGGTGGACGCCCTTTATCGTTTGGCAAGTGCTGGCGTGCGAGTACCGGAACCGTTTGGGTTCGTGGATGGCGTGCTGCTGATGGAGATGATTGCCGACGAAGACGGCAAAGCCGCGCCACGGTTGGACGATGTCACGCTCACGCCGGAGCAGGCCAGGGATTATCACAGCAAAGTCATTGCTGACGTGGTGCGCATGCTCAGCGCCGGCCTGATCCATGGCGACCTGTCAGAGTTCAATGTTCTGGTCGATGCCACCGGCCCGGTCATCATCGACCTGCCGCAGGCGGTCAATGCCTCTGGCAATAACAGCGCAGAAAGAATGCTGGAACGGGACGTGGACAACATGCGCCGCTATTTCGGCCGTTTCGCCCCTGAACTGTTGAACACGGATTATGGCAAGGAAATCTGGGCGCTCTATGAGTCCGGCGATTTGCACCCCGACAGCCGGCTTACCGGGTGTTTCGAGCACGACACGGAAAGCGCCGATGTGGACGAGCTGATGGCGGTTATTGATGCCGCGAAAGAGGAAGAGCGCGAACGCCTGGAACGCCTGAGGGATGCCGAGGCCGGCGACGACTAACCCACTTTCTCCACAAACCGACTTGCCACACGATCTGACAACATCAGGTGGGCCAACGCCGGGTACGGCAGGTAATGACTAAGCAGGAACAGTACTCCCGAGGAGTCCAGCCCGGCAGACAGGCCCACATAGGCACCCCAGGCCACGAACAGTGCGCCGAGAAAGCCGCCATAGGCCCACAGCACGCGCCCGCGCTCTTCACTGGTCGGCACCCGTTTCAATACCCGGGCCACCGACCAGCCGATGTAGGCTGCAATCAATGCCGCGATCACCACTGAAACCACCACTCCTGTCAGCCCGAACAGGAAGCGCGCCAGATAGTTGGTGAGAAAAAACAGAACAACGGCGCTGACGGCGACAATGGTTACCCGCGAACGCTTCAGATCTTCCATACACAGATTCCCGGTCGGTTACATCACAAGGTTTGCACCGTTTTAACATTCCGGGCGCGCAGAAGCGACTTTGCTTCCTGAATCTGTTGTGTGCTTTCTGCATGAATGGCCAATACATAATGGCCCTTGCGCAATGCGGACTGCGCCTTCATCAGATAGGGTGTATGGTCGGGGCGGATTGTTATGCCCCCTGCGAGCAATAGCCCGAGCATCAAACCAAGCGCGGTGAGCGCGGACGCTGAAACCACCGTATTCTGCGAGATAAAGCCAATGCCAAGGGCATTCAGTATTACATAGACGACAAAACCCGATATGGCACCGCCGACACTCAGGCCCACGTGGGAACGAACAAGCGTCTGCCAGATGCCCTGGTCTTCAGGCTCAAGTTCTTTTCCCTGGCGCCGGTCCGCGGGGCTCAGCACGGAAACCTGATCATTGGTCAGGCTTGTCTCGTTGCACAATGCTTTTGCCGTTCCATTGGCATCTGACTCTGCCTCGAAAACGGCAGCCACTTTGTGGCTTTCGTGCTCACCGGTCAAACTCATTGAGGGTTTCATGACAATACCTCCTGAGTCTTTCAGCGAATGGATGGGGCGTTTGCTGTGGAGCATCGCCCCTCTATCCCCAAACATACAACACACATACCTGTATTTCGAATGACCATCCAGCAATAAGGCCCTCGGAGGGCCCGCTCTACCAGGCCAGCCAGATCACGTGGCGTGCGCCCTTGCCCGGTCGCAAAGCCCTGACCGTAACCGGCTCTACGGAGAAGCCCGCGCGGCGCAGCCTTTCGGTGAATGCATGCTCCGGGCCAGCGGACCAATAGGCCAGTACGCCGTCGGGGCTAAGGGACTTCTGGGCAGCTGCGATACCGTCCGGGGAGTAAATCCAGTTATTCTCCTTGCGGGTGAGCCCTTCCGGGCCGTTGTCCACATCCAGCAGGATGGCATCCCAGTTGCCATCGCCTTCTCTCAGCAACTCCGCCACATCGCCCACATGAACACTGGCACGAGCATCGTTCAGTGGATACCCGGCGGCAGCGCCCAGCGGCCCCCGGTTCCAGTCCTCGACCTCGGGTACGAGCTCCGCCACGGTTACCCTGGCATCCTCTGCCAGAGCCGCCAACGCCGCAGCCAGCGTGAACCCCATGCCCAGCCCACCAATCAATACCCGGGGCCCAGCCACGCCACCGATACGCTCGCAGGCGAGCGTGGCCAGCGCGTCCTCCGAGCCATGCAGGCGGCTGTTCATCAGCTCACCGGTGGTACCGGCAATCTTGATAGAGAACTCATCATTGCGTTGCAGCAGTCGCAACCGGGTCCCGTTACCGGGAATCGTCGCTGTACCGATTTCCTGGAATCGGCCCATCTATTTTTTAACCCACTGACCATCCTTCAGGATGTACTGCCCCGATGGTGTTTTTTCCAGTGCTTTCTGGCCGGCCACCGTTTCCACCTGGGTGACGGGAATGTCGTGTTTCTCGGCAATGCGGGCGTATTCATCCCGACGAGCCTGGTTGATGGCGTCAACAATACCCTGAGCGTTTCCGCTTGCCTTGACCACGTCCAGATAACCCGTTGGGGTTTCCCCTACCAGCCCTTGCTGTTTGGCAGTATCCAGCTGGCTTTTGGCCTCTTGCAGCCCCATGGCCGCGGCCGGTATGGCCAGGCAAAGCACGAGGATAAACGCACCGAGTTTGGAAAACCGTTTCATGAGTGACTCCCTGGATTCAGAATTGACCATCAGAACAACCCCTTCTCGCCGAAGAGTTCATCCACCTCTTCGTCCACCTTCACGTAGATTTCATGCTGGATCTTGACGTTCAGGTTCACGGTGATGGGCTCCTTGGGCGCCTCCATCCTGACCGTAGGCGTGCAGGCTGCCATACCCAGGGCCAGTGCCAGCAGCACCAGCGTGTAACCACCTTTTCCGGACAAACCGCCCGGCCCAAATGCGACCATATGCCTTACTCCTGATTGTTTCCCGCCCCGGTGGATTGACGTTGCGCGTCCCGCTCCCGTATCAGGTTGCGCACTTTTTCTGTCACGGCGTCATTGACCCGGCCACTCAGTTGCAGGCTGGTCAGCAACGCTGGAATGTCCTCTTCCAGATTGATATTCAGGACAATGGGATGACCATCTCGTACTTCGGGGCTGCTGCCTTCCAACCGCAATCCCAGCACAAGGGTACCATCCTGAGCGTAGTCTATCGTGCTGTTGAGAACGGAGTAGTGAAAGTTTTCCATGGCCTGGACCACCAGTGCCATCGCCTGGTTACCCTGAGCCATCCCCTTCAATCGATCGGCAGGCAGTTTCAGCGTACCGCCAGGAGCCACCGCCTGGACCTGCCCGGCATCAATGCTCACACCCTCCGGACCAACCCGGACCGGAATGGCGCCCTGAAGCAAACCACTGCCCGCCAACCCCTCGGCGGGGTATACCTGCATCAGTTTCGCCAGTTCAATGCCGCTGAGTTCAAGGGGAATCCGCAGCGGCATGTCGGCAAGTTGCCATTCTCCGGGTGTGACCCAAACCTCGCCACCCAGAAGCTCGGAAGAGGCCTGGTCCAGAACCAGGGTACCGCTGGCAATCTGATCCCGGGGTGAGCGATAGAGGCCGGCGACCCGCACATCGCGCAAGGCGATGCCCGGATTGAGGATATCTAATACCAGGTCGGAGGTCCGGACATTTACGTGGTCATTGTCCAGGTTCAGATTCACCCTGCCGTCGAGACCGGTCCAGGCCGTCCGGTCGTACAATCCACCAAGGTTATCGAAAACAAGGTCTCCCTGAACGCGGATGCCCTGAGATGGGAAGCGCGCACTCAGGGCCGCCTCGACGCGGCCGTCACTCACCTCGAGCGCCGCGGGCCACGCGGTGAACGTATCCGCCAGCGCGCGACCGCCACTTGCTCCGGCAGCGTTCATGCTCACCTCAAGCGCCGGTATGCCTTCGAACGGATAGTTCATGTCCATGTCAGCATCGACGCCTGCATCCGACGAAAGCCTGCCTTCGATCTTCAATTCGCTGAGGGTGCCGTCCAGTTGCCCATCGAATCGCCAGGGCTGGGGAAGCAACTGGGAGTTGTGAATGGTGGCGACGGTCGCTTCAAACGGCCCCTCGACCGCAAGACGCTCCAATGCCATGGGGGCCAGCTGATAGTCCCCGACCAGAGTCACACCCGCCAGGTTGACCACGAGGTCATCCAACCGGGAATCCTTTCCGGGCGCGGCAATATCGTCGAACTCGACACGGCTTTGTTCGCCGAGGGTCAGTGTTGCAGACCGCTCGCTGGCTGTACCGCTGACCGTCAGGTTTATCCGGCCTTCACCCATCGTCCAGCCAGCAAGGCCCCGTTCAGCCACGCGCCCTTCGATCTTCATGGCGCTGGTGGTGAGTTGCCGTTTATCGGGTTCCAGGGGACTTGAGATTGTCAGATCGCCCTCAGCATGGACACCTTGCGGCAGAGTCAGTGCCAGTTGTTCGATCACAATGGCCTCGGGCATGGGGCCATACCAATGCCAGCGCCAGGCCAGCGACAGTTGCTTCCCCACCATGTGATAGCGCTGCCCTTCCCGGCTCTGGGTTGCAGACAATCGGTGCAGTCGCAGGCCCGCCAGCGAGACGTCACCCCATCGCCATTCAAGGTTGCTGATGCCGTTGGCCTTCCGCCAGGTCTCCCACGCCACAAGGGCATACAGGCCTCCCGCCATCGACAACATGACAATCAGGCTCAGAAGCAGTAGCAGGCATCGGCGTAATGTCATGAAAGCTGCCATCAATGGGTCAGTGTCCGCGCCAGTTCACCGTGTACAGGTCGTGGCGGCGATCCTTGAGGTTCTTCACGGTGCCGCTGTTGCGGGCGGTAAGCAGTGTTTCCGGCCGTAGATCGGCAAAGGCGACGGTCTCCACGTTCGGCGTGGTATCCGCGGCGATGCCATCACGGGCAAAGGGAAAATCACAGGGTGTCAGGATGCAACTCTGGCCGTACTGCAACTCCATGTTGGGCACTTTGGGCAGGTTGCCGACATTGCCGGACATGATCACGAACAGCTGGTTTTCCACCGCACGGGCCTGGCAGCAATACCGTACCCTCAGATAACTCTGGCGCTCATCGGTACAGAAAGGCACGAACAGGATCTGGATGCCCTGGTCCACCAGATGACGCGTCAGCTCGGGAAACTCCGCATCGTAGCAAACCAGGACACCAATGGGGCCGCAATCGGTTTCAATGGCAGTGACACGGCTGCCACCGGTGATATTCCACCAATAGGCTTCGTTTGGCGTGGGGTGAATCTTGGGCTGCGAGAACACCTGCCCGTCCCTCAGGAAGACATAGGCAACATTGCGAACCCGGCCGTCCTCTTCCTTGACCGGCGTGGAGCCACCGATAATGTTGATGTTGTGCCTCAGGGCCAGATCCCGCATCAGGTTGCGGAAGGGTTCGGCGTATTCCGTCACCGCTTCGATGGCTTCTGCCGGGGTCCCTTCACGGCTTTCAATGGACAGCAATTGCAGCGTGAACAACTCCGGGAACACCACGAAATCACCTTTGTAGGTGGACACCACATCCACAAAGTACCGGACGATGTCGCTGAATTCTTCAAACGATGTCACCCGGCGCTGCTGGTACTGGACCGTGCCGATCCGAACGGTGTCGGGCATTCGCCGCCCGTATCGCTTGCGTTTGCCATTGTCGCCGTTACGGGCAACCTTGGGATTCCGCCAGGTCAGGTGGATACCGTAACCAAGGGAAGCGTGGTCAGCATCCAGGTAGTGCGGAATAATGCCGTGGATTTCAAAACCGTTGTGTAATTGGAACGACAGTACCGGGTCCCGCTGCTTTTTCGATTTCACCGCCTCCACGTACTCTTCCACCGATTCAAACTTCTTCAGGCGCCTGGCCAGTGTCGGTAACCTGCCCGCGAACACAACGCCCTGCAACTCCAGCGCCTGGCAGAGCGTTTTACGTTCGTTGTACAAGCGCTCACCAATGCGGTAGCCACGGCAGTCGGGGTCTACACACACCTCCATGCCGTACAGCCACTCCCCTTCCGGGTCGTGGCGCGAGGCATAACCGTTACCGGTAATTTCTGTCCAGTCATGGGGCGCCAATGCAACGTCTTCACCAATACGAAACGTGGCGCAATACCCCACCACACGGTCACCCAGCATGGCGACAAACTGGCCATCAGGAAAGGTGTTGATCTGCCCTGTCAGGGGGCCAGCGGTGTAGCCATACATCCCTGTGCCCGCGTACACCCGGCGGCTCAGGGCGATGATTCCCGGTATATCGCCAAGGGTGGCGTTTCTTACGTACAGGCGCTGTGTCTTGTCTGAAAAGGGAGGACTCATGGAAACCTCGGAAGCTGGAAGCCTAAAGTCATAGTTCGCGAAATGTCCTCGAGCCGTCAAGTGGCCTCTGCAGAAAACAAATCGAAGCAAACTTTAACCTGACAAACCGGCGCCAGGCCTTTTAGAGTAGGCCCATGTAAAACGATTAGAGGCTTTCCCATGAATCGGCGCCCAGTGCTTCCGATGCTCGCAATCCTGATGGCCGTCGGCCTCGCAGGCTGCGCCAGTAACCAGAACCTGCCTCCAACGAATGGCACCACCTGGCAGCCCCCTCACAACGCCACACCCGAGGATGCGGCGACAGCAGATCGGTTATGGCAGGTATTCGAGCGTTACGAAGGCACGCCCTATCGCTACGGCGGCACCTCAGCCAATGGCTTCGATTGCTCTGGCTTCATCGCCACTGCCTTCGATGAAGCCCTCGGCCGTCAGTTACCCCGTACAACCTCACAGATGCTGGCATCCGGTGACGTGGTCGGGCGTGACCAGCTGCGTGCTGGCGACCTGGTGTTTTTCCGTATCAAAGGCAAGGACCAGCATGCTGGCATCTACATGGGTGGTGACAGCTTCATTCATTCCTCGACCTCCATCGGCGTTACCCGCTCGTCCCTCAACGGATACTACTGGCGGGATCGTTTCAGCCAGGCTAGACGGTTTGACTAGCCCGCCAATAGCAACACCACGCCCAGCAGATAGAGAACCATGATAACCACGCTTTCTGTACCGATCTGACCGATACCGTGGCGCTCACGGCGGATCAGCCCCATCATCAGCACACCGGACATCAAGAGGGTGAGCGCCGCCCAGAATACCGAATCCTCCGGCATGGCATGGTAGATCGACCCGTCCCGGTAGGCGATATCGGAGGCTGCAGTAAACAGCGTGTCGAACGCGTTGCCGCCAATGATACCGCTTACGGCCAAGGTCAGCGCGCCTCGGCGAACCGCGGCTATGGACGTCACCAGCTCGGGTATTGACGTACTGATCGCCGTCAACATCACGCCAACAATCGTCTGGCTCAGGTTAGCCCTGTCTGCAATCACCGTTGCCGCCGGCTCCAGCATCCAGCCTGCAATTCCGAGCACCAGCATCAGCGCCAGAAATTCAATCCAAAGCCGTAGCAGCGGCGGCATGGCTGTTACGTCGTCAGGCTCGTCTTCCCGCGTGTCCCTGGTTATTGAAGGCCGCCACATGGGCGATTCCGATGCGTCCCTCACCAGGTAAATTCCGAAAATGTAGGCACCCAGAAGAACCGGTGTGACCGGATGAACACCGAAGAACGTCACGTCCGGCAGGTGGGGCGCGAACAGGATCAACGCCAGAAGGCAGATCAACAAGCCGTTCTGCATCATGTTCGGCACAGACGCAGCCGCATGCTCGAGATTGGCGCGACGATAAACCATGTCCGCCACCGCAAGGAAAAACGTCTGGACAGCAATGCCACCCAAAGCGTTGCTCACGGCCAGTTCCGCGTTGCCGTGCCACGCTGCAGTCACCGACAGCACCGACCCACCCAGGGATGTCGACGCCCCCAGAAGCACCGCACCCGCAGCGGCCTCTCCTATTCCTGTGCGGTCAGCGAGTTGGTCCACAACCCGTGTGATACGCGTACCGGCCAGCGCAATAATGGCGGCACACACGAAAAACACGAGACTACCCTGAAGAAGGGTCCAGCTTCCGGGAGACGATAGCTCCACGTTAAAAATCTCCTTGGAAAAAGAGAGAATGGCGCCTATCTGCGCGAGCGAGGCGGAAACCACCACCAGGTAGCGACGACCAGAAGCCCAAATACCGTATAGGCGGCAATGAACACCCAGGCAGGCGCATCGTAATAGAGAATCTGCTGCAGCCAATGCTCGATAAAGCTGCCGGTGTAGCCATCAACACCCGCCTTTGACCGTAGCCATATTTCCAGCGTGGTCAACGGGCAGACAATACCAAGCCAGGCCTCTGCAACCACGATGGCAATCGCGCCCAGATGGGCCAGCCGGAACCACAAGTTGTTCACCCAACGCCAACCCAGGCCGTTGCCCGCCAGCACCAGAACCAACCCGAACAGAACGAAGGCCACCACCAGCAGATGAATGGTCAGGACGGTATCGGCGAGAATCTGATAAACGTTGCCCATGACGACTGTCTACTCTAACAAATTGCCAGATTCCTATGATCCCGCCAGATAACATCGGTTGGCAAACGTGGACTCGCGCACGGAATGCACGATAATATCTGTAGCAAATACCTACAATCTTCTGTGGTTATGTCGGCGCCTCAAGCGCGCCCGTGATAAACGGAATTACAAACGCTATGGATCCAGCACCCGGAAATCATCTCCAAGCCGTCAAAATAGAACTTAACCGCCTTGAGACCTACCGGCGGCGTACCTATCTTGGCGTACTGGCCCTGACCGTGGCTATCATGATGCTCAGTTGGGCCTTCCGGGAACAGAGCGATCCGTTCATTACCATCGCCTACCCTGTTTTTTCCATCATTCTCACCATTCTTGGCTTCGCATTCTGGCACCGATCCTTGCAGCTCAGAACCATGGAAATCACCCTCGTCGCTGTAGTCGGGACAATGATTCTCAGCCGCCTCGCATGGCATTTTGCGGTTGGCGACCCGCTCGGCGAACACCTTCTTTTGCTCACGGGCGGGCACTACTGGGCAGTGGGTATCATGATCGTTGGCGGTTTTATTGCGCTTGGTTTTCGGGGCGGCATGGTGACAGGTGTCGCGACCTTGCTGTTTTCGGGCGCGCTGGCCACCCAGGAAGTCTCTCAATGCTTCCTGGCAGCAGGCGATCACTGTCAAAACTGGGTATACCTGCTGCGCATCCATCTGTTCCTCACCGTTCTGTTGGTGCTTACCAGCGCCGGAACGCTGCTGCGTGAACGCTCCTGGAGTGCCTTTGCGCGAGCTGAAACCCTGCACCATTGGGCGAACACAGACCCGCTATGCGGCCTGGCAAACCGCCGGGGTGCTGACCGTTTCCTGTCTGCCGAAGCCGCCCAGGCAGACCGATACCAGCGCCCTCTGACCATCATTCTGATTGATATTGACGAATTCAAGAGCATCAACGATGACTACGGCCACGAAATCGGTGATGCGGTGATTCGCGGGTTTGCAGACATCCTTTCCAAAACCGTTCGTGAAGTGGACCTCGCCGCACGCTGGGGCGGAGACGAATTCCTCGTCGCTACACCGGGCGTGGACCTTCGCAGCGCCCGCCATGCTGCACAGCGCTGCCGCCGCGCCATTGAAAGGGCACCCATCGCGGGTGTCTCCGTGACCGCAACCGTCGGTATTGCCGAATACCTGCCTGGGCAGGGCATCGAGGATGCCATCAGCCGGGCCGACGCCATGCTATACCGCGCCAAGGCCGCTGGCCGAAACCGGGTGATTACGGAAGCCTGCGAACTGATCTGAACGCCCTACTGGCGCTCCAACCACTCCAGAAACCATTGCTCCCGCAGATCAACGGTCTGCGAATACCAATGGTGGTCACGGATTACAGCATTGTCCAAATGAGAGGGAGCGGTCGGCATGTAGGGCCGCATGGGCACCCCTGCATCAGTGTGCAACCCAACCCTCTGCTGGGCCGACTTGCGTGTTGGCCCATAGCTGATCAGGTTGGCCTGGGCGGCCATGTTTTCTGCCCGGGTTGCAAAGGCGATAAAATCCGCTGCCTGGTCTGACTGATCGGTGCCACGGGGAATCGCCCAACTGTTAAAGCCAATCAACTGTCCGTCCCATATAACCGAGATCGGGGCACCTTCCATCGCCCTCGCATGGAAGAATCGACCATTGTAGCCCGTAGCCATGGCAGCCTCGCCACTGGTCAGCAGTTCCACTGATTCGTCGCCACGGGTCCACCAGATGATGGCCTCGCGGATGTCATCCAGCCGCTGGGACGCCAACTCAAGCCCGCGCCGGGTACTGAGCAGATCGTAAAGCTGCTCTCTCGGCACCGAAAGTGACAGCAGCGCCCATTCGAAGAGCCCAACCGGCGATTTTCTGAGCGCCCGCTTTCCTGGAAAATCCTCCAGATTGAAGAAATCCTCCACGCTGTCTGGCTTTACCCCCGGGAACGCCCGGTTGTCGAAGGCAATAACGGTTGAGAACACAATCTGGGTGATAAAACACCGGTGAATGGCGTCGTCCATGAAGTCATCCACGGCCGGCGTACCATCGGGGGCCGGTACCAGAATGTCCGGTTCAACGATATCCAGCAGGCCTTCCTCACAGGCGGCGCTGGCGTCGGACTGTATCATGTCAATCACATCCCACTCGGCATCACCATCGGCAAGATGCTCCCGCAAGGCCTTCACTCCGCCGTCGTAATGCACAGTCTCAATCTCGACACCGGTTGCCGCCGTATATGGCTCAAAATAGGCCCTTCGCTGACTCTCCTCGTAGGCACCACCCCAAGTGACGACAGTGAGCACCTCGCGCTCCTCATCCCCGCCTTGCGCCTGCAGGGCCGCCGGAATGACCAACAGGCCGATCATCAGCAAACGAAGTCCCGGTAAGCTAAGCCGCTTCATTTTCTTCCTCACGCAGGTCATGCACGATTTCAAGATACGCCCTAATGACCGCCTCTTCCGGAACCACACCTATCAATCGGCCATCCCGGTCCACCAACGGTACAGCTTCGCCGAGGAAACCCCGCAACATGTCCATGGATTGCCATACCGTGGTGTCGTGATCAAAGAGGGTGAAAGATCGGATCGCCACGTCAGACACCGGCGTATCGGCGGCGCAGTTAACCATGCCCTGCAGCCTGAGCACACCCAGCAGTTTGCCCTCCGGCGTCAGGACCATGGCCTCGGAACGGTGGTCCTCCACCAGGCGCTGACGAACATCTCCCACGGTGTCGTGGGCGTTGGCCGTAGTCACGGCCCTGGAAAGATAATCACTGATCCTGTGAGTCTCCAGTATCGCCTTGTCGCGCCCCAGAGACAGGTCAAAGCCACGGGCACGCAACTGCAGATCGAACAGCGAACGCCCGATCACGCGATAGGAAATCAGGTTGGCAAACACCACAGACACCATGGCGGCGATCGTCAGGTCGTAACTGCGGGTCAGTTCGAACACGATCAGAATGGTGGTCAACGGCGCCCCGATAACGGAACTGGCCAGTGCCATCATGCCGCAAATGGCATACACCACCAGGCCTGAGTGGGGCACTGGTACCACATAAGGCAACACCAGACCGAAAAAGGCTCCGAAGAGAATTCCGATCAACAGGGCCGGACTGAAAACCCCACCTACGAAGCCAAATCCCACGCACAATGCCGTCAACCCAAGCTTGGCGATGATGATCAACGCCAGCTCACCAATACCGAATGCACCTTCGATGGTGGCAAAGCGCAGGGTTTCCTGCCCAATCCCCAGCACCTCCGGTATCCACAGGGCTACCAGCCCCACCGTCAAGCCTGCGGCGGCCGGCCGTGCCCACGCTACACCAATCCAGCGACGTGCGGCGTTGGTACTGAGCCGAAGCAGCACCATGAACACCCAGGCCAGACCTGCACATAGCACACCTTCGAGGGCGAAAAACACGAACTCGTAGCTATGCGCCACGCGATCGAAATTCACCAGGAAAAGCGCTGGGCGGTCAAAGATCACATTGGCGATGATATAGCCGGTCGCCGCGGCCACCGTAACCGGTGCGAACGCACGCAACGAATAGTGGCGCAGGATCACTTCGTGGGCAAACACCAGCCCCGCAATGGGGGCATTGAACGCCGTGGAAATGGCCGCTGCCACACCACAGGCAATCGCAATGGAACGCTGATGGCGCAGGTTAAGCCGCAGACGCCCCACCAGATTCCCGAACATCGCGCCCAGATACACCAACGGGCCATACTGCCCAACCGAGGCACCACTACCCAGAGAAACCAGCGCCGCGAAGGTTGATGCCACACCACTCCTGAAGCCGGGAGCCGGCCTGGTGGTCTGCGCCGCCAGGATTGCATCCGGCGGGGCCAGGCCACGTTTTTCCTGAACCAGAAAGTGCACGACCAGGCCGACGATCAGGCCACCAACGGTGGGTACGAGAATCGTCGCCGTCGCTACCAGCCCCGGCTGGTCCTCCGCGAGTATGCGGGCGTAAGGAGACATTAGCAGCCGGTCGTTGAGATAGTGCACCGCATCCACAAATCCGATCGCTGCCAGTGAAGCAGCACTTCCTACAGCAATGGCCACCACTGTCACCATGCCAATCTGATACACGATCTGCTGAACGCCGCGCCTGTCCATACTGCAAGTAAAGTCCCGATTGCCACGGGACTCAACTGCTCACATTGAAAACCGGTCAGGCGCAAACGTTACACGAACACCCCTGCCGTTTTTGGACGACTTGGTGTCGTATTGGATTTACCACCCATGACCAATCCGGGCCACATTGAATCAAGGCCGCACACGCGACTGACATTGTGGGTAAAGGGGGATCGAGATGGCACAACTACCGAAACGTGCAAAAGTCGTCATCATTGGCCAGGGCGGTATCGTTGGCTCATCGGTAGCCCACCACCTGATCGAACAGGGCTGGGACGACATCGTAGGGCTGGAAAAGTCTGCCATTCCCTCGGACATCGGCTCTACCTCCCATGCCTCGGATTTCTGCTTCACCACCTCCCACGACAAGCTGAATATCTATACCACCAAGTACAGCCAGGCGTTCTATGAGAAACGCGGCAACTATGTGAAATGCGGCGGCATGGAAGTGGCTCGCGCTGATGACGACGAGCGCATGGACGAACTCCGCCGCAAGGTCGGTTCCGGCAAGGCATTCGGCACCAACGTCAGCATGATTTCACCGAAACAGGCGAAAGAACTGTTTCCCCTTTTGAACGAAGACTGTATCCAGGGCGCCATGTGGGACCCGGACGCGGGGCTGGTGGTGCCCCGCTCCCAGAGCGTTGCAGGCGATCTGGTTGAAGAGGCGGTCGCTACCGGGAAATTGCAGGCCTTTGCCTACACTCCGGCCATCCGCATCGACGTACAGGACGGCCAGGTACGGGGCGTGGAAACCCACAAAGGCTATATCGAAACCGAGTACGTGGTGCTGTCCATGGGCATCTGGGGGCCCCTGATGGCCAATACCGCCAACTCGCCCCTGCCGCTGATGCCACTGGAACACCCGCTGCTGTTCTTCGGCCCTTACGAGGAACTGGCCGGCACCGGCAAGCAGATTGTCTATCCCTTGTTCCGCGACCAGGGCAACTCCGCCTACGTGCGGGATACTGGCGACCCTACCACCACTGAGGGTGGCCGCATTGAGTGGGGCTATTACGAAGCGGAAGATCCTCGACTGGTCTACCCCGGGGCCATTTCCGAGCCCCGCGAAGCACGGATGTCGCCATCCATGAGAGACCTGACGCTGGATCAGGTCATGGATGCCTATGAGAAAGCCATCGAAATGACGCCGATCCTCGGCGAACTGGGCTGGGAGGAAAAGCACTCCTTCAACGGCCTGCTGTCGGTCACACCCGACGGCGGATCACTGATGGGGGAATCCCCGGAAGTGCGCAACCTCTGGTTCTGTGAAGCGGTCTGGGTCAAGGACGGCCCCGGTGCAGGCAAAATTCTGGCGGACTGGATGACCCATGGTTCTCCGGAAATGGACCCCCACAGCATCGACATCGCCCGCCACTATCCGCTACAGAAAACCCCGGACTACGTGTACAACCGCTGCTACGAAACCGCCAAGAAAATCTACACCCCGGCGGTTCATCCCCGCGAGCCCTACATGACCGGTCGCAGGATGCGAACCAGCCCCTTCTATCTGCGGGAAGTCGAGCTGGGTGCCTATTTCATGGAAGCCGCCGGCTGGGAGCGGGCCCACGGCTACGCCGCCAACGAGTCCACTTTGCTGGCGAAATACCGCGACCGCATTCCGGTACGGGAACATGAATGGGACGCCCGGCATTTCTGGGAAGTGTCCAACGCCGAGCAACTGGAAATGAGCGAATCGGTGGGCATGATCAACCTTTCCCACTTCGCTATTTTCGACATCTCCGGTGACGACGCCGAAACTCTGCTGGAGTACCTGTCCGTCGCCAAGGTGGGCGGCACCATCTCTCATGGCAAGGGTGTTTATACTCACTTTCTGGATGCACGTGGCGGCATCCGCTCAGACCTGACCATCATCCGACGGGGCGACAACGATTACCGGGTGGTCTGCGGCGGCGACACTGGCCATCGGGACCATTGCTGGATCAAACGCATCGCACGGGAAAAAGGCCTGAACAATATCCGCCTGCAGGACCGCACCGATGAGCTGGCCACCCTGGGGCTTTGGGGGCCGAAGGCGCGGGAAACGCTGGCACAGTTCGTCACCAACCCTGACGAGCTGTCGGCAGAGAATTTCCCATTTGCCACCGCCAGAGAACTGAATATCCAGGGCGTTCCGGTGTGGGCGTTCCGGATATCCTATGTGGGCGAACAGGGCTGGGAGCTCTATTTCCCGTTCAGCTATGGCCTGCGAATCTGGGATCTGCTGTACGAAGCTGGTGTTACGCCGGTTGGCATTGAAACCTACGCCAACACGCGCCGTCTGGAGAAGAGCCTGCGGCTGCAGAACGTAGACCTCGAAACGGAGTACAACCTTTACGAAGCCGGGCTCCAACGGCCCAAGGTCAAGGAGGCAGACTTCCATGGCAAGGCAGCCTACCTGGAACAACGAAGCTGGTCACAGCAGGCCGCGTACCTGTGCACCATGACCATGACGGAACATCGGGATGCCAACGGGGTATTGCGCTACCCGGTTGGCCAGTGGCCGATCCTCGACCCGCAAACCGGAGAAGTGCTGGTGGACAGTCACGGCCGCCGCTCCTACAACACCAGCGTGGTCTGGGGGCCGTCGGTGGGCAAGATCATCCTGCTGGGGTACATTCCCGTGGAGTATGCTCAGGAAGGCCGTGAACTGACCCTGGAGTACTTCCAGGAGCACTACCCCATCCGTATTGAAGCCGTCGGCTACCGGGCGCTGTTTGATTCGGACAACGAGCGGGTCAAGTCCTGAACGCCATCGTTCAGTCAACACTGGCGGTCAGCACTCGATGATGTTGACCGCCAGCCCGCCTCTTGAAGTTTCCTTGTACTTGTCCAGCATATCGCGGCCGGTTTCGCGCATGGTGTGCAACACCTTGTCGAGGGACACAAAATGCTTGCCGTCACCCCGCAAGGCCATGATGGCCGCGTCGATGGCTTTTACCGATGCCATGGCATTGCGCTCGATACAGGGGATTTGCACCAGCCCACCAATGGGATCGCAGGTCATCCCCAAGTGGTGTTCCATGCCGATTTCGGCGGCGTTCTCAACCTGTTCCGGAGAACCACCCGTAGCCGCAGCCAGGCCGGCGGCAGCCATCGCACAGGCCGATCCCACTTCGCCCTGGCAGCCCACTTCCGCCCCTGAAATGGACGCGTTTTCCTTGAACAGTACGCCAATCGCCGCTGCTGTCAGCATAAAGCGGACAACGCCGTCTTCATCCGCCTGGGGGCAGAACTCCCAGTAGTAATGCAGCACCGCAGGGATAATGCCAGCAGCGCCGTTGGTCGGTGCGGTCACAATCCGGCCGCCGGCCGCGTTCTCTTCATTGACGGCAAGGGCATAGAGATTCACCCAGTCGAGCGCGCTCAACGATGGCGATATCAGGTCCACTCGCGTTTTATCCATCAGCGAGCGATACAGAGACGCCGCCCTGCGCCGGACCTTGAGGCCTCCGGGCAACTCCCCCTCATGGCGGATACCGTTTTGCACACACTCACGCATTACGCGCCAGAGCTCGAGAATGCCCGCTCGAATGTCATCGGCCGTACGCCAGGCCTGCTCGTTGGCCAACATTATGTCGGCGATGGTGAGCTCGTGTTCCTGGCAAAGGGCCAGCAGGGTTTTCCCGCTGTTGAAGGGATAAGGCAAGGGCGTGTCGTCTGCGCGGATTTCCAGGCTGCCATCGGCGTTCGCCGCCACCACAAAACCACCGCCGACCGAGTAATAGGTGTGCTCACACAGGCACTGCCCGTGCTCGTCAAATGCCTGACAGACCATACCGTTGGGGTGTTCTGGCAGCGATTTCCGCCGGTAATACACGATATCGGTACTCTCGCGGAAACGAATCTGATGTTGACCGGCGAGGCTGAGGATTCCTGTGCTTCGAATACGCTCAAGCCGCCCCGGCATTTGCTCGGGATCAATCCGGGCCGGCCGCTCGCCTTCCAGCCCCATCATCACAGCCGGGCCAGTGCCATGACCCTTGCCGGTAGCACCTAAAGAGCCATACAGGGATACCTTCAGCCGATGCACGGAAGCCAGCAGACATTCTTCGTCCAGGCCACCTGCAAACCGGCGCGCGGCCTCCATGGGCCCGACGGTATGGGAACTGGACGGGCCAATGCCTGCCTTGAACAGCTCAAATAGACTGACAGCCACTTCGCAGCCTCCTACCTTGGGGTGTGCTTCAAGGATAGCGCTATTGGCGGTCCAGCGCCTGCTTGCTGACGACATTCGAACGATGGTTTACGACAGTTCGGGCCCGCCCAAAAAACAGCACTAACGTCGCATCTGGATCATTCCGCAAAGCCCCGTGTCGGTTGTGGACCATTCGCTACCGGGCCGCCAGCATAGAATGAGATCACATTGGAACTGATCACTTATTGCACTATCAAAGTGCAACAACTAGTGTTCAAGTTAAGGCATCAAACTGGGTGTGACAGCCAGACATTGCCGCGACAGGCCCAGGCGGGGCGAGGGGGTTTACCATGACCGCTGACAAAGGCTCATACACAGATCGGCCCGTCCAAGAGCCCTATCGAGTCGGCTTCCTGCTGATCGATAATTTTACCCTGATTGCCCTGGCTACGGCCGTTGAACCTCTGCGCATGGCCAACCAGTTGGCCGGCACTGAACTCTATTCCTGGAAGCTGCTCACGGCCGGAGGCGAACCCGCTCGTGCCAGCGATGGCATTTCAATGTTGCCGGATGCGTCTATCCAGGAAGAACATCGTTTTGACCTGGTGATCGTGGTGGCCGGTATTGATGTCACACGGAGTTTCTCCCGCAAGGAGGTGATCTGGCTGAAGCTGATGGCGCGTCGCCATGTCCTCCTAGGAGCCGTCTGCACCGGGCCCTATGTCCTGGCCAGCGCAGGCCTTCTGGACGGGCACGCCTGTAGCGCCCATTGGGAATGCCTGGAGGCCATGCAGGAGGGCTTTCCACGGGTGCAGACCAACAACCGCCTGTTTACTGTCGAGCGGGAACGTATGACCTGTACCGGTGGCACCGTCCCCATGCACATGATGCTCAGTTTTCTGGCACGGCGTCACGGCCAGGAACTCAGTAATGCAGTATCCCACATGTTTGTGTGCGACCGGGTGCGCGAGGAAAGTGAACAGCAGCCCATGCCCATGCACCCGCGACTGGCGTGCGCTCAACCCAAACTGGCGGAAGCGGCCCAGTTGATGGAGGCCAATATCGAAGAACCCATCGAACTGAAGGAACTGGCAACACTGGCCGGCATTTCACGGCGGCAACTGGAACGGCTGTTCCTCAAGCACATGGGCTGCACACCGTCGCGCTATTACCTCCGGGTACGCCTTAACCGGGCACGACGGCTGCTCAAGCAGACATCCTGCTCGATTGTGGAAATCGCCTCCATGTGTGGGTTTGTATCCGCCACCCATTTCAGCCGATGCTACCGCAAGACCATGGGGCGCGCGCCCAAATACGAGCGAATGGAAGTTTCTTCCCAGGGCTCTTCCAACACGGTTCTTACCGATTCCATGGCCAGTCTGCCGTCCTCCTCCCTGCAGGCTTTGAGGCGCGCCCGTGCCGAGCCAACCTATGGTATTTTTGAGGGTACCGGTTCAGGTTAATCCCATCACCAGGCCATTATCATCCAACGCAATGTCCAACGCCGCGGGACGACGTGGCAACCCGGGCATGGTCATGATGTCGCCACACACCGCCACAACAAAGCCGGCGCCGGCCGCCAGGCGCACTTCCCTTACCGGCAGTGTATGGCCGGATGGCGCTCCCTTCACCGACGAATCCGCCGAGAAGCTGTACTGGGTCTTGGCAATACATACCGGCAGGTGGCCAAATCCCAGGCTTTCGTATTCCTCGAGTTGCCGCTTCGCCACCGTGGTGAATTCCACGCTTCCGGCGTGGTAAATGCGCGTGGCGATGGTGCGGATTTTATCCGCCAGCGGCAGGCTGTCTTCATAGAGAAAGTTCACCTCCGGTGTGCCTTCGTCCATCTGATCAAGCACTGCCTGGGCCAGTTCGGTGGCACCCTCACCACCCAGGGCCCAATGGTCGGCAGGCACTGCACGCACACCCAGCGACTCACTGATGGATTGCACCAGTGACATTTCCTCCTCGGTATCGTCCGGGAAACGGTTGATGCACACCACTGGCGTCAGCCCGAACTGCTGCAGATTACGGACGTGCCGCTCCAGGTTGGCAGCACCGGCCCTCAAGGCGGCGAGGTCGGGAACGGAGAGCTGGCTGCGAGAGACCCCGCCCTGCATTTTGAGCGCCCGAATGGTACAGACCACCACGGCGGCGTCTGGCCGCAGGCCTGTGTGCCTGCATTTGATATCAATGAACTTTTCCGCCCCCAGGTCGGCGCCAAATCCCGCCTCGGTGACCACCACATCGTTCAGGGCCAGAGCCGCACGGGTAGCGGTCACGGAATTACAGCCGTGGGCGATATTGGCAAACGGCCCACCGTGGATGAACACCGGGTTGTGTTCCAGGCTCTGGACCAGATTGGGCTGCAGTGCCTCTTTCAGAAGCACAGTCAGCGCCCCTTCAACGCCCAGGTCGCGAACGGTCACCGGGGTCATATCAGAGCGCCTGCCGATAATGATATTGCCCAGCCGCTGCTTGAGGTCCGCCCGACCGTCCGCCAGGCACAGGATCGCCATGATCTCAGACGACACCGTAATATCGAACCCGGTTTCCCGGGGCACGCCGTGGGCCGCACCACCAAGCCCACACACCAGGTTGCGCAGGGAACGGTCGGTCAGGTCCATCACTCTCCGCCAGCTCACATAGCGAGAGTCCAGGCCCGTCTCATTACCCCAGTGGATGTGGTTGTCGATCAATGACGCCAGCAGATTGTGGGCCGTGGTGATGGCGTGGAAGTCACCATTGAAATGCAGATTGATGTCTTCCATCGGAATCACCTGCGCGCGGCCGCCGCCGGCTGCGCCTCCTTTCATGCCGAAACAGGGTCCCAGGGAGGGCTCCCGCAGGCACACGGACGAACGCACGCCCAGGCGGTTGAAGCCGTCGTTTAGCCCCACACTCGTGGTGGTCTTGCCCTCCCCCGCTGGCGTGGGCGTAATGGCGGTCACAAGCACCAGTTTGCCCCGGGGTGCACTATCAGAGGTATCCACATAGGCCATATCCAGTTTGGCCTTGTAGTGGCCGAACGGCACCAGGCTCTCCCCCGGCAGACCGAATCGCTGTTGGGCCAGCAGCAGAATAGACTGAGGTTGGACCGAGCGAGCAATCTCAATGTCAGGAGTCCCCGGCGGCGGAAAGTCGGCTTCCGGTGGTGTTGCAGGTGTCAGCTTACTGTACTGAAGGCTCATGGAACTGACCTCTCTGGTCCTCAATGGACCCACTGTGTTCTTGAATCCATTGCGCCGATTGGCGCAGGCCACCGAATGGGAAAAGATGAATGCCCCGTAACAAGGTATCCGGGTTGTCCAGGCAGTACTGGACAAGCGCGCGTACCATTCCGTCTGGCGACCACGCGCGTAACAATTTGGCGCTGCCAGGGCGTCGCAGCATCAGACGGGCCGATGCCCCCACCCCGCATTGAGCCGCATAGGCAATGAGCGTTTTCACCCGCGTCGGGCCGGCCATGCCAATGTACACCGGCACCTCTTCCAGGATGCTGCCCAGGCTTTGCAGCCAGTCGATGACCACGTTGGCGTCAAAGGTGAACTGAGTGACCACCCAGAGCCGCGTGGATGTCGTGCGCGCGTATTCGCGTTTGATGCCAAGGGCCTGGATGAGGGTTGCCCGGTCCGCCATGGGATGCCCGTCCGGATGGGCTGCCACACCGATACCATGGAATTGGAACTGGGCCAGCAAGCCGGATTCCAGAACGGCCAGGGTATCTGGAAAAGGGCCGGCGATCGCATCACTGTCGCCGGCAATCAGCAGTAAACGGTCAACGCCGATTTCATCCAGTTGCGAGAGCCAGTCCCGAAGTTGCCCGCGGCTCTCGGCCATACGTGCGGGTACGTGGGGAATCGGCTGCATGCCGACGTTCAACAGATGACGGCATGCCCGCAGGGTATCGCTGAATTGGCCTTTTGGCAGAAAAGGCACGTAGACACAGGTGCCCCGCGGCAGCAAATTCGGCAAATGCTCCTGTGCCAGTATCTGGCGGGGTGTTGCCTCAATCGACGCCCAACGTACCAGGGCCTGCATCCGTGCGGTGGCTTCCGCGTCATGGGCACTGAACGGCTGTTTATCACTCACCAGTTTCATGAATCACGCACCCCATTGATACCTGCTTGCATCGGGCAGGAGACGGCCACCGCCGCCTGCCCCACCGTGTTGCTAGTCCGCGAAGTCGATACCCTTCGCTCGTGCCCGCTCGCGGGCGTTGGGGTTCACCGAAGGCCGGAACGGAACTTCCACCACCTCCGCCTCGACAGCCGTTGAACCATCCGTGGCGGCGTATTCCACCGGCAGATGGACCGTCAGGCGGGTCCCAACCGCACGCAAGTCAAACGGCACATAGGCCAGTGCGATGTTGGTTTCCAGCTCAGGCGAGTACCAGGGCGAGGTAACATAGCCCTCCGGCTCGCCGCCGTCCGGCCCGCTGACCAGCCAGAAGTCGTTGGCATAGTCGGTTACCTGGCCACCGCCAAAACGGATACCCACCATGATGTGGCTAAACGGCGGTCGGCCAGCGTCCAGTTGCTCGCGGACTTTCTCAAGCTTCTGCTTACCGATGTAATCCGCGTCCTTGTTGCGAGGCACCTGATACGCCAGATTGCACTGGAATGGCAGGGTTTCCTGATCCACGTCCTGGCCCCAGGAAAGGATACCGGCAGCAATTCGGCGGTGATGCGCCGGCGCAATCACCCTCAGGTTGTGGGCCTCACCGGCGGCAAGCACGGTGTACCAGAGGTCTTCAGCGTATTTGGTGGCTTCCTTGAGGTAAATCTCGTAACCCTTCTCACCGGTAAAACCGGTTTGGGAGATAATCACGTCATGGCCGGCAACCTGGCCCTCCATCAAACCATAGTACGGAATCTCCTTCACGCGCTCACCGAACAGGTCAGCCATGAGCGCCTCAGATTTGGGACCCTGGATCTGCACCGGTGCTACATCGATTTCCGCGATGGTGACGTTGAAGCCCATCCCGATGTTGACGCCCCGCAACCAGAATTCCAGGTCGCTATCGGAAAGGGAGAACCAGAACTCGTCCTCGGCAACACGAAGCAGAACCGGGTCATTGAGAATGCCGCCCTCTTCATTGCACAAGATGACGTACTTGCCACGCATGGGTTTTATCTTGGTGGCATCTCGAGTAATCACATAGTTCACGAAGCGTTCCGCATCCGGCCCCTTTACCTGAATCTGGCGCTCTACGGCGACATTCCACATGGTGACGTCATGTATCAGCGACTCGTATTCCACCATGGCGCCGCCATCTTCCGGACGGACATAGCCCCGGGGGTGATACATACGGTTGTAAACGGTCGCCCGCCAGCATCCAGCTTCGTACGCCAGGTGCCAGTATGGCGACTTGCGTACACGGGTGGAGATCAACATCTCCACCGGCGTGGGGCCGGACTGGCGCAGGTTAATGGGAACCCGACGGTCGGACTGGTCAACACTGTCAGGCTGGCGGGCGGCGCCCGCCCGTTGCTGCGGATAATCCAGAAGTGCTTGCTCAAATTTAACGGCCATTGCTATCTCCCCCTACCGGGTTGTCGATAGCTCTAATGTGACCCTGTTTTCAGTTATCAGGTTGAACCAATACGACACTGGCACAACCAAAAACGTCAACACCACCGTGATGAATCCTGGAAGCCGCGCCAAAGTGCCAAGCATGAGATGGGGCTACAGCAACCGACAAAGCCTGCTATATTGGTCAAACCTGTCCGTGCAGATCAAGGAGTCGACGTTGACACTGACCACCCCCGCCCTTCTGTTTCCCGCCATTTCACTGTTGCTGCTGGCCTACACCAATCGCTTTCTTGTTCTGGCGCAATTGATACGCCAGCTTAAGCAAATGGATACGGAAGAAGACCATGCCCTTATCGCCCGCCAGATCAGCATGCTGCGCAAACGCATTTTGCTGACCAAACGGATGCAGGCTTACGGTGTGCTCAGCTTTTTTGTTTGCACCATGTCCATGTTTGTTCTGTTTGTAGGGGCTCAACTTGCGGGGGCCATCGCGTTCGGCATCAGTCTGATATTGCTGTCGGTCTCATTGCTGTATTCGCTGTACGAAATCGTGATTTCGACCAACGCCATCAACGTTGAGCTTGAGAACTTCGAAGCCAGGAAACGAGCGGGGGAGTAACACGTAAACGTTCAGGAAACTGGAACAGGTCTCCCTTTCTTCACCCGATACATGACCTATCGGGTGCCCCAGATCCTGGCCACCGCGCTGTCGCTGCCGAGCAGTCCTACCACGAAACAGACGAGACTGATCACGAAAAACAGCACAATAGGTAACAAAGCGCTGAAGGTTTCCGCGAAGATTGAAAAGAAAAGCGACACCCCGGACAGAACCAGGAACAGAAAACCGACCACCAGCAGTATTTTACGATGCGACTGACGATAACCCTCGGCGCTTCCACCTTTCTCGAAAAAACAGAGAATGGGCCAGAACAGCTTTCGAAAAATGTCTTTCACTGCACGCCACCTCACCTGTTTTTGGGGCTGACAATGGCCAGTGTCACCGTTGCCTTGGAGACAAGCCTCATGTCGCCGGCCTTGCCACAGTACACCTCAGACTCTACCACGGTTAACGTGGAGCCTGCCTTGAGCACAGTGGCGACACACTCGATATGTGTCCCGCTGGCTGACCGCAGCAGCTTCAGCGAGAAATCCGATGTCAGGACCATCTGCCCGGATTTAACAGCGGAGGCCCCGGCAGCACCGGCCGTATGATCCGCCACCGTAGCCTGCACCCCGAAGTGCACGAAACCGTCCTGCTGCAGATGCCGTTCCGCCAGTACCAGACGGGAGCGACATTCACCGGTTTTGATAGACACCAGTTCCAGACCAATATCTGCAACAAACGGTGCCGATGAAAAAATCCGTTCCACTTCGTTATTGTTAAGCGTGTCCACGTTGTCTCCGGAACTGTGGTTGGCAATCCAGCGGTTTATGCCTCAAAAGTATGCACTGCAAGCTCGCTACGAACCGCTTCAGGGATGGGGACCGACTTTTGAGTCTCGTAGTCGAAATGAATCAGCACGGTAACGCCACGCGCAACCAAAACACCATTTTGCCAAGCTTCCTGGATTACCTCGAAGGAAGAGTTGCCGACTTTGCCAATGCCGGACCGCACCTTAACAGGCGTGGCCCAGTAACACTGGGCTTTGAGATCAATTTCCATGCGGGCGAGAATCAGTGGCCAGCCTTTCGGCTCCAGGGAAGGATGGAATATACGGAACACCGGTGTTCTCGCCTGCTCAAACCAGACCGGGTAAACCGTGTTATTGATATGGCCAAGTGCGTCGGTGTCGCTGAATCTTGGTTCGGTTTCGTAGTGGAACATTTGACTCCCCTTACATCGTGTTAGCGGCAAAGTCTCTCGGGATTTCCGGCGAGGGGAAACCGTTCAATGATCTGATAGACAGACCCATGAGCCCCCTGTGTGCTTTCAAACAACGCGATCCCGCCCACCGAAAAGGTCCCTATAGGTTGTCGTTCCTGAGACTCAAGCAATTCGGCGACTGACCCACGCTGCCTCTTGAAACGAGCCAACGTGATATGTGGGCAGAACGGGCGTTTTTCCTGCTCAAACCCAGGCATGCACAGACTCTGGTTAAGCACCTCGTGAAGCTCAGCCAGTTTATCCGCTGGCTGAACTCCGGCCCACAGATTTTTTGGAAAGTCCGGTCGGCCGAAGCAGCCCAGGCCGCAAACGGTGAGATCAAATTGTCCAACTGGCAGGTTTCGGGCAGCATCACATACATCTGGCAACCGCTGCCTGGCCACACTACCGAGAAATACCAGCGTAAGATGCAGCTGATCCGGTCGCTGCCAGCGCGCCCCAGCAACCGGTTGCTGGATTGACACCAGACGCTGCTTCACTGAATCGGGGATTTCCAACCCGAAGAACAGGCGACGCGTTTCTGGTTTATCCAACCCGCACCCCAAACCATTCTGGAAACCGACGCAGACAGTACAACGCAATCATGTCGTAAACACCATGCCAGACCATTACCAGCAACAGGCTGTCCGTCAGTGCATACGCTACTCCCAACACCAATCCCAACCCGGTCGCCAATAGAAAGTAGGTGAACGAAAGATAATGCACCATGCCAAACAGCACCGACGCAGCCACTATCGCAACCACATCGTGGGTGTGTTGGGCCAGCCAACCCTGGATTGCACCGCGGAACAGCAATTCTTCACCAACTCCGGCGAAGACTGCCAAGGCAACCAATACCGGCCATGAATACTCGCAGGCGAAACGGTGCAACTGCTCCAACTGGGAGTCCAGAGAGTCACGAAGCCTGCCCGGAAGCCAGGTCAGCATCATGATCACGACGTACGTTGCCACACTGCCGGCCACTCCCCACAGAACGACCGAGCCAGGACTCAAGCCATCGTACTGAACCGGTATACCGAACAGAAAAATCGCCAGCATCCCCACCACACCAATGCCAGCTTGGAATCCCAATGCGGCCGTGGATGAGATCTGTGGGCGTTTTCGAGCCATGGCCACTCATCTACCTCGCTTGCCAGGCGGCATCACCACCCACTCAGGGTCCTCGAATTCGCCAAGCGGCGTAATCTCGCAAAATGGCGCGGCGCTGCGGATGATTCGGGCCACTTCCGGGTTATGCTGCCTTTCCATGGCATCCCGCTGTTCTTTACTGTCCCAACTGGCGATGGCAATAAGCACATTCGGATCACCAATTTTCCGGTGCAGCTCCGTTCCACGCGCACCCGGCGCCTGCTGGATGATCTCGCTGGCACGAACCCAGGCATCGGCGTATTCCTCTGCCGTGTGCCCTTCTCGTATGCGAACCTCGAAGATGTATTTCATGAGTTCACCCTCGTTCCAAACAGCAATTTCCCAAATAACGGGCCTCTGACTCTCAGAGTAATTGTTTTGATTTTGGATCGCATCGGTAAATGCCTACAAATAAACTTGGCAATTCAGGGGACATAGGAGTAAAGTTCGTTTCGTAGGAAAGATTTAGCACAGCATTTCACGAATAAGACGCATCTCTGTTGTTTTGGTAGTTGTCCGTCCTGTTTTTGATTCCGCGCGTTTTTTGTTTCCGCACAACGCTGATCAGTCATCGTTTAAGATGGTCTGGCGGCACATTAAATTATCGATTTCAGGATTATGATTATGTCGACTACTACCGGTACTGTTAAGTTTTTCAACGAAGCAAAAGGCTTTGGTTTCATCACTCGTGAAAGCGGCCCGGACGTATTCGTTCACTACAGCGCTATTCAAGGCGGCGGATTCAAGACTCTGGCAGAAGGCCAGCAGGTTGAGTTCACCGTAACTGACGGCCAGAAAGGCCCTCAGGCAGAGAACGTTGTTGCTGTTTAAATAACAGTCAGCACGTTTGAAAAAGGCAGCTTCGGCTGCCTTTTTTTATTGCCCCTTCATAATTTCGTCATTGACCTGTCACCTACCTGACACTGTTTTGTCACCCTCAAGGATTACCGTTGCATTGTAACTCGCAATAAAGCGAGCTTATGTATTGCAAAAGGTGATTCCATGCCGTCTATGCATTCCCCCGATATGATGCTCCGCATCGAGGACATGGGAGTAACATACCCCGGCAACATCCTGGCGCTGCGGCCTACCACCGTCGAGTTCCACAAAGGTGAGTTTACGGTACTACTCGGCCTTTCGGGCGCGGGCAAATCGACCCTTCTGCGTTCACTCAATCATCTGGTGCAACCCACCACCGGCACGGTGATCTCGGCTGAGTTCGGCACCCTGAAGACCAGCAGGACGGTCCGCCGGCACCGATGTAGAACTGCCATGGTCTTCCAGCACCACCAACTCATCGAACGACATACCGCGCTCCAGAATGTACTCACAGGCCGGCTTGCCTACCACAGTACGTGGCGCAGCCTGTTTCCCCTACCGAGGGCGGAACTGGAGTACGCCTTGCGTTGCCTGGAGCGTGTTGGTCTTGGTGAAAAGGCCCTTGCGCGGGTGGATCAACTGTCTGGCGGCCAACAACAACGGGTGGGTATCGCCCGCGCCCTGGCGCAACAGCCGTCCATGATCCTCGCGGATGAGCCTGTCGCCAGTCTGGACCCCGCAACGTCCGAACGGGTACTCACACTCTTGCGCGATATCTGCCGGGAGGACGGTATCACCGCCGTAATGTCACTCCACCAGCTGGAGTACGCCCGGCGGTTTGCCGATCGCATCATCGGCCTGGCAAACGCCCGGATCGTATTCGATGCGGAACCGGCAAAGCTGGAGCAACACCATCTTGATGAGATCTACCACAGCGCGAGCGTTGCAGTTTCCGACCCCGGCAAGACCGCCGCGCAGACCTCCCACCCTCAACCATCGAACCATCCCACCAAGCAACTGGAGATCGCCCAATGAAACCGTTATTCAACCTCGTGTTAGTGCTCTGCCTGATGATGGGAATGAACATGCAGGCCTCCGCAGCAGACCCCAACCCGGATCTGCTGAAGGTCGCCCTGCTCCCCGATGAAAATGCCTCTGAACTGATCAAGCGCAACCAGCCTCTGAAAGACTACCTGGAAAGCACCCTCGGGAAAGAAGTGGAACTGATCGTCACAACGGACTATTCGTCCATGATCGAAGCCATGCGCTTCGGCCGTATCGACCTTGGCTATTTCGGCCCACTGTCCTACGTGATGGCGAAGAGTAAAAGCGACATCGAGCCTTTCGCCGCCATGATTGTAGACGGCAAACCCACGTACCGTTCCATCCTCATCGCCAATGCGGACTCGGGCGTGAAGTCCTATGACGATATCAAGGGCAAGAAAATGGCCTATGGCGATCGCGCCTCCACCTCAAGCCACCTCATCCCCAAAACGGTGCTGCTTGAATCTGCCGGACTGGAAGCAGACAGGGACTATGAAGCCCACTTCGTCGGCAGCCACGATTCCGTTGCGGTGAACGTGGCCAACGGCAACGCTGAGGCTGGCGGCCTGTCGGAAGTCATCTTCCAGCATGTCATGGACCGTGGCCTGATTGATCGCGATAACGTCCGGATTCTTGGCTACAGCGGCGAGTTCCCACAGTATCCGTGGGCCATGCGGTCAAACCTGAACCCGGACCTCAAGGCAAAGATACGCGACGCCTTCATCAGCATTAATGACAAAGAAATCCTGAACAACCTTAAGGCCGAGGGGTTTGCCGCTATCGAGGATTCCGACTACGACGTGATCCGCAAGATGGGCGGCCTGCTCAACCTTGATTTCGCGAAGATGTAAGAGGCTTTATGACTCACACGACGACGGAACCGGCGGCCCTGTCGCCGGCTCCGTCGGCTTCCGTGCTGGACGAACACGCACGGGGCTGGCGGAGCAAGCTTTGGCAGGCAGGCCTGGTACTGGCGGTGGTCTTTTTCGCCAGCTGGTACGTGGACCTGCTCGACTTCCGCACCCTTGCTAACGGCGTCCCCGCGATCGCCACCCTGTTACGAGAATCACTACCACCTGATTTCACCAATGTGATGGACTGGGTATCGCCCCTGCTGGACACACTGGCGATGAGCATCGCCGGCACCGCGATTGCGGTTTCAGCCTCCGTGCCCCTGGCCTTTCTGGCGGCCCGAAACACCACGCCCCATCCTGCTGTGTTTCACCTGACCCGCACCCTGCTGAACGGCCTGCGTTCCGTACCGGAACTCATCATGGGCATTATTTTCGTCGCGGCCGTGGGTTTTGGCGCACTGCCAGGGGTGTTGGCCCTTGGCCTGCATTCAATCGGTATGGTCGGCAAGTTCTTCGCAGAAGCCATAGAGCATGTGGATGAAGCCCCCGTTGAGGCCGCTGATGCCTCCGGAGCCACGCGTTTGCAAGTACTCTGGCACGCGGTTCTGCCGCAGGTGCTACCACAGTTTGCCGATGTGTCTATCTATCGCTGGGAATACAACTTTCGCGCCTCCACCGTCATGGGCATGGTCGGTGCCGGCGGTATCGGCTTCGAGCTCATGGGGTCGTTGCGCATCATGCAGTATCAGGAAGTCAGTGCCATCCTCATTGTCATACTGCTGATGGTAACGATGGTGGACAGCCTGAGCGGCCACCTCCGTAAGACATTCAAATAAGGACAGCGAATGAAACCAAGAGTTGTCATCACCCACCGGGTCCACGACAGTATACTTGCCAGCCTGGAGCCCCACTGCGAGCTGATCACTAACCAGTCTGCCGTCACCCTGCCACCGGATTCGGTGAGAGCTCGCGCGGCTACGGCCGATGCCATGATGGCGTTTATGCCAGATCGCGTTAGCGAGGAATTTCTGGTGGCCTGCCCCGACCTGAAAGTGATCGGCGCTGCCCTGAAGGGATTCGATAACTTTGACGTGGACGCCTGCACCCGTCACGGAGTCTGGCTGACCTTCGTCCCCGATTTGCTGACCGTGCCCACCGCCGAACTCACCGTTGGATTAACCATAGGCCTGATTCGCCAGATCCGGCCAGCAGACCAGTTCGTCCGTTCCGGAGAATTCCAGGGCTGGCAGCCTCAATTCTATGGCCTCGGCATTGAAGGCTCGACCATTGGTATTGTGGGCATGGGAGCCATCGGCAAAGCCGTGGCTACACGGCTCCAGGGCTGGGGCGCACGAATACTGTACTCACAACCGGAAAGCCTACCGGCTGCCGAAGAAGACGCCCTGGGCCTTTCCAGGTCAGAGCTTGATGACCTGCTGGCCGAATCCGACATCGTCATACTGGCCCTGGCGCTTAATGAACATACCCTGCACACGCTCAACGCTGACCGCCTGCGCCAGATGAAACGCGGTAGTTTTCTGATCAATCCCTGCCGGGGTTCCGTCGTGGACGAGGCAGCCGTTCTGCAATCGCTGACGTACGGACATCTGGGTGGCTACGCGGCGGACGTGTTTGAAATGGAAGACTGGGCCAGACCGGACCGCCCGCAGCGGATTGATCCGGCACTGCTGGCCCACCCGAACACCCTGTTCACCGCACACACGGGCTCGGCCGTCAGGGACGTGAGATTTGCCATCGAACAGCGGGCAGCCGACAACATCCTTCAGGCGCTCAGAGGCCATCAGCCCCAGGACGCGGTCAACTCACCGCTCGAACCCAAGGGAACAGTATGCTGAACCTGGTCTGGCTCAAGAGTTTTATCACCCTCGTTCAGCACCGCAGTTTCCAGGCCGCCGCCAATCACCTCGGCATCGCCCAGCCCACCCTATCCCAGCACATTCAGAAACTGGAGGAGCAGCTGGACGTATTATTGATCCAACGCGGCAAGTCCGGTTGCGAACCCACCAGGGCGGCCCAGGCGCTGATGCCGTTCGCCCTAAGCATGTTACGCCTGGACCAACGCGCGCGGGAGGCGGTCACGGGAACAAGTCTGCGGGTAGGTGCCAGCTCCAACATCGGTATCTACATGCTGCAGCCTCACGTTCGCTCCTTCATGGACCGGAAGACCTCTCCGCACGTGGATCTGGTGATCGACAATAACCCCGCCATCGCACGACAGCTCACCAGCGGCGAATTGGATATCGCAGTCATGGAGTGGTGGCACCCCAAGCCCGGCTTCCAGGCCCGTGACTGGAAACAGGAGCCAGTGGTGTTGATTGTGCCGCCTGGCCACCCCTGTGCCGATATGACGCAGATCAACCGGGAAGCCCTGGCAGGAATGACGCTGCTGGGCGGCGAGCCAGGGACCGGCACTGGCCGTTTATTGGCTAATTTCTTTGGCGACGACGGGCCTTTTCCGGAGGTATCGATGCAACTGGGCAGTACCGAAGCCGTAAAGCAGGCGGTCAAGGCGGGGGTGGGTATTTCGCTGGTGTTGGCGGCTTCGGTCACTGACGAAGTGCGAGCAGGCACCCTGCGAGCCATCCCCGTCAGCGATCCCGGGCTTGCAAAGGAACTGGTGGTCATCTGCCCCGAGACGATTGCCCGGCATCCACCGGTCTCCAGCTTTGTCAGCCACCTATGCCACTGAGCGAGGCCCCTGGCAAGCTATTACCAGGGCAGTTCCTCACCATTGCTGTGCCAGAAGGAGCCCGTGTTTTCCAGGTTAAGGCCCTCGATTCTCGCCGCCAAGCCCTTTGCTGACTCCTCGGGCGTAATCAGTCCGCCGAAATTCACCATACGGGTTTGCACATAACCAGGATGGAGCTGGGCCACCGCAATGCCCTTTGGTTTAAGGTCCATCGCCAGGGACTTGCCAAAGGCGTTCAGCGCCGCCTTGGACGCACGGTAGCCATAGCGGCCGCCGGAGTCGTTGTCCGCGATAGAGCCCATCCGGCTGGTGATGTTGGCAATCTTACCGCCGTACGGTATCTGGGACACCAGCGCTTCCGCCACCCTCAATGGCGCGTAAGCGTTGATTTCCATCTGGGTACGAATGGAATCGAAATCAATGCTGCCCAGTTTTTCATCCTGCAGCAGGCCGGCATTATTGATCAGCAGGTCGATCGACTGGCCCTTCACGCCGTCAATCAATGACTGAAGTCCACTTGCCGTGGTGACGTCAACAGATTCAATGACACGAGTCGCCACCTCCTTGAGCTCGGATGACGCTTCCCGACATACGCCAATCACGTCACAGCCTTCACCTGCAAAGTGACGGGCCAACTCAAGCCCGATGCCGCGATTGGCCCCGGTAATCACAACGGTTCTTTGTTCAGGCATGACAGCCTCCTGTTATTGGGGTAAAGGTCCGTTATACGGACTCACCACTGCAGTGTTCAACCCTCAAATTGAGAGAAAAATCGCCGGGCACTGTCGTTGGCGGGAAAGATCATCTCGACCCGTAGCTCCGAGAGAAACACATCGTTCACGGGCCCGAAGTGCGCAATCATTGTGGTGGTTTCCAGGATGTCCCCTCCCATGTTCAGGCGCGTATGGATCGACGGGCTCGCCGGCATCAATTCCGGCCTGGGGGTCTTCCGCAACAGATCCTGGACTTCCTGGATAAGTGCCTGCATGCGCTCGTCCCCCTGGTAGCGGGAAGCGTCATTGACCAAGTATTCATAGGCCGCCCAGGCCACCTCGTCCCAGTTTACGACCAGTTCTTTCCATTTCGTTGAGGACAGATACTCGCGGTAGAGATTGGCAGGCGGGTCTACTTTGAACTCAGGAAACATCAGAAACGCCGTCGCGTTGCCATCCACCACATCGCCCCAGCGATTGAGTACCAAGGCGGGATATGGCTGATGACTGGTGATCAGCTCATGAATGGCCTTGCGGTAGACCGCCAGTTCCTTGCTGTCATAGTCTTCCTCGAAATAGGCCGCTGGCAACCCGGCAGCCATCAACATTTCATTGCGCTCACGCAAGGGAACCTCAAGGGTTCCAGCGAGCTTCAGTATCAGGTCTCGCTTCGGGCGGGAACGGCCGGTTTCAATAAAAGAAAGATGGCGGGGTGATATGTCCGCCTCCAGCGCCAGGTCCAACTGACTCATGCCCCGATGACGTCGCCAATACCGCAGCTTGTGGCCAAACGCGCTGTGTTCGCCACCCCGGGAAATCGATGTTTCGCTGACAGTCATGTTGCCTGGCCTTTACCTAATCGGGAAGTGCGCCGGTATAACTACAGGCGCATGATCTTTGTCGAAAGCATACTCAATTTTTACACCCCGTACACGGAGGCACACTGTCATGATACTGACTCGCATCGTCCCACTGGTTTTCGTACTTTTCATCAGTTTCACTCTGTGGGTGCTGGCCACCTCGGATAAAGACTTCTGGCAATGGGCCATCAGCCTGTTCGCCGAAAAGGAATCCCTGCAGGTCGTCCTCGATCTAGGCATCGCCCTGCTGTTGCTGATGTACTTTCTGTACCGCGATCATGTTGCCCAGGGCGGGCATTTCAGGAGCTTTGCACCCTTCCTGGTCGCCACGCCGCTCCTTGGCGTGATTGCGCCACTCGCCTATCTGACACTGCGGGCCTTCCAGCCAAAACGGCTGGTTGCCATGCCTCGGAACCCGAACAACATCTGACACGGAACCACTGAACAAGGCTCCGCCAACGTCTTGCCGGAGCCCCGACAGTTGACTCTCGCGGGCAGCCCTTTCACTATTCGGGAAAACAATAAGGCAAAGCCCGTGACGCAGAGTTCTTTCAAGGTCGTTATATTTGGCGCTGGCAGTATCGGCTGTTACCTCGGAGGCAGGCTTCTTTCTTCCGGTGTGAACGTGGTCATGGTGGGCCGAAAGACCATGCAGGAGCGCCTTCGAACCTCCCCACTGACGGTCACTGACTATGAAGGGTTTCGCTTCCACAGCCAACTGGCCGAGCACCAGTATGTGACCTCTGCCGAGGCGGCGGGCAACGCCGATCTCGTGCTGGTAACGGTCAAATCCGCCGCCACCTCCGAGGCCGGCAAACAGCTCGCGCCCTGGGTGAGCGAGGGCATACCGGTGGTCAGCCTGCAAAACGGAATCTCCAACGCAGAGCACCTCCAGGCCGCTATGCCCAACGCCAACGTATTGGCCGGGATGGTTCCATTCAACGTGCTGCAACAGGAGCCGGGGCATTTCCATCAAGGCACTCAGGGCCACCTGATGGCCGACCGGCACCCGTCACTGCAACCGGCCCTGCCCTGGTTTGAGCATGCCGGGCTCCCCCTGGAACTGCGGCGCGATATCGAATCGGTGATGTGGTCCAAGCTGTTACTCAATCTGAATAACCCGGTCAACGCCCTTTCTGGCGTTCCGCTGCTGGAAGAGCTCTCGCAAAGGGACTATCGCCGCTGCCTGGCAATGGCTCAGAGAGAGACGCTAGAGCTCCTTAAATCGGCAGGCATACCCACGGTAAAACTCACAGGCCTGCCTACCAAACTGATTCCTTCCGTGATGTCACTACCAGATTGGCTGTTTACCCGACTAGCCAAACGGATGCTCACCATCGATCCTGTTGCACGTTCCTCCATGTGGGAAGATCTTCAGGCCGGGCGCCCAACGGAAGTTGACTGGATCAATGGCGAAGTCGTGAAACTGGCCGAAAAGCTGGGCACGGACGCACCGGTCAACCGCAAACTCGTGCAATTAATGCGTGAGCGCGAAAAGACGCCGCGGGTCTGGAGCGCCAGAGAGCTGCTGTCGGCACTTGTGATCAAATAGTCAGGCCGCTGCCATAAAGATACGTCCTGTAAGGATTCACCCCCCGAGATCTATAGTCGGTGAACATTCCGTGAGGGATCGTAGCGTGTCGGTTTCTCGGCTACCTGACCATTCAGCGCGACCCGAAAGAACTCCAGCACCTTTTTGTTGTTCAACGGCTTATCCTCGAAATAGGCATGCGAATCCCCGACATAGGGCTGATCGGTAACGTCGATATAGGTCGCCACCCTGGAATCCAGCCGGCGCAGGTAATGGCCAAGCCGGGCTTTTTGCTGTTCGCCCATTTTCAGGCGAGAAGCCTTCAGGGCTCCGTCGTTTTCGTTGATGGTGATATAGAGACGATTGCGGTAGGGAATTCGGTCCACCCACTCGGCGTGGTTTTCATTATTGGTGTCCGCGGCCACCATCACAACGTTATCGAACAGCAGCCGATCTCCGCTGTACACCGAACTCCCCAGCAAATGCTTGTAGAGATAGTTCCCCATGCTGTGCAACATCAGATTCACAGTGAACGGGCAGTGCTTCTCGACTTCCTTCGCAAAGTAGCGGTCCCACGCGGCGGCGTTGTCTGCAAACCGGGCTTCCGCACGCGCCTCCAGATCCATCACGTACTGCGCATGAAAGTCGCTCACCAGGGCTTCCAGCTTCTCCAGCACGCGATTGAATGCCCCTACCGAGGCGAGGGCGTCCCGCTTGTCGCTCTTGTAGCTGAGCACGCCGTGCAACCCTCCACCATTGGCGGGCCAACTGAACACAATGACTTCAACGCCGAAGTTCTGCTCCAGCCTTTCGGCACGATCAAGCACATCAGTCATATCGTTGTTGTAACCATGAACAAACAACAGCAGGTTTCTTCCGTTCGGGCGCGCACCAGCGCCGTGGCCGGATCTCTCGATCAGTTTGCGGGCCACGTAGGCGCTCGCCGGGTAGGTATTGTCGGGATTAAGATCGACACTCTTCGCCATTTGCGGTGTGATCTGGTCAGGCAGGATATCAATATGCCAGCGGTTTCGCCGGCGGGATGCCTCCGCCAGCCGCAACTCGTTGGGACCCTCAATGGGCTTGCTACCAAATGCTTCGTTTTCACTGTGTTTGCTTTCATCGACGGTTCGATTGGTCACGATATACATGGAGCAGATTCCTTTATGCTTCCATGCCACGAACGAACTGGTGGCCACTACTGATAGGAAGTAACGAAAAGTTCCCTGACGGCCGCCCTACAACCCCCTATGATGAACGGCATCAGAATTCAATCAAGATGTGGGAATGTTGCTACCCAACACCTAATTCATTAGCAAACTGAACTAAAATGTCAAATCACCACACAGCCCCGGAACCTTGCCAATGCTGATCTACACTCTCTGCGCGCTGTCCGTGATTGCCGCCTCGGTTTTCTATCTGTTTTTCTACCGCAACTGGCGCCGCGAGAGACAACTTCAGACCCCCTTTCCGGAGAACTGGCGTGCGACGCTCGAGTCCCAGGTACCCTTGTTCCGTGCGTTGCCGGCAAAGCTCAAACGACAACTGGAGCAACATGTACAGCTGTTCCTGGCGGAGAAATCCTTTTACGGCTGCGACGGGTTCGAGGTGGACGACACCGTACGCCTGACCATCGCGGGACATGCATGTCTGCTCATCATGAACCGCAGCTATTCCGACTTCGACGACATCCGCAGTATCCTGGTCTATCCGGACGCCTATCGTGTCAGGGATGTCGAGCATGATGGCCTGGTGGTGAGCGAGAGTAATGAAATTCGCGCTGGCGAAGCCTCCAGTCATGGCCAGGTCGTTCTGGCCTGGACACAGTGCGAAGAAGGTGCGGTCAACCCTGATGGGCACCATAACGTGATTCTTCATGAATTCGCCCACCAGCTAGACTACCTTGACGGGACTGCGGACGGCGCTCCGCCACTCAGTGGCGAACAGGCAAGGCATTGGCAGGAAACGATGACTCAGGCCTATGAACACTTGAGGCAATCGCTTCAACATCACCAGAAGCCCTGGCTGGACCCATATGGCGCCACCGAACCCGCCGAGTTTTTTGCGGTGCTGACGGAAGCCTTTTACCAACAGCCGGAACATCTGAAAGCGGAACAGCCGGAAGTCTACGAGGCGCTGCAACGATTTTACCGATTAGACACGGAGGCAATATCCCATGGAGAACGGCGATAAGACAAAGCGTGATGAGTCGGGAGCAGACAACAACTCCCAGAACAGTCAGGCGCTGATCGATGCCATCAATATGCGCAGCACGTCGCTTATCACACTCACAAGTATCGCCACCCTTTATTTTATCGACTGGGCCCAGGCGGTTCTTTTGCCACTGGTGGTGGCCGTGTTAATCAGCTACGCCCTTGAACCCCTTGTCGCCACAATCAATCGGTTGAGAGTACCCCGTCCCTTGGCGGCGGCTGTGGTGTTGATTCTGCTTATAGGTATCATCGCCGGAGCCAGCATTCCCCTGAAGCAGGAAGCCATGGCTATGCTGGACAAGATACCGGTGGCCATCGAACAGTTTCAGCAGAATGAAGCCAGCCGCCCCAAGGACGGGGAAAGCATGATGGAAAAAGCGCAATCCGCCGCGAAGAAAATTGAGGCGACCGCCAGCCCCGATCAGGGTAACAGAGACGCATCGCGATCGGGTGCAACACCCGTGCGCGTGGTTGACGACCCTCTTGAGATCAAAGATTACGTACTTCAGGGTTCCCCGGCGGCGCTGGTGCTGATTTCCCAATGCTTCTCGGCATTATTGCTGGTGTATTTCATGCTCGCGATTGGCTCACTGTACAGACGCAAGATCGTCAAAATATCCGGCCCATCTTTTGCTCGAATGCGCAAAGCCGCCCGAATCATGAACGAGTTCCATCGCAGCGTACGGCAGTTCCTGTTTGTGATGTTTGTAGGTGCCGTATTCGTGGGCGTGCTGACCTGGCTGGCGTTCTTGGCATTGGGCGTTGAGCAGGCCGGTTTTTGGGGCGTTCTGGCCGGTGTCGCCAGTGCCATACCGTACCTGGGTCCGTTTCTGGTGCTCGTGGGCACGGGTGTGGCGGCCTTTATCCAGTTTGGCGAATTGGAGATGTCGATCGTCGTTGCCGGCACCTCGCTGGCCATCACCAGCGTTCAGGGCTATCTGCTGACGCCCTGGCTTACCAGCCATATTTCCAGCCTCAACGCGGTTGCCATTTTTATCGGCCTGCTGTTCTGGGGCTGGCTCTGGGGACCCGTAGGCCTCGTGGTTGCCACTCCAATCCTGATGATCGTCAAGTCATTGTGCGACCATGTCGTTAATTTACGCCCAGTCGGTGAGCTTCTTGGTAAATAGAGCAAAGCGGTGCTTCCACCCGGGCCGCAACTTTCGGAGCTAAACGTCAGAAAGCCGTTGCCGACAGCCCGGCCACCCACTGGATCATTGGCGAGGGATAAACACCCAGCACCAGGATCAACACGGCCACGACCAGCAGCGTCAGCCCACCAATGCGGTTGCCCCAGTCGTTGGTGGCGTCCATCCGGCGCATGCCGGGTTCCGGCAGGTACAGGGTCACCATCACCCTCAGGTAGTAGAACAAGCCAATGGCGCTGCCTGCAACGATACCGCCCACCAGCCACCAGCGGTTTTCGGCAACCCCCAGTGCCAACACATAGAACTTGCCGATAAACCCCGCAGTGAGCGGGATGCCGGCCAGGGACAGGAAGCTCACGGTCATCACGGCTGCCAGCCATGGACGGCGCCAGAACAGCCCACGGTAATAATGCAGTCCGGCTGCATCTTCACCACTGAACGGGCTGGACAGCTGGGTAACCACGCCGAAGGCTGCCAGTGTGGTGACGAGGTAGGTCACCAGATAAACCCCCACGGTTTCTACTGCCAGTGCCCCACCTGCAACGATGGCCACCATCAGGTAGCCAAAATGGGCAATGGAGGAATAACCAAGCAGTCGTTTCAAGTTGGATTGGAACAACGCCAACAGGTTGCCTCCCAACATGGTGATCAGGGCCAACAGTGTTATCAGCGTGTTCAACCAGTCGCTGTTAAACACCGGCGCAACGGTCACCAGACGCAACAACAGCACGAACACCGCCAACTTGCTGACCGTGGCGAGGAAAATGGTGGCCGGCGCAGGCCCACCCTGGTAAACGTCCGGCGTCCAGAGATGAAAGGGAACAATGGAGAGCTTGAAGCCAAGCCCCACCAGCATCAGCACAGCCCCGGCCAGCGTCCATGCGTCGGAGGTGTTTGCCAGCCCGGCCGCCAGGCCCGCCAGATCGAGATGCCCGGTACGGGCATAGATCAAAGCCATGCCAAACAACAGGAACGCCGTCGCGGCCGCAGACAGAACCAGATACTTGATGCCGGCCTCCAGAGACCGTTCTGCCCGAAAGCTATAGGCCAACATGCCGTAGAGGGGCATCGACAACAGTTCCAGGCTGATGAACAAGGTCGCCAGATGGTCGCTGGCCACCAGCCCCAGTGCCCCGGTCACCGCACACAAGAGCAACAGGTAAAACTCTTCCTTGGGGCCAATGTAACCGGTCAGGTAATGATGACTCAGGGCGACCGTGACCAGCGCACACAACAGCACCAGCACGCTGCCCATTAACGCCAGCCCATCCATAGTCATCAGTGGCGGCGATGACAATGCTGTGGAGGCCACAGGCACGCATGCCAGAGCCAATACCAGCCCAATGGCCGAAACCAACGCTGTGGCACCATGGTGCCGCTGCCAGGCTACGCCAAGCATGACGATCACCGCGGTGGCACCAACGACGATCAGTGGTATGAGTGCAACCAGATTTGCCAGGGTCAGCATCAGTTCACCTCCCCTGCGCGGCTGGCCAGTTCTGCCCCGGCTTGCTCAAACAGATCGGCAGCCGGGCCCGCTATCGGGGCGGTAATGTCGAGTATTGGCTGAGGATAGAGCCCCACCATCACCGTCAGTACAAGCAGCACCAACATCATGCCGTATTCTCTCGCGTCCGGCCCTCTCAGGGCGCCCTGGCGGTATTCCGGGCCATAATGCACCCGCTGCATCAGCAGCAGGGAGTATATCGCCGCCAGCACCAGCCCCACGCTGGCAATCACCACCACGACCGGCGCGCTGGGGAAGGTGCCAAACAGCACCATGAATTCACCCACGAAATTGGCGGTGGCAGGCATACCCAGGGAGGCGGCGACGAAACACAGGGTAAAACCGGGCAGCACCGGAATTCGACCCCATAAGCCGCCCATGATCCGCATGTCACGGGTGTGAATGCGCTCATACAGTTGGCCGCTGAGAATAAACAGCCCGGCGCTGGAGAAGGCATGGGCCACCATTAGGATGATCGCCCCTTGAATCGCCAGTTCTGAGCCTGAATACAAGGCAATCAGCACGAAACCCATGTGGGAAATACTGGTATAGGCGATCAGGCGCTTGATGTCCTGCTGACCACAAGCCAGGACGGCGCCATAGATAATGCCCACCAGCCCGAGTGTCATGGCGACAGGCGCAAACGCCTGGGACTCTTCCGGGAACAGCGGCAGCGCAAACCGCAGGATGCCGTAGGCGGCGGTTTTCAACAAGATACCGGCCAGATCGACACTGCCGGCGGTCGGCGCCTGGGCATGGGCATCCGGAAGCCAGCCGTGGAAGGGCACCACCGGCAGCTTCACGGCAAAGGCGACGAAGAAGCCCAGCATCAGCCACGGCGCCAGCGCCTCCGGGACATCAGTATCCAGCAAGGTATCGTAGCTGAAAGACAGTTCGCCGGTGTTGGCGTAATGCACGAACACCAGTGAGAGTATCGCCACCAGCATGAGCAGGCCACTTGCCTGGGTGTAGATGAAGAATCGGGTAGCGGCTCGAATCCGGGTCTGCCCCGCCGAGCCGCTGTGCCCCCAGAGCGCAATCAGGAAGTACATCGGCACCAGCATCATTTCCCAGAACAGGAAGAACAGGAACAGGTCCAGCGCCAGGAATACGCCCACAACACCACCGAGGATGAACAGCAGGTTCAGGTGGAAAAAGCCCACACGGTGGTCAATCTCGTGCCAGGAACAGAGTACAGCCAATGCGCCGAGGAACCCGGTCAACGCCACCAGGATCAGCGACAGGCCGTCCATCGCCAGATGAATCTCAATACCAAAACGCGGGATCCAGGACGTTCTCCATTCCAGCAGCCAATGCCTGGTGACCTCACCCGGCAACGCAAAATCACCGGTTACCCAGAGCACCAGGCTGATAACCAGTACAAACAACATGGTGGCCAGCGCTATCCAGCGAGGCGCCCTGTCGCCCCACTGGTCCGCCTGCCAGCACAGCAGTCCACCCACAAACGGGATCAGGATCAGCCACACAAGGATCATGCTACCCCTCCCGGCAACACCGCCAGAGCCAGCAGGATGATCGTGGCGCCCAGTACCATCACCAGGGCGTAGCTGCGCACGCGACCGTTCTGGCTTTTCACCAGCCCGGCGTTAAGCGCACGCGCCAATAGCGCTGGCAGATTCATCACCAGGTTCACCAGATCCACCCTCAGAACCTTTACCATCCACTGCCAGGGCTGCACCAGCACCCGGTCAAACAGGGCGTCAAAACCCCACGCATGGTGCCAGAGTGTCCACAGGCGGGCGCCTATGCCCTGCCCGACCTGTTTTGCAAGCCAGTCACGCCGCCAAAGGAACAGCCATGCTGCCAACAGCAAACCCGCGATAGCGGCACCCATGGCAAGTACCTGCAGCAGGGTATGGCCGGTGTCCGCTGCTTCTCCGGGTGCGTCCGGGAAGAGTCCGCCAAGGCCAGGATAGAGCCAGGCGCCGATAAAGGTGGACAGCGCCGCCAGCACCATCAGCGGGAGGTGATGAGTCAGTGGGTTGGTGCCGGGTTCCGGATGGCGGGCGTGGTCGCTTCCGGGCTCGCCATGGAAGGTGCCGAGGATCAGTCGAACCGTATAGATGCCGGTCAACACCGCACCCAGCAATCCAACAATCAATAGGCCGGTCTGGTCAGCCGCCATTGCCTGCCACAGGATTTCGTCCTTGCTGAAAAAGCCAGCCGACACCAGTGGCAATGCCACCAGCGCCGCACCGCCCACGAGGAAGCCACCATAAGCCACGGGCAGCTTGCGCCAAAGCCCGCCGAGCCGCCGCATGTCCTGTTCGTGGTGGCAACTGATGATCACTGCCCCGGCAGACAGGAACAGCAGGGCCTTGAAGAAGGCGTGGGTCACCAGATGGAAGATCGCAGCATCGAACGCGCCTACCCCCAACGCCACGAACATGTAGCCAATCTGGCTCATGGTGGAGTAGGCCAGCACGCGCTTGATATCGGTCTGGGCCAGAGCCGCAAAGGCCGCCAGCAGCAGAGACACCGCCCCGATCACGCCGACCAGCAGGAGCACATCCGGGGCCAGCAGGAACAGGCCATTGAGCCGGGCAATCAGGTACACGCCCGCCGTGACCATGGTCGCCGCGTGGATCAGCGCAGACACCGGCGTGGGGCCAGCCATGGCGTCGGGCAACCAGGTATGCAGTGGGACCTGAGCCGACTTGCCGAGGGCACCACCAAGTACCAGTAACGCCGCCAGGTTGGCGGTGGTACTGCCTTCCTGCCACTGCTGCGGAGCCAGGGCCAGCAACTCCTGGATATCGAGTGTGCCCAGCTCCATGAAGATCAGAAACAGCCCCAGCGCCAGAAACACGTCGCCAATGCGTGTCACCACGAACGCCTTGAAAGCCGCCCAGCCATTGGCGCTGCCCTGGTAGTAATAGCCGATCAGGCCATAGCTGCAGAGGCCTACACCCTCCCAGCCGAGGAACAACAACAGCAGGTTGTCTCCCAGCACCAGCAGCATCATGCTGAACACAAACAGGTTCATCCAGGCGTAGAAGCGGGTAATGCCTTCCTCACCGGTCATGTACCAGGCGGCGAAGAGGTGAATCAGGAAACCCACACCGGTAATCACTGACATCATCACCAGCGCCAGGCCATCCACTGCCAGGCCGATGGTGGGCTGGAAATCCCCGACCGCAATCCAGGTCCAAAGGGTTATCCCTTCACTGCCGCCGGCATGAGCCATCGTCGCCCAGGCCGTGGCCAGCGCCGCCAGCCCCACGCTACCGACGCCCACTACGGAACTGGCCAATGCGCCCAAGCGTCCGCCGCTAAACGCCAGGATCAGCGTGCCCGCCAGAGGCAACAGGAACGAAAGAATCACTGCCATCGCCATCATCCACGCATCCTGCTAACGGCATCCAGATTCAGGGAGCGGAACCGCTGATAAAGCTGGATCATCAGTGCCAGCCCAACACTGGCTTCCGCCGCCGCCAGTGTAATTACCAGCAGGAACATGGCCTGCCCATCGGGCTGGTTCCAGGCTGTCGCTCCCACCACAAATGCCAACGCCGCCGAATTAAGCATGACTTCCAGGCTCATCAGCACAAACAACATGCTGCGGCGCAGCATCAGCCCCAGCAGCCCCAGGCTGAACAGAATGGCGGCCAGGATCAGCCCATGCTCCATGGGAATTCCCGTCATGAGTTGCCTCCCTGGTTGCGGTTGTCCATTGAGCTCTGCTTTCGCAGGGGGTTTGAGCGCCGCCCCACATGGGACGCTGTCACCAGGGCCGCCAGCAGGAGAATGGCGGCCAGCTCCACCACCATCAACCAGGGCCCGAACAGGGTCAGGGCCACGGCTCGTGCGGTCAGCAGCTCACCATCGATCATCTGCCCGATGCCACCCTGACCGATCAGGGCCGCCAGGGCACCCAGAAGCAGCAACGTTAGCAACGACGGCCCTGCCCAATGGCGAGGATTCCGCCAGGACGGTTCCCGCTCCGCATCCGACCGCAGGTTCAGCATCATCACCACGAACACAAACAGCACCATGATCGCCCCGGCATACACGATGATTTCCAGGGCGCCGGCAAACGGTGCCCCCAGGGCAAAGAACACCAGTGCCACGGCGATCAGCGACACAATCAGATACACCACCGCATGAACCGGGCTGGTGCCAGTGATCACGCCAATGGTCGCCAGCACCGCCACCAGTCCACTGACATAGAAGGCCAGCTCCATCAGGTTGCCTCCTCCGGCTTACGGTCACTATTGCGGTGACTATCAGGGTAACAACGTGCGCACATCCTCAGGCGCCTCCTCGTTCTGGGCCTGGCCCTTGTCCTTACCACCGATGGCCATGCCCGCTACCTTGTAGAAGTGGTAGTCATGGTCTTTACCGGGACCATTGATCAGCAGATCCTCTTTTTCGTACACCAGTTGCTGGCGATCATACTCGCCCATCTCGAAGTCCGGCGTCAGCTGGATGGCCGACGTCGGGCAGGCTTCCTCGCACATGCCACAGAAGATGCAGCGGGAGAAGTTGATGCGGAAGAACTCCGGGTACCAGCGGCCGTCTTCCTGCTCTCCCTTCTGCAGCGAGATGCAGTCCACCGGGCAGGCCACCGCACACAGGTTGCAGGCCACGCAACGCTCTTCGCCGTCCGGATCGCGGGTCAGCACAATGCGGCCGCGGTAGCGCGGTGGCAGATAGACCTGTTGTTCCGGGTAGTTCACTGTCTCCCGCTTGCGAAAACTGTGCATGAACACCATGCCCAGGGTGCGCAATTGCGACCAGGTGGCCGGCAACAGCCAGAGCATGTGTTTGATGATCGGGACCTTTTCTCTTTCCATAAGCCCTCCCTTATTCAGCCACCAGGAGCATCACCGCCCCCGTCGCCAGTAAGTTGATTAGTGTCAGCGGTAGGCACACCTTCCAGCCAAAACTCATCACCCGGTCGTATCGGGGCCGGGGCAGCGATGCCCGCAGCAGGATAAACAGCATCAGGAAAAAGCCTGTCTTCAGCGCAAACCACAGGATTGGCGGCAGCCACGGGCCGTGCCAGCCGCCAAAGAACAGCGTGACGATCAGCGCCGACACCAGCACCATGCCCACGTATTCGCCGATGAAAAACAGGCCGAATTTCATGCCGGAATATTCAATGTGGTACCCGTCGGCCAGTTCCTGTTCCGCTTCCGGCTGGTCGAACGGGTGGCGGTGAGTGACGGCTATACCGGCGATCAGGAAGGTGGCAAAACCGAAGAACTGGGGAATGATGAACCAGAAACCTTCCTGGGCGTTGACGATGTCCCGCAGGTTGAACGACCCGGCCATGGCCACCACACCCATCAGCGACAACCCCATGAACACTTCGTAGGACAGCGTCTGGGCCGTGGCGCGCATGGCGCCCAGCAGCGCGTATTTGTTGCCGCTGGACCAGCCCCCGAGCAACACCGCGTATACGTTGACCCCAGCCATGGCCAGGAAAAACAGCAGGCCAACGTGCATGTCCGCCACGCCCCAACCGGGGGTGATCGGGATAATGACAAACGACAGCAGCAATGAGGCAAAGGCAATCACCGGCGCCAGGACGAACAGCGGCCGGTCGGCGAATGGCGGTATCCAGTCTTCCTTGAAGAAGATCTTGATCATGTCCGCCACCAGTTGCAGCGTGCCAAACGGCCCGACCCGATTGGGCCCGTAACGGTCTTGCCAGAGCCCAAGCAGGCGGCGCTCCACAATCGTGAGTACTGCACCCAGCAGCACGGCGCCCAGCAGGATCACCAGGGCCTGGAACATCCCCCAGGCAATGGCAGCCAGTTGCGGAGTCCACCAGCTCATGGCTCACCTCCGGCGGAGTTGTCCAGTGCTACCGGTTCTCCCGGAAGCAGTCCGGCAAACAGCCCGGCGGGAAGACCGATCCAGCCTTTGGGCCAGCCATCCTGCTGAACCACCAATATCGTTTCCCCAAGAATGGTCACCGTGTCACCGCCCCGGATCGACAAGTGTTCAGCGTCATCCATGCTCAGGGTGACACTGGGCGTTTGCGTACGCTCCTGAATGGGCACGGCCAATGAGGACGTCTCTTCGCCACTAAACAGCCGCGGCAGAATCAGGGCCCGTAAAGCTGGCGAGCGTTCTCCACTTTCGACGCCCTCGGCACGTTGAGGCGGCCGGCTGTAATGGCCCTGGCCCGGAACCGGACACATCAAACGCACGCCGGGGTCACCGCCGCGCAAATGCCCGCCTACTTCGTCGGTAAACTTGTTCCAGGCCTGTGGCGAATTCCAGCCGGGCGCCCAGGCAAAGGGCACCTGCTGCCGGGGCTCGTGATAACCGCTGTAGCCCTCCATGGAATAGGCAAACGCGGAATCCGGGTCCTGCGGTACCCGTGGTTCGCTGACGTTCTGGTTAGCCCGCATGGAGGTACGGCCACTGTACCGGTGGGGCTCCCGCGCCAGCTGCAGACCATCAATGCGGTAGTGTGAGGCGGGAGCGGCCTCCACCATACCGCTCAGCTCTGGATGAGCCTCGACACACGCTGCAATGACGGTATCCAGCGTGATATCACCGGCCCTCTCGCCTTGAAGGTTCACCGCCAGTGCGTGCAACCAGCGCCAGCTTTCATGAATACGGCTTTCCGGCCGCATGTAACTTGGGTCATATACCTGGAAGAAGCGTTGCGCCCGGCCCTCCAGATTAACCAGCGTACCGTCCGCCTCCGCGAAACTGGCCGCGGACAGCAGGAAGTTGGCGCGCTCAGCCGTTGCCGTGCGTTGATGATCAAGCACCACGCAGATCTCTGCCTGTGCCAGCGCTGCATCCACCGTTTGCCGGGGCACTCGTTGGTACAGGTCGTTTTCCAGCACCACCACGGCATCCGCGTGGCCATTGGTCAGTTCCTCCAGTACCCAGTCCAACGGTTGGCCGCCCATCAGCGACAAGCCCGTGCTGTTGGCCTCGCGCCGTATCAGTGCCAGCCCGCCCCGTTTTGCGCGCCGGGACAATGCCCGGGCCACATTCCCGGCCGCTTCCAGTACCGGTTGGGAGGCCAGCGATCCGCCACTCACCACCAAAGGGCGCTCCGCCGCCATTAAAGCAGTGGCAATGGTTTCAGCAGCCTCAGCCATGGCCTCAGAAAGCCCTTCCACCGGCGGGGCGGCCGGGTCGATCCGATGGGCCACCGCAAAGCCAAGGCTGGCAATCTCATCGGGACTCAAGGCATAACGAGCCGCAGCCACATCGTCCAGCTCCGTTGTGGTGGGCCAGGCGATAAACAGCGGGTGGTAACGATCCTGTGCCAGGGTTTTGAGGGCTTCGGCATTCCAGGCGGGCACACCAATGGTCTCGCCCAGTGCCTCACGACGCGACAGCGCGGCCTGACGAAGGCTCAGGCCCAGGCGACCGGCACTCTGGACCGGGTCCTCGCCCAGCACCAGCACGGCGTCGTGATTTTCCATCTCCCGGGGCGTGGGCGTTGGCAGGCCGGTATGGCGCTGCAGGTGATTCATCAGGTCAAGGCAGGCCTGTTCCCGCGACTCAATGCCGGTGGAAAAATTTTCCACGCCGACCAATGCCTGTAACTGGTGATTACTCTCCAGGCTGGCCCGTGGCGAGCCGATGCCGATCACCCGGCGCGAATGGCGCAGAGCATCGCTGATACGAGCCAGAGCGGTGTCCACTTCGAGGCTGACCGGCTCACTGTCTGACGATTCCCGACATTCCGGCAAACGCGGACGATCTGCCCGGTTGACGTAACCGTAGCCGAACCGGCCCCGGTCACAGAGGAAATACCCGTTCACCTCACCGTGGTAGCGATTTTCAATACGGCGCAACTCTCCGTACCGCTCCCCCGGGCTGATGTTGCAGCCCATTGAACACTGATGGCAGATGCCGGGCGCAAACTGCAAATCCCACTTGCGGGTGTAACGTTCGGAATGGCTCTGATCCGTAAACACGCCGGTGGGGCATACTTCCGTAAGATTGCCGGCGAAGGGGCTTTCCAGAATGCCTTCTTCGTAGCGACCGAAATAGACATTATCCTTGGCACCAAAGGCCCCCAGGTCCGTACCACCGGCGTAGTCGTTGTAAAAACGCACACAGCGGTAACAGGTAATGCACCGGTTCATCTCATGGGCAATGAACGGCCCCAGATACTGGTTCCGGCGCGTGCGCTTGCGGAACCGGTAACGGCGGCGATCATGGCCGGTCATCACCGTCATGTCCTGCAGGTGACAATGCCCGCCCTCCTCGCACACCGGGCAGTCATGGGGATGGTTGATCATCAGCCACTCCACCACACTGGCGCGGAAGGCTTTGGCTTCCTCATCGTCGATATCAATGCGGGTCTGGTCCGCGGCGGGCGTCATGCAAGACATCACCACCATGCCCTTGTCGTCGTCCTTGTCCTTATACTGTTTGACCGCGCACTGGCGACAGGCACCCACACTGCCCATGGCCGGGTGCCAGCAGAAATAGGGAATATCCAGGCCGAGGGACAGACACGCCTGGAGCAGGTTGTGGGCTCCATTGACCGTATAGCGTTGTCCATCCACGTGAATCGTCGCCATGTTGCCTGCCTATCCTTCGATGACTTTCGCTCAGATTTCTCCCACCGGAATCGGGTCCTGATGGGCCTTACCCCGGGGTTTGCTGACGCCCTGCTCAAACTCCTGCCGGAAGTGTTTCAGGGCCGTCTGTAACGGCATGGCGGCGCCGGGCGCATGGGCGCAGAAGGTCAGCCCTGGGCCGCAGTCCGCCGCCAGCTTGTCCAGTAGTTCGATATCGCCGGTTTCACCCTGCCCCAGTTCCAGTGCCCACAGCAGTTTGACCGTCCACGGCAGCCCGTCCCGGCAGGGGGTGCACCAGCCACAGGATTCCCGCGCAAAAAACTCCTCCAGGTTGCGCATCAGCGCCACCATGCTCTGTTCCTGAGGCACCACCGTCAGCAATCCCGTCCCCAGGCGGCTGCCCTCTTTGCCCACGGTGTCGAAATCCAGCGGCAGCTCGAGATGCTCCGGCAACAGAAACCCGGTGCTGGCGCCGCCTGGCAGCCAGGCCTTGAGTGATCGGTTGCCACGCATACCCCCAGCCCGCTCAAGGATTTCTGCGCCGGTTGTCCCCATGGGCAATTCCCACAGGCCGGGCTTCTCCACCGGGCCGGACACGCCATAGAGTTTGCTGCCACCGTCGTCAGTGCGATCACCGGATAGTGCCTGATACCAGTCCGCACCCTTGAGGATCACCGCCGGCACGTTGCACAGGGTTTCCACATTGTTCACCACCGAGGGTTTGCCCCAGGCCCCGGACTGGCCCGGGAACGGCGGCTTGGCACGGGGGTTGGCCCGTTTGCCTTCCAGCGAATTGATCAGTGCGGTTTCCTCGCCACAGATGTACCGCCCTGCGCCGGTATGCACGGCAATGTCGAAATCAAAGCCGCTGCCATTAATGCTGGCGCCCAGCCAACCGGCCGCCCTGGCTTCGTCCAGAGCTCGGTTCAGAACTCGCGCTGCCTCCACGTATTCACCGCGTAGAAAGATGTAGCCGTAAAAGGAATTGTTGGCCAAAGCCCCCAGAATCATGCCTTCGATCAGCAGGTGAGGCTGTTGCTCCATCAGCAGGCGGTCCTTGAAGGTGCCTGGTTCCATTTCGTCCGCATTGCAGATCAGGTAGCCCCGGGGCATGTTGCCGCCCTGCAGGGTCAGGCTCCACTTGAGCCCGGCGGAAAAGCCTGCACCGCCGCGACCTCGTACATTGGCGTCTTTCATGGTGGCGATGATGGCCTGGGGGTCGCCGTTGTCCAGCGCCTTGCGAACCGACTGGTAGCCTTCCTTGCGCAGGTATTCGTCAAGCCAGATCACTTCGCCATCGTCACGCAGTCGCCAGGTCAGCGGATGGCTATCCGGATGACGGTCCGCCTCCGGTTGCAACAGCCGGCTGCGATAACGCACGGACGTACGCTGGCTGGAAATGGACTCGCTCATGGGTAACCCTCCAGCAGGCCCGGCAGGTCGTCCGGTGACACCGGGCCATAGGTATCATCGTCAATCATCAGGGCCGGCGCGCCATCGCAAGCACCCAGGCAGCAGACCGGTAGCAGGGTGAACCGGCCGTCTTCTGTCGTCTGGCCATAGTCGATTCCAAGATGGCTCTCCAGCGCCTGTTTCAATTCGTCGAAACCACTCAGAAAACAGGAACTGCTGTCACAGACCAGCACCACATGCCGACCCACCGGCTGACGGAAGATCAGGCTGTAGAAGGTCGCCACGCCCTCTACCGACGCGGGGCCGATACCAAGCACCTTTGCAATGGCGCCAATGGCACCATCCGGCACCCAGCCGTAACGGCGCTGGACGATTTTCAGGGCCTCAATACACGCGGCCTGGGGCTGCTCGTAGTGCGCCATTTCTTCCAGCATCGCGGTCTCGTCCGCCGGATGAAGTTCGAATCCGTCAGTGCCGATAACCCGATGTGTCTGTGGTGTTGTTGCCATCATCAGCGGTCCACGTCTGCCATCACGAAGTCGATACTACCCAAGTGGGCGATCAGGTCCGGCACGAAGCCTCCGCGCATCACCGCCGGTATCTGCTGCAGGTGTGGGAAGCTCGGGGTACGGATGCGGGTACGGTAGCTCATGGTGTTGCCGTCACTGGTCAGGTAATAACTGTTGATGCCCTTGGTGGCCTCAATCATCTGCAGGGATTCATTGGGTTCCAGCACCGGCCCCCAGGACACCTGCAGAAAGTGGGTAATAAGGGTTTCGATGTGCTGGAGCATGCGCTCCCGGGGCGGCGGCGTCGTCAGTGGATGATCCGCCTTGTAGTCACCCGCGGGCATGTTGTTGACGCACTGCTGGATGATTCGAAGGCTCTGGCGCATTTCGTCGATACGCAACTGCCCCCGGTCGAACACATCCCCGTTATGGCCCAGCGGCACCTCAAATTCGAACTGTTCATAACCGGAGTAAGGCCGCTGCTTACGCAAATCAAAATCGCAGCCGGTGGCCCGCAGGTTAGGCCCGGTCACCCCCCACTCCAGTGCCTCGGCTGTATTGAAGGCCGCCACATGGCGGGTCCGCTCGCGCACGATGGCGTTTTCCATCATCGCCCGTTCGTATTCCTTCAGGCGTGCGGGCATCCAGTCCAGAAAGCCCTGCACCAGTTTTTCCCAACCCTGGGGCAAATCCTGCATCACACCGCCAATGCGGTACCAAGCCGGGTGCATGCGAAACCCGGTAATGCCTTCGATCACCTCATAGCCCCGCTGCCGGTCGCTGAAGGTGTAGAACACCGGCGTCATGGCACCCAGATCCTGCAGATACGTCCCGAGGAACAACAGATGGCTGGTGATGCGGAACATCTCCGCCATCATCACCCGAATCACCTTCACCCTGTCCGGCACCTCAATACCGGCCAGTTTTTCTGCGGCCAGCACATAAGGCAGGTTGTTCATCACCCCACCGGTGTAGTCAATGCGATCGGTGTAGGGAATAAAGCTGTGCCAGGACTGGCGCTCGGCCATCTTCTCGGCGCCCCGGTGGTGGTAGCCAATGTCTGGCACGCAATCGACGATTTCCTCACCGTCCAGTTGCAGCACAATGCGGAAAGCCCCATGGGCGGACGGGTGATTGGGCCCCAGGTTGAGAAACATGAACTCCGCCCCGTCGCGTTCACGCTGCATGCCCCAGGCTTCCGGGTCGAACCGCATGGCTTCCTGTTCGGCATCCTGGCCTTCCACGGTCAGGGTATAGGGATCAAACTCGGTGGCCCGGGCGGGGTAATCCTTCCTCAGCGGGTGGCCCGTCCAGGTCGGCGGCATCAGTATCCGCTCCGGATGCGGGTGTCCGGCGACGGCGATGCCGAACATGTCCAGGATTTCCCGCTCGTACCAGTTGGCATTGGCGAAGACGTTGCTAACGGTGGGCACCCGCAAATCGCTCTCTGGCAGCCCAACCTTCAGGATCAGGTCTTCATTACGCTCCACCGACAGCAAGTGGTAGAACACAGTGAAGTCAGCCTCTGGCAGACCGTTCCTGTAACCACGCAAGCGCTCATCCACGGCGGACAGGTCATAGAGCATGGAAAACGGCGCTCGCTGCTGCTTCAGGTGCGCCAAAATATCGACGATACTCTCTCGCGACACCCAGAATACCGGCATGCCCGTCAGCGTGGGCTGCACATGCAGTACATCCTCGCGGAAATCACCCAGCAGGCTCTCGATGTCAGTGGCATCTGTCGTCATAGTCGTGATTGTCACAGTTTGTCCGGCGTGCGCAATTCGGTGGCCTGGATGCGCTGATCCCGCCATTTTTCACGCTGGGACGGCATCTCCGCCCTATAGACACCCTGATCGCCAACCACCCAGGACAGCGGTCTGCGTTCTTCCTGGATGGAGTCCTGTAGCAACTGCAACCCCTGCAGAAAGGCCTCTGGCCGGGGCGGGCAACCGGGCACATACACATCCACTGGCAGGAACTTGTCGACGCCCTGCACCACCGAGTAGATGTCGTACATACCGCCGGAGTTTGCGCAGGAGCCCATGGATATTACCCACTTGGGTTCCAGCATCTGGTCGTACAGTTGCTGGATCACCGGCGCCATCTTGATAAAGCAGGTGCCGGCAATCACCATGAAATCCGCCTGTCGGGGCGATGCGCGGATAACTTCGGAGCCAAAACGGGCAATGTCGTGGGGCGCGGTGAAGGCCGTGGTCATTTCCACGTAGCAGCAGGACAGCCCGAAGTTGTAGGGCCAGAGGGAATTCTTGCGGCCCCAGTTGACCGCGGAATTGAGAACGTCGCTCAGCTTGCCGGTGAACACATTGCGTTCAAGCTGGCGTTTCACCGGATCTTCCGACGGTTCCTGTTGCCGTACCGGGTATTGCGTGTCACCTTCCGGCGAAGGTTCCGCCCTGGTCAGTGTGTAGGACATGCTGCGCCTCCATGGGCGCTGGTCCCAACAGCGAAATCACCGTTGGCCCGCGCCGTAATCGGGTGCGTTGAATCAGCCTGCCGGACTACGAGGTCTACCGCTGGATGATTCCGGGGCCCAGTCCAGGGCACCGGTACGACTGTCATAGAGCAGACCGGCCAGCAGAATCAGGATAAAAACCGCCGCGCCCCAGAATCCTGTCCAGCCCACGTCGGGAATGACAATGGCCCAGGCAAACAGGAACACGGCTTCGATATCGAAGATCACGAACAGCATCGCGACCAGATAAAATTTGACGGAAAAGCGTTGTCTGGCATCACCGGTGCCGACGATGCCGGACTCGAAAGGGAGGGATTTGCTGACACCCCGGCTACGCCCTCCAAGCAAGCTGGAGGCACCCACCATAAAGGCACAAAGACCCAACGTGGCAACGATGAAGAAGCCGGTGGCCCAGTAGCGGACCAGCAAGTCAGTGACGGTGTCTGCCATGCGCTCTCCCTATGAATTCAGGATGAAGCCCTGACTAGAAACCTAACAGTGGATTAGCGTTTGCGCAAATAATGAACGGCGAAAATCAATGACCTGGGGCAACTCAGCCGCCCCTCACACCCAACCTGTCCAGATAGACATGGAGCTCCGCTTCACTGATATTGACGTATTCCACCACCCGGCCGTAGAGCATAACCGTTGGCACATTACGTCCTTTTAATTCACGCTGGGTTTCGTGTAACACATAGAGAATGATCCGCTCCGTGCGGGTGAGACCGTCACGGGCGTCAGGGATAGTTTCCAGCAGGGTATCCATTTGTTCCGGCGTCAATGAACTTTCTACCTCACCTCTGAAGCGCTGTTCTCAACAGCGCACGAATTCACACCACAGACGGATCGGGTGGGCCCCTTTAATTCAAGCGAGACCATCACTACAGTACTTTCGCATAACCCCACAAACTTATACTGACATCCAGACTAGCGGACAAGCGGGGACCGACGATTGATGCGGCAAACCATCATCAGCCTGACGTCACTGATCCTGAGCATCATTCTGCTCATCGCAGGTAACGCTTTCCTCATGACCCTGCTGGGGCTCAGGCTCAGCATCGAAGACTTCAGCGCCAGTGTGATCGGGTGGATCCTGGCGTTCTACTCCATCGGCTTTGTGGCCGGCACGCTCTATGCCGGGCGCATCATTGAAAAGGTGGGACACATCCGCGCGTTCGCGGTTTTCGCCGCGGTGCTTTCTGCCTCAATACTGATTTATCCAATGGCCGTCCAGGCCGGGCTCTGGGGTGGCCTTCGGGCCGTGGGCGGCTTCGTAATGGCCGGCCTGATGATCGTGATGGAAAGCTGGTTCAGCAGCAAGGCCGACAACCGTAACCGGGCCAGCCTGTTTGCCATTTACCAGGTCATCTTCTTCCTATCCACCGCCGGAGGCCAGGTACTGATACGCGTTGCCGACCCGGCGGGCTTTATTCCCTTCTCCCTGGCAACCATCCTGGTGGTTCTCGCCCTCACGCCCCTTGCAATGACCCGCCGGGAGTCACCGTCGGTTTCGCAGGGTGAACGCCTGTCATTACGTAAACTCTATAACAAGTCACCAACGGGCACGCTCGGCGCACTGATCGCCGGGCTGCTCATCAGTGCCTTCTATGCCATGGGGCCAGTGTACGCCAATCAGATTGGCCTGAACCTCGGGCAGCTCTCCAACTTCATGGCTTCGGCCATCGTGGCTGCCATGCTGATGGCCTGGCCCATCGGGCAACTGTGCGACCGCTTCGACCGATACCGGGTCATGCTGGTGGCCGCCATCGTCGCTGCCGTGTGCAGCCTGGCTGCAGCTGTTATTGGCAACATCAGCATGGTGGCCCTGGTGCTGTTTGTCGGGTTGTACATGGGCATCAGCGCTGCCATCTACCCCATCGCTGTGGCCATCACCAATGACCTGATGGAAACCCACCAGATCACCGCAGCGAGCACAGCACTGTTACTGAGTTACGGCATTGGCAGCATCATCGGCCCGCTGGTCAGTTCCCTGTTCATGGACCTTCTGGGGCCGCGGGGCCTTTTCGTCAGCAATGCCCTGATGCTGGGAGGGCTGATCCTGTTCATGGTTGCGGGGCCGAAGCGCCAACACCCAACTGTGGAGCAGCAGGAGCAGTACTACACCGTCACTCCGGAAGCAGGATTGGGGGTTGAGGAACTTGATCCGCGCAATACGGAGTTTGAATCACGGGAGACCTAGGGTGCGCCTGTAACAACCCGAATGCGCCACCTGTCCATGGATCGTTTTGGCAGCTAACCCGGAAAACGAGCTGCCCACAACTGCCCACTTTTTCCGCCTCCGCAGAAGAAGCGGCTGTGATCAGTGGGTCCATCGCGAGCTCGTCACGGTGTTTTAGCTTTCTAAGGTGCAGGCTGAGGCATCTGGCTCAACCACTCTCGCAGGTTCTCACCGACGTGCGACTGGGGATAGGACCAATTCGATTCCCCCATACCAATCTCTTCTTCCCAGGTTCGGATCTGCTGGTTGATGTCCTCGAACATGGCATCAGGGTCGGCCAATGACAGCCCCACACTCTGATAAACCGCCTTGGTGAACCAGGTCATCTCCGAGTCATCACCACAGCCGAAAGAGGTACGGTCTGCCCGGGCGGAGGTCATGATCAGTGTGTCTTCGTCCTTGAGTGGCTCTATCCACTGGCCGGAGTAGCATGCAGAAATCACCAGCAGTTTTCGGCGCACATTCAGTGGTTCCAGCATTTCCGCAAAATCCTGCGGCGAGAGGTTCGGCAACTCGATACCGGGTTGCTGCAACAGCAGTTGTCCGTTTTGCATACCGTGGCTGACCAGGTGAACCACAAGCAGGTCTTCCTCAGGATTCATCTTCGCATCCAATGCCGCCAGAGCTGAGGCAATGGATGGCCGGGTAGCCAGGGGAAACGTTTCATAGTCCCGATGATTGAGCAGCATGATGGCGCGGTTTTCGACATCAAACTGCGCCTGAAGGCCAGTTTTGGCAACCTGGATATCGCGCATGAACACCGACTCGGTGCCGTCGCCACCAACTGCCAGGAAGTAAGCATCTGCTGCCTCCGCCTGTTCAGGGGCGAGGCTCTCGATCTGGTTGTTCAGGCGCCGACGGTCTTCGACGAGAATAGTCTCGGTGAAAAGCGCTGGTTCTTCCGGGACAGGTGCTTCCGCGACGTACTCTTCCTGGTCGACGAACTCACCAAACTCCCAGGTTCCTGTGAGGCTACCCAGATCCTCCGATTCGCCGGTAAAGGCGTAGCTGCCTTCCCCGTGGTAATACCAGTCACGGAACTCCCCTTCGTAGGTGCCGTAATCCGTAACGTGTTTTCCCTCCACGGGATTGCCATCTTCAAACTCAGCGACATAGACACTGCCACCGGCTTCGTAACGCCCCTCACCGTGGAACTCACCGTTCCGGAATTCCCCCTCGTAGCGACTGCCGTCGTCTTCGATTACGCCCTGTCCCGACATCGTCCCTTTCTGGAACTCGCCCTCGTAATGCCAACCCGCCGGGGACTCGAGCTCACCATGGCCGTGCCAGTAGCCCTCCTGGAACTGGCCGGTGTAGACCATGCCACTGGCAAATTCCTGAACGCCTTCACCGTGAAAGTAACCATCCTGAATATCACCGGAATAGGTACTGCCGTCCGGAAGGCGGGCGTCAGGCGGAAGCAGTTGTGGCGCATCGCAGGCGGTGAGCAAAAGGATTGCGACAAGCGGGAAAGCTCGCCGCAGGGGGCTTGATACAACGGGTTTTCTCATCCAATCTCCTGTGTGTCCGCCGCCTTGGGAGCGCTAAACGCTTTGCTGTAATAACCTGAAGGATCAAAACAGCAAACCCCGCAGATTTGTCCGAGTCTTTGGCTGCCAAGCTGAGACAATCCAATGAATAAATCACCCGTGAAGGTACGGGAAATGATTCGCCGCTACCTGCTCGCCGTTGCCAGCCCCACACCAAAGCCGACAAACGTCGCCCCACCCAGTTTATTGACCAAGTGCCCCCCTTTTTCAGATGAAAGCCAGCCACGTGCTGATCTGGCGAGGCGCGCATACAGCAAGTGGATGGCGACAACCAAAGCGCTGTAAGTGACGACCAAAAGGGCAAACTGGCCGACAAATTCAGTCGAGTAATCAATAAATTGAGGAAAAACAGACAGGAAGAAGAATACGGCTTTCGGGTTTGTGAGTTGCAATGTCAGCCCCTCAAGAAACTGGAGTTTCCTGCTCCGAGCTACCGTCGTCGCTTCCTCAATTTCGGTGACAGGAGACCGCCACAGTTTTACCCCCAGATAAATCAGGTAGGCGGCACCAATAAACTTCATGATGCTAAATGCCGTCGCCGACGTCGCCAGTACAATGCCCAGGCTTGTGGCTGAAATACCCGCAACAATGAACGTACCAAAGGCAATCCCCAGAATTCCGCCGAAGGCACCGGACACACCGAACCGAATGGCGTTGGTCAGTGTCAACATAACGCCTGGCCCCGGGCTGAGGACAGTCGCTATAGCGATAACAACAAACAGCAGATAACTACCCATCTAGACTCCTACGGATTGCAATCGACGATCCCAGGATCGTTCAAGTGCTTCAAACAGGCTATCCGTTGTCAGCGCAAGCAACCCGATCAGAATCGCCCCTTGCAGCACATACGCGGTATTGCCGTTCACCAGCCCGGCAATCACCGGATCGCCCAGGGTGCGGGCTCCAATGGTTGAGCCGATAGCGGCGGTCGCGATATTGATAGTAACAGAGGTTCGAATACCCGCGAGAATGACCCTTCCGGCCAGGGGCAGTTCTACGCGCACAAGGACCTGCACTGGCGACATACCCATACCCAGTGCGGCCTCCCGCACAGCCGGATTGATACCTTCCAGCCCCGCCAGGGTATTGCGCAGAATGGGCAGCAAGCCATATAGGACCAACGCAAGAAGGATCGGAGCCTCGCCGAAACCAAGCACTGGTACCGCCAACGCAAGTACAGCCACCGGCGGAAAGGTCTGGCCAATAGAAGCCACCTGGCCGACCAGAGGCAGGAAATCGCGGCCAAAAGGACGGGTGACAAAGATGCCGCCAGCCACCGCAACGAGAGTACCCACGGCCGCCGATACGACGACCAGCATCAGGTGATTCTGAAGCAGGAATAAAAAGCTCTCCCGTTCATAGATCACCTGCTGCTTGCCCGGCTGCACCCAATTGAACAATGGCTCCAGCACCGGCATGCCGGCACTCAGCACGAGCAGCAGTGAGGCCAAAAGAGTGGCAGGTAACCAAACACGCATTACACGCCTTCCTGGATAATGCGTTCACGGGTAATCACACCTGTCTCCTGCCCCTGCGTATTGAACACCGCAACCTGTCGCAGGTCCTGCCAGAGCATCACGGACAGGGCCAGGCGAATACTGTCCTCCTCCCTGAGCACATGCTCCCCAGGTTCTGACTGCCGCGGCTCGGTGTGATTAGCCATCAGGTCCCGCACAGGCCGCAAGCTCATCAGTTTCAGACCGCGGTCCTGCTTGCCAATCAGGTTTTCAACAAAGTTCGACGCTGGATACCGAAGGATATTCTCCGGCGTGTCATGCTGGATAATGCGCCCCTGATCCATCACGGCAATGCGGGTGGCCAGCTTCAGTGCTTCATCAATATCGTGGGTCACGAAAACAGTGGTTTTACGGACCTGTTTCTGGATCCGCAGCATTTCCAGTTGGAGGTTTTCCCGCGTTATCGCATCCAATGCACCGAAAGGTTCGTCCATCAACAGTATGTTGGGGTCCGCCGCCAATGCCCGCGCAACACCGACCCGTTGCGCTTGGCCGCCAGACAATTGCTGGGGGTATTTGTTGGCGTGGGCGCTGGGGTCGAGATCCAACAAGGTCATCAACTCGTCGACTCGAGCGTCGATCCGCTCCCTCGGCCAGTTCAACAGCCTGGGTACCATGGCGATGTTGCGCGCCACCGTCCAGTGAGGAAACAACCCCGTACCCTGGATCACATACCCCATGTTCAGCCGCAGCTGTTCCGGATTCATGGTGGTGATGTCCTCACCATCCACCAATATCTCGCCAGCGCTGTGGGGCAAAAGACGGTTTATCATGCGCAGCGTGGTCGATTTACCGCAGCCGGAACTGCCCACCAGCACGCAGACTTCACCGGTTTCGATGGTCAGGTTAACCCCATCCACTGCGACGGTATCGCCGAAACGCCGGGAGACATTTTTCAGTTCAATCATCCGACCAGTTCCTTCCCCTATCAGGCCGTTGCCGGTGTCGGCTTGAGACTGGCCGCCAACATCGTGAGTAACGCATCGGCAAGCAGCGCCAACGCAATCGTAGGCAAGGCGCCGAGCAACACCAGGTCCATAGCCGCCTGCCCCAGCCCCTGAAAGATAAAACCACCGAAACCACCCGCTCCGATGAGGGCGGCTACCGCCGTCAGGCCGATTGCCTGAATGGTTGTGATACGTACACCCTCGATCATCACCGGCAGCGCCAACGGCAGCTTGAGCTGATAAAACACCTGGTGTTCATTCATACCCATACCCCGCGCCGCATCGGCCAGGCTTTCGGGAACTTCGGTAATGGCCACAAAGGTGTTGCGCACCATCGGCAGCAAACTGTAAGCGATTAACGCCAGCAGCGCTGGCGCCCAACCAATCCCCCGGATGCCAAGATCCTGCAGAAACGGGAGCGCTGACGAGAGCGCACTGAGTGGCGCAATCAGCAAACCAAACACCGCAAGGCTTGGAATGGTTTGCAGAAAACTCACGGCGCCCAGAAGAGGGCGCTGCCAGGCGGGGCTGCGGATCATTTTAAGCGCCAGGGCGAACGCCAGGCCGGCACTGATGGCGACCGCACCCAATGCCAGGGCCAGGTGCGTCCAGAGCGCTTGCTGGAACTTGTCGGGGCGAGCGTTGAACTCCCGCACCAGGGACAGACTTTCCAGGCCCTCGCCACGCAGAAAGACAAGCCAGCTTCCACCGACAAACACCAGCAGCATCAACTGCAACCAACGCCGGGCTTCGAGCCGGCCAAGGGTCTCAATCAACATCAGCGAAAGCAGAAACAGAAGAGACCAGAACCCTGCCCCGACCGACGAGCGGGCGTAGGGCGAACCCTCGGGAAGATGGAGGGCGGCAAACACCTCCAGCAACAGCGGCATCGTTGCCAGTGAAAGTCCGATCAGACCGAGCAGGAGCTCATAGCGACGACGTAACGGCAATGTGGACAGCACAATGGTCGCCAACAGAATCCCCGTAACCAGCCCTGCCCCTGTCCATCCCACGGCCGAAAGCAGTCCATGGCCGGTGCCCGGAACAATACGGTTGGGCTGGATAGTACCAAGGTCCAGCAACCAGACCAGTGCCAGGGCCAACACCCCAAGCACCGGAATGACTCGGTTTGGGCGCAAAGTCTCGGTGATCGCCAAATCTTAGTCCTGAGCCAGGGAATCCAGATAGTCCCGGGCAACTGCTTCGGCAGGCACACCATTCACCGCAACCTGACCATTCAGACGCTGAAGGGTTTCCAGGTCCAGTGACTCAAAGACCGGCTCAAGAACTTCGCGGATGTTCGGATACGTTTCCAGCACCTCCGCGCGCACGATAGGCGCGGGCTGATAGACCGGCTGGACACCCAATGTGTCCTCCATCACCTTCAGATTGAGTGCGTTCAGACCACCATCAGTGCCGTAGGTCATGGCGCCATTCACATCGTTGTCGGTCAGGGCCGCAGCCCGGAGCGTCGCAGCAGTGTTGCCGCCGGACAGGATCAGCAACTGATCAGACCCCAGTTTGAAACCGTACGCTTCCTGGAACGCCGGCAACGCGCTGGCAGATTCGACAAACTCGGAACTGGCTGCAAACTTGAAGGCGCCGCCGCCATTGATATAGGAAGCCAGATCTTCAAGCGTGTTCAAGCCGTTCTCACGTGCCAGATCGCCCCGCACACTCATGGCCCAGGTATTGTTGGCTTTCGCCGGTGTTAGCCAGACAATGTTATGGGCCTTCTTATCAAGGCTGGCAGCCTGCTCGTAGGCCTTGGCGGCATCTTTCCAGATGTCCCGGTCTGCCTGATCATGGAAGAAAGCGGCATTGCCGGTGTACTCCGGGTACAGATCTATCTCGCCGGCCTTGATAGCATTGCGAACGATGCTGGTCGCGCCGAGCTGCAGGCGGTTCTCAACCGGAATGTCGGCTTCTTCAAGGGTTTGCAGGATCATCTGGCCCAACACAGCACCTTCCGTATCGATCTTGGACGACACCACTACTGGATCAGCAGCCATAGCCGGCCCGGCGATCAGAGCAAGGGTAAAAGCCGCTGCGCGGTAAAAAGGAAAGATAGCGGGCACGGTTATTCCTCTCATTGGTTGGCCTTTCTTTGATTATCAAGCCGCAACAACACCCTAAGACGGGTTTCCGGCTGCAGTTATCAGTCTATTGCAGGCAACTACGAAGACAAGGTTAATTTGGTCTTTCGCCGCATAATAGCGGCGGCTAGCCCTCTAATATCGCCGGCTCCGGCTTCTTATTTCGAAGAAGTCCCGATCTCCCGTGTAAGACTTGAAGCAGAAACTTCCTTGCAGCCACCAACATTCTGCCCCGCCCACAAAGGGGAAAAGTCACCGCTCCCCTCAGCTTCGGCTTTCGCACGTAATGGTGCAATGGCGGATGACGCCAGGGGAAAAGCAGGAGCTTTGGAACTCATCGGCCCCAGTTCACGCATTATTCGGTTCACAATACCTCGGGCTGCCCCACCGCTGAACAGATTTGTCAGTGCGGTCACACGGCAGGCCTCTGATTTCAGGGCGGCGCGATGCACTGCTTTGGTTTGAGCTTCAGGGCACAACAAATACGCGGTGCCAATCTGCGCTCCGGCCGCCCCAAGCGCCATTGCAGCCTGTACGCCTTTGCAGTCCGCAATGCCGCCAGCGGCGATAACGGGGATTTTCACCGCGTCTACCAATTGTGGAATCAGGGCAAAGGTGCCGACCTGAGTGCTGATATCCCGCGATAGAAAAAACCCGCGATGGCCGCCCGCTTCAAGCCCTTGCGCGATAATGGCATCGACGCCCTGGGCCTCTAGCCAGAGCGCTTCGTCCACGGTTGTGGCGGTCGACAGTATCTTCCCGCCCCACCCTCTTATACGTGCCATCAATTCCGGTGCTGGCAAGCCAAAGTGAAAACTCACCACCGGTGGCTTGAAGTCCGCCAGCACATCCGCTGCCTCTGAGCTGAAAGGGGCCCTTCCTGCTTGCGCGGATACATCATTAGAATCAATACCCAGCTCGTCAAAATATGGCGAGAGGGCCTTGCGCCAATGACGCTCTGCTTCGGCGTCGGGCTCTGGCGGGGTGTGACAGAAGAAGTTGACGTTGTAGGGCTTGCTGGTCTGGCTTGTCAGTGCTTCCAACTCTTTTCGCAGTGCTTCAGAGCTAAGCATGGCACAGGGCAACGAGCCCAGCCCTCCTGCATTGGACACCGCTACAGCCAGTTCATGCCCCTGCACACCGGCCATTGGCGCCTGGATGACGGGCAGATCAATTCCCAGCACATTCTGGATGGTCATTTTTTACCTCTAGATTCTTAATTGGTGGAGAGTCGCTCCCAAAGCTCATGGGCAACCACCCCCAGAGCGCCTTCCCGACGACGCACCAGATGAAGCTGTGAACGGCGGATCGGGTAACCTTTCAGATCAAGCGTTACCAGTTCGCCGGCCTCCAATTCACGGGCAATCAAGTGCTCCGGCAGACCGCCCCATCCCATCCTGGCCAGCACAATCTCTTTTTTAGCGGCAAAATCCGACACCGTCCAGCGTAGGCTCTCCGGAACCACGTCCCGGCTCTGGTCATATTGCCCCTGCCCGGTACCCGCCACCACAACCTGAACGTACGGGCGCATTTCAGCATTGCTCAGCCGCTTGCGACTGCTTGCCGGACCATAGCCGGGATGGGCTACAGGGATGATATTCACGGCGGTGTAGGGCGAAGCATGAACTGCCTCTGTGGAAAGACCATCCATTGTGGCGATGATAAAATCAACCTCGCCCGCCATGAGTCGTTCTGCACTGCCACCCATGGCATCCGACATCAGCCGGATATCCGTGGCTGGGTATGCCTCCTTGAGCTCACCAATCACTGACAGGAGATTACCCAACGGACAAGTGGCGGATACCGACAGCCGCACCTCCGCTTCCTGGCTGGCCGACAACTTGCCGGCCAACTCCTTCAGAGCCTGTACCTGGTCCAGCACACCCCGTGCCTGGCGGTAATAGGCCTTACCGGCTGGGGTAAGCACCGGGCGGTAACTCTCCCGGGACAGCAGGGTTAGCCCGGTTTCCTCTTCCAGGCTTTTGATAGCCTGGCTCAAAGCGGGCTGGGATTTGTAGAGCACCTCAGACGCTTTGCGAAAGCTGCCTTGCGTCACGATGGCATCCAGTACACGCAATTGCTCCAGCTTCATCGATGCCTCTTGTTTCTTCACCCAAAGATGATTCTATTAAATTATCATTATCATAATAACTCAATATTATTTTATTCTTATTGCAGGCAGTAATCTCCTCTGTGTCCAAGCCCAGTGCTTATCACACAGAGGAGATCTACCCATGAAACTGTATTTCAAACCCGGCGCCTGCTCACTGGCGACACACATTGTACTTAGAGAACTGGGTATTGATTTCACCCTTGAGCCCGTTGATACCCAAACCCAGCGCACCGAGTCCGGTATCGACTATAAAACCGTCAACCCCAAAGGTTATGTGCCGGCGCTGGATACCGGCAGAGCGGTACTGACCGAAGGCGCTGCGATCCTTCAATACCTGGCGGAATCAACTACATTGATACCCGACGTAGGCACCCTTGAGCGAGCCCGTTTGCAGGAGCACCTGAACTACATTGCATCGGAGCTGCACAAGGCCTTTGGTCCCTTCTTCAAAGCCAGCGCAACGGACGAACAGCGTGCCCAGGCACTGGAGACCATCCCCCGCCATTTCGACTACCTGGAGTCTCTGCTCGACGATGGTCGAGCCTATCTGGTGGGCGACACCTTCACCGTTGCTGACGCCTACCTTTTTGTAGTGTGCAGTTGGGCCGCCGTGCCCGGGATCGATCTCAAGGATTGGCCGTTCCTGAACACCCTCTGGAATCGCATGGCGGCCCGGCCGAGCGTTAAAGCCGCAATGTTGTCGGAAGGACTGGTCGCACAATGAACTCACCCAAGCCTTACGAAGCCATCCCGGTCCTGCTCGAAACCTATTTTGAAGGACTGCACAAGGCCAACAGCGCCATGCTCTCTGGCGTGTTCCATCCGCACGCCCAGTATGTGAGTGCAACACCAGAGGATTACCGGGTACTGTCGTTCGACGAATACCGGAAGGTGCTGGATCAACGGGTGCCGCCAGCAAGCAACGGAGAAACCCGCAACGAGCGCATCATTTCGATCGAAACGGGAGGCCCGACTCTCGCGTTCGCACGATTGGAAATGACCATGATGGGCCGCGACTACACCGATTTCCTGACCCTGATCTACGATCAAGGCCGCTGGGCCATCATGGCCAAAATCTTTCACTATGAAATCACAAGCCAGGGAGACTGACCATGCCGTACGTCAATATCAAAATTACCCGCGAAGGCGGCCCGGAGGGCAAGGGACCCTCTGCGCAACAGAAAGCGGAACTGATCGCGGGCGTTACCGACTTACTCGTCCGAATTCTGGACAAGAAACCGGCCTCAACCATGGTCGTGATTGATGAAGTGGCGCTTGAGGACTGGGGAATCGGGGGATTGCCGGTGCCTGAGTATCGCGTGCGAAAACCTGTTGGCACTAAGTATCGTAATCCTTGTTGATACCTAGACCCTGCGCCTTGGTGTTCACCTTGTATGGAAATACGACGTCGGGGTTCACCGCTTTTACGGCGTTGTACATGTCCCGAATGTTGTTTCCATAGTTCATGGAAATGTGGTGGAAACTCCCATCTTTCATAAGAATCCCATGCTCCGGTATGCCCTTGCCGGCATGGGACCGAGTTTGCCGGTTCTCAAAACGCTTGATGTCTGCAACGTTCACACTGAACGACCATTGCTCAGATTTGGGATACTCGACCACAAACCGTTCCGGTGTGATCATCGCACGATAGGTAGCAGGGTTGCGGATATGCCACCGCGCAAATTCTGGATGGTCATTCTTATCTCACGTTTGAGTTCGATTCTTCAGAGTCCGCTTGGGATGCATGCCATTGACCATTCCCATAAACGGCGGATGAATAGAGTATCCGACCATACTCAGCAAATGTTCCGGGATACTCTTCAGGGTTTCCTGGCTCAACTCAAGAAAGAAGTTCTCTTGAGGCCTGAGCCATGGCTCGCAATACTGACAGGTCACCGCGAGACGAGAAGAATCGGACTGGTTTCCGCCACCTCCGTGCCACGTTGTACCCAGGAAAAACACCACAGAACCGGCGGGCATAATGGCTGGAATGGTTTTACTTCGGTCGGTGACTATTTCCTGCCCGAGCAAGTGACTTTCTGGAATGAGAACGGTTGCCCCGTTGTCCTCGGTAAATTCATCAATAGCCCAAACGGTGGCGGCGCCAAAGGGTTTTCGTGGCCGCGGAACGGGATAGAAACCGTCATCGAAGTGCAGAGGTTGGGCGGCTTCTCCAGGCAGGATATTGATGATCTGTGCCTGGCTGAGCAAGTAGTTGGGCTGAAACAGGCGACTCAGCAAGCCTGTGATTCTTGGATGAACCGCCAGTGAATCGATTACCCGCGTTTGCTCCAGAACGTTATAAACCCTTTGTGTTTTTACACCTTCAAAGCTGTTACGCCCTGGCTTGTCCAGAAGCGGCCCGGTCGCTTGGCGAATGGACTGTAGCTCTGAGCTGGAAAGCAGGCCCTCGATAATGACGTAGCCATTTTTCTGTAACGTTTCAAAGTCTTCCGCTATCTGGATATGAAGAGTTTCGGAAGAGTTCTCCTCACCAGGCTTGTACGCCTTATGTTTATTCGCCAAGTCACCCTGAAGTTCGACAACTGACTCAATGTTTCTGGTTTTAGTCATTGCTAGACGTTCCTGTAGTATTTGATATGGCACCAAACCGGACTACCACGGCCCCACCACATAACCAAGCTTCTCCGGCAACCACAGTGCGATGCCTGGCACCAACATCACCAACACCAGGCTGACAGCCATAGCAGCCACGAAGACCATGGCCCAACCGATGGTGTGTTCCAGGCGAATGTTGGCGATGCGGGTAGTCACCATCAGGTTAACAGCGACCGGCGGAGTAAACTGGCCAATGGCGATGTTCATGGCCAGCAATATGCCAAACCAGATCGGGTTCCAGCCAAAGTGATTCATCAGCGGCAGAACAATCGGAATCAGGATCAGGTAGATCGAGATGGCATCCAGCAGCATCCCGGCAATCAGTACCAGGACCATCACCAGACCCAACAGCACCCAGCCGTTTTCCGAGAGCGACAGCAAGACATCCGCAAGGTGCTGGAAAGTACCCAGCGTCGTCCCCGCCCAGGCGAAGATGCCCGCCAGCGCAATGATAAACATCACCACACCGGAGGTAACGGCGGCGTCTGTCATCAGGACCCAGAGGCTCCGCAGGCTGAGATTGCGATACAACACGCAACCGACCAGCACGCCGTATGCCACCGCCACCACGGCCGCCTCAGTGGGCGTAAACAGGCCTGAGCGCAGGCCGCCAAGGATGATCACTGGTGCAAACAGCGCGGGCAAGGCCGCCTTGAGGCTGGGCCAGAAGGGCGGGCGTTCGACCGCTTCGGGGTCTTCCCAACGGTACTTTTTCGCGAAATACAACGCTGGCGCCAGCAGGGACACGCCCGCCAGGATGCCCGGAAAAATACCAGCGGCGAACAGCGCCCGCAGATCAACACCAGGCACCACGATGGAATAGAGAATCAACGCAATGGACGGTGGAATCAGGATTGCTGTGGACGACGAAGCCGCAATCAACGACGCCGAAAACGGCTTCGGATAACCGGCCTTCTGCATGCTTGGCAGCATCACCATGGCAACAGCGGCCGCATCAGCTGGACCAGAACCGCTCATGCCGCCCATGATCAGGCACACCAGCACCGCGACAACGGTCAGGCCACCGTGGCGGGGGCCGATGATCGACTGGGCAAATCGCACCAGCGCGGCGGCAACGCCCGCACGCTCGAAGATCAGGCCGGTAAGAATAAACAGGGGAATCGCAATCAGCGGGTATTTGGCCACGCTGTTATACGTGTTGGTACCAAACGTGCCCAGCATCGCGGGCGGCAGTCCCGCTACGATGCCCACCATCCCGCCCAGGCCCAGGGCAATTGCGACCGGCATGCCTAACAGCAACGCCAGCAGGAAACTGCCAATCATCAACAGATCAGGACTCATGAATAACCTCCGGGTCTTCCCGGCCGCGAAGGCGATCAACAAGGTTCTGGGTCATGCGGATAATGATGGCTGCAGATAGTAGCGGCAGCCAAATTACGTAAATCCAGTTGGGCAACCCCAGGCCCGGTGACAATGACTCCCACTGGTATTCCTGCAAGGCGAAGGTACTGCCATACCACGTCATGATCCCCAGAACTGTCACCCCGCCCAGCCATTGCAGGACAAACACCACCTTTCGTGCCCAGGGCGGCAGGTAGTGCTCTATCAATTCGATGCGAATGTGCTGGTTGTGTCGCGCAGCCACCGCAGCGCCTGCGAAGGTAAGCACCACCAAAAGGAACACCGAGAATTCCTCGGTAAAGGCAAAAGAGGCATCTGTCGCGTAGCGCACGATCACATTGCCGAGGCTGATCAAGCAGATCGCAACCAGGGCAATGGTGGCCAGCCAGGCATCGAGCCGGAATTTGGGAGGACGGGACGGCATGGTAACTCCGGTTCGGAAAGAGCGCCCACCGGCAACGGTGGGCGCCTGAACAGATCGCGCTTACTGGTTACGGTTGGCGACCGCTTCCTGCGCTTGCTTGACCAGATCCTCGCCAATGCGCGGAGTCCAAGTTTCATAAACCGACTGGGTGGCCTTCATGAAGGCATCACGCTGCTCATCAGTCAGTTCGGTGACCTCTACGCCACGTTCCTTGATGGCGGCCAGGGTCGCATCGATTTCGCTACGGGATTTCTCGATCTCCCACTGGCCTGCATCAATCGCCGCCTGCTTCAACAGCGCCTGATCTTCCGCGCTGAACTGGTCCCAGATGCTGTTGCTGACTGCAAACACCAGTGGGTCTGCCATGTAGTGCCAGCGGGTCAGGTACTTCTGGCCAACCTGATCGATACGCGCCACGTCAAACACTGACAGCGGGTTCTCCTGGCCGTCGACGGCACCGGTGGTCAGCGCCGGTTTGGCATCGGCCCAGCTCATCTGGGTGGGGTTAGCGCCCAGGGCCGTAAAGGTATCCTGGAACAGTGGCGAACCGACTACGCGGATTTTCAGGCCATCCAGATCGGCCGGTTCATCGATGGTCAGCTTGGAGTTGGACAGCTCGCGGAAGCCATTCTCGCCCCAGGCCAGCGGTGTAACACCACGCTTCTTGATCGCGGCAAAGACAGCTTCGCCAGCCTCGCCCTGGGTGATCGCATCGATGGCGGCATAATCCGGCATCAGGAAAGGCAGGGAAAACAGGTTCAGCTCGGGCACCTGAGGCGACCAGTTGATGGTGGACCCCACCGACATATCGATCAGCCCGGAGCGCATCGCCGAGAACTCTTTGGTCTGGTCACCGGAAACCAGTTGGGAGTTGCTGTAGATTTTCATGTTGATACGCCCATCGGAGCGCTCTTTCACCAGCTCCACCCATTTGTCGGCAGCCTGGCCCCAGGGAAACGCAGACGGCAGTACGGTGGAAACGGTGTATTCATCCTTGTAGTCGGCTTGAGCAACGGCACTGAACAGCAGGGTAGCCGCCGCGGCAGCAAGAAGAGAGCGACGTTTCAACATGTGGTTTTCCTTTTTATTGGGATTGTGAAGATCGCTGTGCCGCTATCAGGCAGCGGACCAACGATTGATTATAGAAATCGGGCTATCTGGGAGCAATAGACGAAGGTGGGAGTACCCCCTCCCCCAATGAATGAGTAATGCAATACGGCGAAAGGATAGTTGGTGCTACCCCAGGCTTTTAGTTTAGCTTGCCAGCAACAAAACAAGCTGAAAAAAATATTGGGGGACAATGTGTTAGACAGAGCAGCCAAACCTATGGTCAGTCTGGTAGACAAATACCTACCGGACCCCTACCTATTCGTCATCATACTGACACTGCTGTCATTCGTTGCCGCTATGGTGTTCCAGGGGCATAGCCCCATGGCGGTAGTAGAGATGTGGGGGGACGGTTTCTGGAACCTGCTGACCTTCTCAATGCAAATGCTGCTGGTACTGGTCACCGGCTTCATGATGGCGAGCACCCCACTGGTGCGTGGCATCCTGAACCGGATTGCAGGCCTTGCCAGAACACCGGGCCAGGCAATTGTACTGGTTACCTTCATCGCGCTGATCGCCAGTTGGATCAACTGGGGCTTTGGCCTGGTGGTCGGCGCGCTGTTTGCCAAAGCCCTCGCCCGGCAAATCCGCGTACACTATCCGTTGCTGATCGCCAGTGCCTATTCCGGGTTCATTGTCTGGCACGGCGGGCTTGCAGGCTCTATCCCACTGACGATTGCCACCGAAAACCACTTCACAGCAGATGTGATCGGCGTTATCGGCACCAGTGAAACCATTTTCGCCTTCTTCAACCTTGCCATCGTCGCCGCGCTTTTTATTATTGTGCCCCTGGTTAACCGACTCATGCTGCCAGACGAAAGAGACAGCGTGTACGCGGACCCTAAAATCCTGGACGATGAGCCCGACACCTCGGTTGTTATCAATCGCCCTGCCGACTACCTGGAGAACAGCAGAATACTTGCCTGGTTGATCGGATTCAGTGGTATCGCATTCATCTTCCAATACTTTATCGAGGGTGGCGGGCTGAACCTGAACATCGTGAACTTCATGTTCCTGTTTGTAGCAATCATCCTGCACCAGACCCCAAAACGCCTGCTTGCCAGCCTGAATGAAGCCGTGAAAGGCGGCGCCGGCATCGTTATCCAGTTTCCGTTTTACGCCGGCATCATGAGCGTAATGACAGCTTCCGGACTGGCAGCGAGTATCTCAACAGGGTTTGTGTCCATTGCAAGCGCCGAGAGCTTGCCATTCTGGAGCTTCATCAGCGCCGGCGTGGTCAACATATTCGTGCCATCCGGCGGTGGCCAGTGGGCCGTTCAGGCACCGGTTATGTTGCCCGCCGCACAAGAGCTTGGCGCTGACATACCGAGAGTGGCCATGGGCGTTGCCTGGGGCGACGCCTGGACCAACCTCCTGCAACCTTTCTGGGCCCTGCCGGTGCTGGCAATCGCCGGACTGAAAGCCAAGGACATCATGGGCTACTGCCTGATGCTGCTGATCGTCACCGGCATCATTATCAGCGCGGGCCTGACCTGGCTTTAATCGCCATCCCAAATACAAAGGCCTGAGAGTAACGCTACTCTCCGGCCTTTGACATGGATAAAAGCTATCTAGACACGCGTTCAATATACGCCTCTAACGCTTCCTCAGGGTGACGCCCTCTTGTCCATCTCCTTTCGGTAATCCGACCCCAATAAAGACTTCTCGTCTTCACCAAGGACTTTGCCGGCGCTGGGAAACACTTCCTGCTCTTCCTCCTCAAGATGATGCAGCAGCTTGTGAGCAAGGTTTTTTGCGTGAGAAAGCCACGCTGCGGAGTCCTGTGCAGCATCAGAAACAGCCTCAATCAACTCATCAAGCTCATGATGCTCTGCGACGCTGTGCTTGGCTTTCTCCTGGGTTGCATCAAACCTCATCAATGGGACATAAAAATAACGTTCCTCGGCAAGCGCGTGATCTTCCAATTGCTTTTTCAGATTCAAAAACAGGCGATCGCGCTCGTCGCTGGCCCCACTGGTTGCAAGTACCTGATCAATCAACTCTCGCTGCGTCTCGTGGTCTGCTCGAAGCTGCTCAAAAATAGTCATGTCGGATTCCCTTTCTCAAGCTGAGATTTAACTTACCAAATCACATGCTTTTACCTTGGGTCATATGCCGTTCATGGAGCTCATTATTATACTCGCCAAGGCGCTCTCGAGCGTTCTCGAGCTCTTTCCAGGCTTCCTGAAGCTCCGATAGATCTTCCTCGGCGGGCGCCTGGTCCTTGGTGCCACTATCGAGGCTTTCGTACTTGGCATCTATCCGCTCTGCCACGTTCTGGTACTTGGCCCAGGCCGCCTGATACTGTTCCCGCTCGCGTTTCCAGTCTTGCGCGTTTGCCATTGCCTACCTCCCACTGGTGCAATTGAGTGATGGGTGATTTTTCATCCTACTTATCACCACGTTACGGCTGGAAGGGGCTTTTTCAACCAGAGACAAATTACGAAATAGACAGTTGCTCCTCATAAGGGCCCATCTTTGTAGCAGAACCCTGATTGCCCTTCCCTACGGGTTCAACAGCACGTAGTCGATCGCCGCACACACGGCAGCAGCCTGCGCTGCATTGCATTGCTCGGGGGTTACACGTGGGCTGTCGGGATAGACTTCAGTGGTGGTCCTGTAGGGAGCACTGGTGATACTGGCGCACAGGCCCAGCTGTTTGAGCGGGTACTGAATGACGCCCCGAGCGGCGACCGGTGAGCCAAAGATCTCGCCGTTACCATCAGCCGGTGCGATGTGTGTGACCTGCTCCACAGCCTCAATCAACGCCTGTTGGAACTCGGGCTCTGGACTTTCGCTGTCATCGACCAGATAGAAGCCGTCAGGAATTTCCCCCGGCTCGAACGGCTTACCGTCTCGGGCCGCGAGCGCGGGACGAAACTCGGTTTCATCCGTATCAGTGGTCTCGTGCAGGTCGATATGCATCGATGCATGATCGCGAACGGGGGCCACCAGTCGCATAAGCGCCGCCGCCTCATCCGCCAAACCGTCATCTCGGAACGAACGGTTCGGGTCAACCGCGTTCGGGTTCCAGCGATGAATGCGCTCGTATGCCCAAGGGCTGACGCACGGCGCGACCAACAAATTGACACGGCCCGCGTAATCCGCCGCATGCTGATCAACGAACTGCAGCGCACCGTGTACGCCGCTGGTTTCATAGCCATGAACCCCGCCTGTTATCAGCACGACTGGCAAGTCGTCACGCCAGTCGCGGCTGCGAATCGCCATCAGCGGATAACGGTTGGCGCCATAATCCAGACGGCCATATTCTTCCACATCAAAACGTGGGCGCAGACGCTCGATCACGCTTAACACATCAGACTCGTAGCTCCGTTGACGGGTCTGTTGTGACAACCACTCTGCACGTTCCACCTCACCCCAAGGAGTACCGGGCGTACCGATGGGATAATGTGCGGGAGCCGTGTTCATATCATCTTTCCTCCATATGAGTTGTCAGACGTCGTACTCGTCGTGGCGGCGATTCCAGACATAGGGCTCCGTCTGCGGCCAGCCTTCCGGTGAGTCTTCCCACGTTTCCTGACGACCAAAGGGGGTCAAATCCAGATATGTCCAGAGAGTGCCAAGATATTCGACGCCACGCGCACCCGTATAGTAGGTGCGGTAGATGTCATCTCCGTCGCGAATAAAAACACTGGCACCGTGCCTTTCGCCGTTATCTGTGGTTGCGCCGAAATCGACGTTAAAGTCGCTCTCGTAAGACGAATACCATGGAATAGGCGCCGTCCATCCCATCCGCGACCTGTACTGCGTGAGCTTTTCTCTTGGTGCACGTGACACCATAACCAACGACGTATCGCGAGCATGCAGGTGGGCCGGGTGTGTCATGGCATCTACCAACCAGGAGCAACCGTCGCAGCCAGCATTCCAATCCGGGGCAAACATGAAATGATAGACAATGAGCTGACGGCGCCCTTCAAACAAATCGAGCAGGGACGCTGCGCCATTTTCTCCCTGGAGCGTATAGTGCTTGGCCACCTTCACCATCGGTAACTTCCTACGCTCAGCGTTCAGTGCATCCCGTGCCCGGGTTAACTCTTTCTCTTTTACAAGAAGCTGATCCAGCGCTGTTTTCCACTGTTCCGAAGAAACGACCTCCGGTAGTGGCTGCTTATCTGTAGCCATTGTCTGATTCCCCTATGCGTTCCATGTAAGGACTCCGGCAACCGCGAAAATTGCATAACACTGCGCATGGTTATGGGCTGGAGTTGTCACCACACACTAGTTCGACAGGTTGAGCTGCCAAGACACACCATACCTATCATTCAACCACCCAAATTTTTGGCTAAAACCGTAGTTATCCAACGGCATTAGCTCTGAGCCACCTTCAGCCAAGGCTCTAAATGTCTCCTCAATTTCGCTCGCCGATTCGCACTCAACATACAGTGACATAGAGGGCGTAAACGTAAACTGATGATCAAGGTGGCTGTCGAGCGCCATAAACTCTCGACCGTTTATCTTAAACTTCGCCATCTTCACAGAACCTTCTGGTTCATGCTCGCCGGCTTGGTAACGTTGAATATCGACGATCTCTGAACCAACGAATAGCGAGGTATAAAACCTGATGGCCTCCTCGGCTTTCCCAGCCTGCTCTCCAACAAACATGAGCGACGTTGCGATGGATCTCATCTGTGCCTCCTTGTCCGTTTGTTTGATCCTATAAAAAGAACTGGGCACGATGAACTGCTACATGCCTACCACTCAATCTGAATTCTAGCCCCCGCTTGAACCAAATTCATGAACTCGTCCATCTCTGAGTTGGTAAGTGCGATACAAGCGCAGGTGCGTTCGACAACAGTCACTTGTTGGGGGGCATCCCCAACGGTTACTCATGCTGTAATACATTGATGAGCTTGCCGAACGGATCACGAACATAGAACCGGCGAACACCCCAGGGCTCACTTACCGGGCCGTATTCAATCTCAATCTTTTCGTTCTTTACTCTCTCCAAAGCGATCTCCAGGTTATCAACCTCGATAGACAGATCAGGAACTGGCGTTCCGGAGCCACCTTCCGATGCCACGCTTACCTGAGTGGTCATTTCCTCGCCCGAGCTATAGGTTCTTAGCCATCCATGATCCATCACAACCTTGAGCCCAAAAATAGCCGAGTAGAATTTCTCTGCTTCGGAGGGGGTTCCTGCCGCTATGTTGGAGACTATGCGCTTGACCTTCATTTATTTTCCTGCGGGTTGAGATTCGTGGACTTCGCGCGGGAGAAGGATGCAACTTCTCGAACGAGCGCCAAATCATCCGGCAGATCCAACTTCTTCTCTGCGCGGGCAAGTGCCATCCGCGAGTGTGCCAATGTAGCGTCATGCATCTCCGAATCGCCGCGGGATGAGAGCGCCTTGAACGCTTTCTGGAGCCGAAGCATTACCTCAACGGTGCCCGCCCCATCGCGTGCGATCGCCCTGAATGCGTCGTCAAACATGTCCCGCGTTGATAGCACAGGAACTTCGACACGATCATACTTCGGCGCCGGTGAGTCCTTTTTGGGCTCCGTCCATAAAACGAACAGCCGTACGAGCGACCCTATTATGGTAATCGCCGTACCGGGGTCGTTGACACCAGGAGACAGGGCCCTGTCCGCAATCTCCGAGAGCGCCACGAGCCCGAATCTGGGGTCCTCGTCGAAGAGTCGATATTTTCCAATCACGAACGCGTCAACAACTGGTTTCAAATCAAGTTCAGCCGTGTCGTCGGCAGCGTGAGTTACATAGGCCAGCGCGCGCCCAGGCTCGACAAACGTGCCAGGAAGGGCCGCAACGGCTATCCGACCGTTTGCCTTCTCGGCCCATGCTTGCAGAGTTTCGATATCGATGTGCTGCACATAACCCACGGTCTCACTATGCACTGCCTTCCCCTGCGTCCGCCGCCGTTCTGCCGGTATACCACAAAGTGCCGGCGCGGCCCGGCTGCGTTTCATGGCTGCTGCGGTTGCCATTTCGACCTTTTCAACTGATTCGTGCAACCGCCCAAGACGAGCAATTTTATCCACCCATCGAACGAACGTAAGAATAACCACACCGAACACCACCACCATTAGTGCAAAAAGTGCTGCAAGGCCGGCCTCTTGGAAAAAGCCGTTCTTGGCTGCGGTCAGAGCGACGATGCTGAATATGAACGCCCCAATGAAGGTTGAAAGAGCGTTCTGTGACACGTCGTCCGCAACAATCAGTGTGAACGACCTGGGGGTCGCGGAATTACTTGCCGATGCATACGCGGATACCATGGACGCCACGGCGAAGGTGGCAATGACGAGCATGCTGGACGCCAAGATCGCAAGAAGAGCCTCAAGTGAATCGGCAGTGACGCTCGGAATGTTCCGATCAAGACTCATATGATCCGCGGCCTTGGCGATGAATACGGCCGCGATTGACAGGATGCAGAAGAACAGCGGTTTGACCCATAGCCGTTCCCCAAGTCGTTTGGTAATAAATTTGACCCTGTCATTAACAGCCATGGATGCTAATTCCTTCGTCGATTGTCATGCCGCCCGACGAGGCTGAAGAAGAACCTTATTCCGAGCCGTTCCCAGCGTCGGTATTGCTTGCGTTCACGGGCCTCATTTCCAGCCATCTAATCCCGATATCACACCGTCAACCGCTCGTAATTGGCTAGCTTCTCAATATTGTCACCAGACAGTATAGCTGCCGTTGGCTTCTGCACCTTCTTGCCTCACAGACTGAACCGGTTCAGTCATCTGTTGGTGCCGATGGTGAGCGAGACCTACCGGGCTTCGCGGCGTGCTATACAAGCCTGGGCGTATATCCAGCGTTCGTATAACTACAGCCAACACCAATCAATGTCCGGAATGATCCATCCCGTGATTTTCCATCTTCATGTTGCCGTCCAGCGGCTCAACATGCAGCATCACGTCCATTGCGTCTGCTCCATCAAAACTCACCGTCAGCGGCACTCTTTCCCCTTCTTTCAACGGCCCATCCAGTTTTTCCAGCATCATGTGGTAGCTGTGGGGCTTGAGCTCCACGGTTTCACCAGCGGGGATGGTCAGGCCGTCTTTCAGAGGGCGCATGCTCATGGTGCCGTCGGTCATGGTGCTTTCGTGAATGGAGACGTTCTTCGCCCTTGGCGTGGTAGCACTGGTCAGGGTGATGTCGCTGTCGCTGTGGTTGGTGATCTCCATGTAGCCAACGCCCATGGGGACACCAGGAGGCGTCGGGCGGCTCCAGGGGTGATCGATGGTTAAGGTGTCTGAGGAATGATCGTGGGCGGTGGCCGGGGTGACAATCAGGGTGCTGCAGGCGATCAGAGCGCTGGCGGCCAGTTTGTTGAATGGGTTCATGTTCCTTGTTACCTCATCAATGGTCATTTCAATGGGAGTCGTCGTCAGGACCATGGCGTTCCGGCCTGTGGCGCAGTCGAACATCGTAGACGAATGAGTAATCTACGTCACCAGAGAGAATCACGAAGGTTTCTCGTGCGCGGGAGTGGCCGAAGAGGTTGAGCAGGCCGCGCCCGGTTGAGCTCGCTTCGCCATCGGCGGCAGGGGCTGCAACGACCGCTCACTCATTTAATCCTCCTGACACACTTTGATGTTTTATTGATGTTTACCTGACATTTCCTTGCGCTCTGCCCGCTACGGTATGGGCATCTAAACCAACGTCTGGTGACCACAATGCGAGTCGGTGACAATTTTTCCAAGAACATGCACAAACTGGGTTACTACTCCGGAAACGCGGTGCGCTCCCTGGTTCCTCGAGCCTACTGGCAGTGGCAATGCGACCTGCTGATGTCGGAATACGAGGCGATGACGGGCGAACGCAGGGCTGCGATTGACGCAAGGGTTGCCTACTACAATCGCCTTTCCAACCCGTTCACACTACCAGCAACCGCTGAACCCGCTGGCGACTTTACCTTCGCTGGCAAAAGCAGCGCCTACTGCTTCGATTTTCGCAACCTGATCCAGTGTTTCCCCCGGAACCGAAAAGTGGACTACCAGTTCGGTGATGTAACCGAAATCCCGAACGAACCCCGTTTCGTGAAAAGCCGCCCGGTACGTCGTGATGCCACCAACCGTAACTCAGTATTGCTCAAACTCAACTCGGTTCGGCATTACCAGTTTGTAGAGGACCCGACACCTTTCCGCCAAAAGAAGCCCCTGGCGGTGTGGCGCGGCAAGTCCAACCGCCAGCACCGCATCGAATTTGCTACCCGCTTTAACGACCACCCCCTCTGCGATATTGGCTGCACCCAACATAAGGAACCCGCACCCCAGCCCTACCACAAGGACTTCATGAGCATTGAGGAACAGCTGCAGCACCAGTTTGTGGTGAGTGTGGAAGGCATTGATGTGGCGACGAACCTGAAGTGGATCATGGCCTCCAATTCCCTGTGCCTGATGCGCCGGCCCCGCTTTGAAACCTGGTTCATGGAAGGCGCTCTGGTGCCCGGCTATCACTATGTGGAACTGGCTGATGACCACTCTGATCTGCCGGAGAAAGTACGCTATTACCAGGATCACCCTGAACAGGCAGAGGCCATCATTGCCAACGCCAACCGGTATGTAGAGAAGTTTTTCGACCAGCAGATGGAGCAGACCATTGCACTGCTCGTGATCCAGAAATACCTTCACCTGAGCGGTCAGGAGGTGTACGACCTCCCACGTCTGAAAGCCGGTTGACCTATAGGCAATGGAACATCGAGCCTTGGATTTGGGCGCCTAACTCCCCGGCGACACACGCTCCAGTATGGTCGGGTTTTCTGACAGAGGCAGTGCCATAACCACTCCCTCGTTCGACGACGGGTATATGCCGGTCAGTGCCGTAATATTGACCTGATGGGATACCAGCACCACCGGCAGGCCCGGCTCCATTTCATTCACAATGGCGATGGTCTGCTGGGTATGCATGTCTGCGTTGCTACGGTTCTGGAAAAACGAGTTCAGCGACATCATCTCCTTCACCGGCCCCACATCCATTCCCCGTGCGGTATCGAGGCATCGGCACCACTGACTGCTGAAGACCCTGGCTTCCTCAATGCCATGCTCCGCCAAATAGACCTTCCACGCCCGCGCCTGCCCGCGCCCTTCGGCATTCAGGTTTCGCTGCGTGCTGCAATCGTCGACATCAAAGTTGGCGGGGTCGCCTGTTCCCGGTGCCAGGGCATGTCGCAACATCAAAACCGCCCGGCCTTCCCGGAGAGCCTCCCAGGCCTCTGATTCGTCGGCGTACGCAGTTCCTGCAAAAAGGGAAATCAGCCCCAGCGTTAAAACAAGAAATGCAGTTGGAACACTGTGAGTTTTCATAAGTTTGTCGATCCTCCGCCCGCAAAGTATGCGGCCACGTAATTAATACGCGGCCCAAACCTACCAGGCTCACATCATCAAAAGGTAAACTTCACCAAGCACTGAACCAACAAAGGAACCAACCATGCCAATCTGGGTCGACGCCGACGCCTGCCCCGTGCCTATCCGGGAAATCCTCTGCCGCGCCGCCACTCGCTGGCAGGTCGATACCACCTTCATTGCCAATCACGCCATCAACCTGCCCCCGAGCGTCTACATCAAACGCCGGCAGGTACCCCAGGGTTTCGACGTGGCCGACAATGACATCATCGACCAGATGGAAACAGGCGACCTGGTGATCACCCAGGACATCCCCCTGGCTGCCGAAGCCATCGAAAAAGGTGCGGACGTGTTCAACCCGCGCGGCCAGGCTTTCACCAAAGAGAATATCCGCCAGCGCCTGGCCATGCGCAACTTCATGGAAGAAATGCGCAACGCCGGCCAGGTCACCGGTGGCCCGGCGCCCTTCAGCCAGACTGACCGCAAGGAATTCGCCGACAAGCTTGACCGCTGGCTGCAACAGAACGCCAGTAAGTGATAATGATTCCATTTCAAATTCTCGACAAATCCGCTACCCTTGCCGCTTTCTGGCGCAAGCGGAGCGAACCATGACAGAGTCTTCCCCCCACACCACCAGCAGCTTTGCCGCCCTGGGCCGACTGCTGAAATACGCTCGCGGCTATCGCCGCCAGATCATTGCCGCCACCACTTGCTCCATCATCAACAAGCTGTTCGATATCGCGCCGGAGATCCTGATCGGTATCGCCATCGACGTGGTGGTGAACAAGGAAGAAAGCTTTGTGGCCGGCCTGGGCTTTGAGACCGCTCAGGAGCAGATCACCATCCTGGCTGTGCTGACCTTCTTTATCTGGGCCGGCGAATCGATATTCGAGTACCTGTTCCAGATCCTCTGGCGCAACCTGGCCCAACGCCTGCAGTCCGACCTGCGACAAGACGCCTACGAGCATGCCCAGAAGCTGGACATGAGCTTCTTTGAAGCCCGCAGCTCCGGGCAACTGGTCGCCACCATGAACGACGACGTCAACCAGTTGGAGCGTTTCCTCGATGGCGGCGCCAACGCCATGATTCAGGTCGTGGTGACGGTCGTTGCCGTGGGCGCTGTGTTTTTCGTGTTGTCGCCACTCATTGCCCTGCTGGCGTTTACTCCCATTCCGCTGATTATCTGGGGCGCCTTCTACTTCCAGCGCAAGGCTGGCCCGCTGTACGCTGACGTGCGTGAGAAGGTCGGTGACCTGTCGAGCCGGTTGGCCAACAACCTGGGCGGCATTGCCACCATCAAGAGTTTCACGGCCGAAAACCGGGAAGCGGAGCGGCTGAAAGCCAGCAGTGAAGCCTATGTAGATGCAAACCGCCGAGCCATTCGCATCAGCTCCGCGTTTATTCCGGTGATCCGCATGGCGATCCTGGCAGGTTTCCTGGCCACCTTTACCGTGGGCGGCATGATGGCCCTGGAAGGCTCTCTGAACGTGGGTGCTTACGGCGTGCTGGTGTTCCTAACCCAACGTTTGCTGTGGCCTCTGACCGGCCTTGCGGAAGTAATCGACCTGTTCGAACGGGCCATGGCCAGTACCCGCCGCATCCTGGACCTGCTGGCTGAGCCGGTTCACGTTCGGGATGATTCCGGCAAAACGCTGGATCAGCCGGTGAAGGGCGAAGTCACCTTCGAGGGCGTGAGCTTCCACTACCCGTCCAGCGGCGCGGGTATCGACGACATTTCGGTAGCGGTACCGGCCGGCAATACCCTGGCGCTGGTCGGGGCGACCGGTTCCGGCAAGTCCACACTGATCAAGCTGTTGCTGCGCTTCTACGACCCTACCGGCGGCCAGATCCGCATCGACGGCCAGCCCATCCAGTCCGTCAGCCTGAAGTCCCTGCGGGAGGCCATCGGCCTGGTCAGCCAGGACGTGTACCTGTTTGAGGGCAGCATCCGTGACAATCTCGCCTACGGCTCCCCCGGCGCAAGTGACGAACAGATTATCGAAGCGGCCAGGACGGCAGAGGCCTGGTCATTCATCGAGGCACTGCCCGAGGGGCTTGCCACCGCCGTGGGTGAACGAGGAGTTCGGCTTTCCGGCGGTCAGCGCCAGCGCCTTTCACTGGCCCGTGCGCTGCTGAAAGACCCGCCCATTCTGGTGCTCGACGAAGCCACGAGTGCCGTGGACAACGAAACCGAGGCGGCCATCCAGCGCTCCCTGAAGCGGATCGGCCACAATCGCACCGTGATCATGATCGCGCATCGGCTGTCCACCATTGTGGATGCCGATACCATTGCCGTGGTAGCCGGCGGGCGCATTCTGGAATCCGGCCGCCATGAGGAACTGCTGGAGAACAACGGCCCCTATTCCGCACAATGGCGCGTACAGACCGGTCAGGCCTGACAGCCAGACATACGTTGCCAGGCATATATTGATAGTAATTCGCATTTAGATTATCCTGCAGGCCCTCAGATCCATGGGAGCCTGCATGTCTGCGTTCTTTGAAGTATCCAGCCTGGGCGTGCACATTGGTGACGCTGCCATCCTTGACGACATCAACATCGAGTTTCGTGAAGGCGAGGTCACTGCCCTGCTCGGTCACAATGGCTCCGGCAAGTCCACGTTATTGAAAGTGCTGGCCCGCCAGATGTCGCCCTCTTCGGGCAATGCAAGCCTTCTTGGCAGCTCATTCCAGACCACCGGCGCGCGGGAGTTCGCCCGTACGGTTGGTTACCTGCCGCAGCATCCGCCGGGCACGGACGGCCTCACCGTGAGGGAACTGGTTGCCCTGGGGCGTTATCCCTGGCGCGGGCCGTTGGGGCGTTATACCAGCGAAGACCACCAGTTCATCGACCAGGCCATACACGATACCGGGCTCGACCACTTCCAGCACCGCTCTGTGGACACGCTTTCCGGCGGCGAACGCCAGCGCGCCTGGATTGCCATGCTGCTGGCGCAACAAACCCGCTGCCTGCTGCTGGACGAGCCAATTTCCGCCCTGGACGTGAAACACCAGGTGGAAACCCTGCGCCTGGTGCACCGCCTGGCCGATGAACGGGAACTGACGGTGATTGTGGTACTGCACGATGTCGACCTGGCCGCCCGCTTCTGCGACCGGCTGGTGGCTCTGAAAGGCGGCCGGTTGATTGCAGATGGCAGCCCGCGTGACATCATGGATTCGGGAACCCTGGAATCCATTTACGATGTACCGATGGGTGTAATGGAGCGGGCACCGGGACAGTGGGTCTCGTATGTGCATTGAGCATGTCGCTAAAACCCTGATTGCCGTGGTGTTCATTGGTGCCCTATCGCTGCCCGCCAGCGCCGGCACCTGGCAACACGAAGGCGGCACCCTCACCCTGGACGAGCAACCTGAGCGGGTTGTTGCACTCAACTGGGCCGCCACAGAAGCCTTGCTGTTGCTGGGCGTGACGCCCGTGGGCGTCGCTGACCGGGATGGCTACGACGTGTGGGTGAATGAGCCGCAGCTTCCAGAGGACGTTGCCAACATCGGCACCCGCGTCGCCCCCAGCCTCGAGGCCATCGCAGAACTCAAACCGGATCTGATTGTTACCAGTGCCGAAATGGCGCCCGCCGCAAAACTGCTGGAGCGTATCGCCCCGACTTACGTCATCAGTGTGTACAAAGAGGGCAGTCAACCCTTCGAGAAAGCCAGTGACATGCTGACCACCCTCGGCGAGATGCTGGGCCGCGAGGCTCGCGCCGAATCGATTCTGGCGGATATTGACACCACTCTGGAAACGCAACGCCTCCGGCTGGAAGCGGCGGGACTGACAGAACGGCCGATTGCCCTGGTCAGTTTCATGGACGCCCGCCACGTGCGTATTTATGCCCCCAACGGCCTTTACCAGAGTGCCCTGAATGCCCTCGGGCTGGAAAACGCCTGGCCCCGGCAAGGCAACTTCTGGGGCTTCTCGGTGGTGGGCCTGGAATCCATAGCCCCTTATGAAGACAGCCGTATCGTGGTGATTGCGCCCACCGCCCCCGGGCTTGCAGACACCCTGGCCGCCAGCCCGTTCTGGACGTACCTGCCAGCGGTCAACCGCCACCAGGTTTACGAGATCGACGCCATCTGGCCGTTTGGCGGCGTTTTTCCGGTGAAACGACTGGCCACCATGCTGACAGACAGTCTGCTGGCCGGGGGCTCTGACAATGTACGCTAGCACCTCCGGTATGCCCGCTTCCCGACCGGTTATGGCAGTCAGGCTGCCTATTGCCGCCACACTCCTCTGGCTCGGCGCGTTGCTTGCCAGCGCAGTTCCCTGGCTCAACCAACTGGATGCCGCTACCGTGTTGTCATCATTCTGGGCCTTCAATCCAAACAATTATTCATCGGTTCTGGCTCACTTCAGTTGGGCGCCGCGTGTATCCATCGCCATCCTGATTGGCTGCGGCCTGGGGCTGGCCGGGGCGGTCACCCAACAGGTGCTGGGTAACCCTCTGGCTTCGCCCACCACCCTCGGTGTGGAAGCGGGTGGCCAATTCGGGGTGACCGTTGCCACGCTGTTCGCGCCCGGTTTACTTGCCTTCAGCCCGGATCTGGTGGCCATTGCAGGTGGCCTCATCGCCATCGGTATGGTCATCGCCCTGACGTGGCAGCTTGGCTTTTCACCTGTGACGGTGATCCTTGCCGGCCTTGTCATCACCTTCTTTCTGGGCGCCCTTAACATGGCATTTCTGCTGCTCAAGGGTGAGTGGCTGGGCAACCTTTTCATCTGGGGCGCCGGCTCCCTGGTACAGAACAACTGGGGACCGTTCATGGAACTGTGGCCCCGCGTGCTGGTCATTTCGGTGCTGATATTGCTGCTGATGCGCCCGTTGCAGGTGTTGCAACTGGGGCAGTCGTCCGCCAGTTCACTGGGTGCCAAAGTCGGGCTTATTCGGGCACTGGCTCTGTTTCTGGTGGTACTGATGACAGCAACGGTTGTCAGCCGGGTGGGTGTCGTGGCCTTTGTGGGGCTGGCAGCGCCGGTACTGGCACGCCTGCTGGGCGCGCGTACATTAGCCAGTCGCATCCTGTGGAGTACGCTCATGGGCGGCGGGCTATTGCTGCTGGCGGATACTCTTGCGCATTGGGCTTCTACCTGGGGGGATGGCTCCCTGGTGCCGACGGGAACCACCACGGCCCTCATTGGCGGCCCCATTATCCTATTGGCATTGCAGGGTTTCAAAAACACCCATCACATGCCCGGGCAGGAATCCAACCTTGCGGGCTTCCAGCCCAGGCGGCGCGCGCCTTTTCTGGTCAGTGGTATCGTGACCGGGCTGATCGCACTAACCGTCATCGTTTCCATGAGTTGGTCTCCGGGCCTGGATGGTTGGAACTGGACACCTGTCACCCAGTGGGACGATGCCTGGGTGTGGCGCGGCCCGCGCCTCTTGGCCGCCATGCTGGCCGGAGTCGCACTGGGCCTTGCCGGCACACTGATTCAGCGGATGACGGGTAATCCAATGGGGAGCCCGGAGATGCTGGGCATCAGCGGCGGCGCCGCACTGGCCATGGTTCTTATCGTGCTCACCGGCGCAGAGGTAGGCCGGGCCGGGCAGCTTGGCGCTGCGACGCTCGGCGCTGCCGGCGCACTCGGGTTATTGATTCTCCTCGCCCGCAAGCATCGCTTCGCCGGTAACCAACTGCTGCTGGGCGGCCTGGCCCTGTATGTATTCATGGATGCGGGGCTGAGATTGGTCATGGCCTCCGGCGGCACCGTCGCTTCACAACTGCTGAACTGGATGTACGGTTCCACCTGGCTGGTTTCCGAAACTGAAGCGTTTGGGCTGCTAGGATTCATCGTTCTCATCTGCGGCCTGTTGGCTCTGGTCGTGCGGCCCCTGACGCTCTTGCCTCTGGGAGATACTTCGGCATCGTCCCTCGGGCTTCCGGTCACTAAAGCCCGCCTGCTTTTGCTGATGCTTGCTGCTGTATTGACTGCGTCGGCTACGGTGGTGATTGGCCCTCTGAGTTTCGTAGGACTCATTGCGCCGCACCTGGCGCGGGTACTGGGGCAGCAAACCGTTGGCAGGCAATTGATCGTGGCCGCATTGGTGGGTGGCCTTCTGTTGGCCCTCGCGGACTACCTGTCGCGCATTGTGGTCTTCCCCAACCAGTTGCCGGCGGGACTGCTGGCCGCGCTGGTTGGCGGCGTCTACTTCTTGTGGGGGTTAAGCCGGCACGGTAAAGCGTGACCGGCGGGACGTGTCACCAGAGCACCAGGAGGCTGGCTATGATCAGAACAAACACACTGGCGCCGGCGGCCAGTTTCAGCCCTTCAATCGCTTCCTCTTCCGGGGTCATTGTACGTCTCCTTGTGTCCATGGGTATGGATGCTTCCCGTTGATATTGACGTAACTGTACATGACATCCGTACAAATGTTAATAGTTCTCATTAACGTTTTGGTGACCTCATGTCGTAATGCCTAGTCGTAATGTTATCGCCTGATACTGCCGGCCATTCCGTTCGTATCAAATGCTAGACTTTATCGATGCAGGAATAACCTGGCGGAGGGAGATCATTCTATGAACCGACTCGGCAACATGGCGACTCTACTGGCGTTGGCAGGACTGGCAGCGGCCGGGCCAGCCTTCGGGCAAACGTTCAGCTCGGACAAAGCCGACTTTCGTCTGGATACGGTCGCGGAAGGCCTGGAACATCCCTGGAGCCTTGCGTTTCTCCCCGATGGTTCACAGTTGGTGACCGAGCGCGAAGGCCGGCTACGCCGAATCGAGAATGGTGAATTGCAGGACAAGCCAATTGCCGGTGTTCCCGAGCTGGTGGTTTCCGGCCAGGGTGGCCTGCTGGATGTGCTCCTGCATCCGGACTTCGAAAACAATCGCACTCTGTTCCTGAGTTACGCCCATAAGATCAGCCGCGACGGGCTGACGACCAGAGTGGCTCGTGCAACGTTGGACGGCGACCGGCTGTCAGAGGTTGAAGTGATTTTCGAGGCCCTCCCCCGGGGCAACACCAGCCGGCATTTCGCGGGCCGCATGGAATTTGATCGCGATGGCAATCTGTACGTCGCGGTGGGCGACCGGGGTGAAATGGATCGTGCCCAGGCCACCGATGACGATGCCGGCGGCGTTCACCGCCTGACCGTTGACGGCGCCCCCGCGCCGGGCAACCCGTTTGTCGACGACCCGGCAGTGAATGACACCTTCTTCACCTACGGCAACCGCAACATTCAGGGCATGACCATTCACCCGCAAACAGGCGACATATGGAGCCATGAGCACGGCCCCAGGGGTGGAGACGAGATCAACATCATCCGTGCGGGCAACAACTACGGCTGGCCAGATGTCACCTATGGCATCGACTACTCCGGGGTGCCCATTACCAGCAAAACCACCATGAAAGGCGTGACAGACCCGCTGCACTATTGGGATCCGTCCATTGCTCCCTCGGGGATGGCATTCTATACCGGGAACGAATTCCCAGAGTGGCAGGGAGATCTGTTTGTAGGTGCCCTGAAAATGCAGAAGCTGGTGCGCCTGGGCATTGAGAACGGCACGGTCAGGGAAGAAGAGGATCTTCTGGAAGACCTGGGTGAACGCATCCGCGATGTGCGAATGGGCCCCGACGGTGCATTGTGGCTGTTGACGGACGCGGACAACGGCAAGGTCTATCGGATAATTCCGGCAGAATAGTTCGGCGAAGAAACCAGCAATGCGTCAGTGAGGATCGTTGGTTCTCTCGGTTTTCTCAAACTGCGGGGTATCGTCGGTGATGGTGAACCAGTCCGACTTGGAGCCCACATAAACGTGTGACGCCGGCCCCTTTTCCAGGGGCTCATTGATCACACCCACCCGCAGGCGCAGAATACCGGGGATAGCATCCACACGGCTGTAAAGCTGGCTACCGCATCTGGGGCAGAACCCACGATACTTTCCCGGCCGGGACTCGTATTCACGGATCAGGTCCTCACCCGCCGTAAAACGGGTGCGGATTTTCTGGATCGGCGCACTGGCGGAAAATGCGCTGCCGTGGGCCCGGCGGCACTGGCTGCAGTGGCACAGGGCAATCGGCCCCAGAGGGCCGTCGTATTCAAGTTTTATATCGCCGCACAGGCATTGCCCTGTCAGCATAACGTGACCTCAACCATGGTTTCGCTTGCGGGTTCCGAAGGCCGGTATGATAACCACCCGCCACTTGAAGAACCAGCAGGCGGGCACCACATATAAGTCACAGCGTTCACGAAGGAGGACACTATGGCATTCAGCACACTTCCGAACATCGGTATGGGCACATTCCGCCTGAAGGGAAACGACGCACGAGACGCCGTGAAGAGTGCCCTTTCCCTTGGCTACCGGCATATCGATACCGCCCAGATGTACGGGAATGAGTCTGAAGTGGGCGATGGCATTACCTCAAGCGGCATTCCACGACGGGAGGTTTTCCTGACGACAAAGGTGTGGCACGACCAGCTCCAGCACAGCGACGTGATCAACAGCCTGCACGACAGCCTGTCGCGCCTGAAGACCGACCACGTCGACCTCACGCTGATTCATTGGCCATCGCCAGACGACGCCATCCCCATGGAGGAATACCTGGGTGCGCTGCGCGACGCGCAACGCGAAGGGCTAACTACTCACATCGGGCTGTCCAACTTCACCTGCGCGCAAATGGACAAGGCCAAGGAAGTACTGGGTGACACACCGATTTTCACCAATCAGGTGGAAGTGCATCCGTTCCTGGCCAACCGCAAGGTGGTGGAGCATGCCCAGACGCTGGGCATTACCGTCACCGGTTACATGCCACTGGCCGTGGGCAAGGTAATGGACGATGAAACCCTGGCCCGCATTGGCCGCGAACACAATGCGTCCGCTGCGCAGATTGCCATTGCCTGGGTAGCCTCTAGAGGGATTGTGCCGATTCCGTCGTCAACCCGGCCCAAGCACCAGAAGTCCAACCTCGACGCGCTGAACATCACGCTCAGAGAGGATGAAATTGCGGAAATTAACAGTCTGGACCGTGGTGAGCGAATCGCTAATCCGGATTTCGCGCCTGCCTGGGACTGACGAAGCAGGCCATCGCCGCCAATACCAGCGTGGTACCCGGAATGACCGCCAGCACCCAGGTGCCTAATGTCCAAAGGGTCGCCACGCTGAACAGTGACCATATCAGTGGCAGTAATAGAAACAGCCACCGCACCCGGCGAGGAAACAGCAGCATGCAGGGCACTGCCCCCAGCGCGGTGACGTCCGGCGTAATGGCGAACAGCGCCGCGGCCCGACCATTGCCGGTTTGAGCGACGGCGATGAGAGGCGACAACCCCATCAATGCGATCCAGCCAATGCCCATCAGCCAGCGAGACCATATCGGACGGTTCGTTGCCGCGTTCCAGGGCCAGAACAGCCCCGCCACCGTCAGTAATGCACCCTGCAGGACAAAGGCCCAGCCGAACCAGATCGCCGGCAGATTAATCGGCCCGTAGTAATGCATCAGGAAGCCAGCCCCGCTCAATAGCCACGCCGCGGCCACCAGCAGCAGTGCACCACGCCTGGCCATCGCGTCCCCACGTACCAGTAAGGCGCCAATCGCGATCACCATCACCACCGCAACAGCCTGCCATGGCCAGATGTCCTGATTGATACGAACATAGAGCCGAAGGAACACCTCCGGCCCGAACATCAGGAAATCCGACAGGGAATAGCTGAGCCAGTTGGTCTCCATCACAGCCCTGCGACATAGGCCGCCATTCGGCGACGTTGTTTCTCATCCGGCAAAGCACCGTATAGGGCGCCCATGTTCTCCTTCATATGCTCAACGCTGGTGGTGGCCGGAATGGCACAGGTAACCGCCGGGTGGGAAAGGATGTACTTCAGGAAAAACTCCGCCCAGTTGCGGCAGCCCACCTCATCGGCCCAGGGAGGCAGCGTTTCGGACTGGAAGCGTCGGAACAGTCGCCCGCCCTGGAAAGGCCGGTTCACAATCACGGCGATCCCGCGTTCCCTCGCCAAAGGCAGCAGTCGGTCTTCCGCCTCTCTGTCCAGCACGTTGTAGGTCAGTTGCACAAAGTCCAGCCGTTCCGTCTCTATGATGCGTGCGAAATCCCCGTGCCTGCGGCCATGGGAGGTGGTGATGCCGATATAGCGAACGTCGCCATCGGCTTTCATTTGCTGGAGGGTTGCCAGGTGTTGCTGCCAGGCCACCAGGTTGTGTACCTGCTGCAGGTCAAATCGCTCTATGCCCCACTTCCTGCGGGACTCCCGGTCCTGTTGCCGGGTTGCATCACCGTCTCCGGTCCAGATCTTGGTGGCGGAAAACAGTTTGTCACGGGCATTGAGGGTGTCCAGCGCCTCACCCATCACCTCTGCCGCCGAGCCGTACATGGGTGAGCAGTCCACCAGGGTGCCACCGAGGTCGAAAAAGGTTTTCAGTACCTCGGTACGCTGATCAATCAGGTACTGGTCACCGCCAACATTGAAGGTACGCCAGGTACCCATGCCAACGGCTGGCAATCGTTCGCCGGAGGAAGGAATGGGATTCATGGTCACATTCCCCTTCGGAGCAGCCATCAGCGCAGGCATTCGACATGAAAGACCTGCCGCGGCCATGGCAGCCAGAAATCGCCGTCGAGTCAGTTCGTGCGCCATACTCACTCCATTTTCTGTTTCCATCATACTAATCAAGAGGTTGTACAAATGCTAACCAGTTGATTAGCATGGGCGTTTACATCCGTTAACAAAAACGCAATATAAACAACGCCCCTACTGGCATTTTTTAACGTCATGTAGAGCCTTTCCACATAGTACACGCGTAGAATATGGGCTATTGTTAATGCACCTGGAATCAATGAGCGCCACACCATGTTGCTGAAGGCACGACGCCACCTGAACACGCCCCGTTATGGAACTATCCGCCAGCATGGTCGAGTGGCCCGTGGCATGGTGGTCTCCTCCATGGCTGCAGTCCTGGCAGTCGGGTCTGCCTGTGCATTTGCCTCGGAGTCAGCCGAGGCTGGTGGCACCAATAAGACCTGGAGCAACCAGGTGCGGGATTACGCCACCGAATCCCTGAACGACGAACAGGCGCTGAGCCTGGCGGCCATACCCATGAATGGGCCAGGCATTGAGCAATACATCAACGCGGATGCCTTGATGAGCCCTGGCTCTATCATGAAGCTGGTCACTACCTATGCGGCACTGGAAATCCTGGGGCCGACCTATCACTGGGACACCAGCTTCTACACCGATGGGGAGCTTGTTGGCGATACCCTCAACGGCAATTTCTACGTTGACATGGGCGGCGATCCCAAGCTGACCATTGAGCGCCTTTGGAGCACCCTGAACGAATTACGCGGCATGGGCATCAGTGCCATCAACGGCAACCTGGTGCTGGATGGCGACGTTTTCCGGCTGGCCAACGGTCAGCCGGCGTTTAAAGATAACGGCGACAACCCCCATGCGCCTTTTCTGGTGCAACCGTCGCCGTACCTGAGCAATCTCAACCTGGTGCATTTCCAAGTGCGTGCTGACGAGCGCGGTACCCAGGCCTGGAGTGCACCCTCGTTGAACGACGTGGTGATCGACAACCGCGTCACCGCTACTGCTGAGGCGCCCTGCCCCGCCCGCAGCCACTTTACCTGGGAGCCGCTTTTTCACGAGGATCACCGGGTTACCGTGCAGGTATCCGGCGAGTTGCCTCAGGGTTGCCGCACCACGGCCTACCTGTCGCTTCTGCCCCCCGAACAGTACACGGCATCCATGATACGTTCGCTGCTGTCAGACATGGGCATCGATATCAATGGCAAGAGCCTGCTTGCCAAAACACCTGACGACGCCCGACTGTTGCTTAGGACCACGTCTCCGGATCTGGTTACGATGGTTCGGGACATCAACAAGTGGAGCAGCAATGTTATGGCCCGACAGTTGCTACTGACCATTGGTGCAGAGAATCGCCAGGAAGAGGAGGAAGACGACCGTGTGACTGGTATTCGTGTGGTTCACGAATGGCTTCAGGAAAAAGGCGTTAATACCGCCGGCCTGGTGATTGAAAACGGCGCCGGCCTGACACGTGACGGCCGTATTACCGCACGCCAGGGTGCGCAGATTTTGCAGCACGCCTGGAACAGTCCTTTCGCATCGGACCTGATGGCCTCCATGCCGCTGATCGCGATGGATGGCACCATGGCCAGACGGCTGCGGAATTCCGGCCTGGACGGCAAAGGGCGCATCAAGACCGGTTACCTTGAAAACGTGCGCTCCATCGCAGGCTTCACCCGCGACGACACCGACACCACCTGGGCCATTGTCGGCATGGTCAACAACGACCCTGCCTGGAATGGTCAGGCCGTGCTGGACCGAATTATCTACTCCCTTCACTACCGTCCACCAACGGGAACCACGCTTTCCAGAGCTCAGTCCGGTGGAACCAAAATACGCTAAACCACATCAATAAGCGGTAGCTGCCGGGTTTCGGTGGTTACCGTTCTGTCATTTTTCGACCCAAAGCCCACCTCCCGCACCCGCAACCTTTTGTGGCGCATCCGGCAACAGATCCGTTGTAGCGGCGCCTCCCCCTACGAAGTTTATTTCCATACCTTCATACCGTAATCAGATCCCGCTGCTAACCTTATGCGTATCAGTAGCAGTAGCAGTAGGTGCTTTACTGCGACGAAGTCTTCAGAGGAATCGCCGCAGACGAGTACCAACAAGAGTCTGGACGGGGCAGATCGCCCCCGTTCCTCACTGGAAGGAGATTGTGCATGAGCAAGCATACTTCGATGTTAGGTGCTGCAGGTGTAATCAGCATCGCTGTCATTGCCGGAGGCTGCGCCAGTTCGGTTGAACGGCCGGATGGCGAACTCCGGTCCGCCGAGTCAGCCATTCAGCAGGCGGTATCGTCCGATGCCAGGGATTTTGAACCGGTACTCTTGAACCAGGCTCAGAACCGGGTTGCAGATGCCGAGGAAAAGATCAATCGCGAACAATACCTTGAAGCAAGCCGCCTACTTGAAAAGGCAGCTGTGGATGCGCAACTGGCCGGCGCTCGATCGGAAACCGCAAAAGCAAGACAAGCGGTTGATGAGGTCAATCGCAATATTGAGTCTCTTCGCAAGCGAATCGACGAACGCCAGTAAAGGCCTCATCGGAAACGGGAGATGGTTATGAACAAGCGCAACATGACTTTGGGTATGGCTGTGAGCTTTTCTGTCCTCGTGGCAGGGTGCGCCAGCACGCCCCAGGATAACGCAAAGGTCGATGAAGCACGGGCTGCCTATGAGGAGATCAGCAACGACCCGAACGTAGCCCGCAGTGGTGATCGCCAGTTGAGGAGCGCAAGGGAGCAATTGTCCCGCGCTGAAACTCTGCTCGCGGACGGTGCGGACATTGCCGAGATTGAGCACGCGGCTTATCTTGCCAACCGCCATGCGCAAGTAGCCGCTGAGCAGGGAGAGCGCGCTGAGCTGCAGGAGCAGATTGATTCCGCGGAAGCGCGTCGCAAGGAACTGGAATTGCAAATGCGCGCTGACGAAGCCGCACAGGCCAGGCGGGAAGCCAAAGAGCTTCGCCTGCAAATGGAAGCCATGCAGGCAGAGCAAACCGACCGGGGAATGGTGTTGACCCTCGGAGATGTGCTGTTCGATCTCGACAAGGCCGAACTGAAGTCTTCCGGTGAAGCCACTGTCAGACGACTGGCCGAGTTCATGGCCGAGTATGAAAACCGGCGTGTGCGGGTGGAAGGCTATACCGATAGCACCGGTGAGGCCTCCTACAATCAGGGGCTGTCCGAGCGTCGTGCGGAAGCCGTTCGCGATACCCTTGTCGATATGGGCATCAGCAGAAGCCGCGTTGAGACAAAAGGGTTCGGTGAGCAGTTCCCCGTTGCCAGCAATGACACCTCTGGCGGAAGGCAGCAAAATCGCCGGGTAGAGATTGTCATCTCCGACGAAGAGGGCAATATCAAAGCGCGGGAGAATTGATCACCCCGCTGCCACTTACCCATAAAAAAGCCCCGGTTCAACCGGGGCAAGTTTTTTCAAAAGATGCAAAGAATCAACGCTTCAACCTGACTCTGAGGTGTTATACGTCACTCATCGTTTTTGGATCAGGTTACCCGCTTTTCCCGAGGACCGATCATGATTCGGATTATTTCCATTGCGCTGCTCGGCCTCGTACTCCTCGCCGGCTGCAGCTCCACCAAGATGGCATATCGCTATGCGGACTGGGGCATCGTCTGGTGGGTGGACGACTACATACCCATGACCGCCGAACAGGAATCCCGGCTTGAGCAGGACATCCGTGGCCTCCGCCAATGGCATTGCGCCACTGAGTTGCCACGCTATTCCGAGTGGCTTGCCCAGCTTAAAAGCGATGTTCGCTCTGGCGACCTGAGTCAATCCACCGTCACCCACCACCAGGAACAGCTGCTCTCCTTTTTTTCCCCACTCATGGAACGCGCAAGACCGGCTGCCACACGCCTCCTATCAAGCCTCAGCGATGAACAGGTTCAACAATTGGCCAGCAATATGGAGGAGAGCCAAAAAGAGCTGGAAGACGAGCTCCTGGCAGACAACCCTGAACAGACCAGGGAAGCCAGGGCCGAGCGCACAGTGGAACGGGTTGAACGCTGGCTGGGGTCCCTCAACGATCGCCAACGTGACACGGTCAACGCCTGGTCGGAAGGCCGTGGCCAGCAGACGAAAATCTGGCTGGAGGGGCGTAGGAATTGGCAACAGGCGTTAATCGATACCCTGGAAACACGAGACAGCGACGACTTTTCGGATCGAGTCCACTACCTGATGAGCAACTACGAGGAAGTGCGAGGGGAACGATACCAGCGGATGATGTCGGACAGCCGGGCTGCCATGGCGGGCCTGATGACTGATCTACTGCAGCAGGCTGACCAGCGCCACCTTGACCACTTGCTGGAAAAGGCGGCAACCATGCAGGGCGATTTCGATACTCTCGCTTGCACCAACGAGGGTACGGGAAGCCTTAACGGCTAATGTCAGGATGCGCGGCTCAGATCGTCAGGTAGCCGCCGTCCACATTAATGCAGGTGCCTGTGGTATAGCTGGAAGCATCCGACGCCAGGTAAAGGACCGTGCCGGCCATTTCGTCCGGGTCTGCCACCCGCTTCATGGGGATGTGGGCCATCGCCTGCTTCTTGATGGCTTCGTTGCTGGTCAGCGCACTGGCGAACTTGGTGTCGGTCAGCCCCGGCAACAGGGCGTTTACCCGAATCTGCTGCTGCCCCAGTTCCATGGCGAAGGACTTTGTCATGGATATCACCGCTGCTTTGGTGACGGAATAGATACCCTGAAAATGGCCAGGGTTTACGCCATTGACAGAAGCCACGTTAATAATGGACCCACCGCCATTTTTCTTCATGATCTGTGCGCCGCGGGCACACATGAAGAAATAGCCGCGAATGTTCACGTCCACCGTCTTGTGGTAAGCCCCCAGATCCGTGTCTTCGATGGGGCCGAAATAGGGGTTGGCTGCGGCGTTGTTCACCAGAACATCCAGCTTGCCGTGTTTCGATTCGATGTGTTGCCAGATGTCTTCAATCTGATCCATTTCGCCAATGTGGCAGGCATAGGCTTCGGCGCTGCCCCCGGCTTCGCGGATGCTACTGGCAACCGCCTCGCAACCGTCAATCTTGCGGCTGCTGACAATCACATGGGCGCCGTAGTTCGCCAGGGTGCGGGCAATGCTCTCGCCGATACCACGGCTGGCGCCGGTAATCAGGGCCACTTTCCCACTCAGATCAAACAGGTCTTGCTTACTCATTCTTCACCTCAGTTCGTTATCGGAAGGTCACCAGGGAGGGATCTTCGGCTTCCAGGTGACTGTAATTGTTGAACACCGCCAGGCTGCGCCGGGCCCCGGAATGCAGAACCCGGGTAACACTGGTATTGGCAATCACGGAATTCATATCCAGGGCCTTGCGATCACTCAGTTCCAGAAGATGCTGGGCGATCACGGCAATCGGGCCGCCGGATGTGGATACCAGGGTCTCGCCACCGTCGGCATACTCAATCAGTTGCTCCAGCGACGTAATCACCCGCTGACGGAACTCAGCCCAGCTTTCGCTGTATTCATGATCATGCCCGCCACTAACCCAGCGTTGCATGGCTTCCTCGAACACCTGTTGAAATGCCCTTGCCGGCTTGGGGAACGACGCCAAATCTCGCGCCATGCGTTCGCGGTCTTGCCACTCGGGGCGCAAACGCTCCACCACCTGGGTATGATCAAACTCGTTGAAGCCATCCACCGCCTGCATGTCTGGCAGTGCATCACCGTAACCACTGGCGATCGCCTCTACCGTTTCCCGATGGCGCTCCATGTTGCCGCCGAAAACAGCGTTGGGCGTCACCTTGCCTGCAAGCCACCGGCCGAGGACACGCCCCTGCTCCCAGCCACGAGGAGAAAGCTGGTCATAGTTTTCCTTGCCGAAACTGGCCTGCCCGTGGCGAATCAGATAGATCGTTGCCATTACAGGTCACTCGCCTCGATCAGTCGCTGACAGCGTTTTTCCAGGTAGTTCGCGGCATGCCCAAAGGCGGCGAATCGCTTGTCTTTGGTCTGGCCGTGGTAAAAACGGTAATAGATCTGCTGGACAATCACCGCCAGCCGGAACAGACCATAGATCTCGTAGAAATCGAAGTTGTCGATCTTGCGGCCGGATTTCTCCGCGTAGTAAGCGACCACTTCCTTGCGGGTCAGCATGCCCGGCTGGTGGGTCGGCTGTCGACGCAACATCTGGAACGGGCCTTCGTCATCGGCCTCAATCCAATAGGCCAGGCTGTTGCCCAGATCCATCAGCGGGTCGCCGATGGTCGCCATTTCCCAATCAAGAACACCAATCACCTCGAACGGGTTGTCCTGATTGAGCACCACATTGTCGAAGCGGTAGTCGTTGTGAATGACCACCTGGGCAACGTCGTCCGGCATCTTGTCGTTCAGCCAGCCCATCACCGTTTCAAAGTCACCCACGTCATCCGTCTTCGCCTTGCGGAAGCGGTCACTCCAGCCACCGATCTGGCGCTGCACATAACCGGCACCCTTGCCCAGCTTGTCCAGGCCGGTAGCCTTGGCATCGACATTGTGCAGGTCCACCAGCTTGTCGATGACGTTCAGGCACAGCTTGCGGGTATCCACCTCGCTGAGTTCAAAGTCTTTGGGGAAATCCTGGCGCAGGATGATACCTTTCAGGCGCTCCATGACGTAAAAATCGCAGCCCAGAATGTCGTGGTCGTCGCAGATGGCGACGATGTTCGGAACATACGGGAATTCGGGCTTGAGAGCCCGCATCACCTTGGCTTCCCTCAGCATGTCGTGGGCAGACTTGGCAATATGGCCAAACGGCGGGCGTCTCAACACGTAGGAACGATCGCCATAGTCCACCTGGTACGTCAGATTGGATGCACCACCGGGGTACTGTCTGATCTGCGGCTGGCCTTCCAGGTCCGGGATGGCCTGCTTCATGAAGCGGTCAACGGCCGCAACATCCAGCTCTTCACCTTCGCGGATATCAACAGCCTGGTCGATCTGGGTCATTCGGCTCTCCTCTGTTTAAACGATGGCGGTCAATATCGCCAGTCAGCAAGGCGGCAGGTCTCTTCAGAACACGCTGTAAATACGTCCCTGTACGCTCGTCCTCCGCCATCCATGGCTCCGGACGGTTCTGAAGAGACCTGCCGCCTTACTTCCTTATCTCGCAGTAGACTGATACTAGGCCTTGCCACCCATTTTCTTCATCCAACGTTTGCTTTCCTGATGCATCAACCAGTCGAACGCCTTGGGCGCGTGGCGCTTTAGAACCCACATACGGCGCTCTTTGGCGTGGGGCAGCACCCAGAAATCCTTCTTCTCCACCGAGCGGACAATATCCTCGGCCACGTTTTCGGCGGTGATGGTGGAGCGCTTCATCAGTTTATTGACGTTCTGCTGAATGCCAGGAATATCAGACCGCATGCTGCTCGTCAGATTGGTCTGAAAAAACGCCGGGCATACGCAACTGACATGAATACCGGAGTCTCTCAGCTCCTGGCTCAGGGTTTCGGAAAGCGCGATGACACCGGCCTTGGAGACATTGTAGCTGTTCATCAACGGCGCGAGCATCAGCCCGGCCATGGAGGCGATGTTCACGAACGCACCGGAGCCCTGTTTCTTGAACTGCGGGGTAAAGGCCTTGCAGCCACGAACGACCCCCAGCACGTTGATGTCCATGATCCATTCCCAGTCGGCCATGGTGGTGTCTTCGATGGAGCCCGCGGAGGCGACACCGGCGTTATTCACCACAATATCCACCCCGCCCCACTTTCCAGTGAGTTCTTCGCAGATCTTCTCCAGGTCGGTCAGCCGGCGTACATCGCACTCAACAAAGTAACCTTCGCCACCGGCGTTATTGATTTCCTGCTCAACGGCAATGCCCTGCTCGGGATTAATATCGCCGATACAGACTTTCGCGCCCTTTTTCGCATACCTTAACGCAATCGCCCGGCCCAGGCCGCTGGCCCCGCCGGTAATAAATACTCGCTGTGTCATCGTTGTCTTCCGCTGGTTTCTCGTGTTTTAAATATGGGTGCAAGAGCCGTCCATGGGGAGGCCCTTCTGAAACACGCTGTGAATACGTCCCTGTACGCTCCGCTCCGCCATCCATGGCTCCGCAGGGTTTCAGAAGGGCCTCCCCATCGCCGGCTCCCGGGCATATGAGTTAACCGATCCTCTCTCCACAAAAATGGTCACGTTACTCTCCCTTGGCCCGACATGCCGACTCCCCGGTTAGTAGGGGACGGAGGGAGGCTGTTTCAGAAACTGTACGAAGCCATGGATGGCGGAGTCCAAGCGTCACATGGATGTACCGAAGGAGCGCGTTTCTGAAACAGCCTCCCTTCGTCCCCAGGCACCCAAGCTTCAGTTCCGGTATTTAGCCAGCTCCAGACGAGCCACCATCGCCCGGTGAACCTCATCCGGGCCATCAGCCAGGCGCAAAACCCGAGCATAGGCGAACAGCTGAGTCAGCGGGAAATCGTCGTCGCTGACACCGGCACCACCGTGAATCTGAATCGTATCGTCCACAATCTGCTGAAGCATCTTCGGAATCACCGCCTTAATCATGGAGACTTCCTGCAAGGCTCCAGAGATGCCCTTGGTATCCAGTGCCCAGGCGCACTTCAGTGTCAGCAGGCGCGCCTGCTCAATCGCCATACGGGCATTGGCAATGACATCCGGATTACCGCCCAGTTTAGCGATTGGCCGACCAAACGCCTCACGACTGGTCGCCCTTTTGATCATCAGTTCCAGAGTACGCTCCGCCGCACCGATGGCACGCATACAGTGGTGAACACGCCCCGGCCCAAGACGGCCCTGGGCAATCTCGAAGCCACGGCCGGGGCCCGCAATAAATGCAGTCTTGGGCAGGCGCACGTTGTCAAAGGACACGACACCATGACCGTAGGGCTCGTCGTAGGCGCCGAACACCGGCAGCATTCGCTCAACTTTGACCCCTGGGGTATCCAGCGGCACCAACACCATGGAATGACGGCGGTGCTTGTGGGCATCCGGATCGGTCAGGCCCATGAAGATGGCAACCTTGCAATCCGGGTGGCCAACGCCGGTGCTCCACCATTTGCGACCGTTGAGAACAACTTCGTCGCCATCCACAGTGGCCGTGGCTTCCATGTTGGTGGCGTCTGAAGATGCCACAGCCGGCTCGGTCATGCAGAAAGCGGAGCGTACTTCACCGCTTTGCAGACGGGGCAGCCATTCGGCTTTCTGTTCTTCGGAGCCGTAGTGGATCAGCACTTCCATGTTGCCGGTGTCCGGCGCATTGCAGTTGAAGATTTCCGGGGCAATAAAGCTGCGGCCAGTTTCTTCGGCAATCAGGGCATAGTCGGAGTTGAGAAGCCCACACCCGTATTTTTCATCCGGGAAGAACATGTTCCACAGGCCCTGAGCTTTGGCCTTTGCTTTCATTTCCTTGATGATGGGCAACACGACCCAGCGGTTTTCCTGCGCCATCAGTTCCTTATGGTACTGCTCTTCAATCGGGAAGATTTCTTCCTCCATGAAAGTTTTGACGCGCTTGAGATAGTCCTGGCCCTTCTCGGAAATACTGAAATCCATTGCCATGTCCTCTTGGTTTGACCGATATGGAGCCAGTCTAGTTTTCTGTCCACTATTACGCGACTGAATAATTCTTATCATCTATCATAAGACTGGCTTATTCGAGAAGTGGAGATGCTCATGGCACTGAATCGACTGGACCTGAACCTGCTGCATGTATTCGACACCATCTACCGGGAGGGCAGTCTGACCCGCGCCGCCCGGGCCCTCCACCTCACCCAGCCGGCGGTCAGCCACTCCCTGTCACGTCTGCGCGAGCATTTTGATGACCCGTTGTTCAGTCGTCAGGGCAATCAGATGGTGCCCACTCCCCTGGCCCGCCGCTTCCTGGAATCCATGCGCCCGGGGCTGACCCAGATACAGAGTGCAGTGAACCAGTTCCACGCCTTCGACCCGGCCAGTCAGCGCAAAACCTACTCGCTGGCCTTGCGGGACATCCTCGAGTCGACGTTCCTGCCCAAACTGATGGGCCGGCTGGAAAGCTACCCCGAGCTGGAGATCATCAGCCAGCGGGTGCCCCGGCGGGATATGGAAACCCAGCTAGCAGCGGGCAAACTGGATTTTGCGGTGGATGTGCTGTTGCCCGTCAGCAATCAGACAGGTCATGAACTATTGCGACACGACAGGCTGGTGGTGCTGGCGAGAAAGGGCCACCCGCTCACCAGCGACGGCCTGACCTTGGACAAGTATCTCGAAGCCAAGCATGTACTGGTTTCGTCCCGCTCGGAAGGACCTGGCATTGAGGATTTCGAGTTATCGCGGTTTGGGGTGCAACGAGACATACGCCTGAGGTGCCAGCATTACTACGCCGCCTGCCGGGTGGCTGAGGGAACCGACCTGTTGCTGACCATGCCGGAAAACTACGCGCGGATCATCGCGGAACGGGCTGACATCGATATTCTGACCACTCCGGTAGACCTGCCCGGTATCGATGTGCATCTTTACTGGCACAAGGCCTATGAGCGGGAGCCAGCGCTTATCTGGTTCCGAGGCCAGTTGGCCAGCGTCGTGTAAGTGCCTTCAGTCAGTATGCCCCCACCAGTTTCAGGAAACCAAGAAATCCGGCGGCGGTAATCCCCAGTGACGCTACAACAATGCCGAAGCCCCACCAGATCGCTGCGCCGTCAGACACTTCAGTGTCATGTCCGCGCAAGGTGCGATAAAACGCCCAGGGGCCAAGAATAAAGGCACCCAACACCGCAAACACCAGCCCCACGCTGACGCCAGCAAATGTCCAGGTGGCCAGCACCGTGGCGCGATCAGATACCTGCTCCTTGACGCCATGGCGAAGCAGGAACTGTTTGCAGAAGAACCAGATCAGCGCGAACAGGATGATGACAAACAACAGTCCGCCAACGACGGTAATCAGGCGATAGAACAAGGCAAATCCTCAGTAAAATTAGTCAACCACAGCACTATAACCAGCAATCCATAACTGGTAAAACAAACGAGGGGTTAAATGGTGTGGAATCCCCATGGCACATGACTACACTGAATCACACAACTGACTCTACGATCACAGCAACAGGAAGGAGTATCCGGAATGGCCCAGAAAACCCGAATTGCGGTGACCCCCGGTGATGGCATCGGTCCTGAAGTGGTTGCCGAGGCGGTACACTGCCTGGAGACCCTGCGCAAACGACACGATTTGCCGATGGAGTGGACACGCTTTCCCTGGCCATCCCATGCCTGGCACGAAGAGAACGGCGAATCCATGCCGGCTGATGCTCTGGACCAATTGAAATCCTATGACGCCATTCTCCTTGGCGCTCTGGGCGACCCCGGCCCGGTCGACGACCCGGACCGTTACCTGCTGCCAGACAGTATCTCCCTGGCACCCCTGCTGGACATGCGCAAGGGATTTGATCAGTGGGTCTGCGAACGGCCCGCCAGGCTGCTTCCCGGTGCTCGCCAGTATCTGGCGGATGAACGCGCCAAGGACATCGACATGCTGGTGATTCGCGAAAACAGCGAAGGCGAGTATGTCAGCCAGGGCGGGCGACTCCGTAAGGGCGCACCGGATGAAGTGGCCACCCAGATGGAAGTATTCACTCGCCGGGCGACGGACCGGATTATCCGCTATGGCTTCGAGCAGGCCCGCCTGCGGGCCGCCGCGCGCGCCGAAGAAGGCCGTACCCGACAGTTCCGCACTCTGGACGGTAAAACCTGCGAAAGCCAGGTGTGCATCGTGACCAAACGCAATGCCCTGCGCTATTGGGGCGATATGTACACCGAAGCCTTCGAGGAAATGGCGAAACAGTATCCGGATGTGGCCACCCACCACGAATTGGTGGATGCTGCTTGCATGAAGTTCGTACAGGCGCCCTGGGCGTTCGATGTGGTGGTGGCCAGCAACCTGCAGGGTGACATCCTGACCGACCTGGCAGCCGTATTGTCCGGCGGCATGGGTGTGGCCCCCTCCTGCAACCTGAACCCCGACGAAAACGGCATGCCCTCGATGTTCGAGCCGACCCATGGCAGCGCACCGGATATTGCCGGCCAGGGCCTGGCCGACCCCACAGCCATGCTGTTCACCACGGCGCGCATGCTGGAATGGCTGGGTCGAAAAGACTCGGCTGTGGCCACTGCCGGGCGGGAGTTGTTTGATGCGGTGGCCGCCGACCTGGCGGAAAACGCCGGCAAATCCAGAGGCACACAGGAAATCGGCACCGCCGTGCGCGAGCGCCTGGAAACGCTTACTCGGCCATAACGAATTCAAGCCGTCCGGGCGCGACCCTCACGTCCAGGGGGACCATGCCGAACATGCGCTGGGTGAAGTCCGCTTCATCCAGCCGATACACCGGCATGGTTTCCAGCATCTGGGCAACTACCCGCATGACGTTATCCGTAACCGGTTTGAGATCTCCTTTGAAAAACGACGAATCGATACTGCTTTCCAACAGTTGCAGCCGCCGAATGTAGATCGCTTTCTCCTCGCTGTCGTAGACAGGCGCTCCTTCCACTTTCAGGGCAATATCGACTGGCAGCTTTGCCATCAGCGCATTCAGTGCAACCTGCCCTCTCAGGTCAATGACCGCGACGTCCCGGCCATCAGGGCCAAGGGTAATGTCCGCATTGCTCAGACTCAGGCTAAGTGGCGACCCGCTCTGCAGCTGCCGGCGATCAAAGTCACTGACGGTGTCCTGAAAGTGGCGCTCCAACGTCGCTTCGGAAATGGAATAGGGTGACAGGCTGGCACAGCCGCCTAGCACAAACATGGATAACAGAATAACGGCCGAAAACAGGCGGGTTGATGCGTTGACCATCGAAAGACTCTCCTTTGCAGTTCCTCCTATCCTGAGCCAAGGTGGCTGCCCGGGCAAGCCGGGCATGTTAACCATCGTTCAGGAACAAATAGACACAGCCGAAGGATGACGGGCAGTTATTCGTTCTCGGCCCGGACAGTCACGGAGGGGGTCAGGTTCTCGTCGAGGACCACGTGGACCAGGATGGGCTGACAGCACACCTGGCAATCCTCCACGTACTCCTGATCTTCCACCGAAGGGTCGACGCTGAGATCCAGCGTCTCCCAACAGTAGGGGCATTGCACAAGCACTGAGTCCAGAGCCGACATGACGGTCAGAACTGCTGCTTGGCCATCCAGGGGATGATCCGGTCGAAGGCTTCATCCAGTTTCTCGCACGTGGTCGAGAAACTGATCCGAACGGCGTTCGTGCACCCTTCCCCGAAGGCATCTCCCGGCACCAGGCAAACACCCGTTTCCTTGAGCATGCGCAATGCCAGGTCAGAACCGTCCACATGGGGCGGCAAATCCGGGAACGCAAAGAAGGCGCCGCCGGGTTTATACCCTGTCAGATACGGTGTCTGGTCGACCAACTCCACCACCTTGTCGCGGCGTTCACGGTAGATATCCACCATGTTCTTGACGCATTGCTGGTCTCCGGTGAGTGCCGCGACCCCCGCGAACTGGGACGGCGTGTTGGCGACAGAGGTGGTGAACATGTGAAAACGCCGCAGCGACTTGATCGCCGCCTGGCTTGCAATCACCCAACCTACCCGCAACCCGGCCATGCTATAGGTCTTCGAGAAGCTGCTGATACACATGATGTTGTCCAGGTCCATCGAGCAGTTCAGTACGCTGGCGAAGTCGTCATCGTCAAAGATAAGGTGATCATAGACCTCGTCGGCGTATACCTGGACTCCCCGGTAAGCGCATTCTTCCAGAATGGTCTCGACAGTACTGCGGGGATATACGGCCCCGGTCGGGTTATTGGGGTTGTTCAGGATCAGCGCAAACGTGCGCGGCCCCATGGCCCGGATCACTTCGTCCGGGTCCAACTGGTGGTCGTTATCCGCCCGAGTGGGCACAAACTTGACCTCACCACCATTCATGCGAATCAGCGGTGCGTAAAGCAGGAACGACGGGTCAGTCACGATGAACTGCCGGCCTGGCGCAGACGTCGCCGAAATCGCCAGGTACATCGCCTCGGTCGCCCCACTGGTGATCAGGATGTTGTCCCGGGTCAGCTTGCGATCGTAGCGTGCGCCGTAGTAGTCCCGCAGGGCAACCAATAACTCGGGCAGGCCCGCGTCCATGGTGTACCCCGTCTGCCCGGCATTGAGCGCATCAATATAAGCGTCAATGACATGCTTGGGGGTGGGCAAATCCGGCTGACCGATGGAAAGATGAATGACATCCTTCATGGTGGCCGCCATATTCACCATGCGACGAATGCCCGGCACCGGAACCGCCTGCATCGCCGGGTTCCAACTGGCCTTGTTCTTCCGGTATTTCACTTTACGCGGTTTGGTCTGGCCGGTTTCTCGATTGGCGGCTTCTGCCATAAACACCTCCTGGACGCAGGGCAAAATAGTAGCTACTCCTGCAGGTTAGTCAGTAAACAGGGGCCATACAAGACATAAAACAGAAAGATTGGGCTACCGGAACGAAACGCCGCAATACCCGCTATAACAACGGCTACGACCTTTATCTTATATGGGCTCAGGTTGACCAGTTCAGGCTCAGATACCAGACTGTAAACTCGACATCCGGACTGTCGATTCCCGCGGCCGGACGCGGACAAACTGCATTGGTGGAGGACAGATGACCCAACACAGCAAACCGGTTGTAACCGTTCTGACAGCACCCGGTGAAAATGAGCCTCCTGGCATGGATGCCCTGCGAGCCCGTGCGGAGGTTCGCTTTGCTTCTGACGAGCCCACTCTGCGGGACACCTTGCCGGGTACCGACGTAATGATGGTGACGGACTTTCGCACCGAAGCCCTGGCTGCCGCCTGGCCGTCGGCGGACAAACTGCAATGGATTCACGCCACCAGCGCCGGCGTGGATGCCCTCATGTTCCCGGACCTCATTGAAGGCGACGTCACCGTGACCAATGCCCGGGGTATCTTCGACCGAACCATTGCAGAGTATGTTCTGTGCACGATTCTCATGTTCGCCAAGGATTTTCCGCGCTCCCTGCGCCTGCAGGCTGAGCACAAATGGCAGCACCGGGATACCGAAAGAGCCGAAGGCAAACAGGTGCTGATCGTTGGCGCCGGCTCCATTGGCGGCCAGATTGCCAGGTTGTGCAAGGCTGCCGGCCTGAATCCCCATGGCATTGCTCGCAAACCTCGCCACGACGACCCGGACTTCGTTGCCGTTCATGGCAATGACGACCTGACCGAGCAACTGGGCCTGGCGGATTTCGTGGTCATTGCCGCGCCTCTGACACCGCAAACCGAAGGCCTGTTCAACGAGAAGACCTTCAAATCGATGCGCAAGTCCGCCCGCCTGATCAACATTGGTCGCGGGCCTGTTGTGAAGACCGACGACCTGATCGCCGCCTTGAACAATGGGGATATTGCCGGCGCCGCGCTGGACGTGTTCGAGGAAGAACCCCTGCCGGCGAATCATCCGCTATGGGATATGGAGAATGTCATCATGACTGCCCACATGTCTGGCGACTTCATCGGCTGGAAACGGGCGCTGACCGACCAGTTCCTGGAGAACCTGGACCGCTGGCACCAGGGTGAGGAGCTGTTCAATCTGGTGGATAAGAAATTGGGGTATGCCAGTAAGAAGTAAGCACACCCGCTCAAACAAAAAAAGCGGAAATCCCAATCGCAGGGATTTCCGCTTTTCGATTCAATAGAAGAACCTCTGGCCCGATCAGCTACCAGACAACGACGTATCGGAAGGATCTATCTCCATTTGCTGGATCGCAATCACTGCCTGGGTTCGGTTACGAACCCCCAGCTTCCGGAACACCGCAGTGATATGGGCCTTGATGGTGGCCTCCGAGACATCCAGATCATAAGCGATCTGTTTGTTCAAAAGCCCCTCAGCCAGCATACCCAGCACCCGGAATTGCTGCGGCGTCAGTGATGCCAGTTTTTCGGAGAAGTCCGTCATGTCCGAATGCATCCGCTCGATCTTGTCCGCCACACCCTCTGGCAACCAGACGTCCCCTTCCAGGACTGCCTGAATCGCCTCGGTGATGGTTGGCAGAGGCGCTGACTTCGGAATAAAACCCGACGCCCCGTAGTCGATCGAGCGGCGCATCACCTGCATTTCTTCCGATCCTGACACCACCACCACCGGCAGGCCGGGATATTGCCCGCGCATGAACACGAGCCCCGAAAAGCCGTGGGCGCCCGGCATGTTCAGATCCAGTAACACCAGATCCGCATCCGGATGCGACTCTACCGCCGCCTGCAGCGCCTTGATGCTGTCCACTTCCACTGTCCTGGCATCAGGTACCGCCTGACTGACCGCCTGTTTCAGAGCTGCCCGAAACAGCGGGTGATCATCGGCGACGATAATAGTTTGTGTCATTCAACAGGTTCCTCACAGGGTCATAGCCTGATAACAAGCAGGCTTTACTTGTTCGCACGACCGCTGATCAGGTCATCCACCACACCCGGGTCCGCCAGGGTGGAGGTATCGCCCAACTGATCGTGCTCGTTCGACGCAATTTTACGCAAAATCCGACGCATAATCTTGCCAGAACGAGTCTTGGGCAGTCCAGGTGCCCATTGGATCACGTCTGGAGAGGCAATGGGGCCGATTTCCTTGCGAACCCACTGAACCAACTCCTTCTTGAGCTCATCCGACGGTTCCTCTCCGTGAACCAGGGTGACATAGACGTATATGCCCTGCCCTTTGATCTCGTGAGGGTAGCCTACCACAGCCGCCTCGGCGACCTTGTCGTGTGCCACCAGTGCGCTTTCCACTTCAGCCGTACCCAGGCGATGTCCTGAGACGTTCAGTACGTCATCAACACGACCGGTAATCCAGTAGTAACCGTCCTCGTCGCGACGGGCTCCGTCACCAGTAAAGTACATGCCTTTATAGGTGCTGAAGTAGGTTTGCTTGAAGCGCTCATGGTCGCCGAAGATGGTCCGCATCTGGCCAGGCCAGCTGTCCAGGATCACCAGGTTGCCCTCGGTCTTGCCTTCCAGGATATTGCCGTCATTGTCCACCAGCGCCGGCTTCACGCCGAAGAAGGGAACCGTGGCGGAACCGGGCTTGAGATCAATGGCGCCCGGCAGCGGCGAAATCAGGATGCCACCGGTCTCGGTCTGCCACCAGGTGTCCACAATCGGGCATTTGCTGTTCCCGATCACGCGATGGTACCACTCCCAGGCTTCGGGGTTAATCGGCTCACCCACCGAGCCCAGCAGGCGCAAACTGTCGCGAGTGGTGCCGTTCATGCAGGACTCGCCCTCGGCCATCAGGGCACGGATGGCAGTGGGTGCGGTGTACAGGATATTGACCTTGTGTTTGTCCACCACCTGGCCCATACGGGAAGTGTCCGGGTAGTTGGGCACACCTTCAAACAGAACGGTGACAGCGCCATTGGCAAGCGGGCCGTACAAAATATAGCTGTGACCGGTGACCCAGCCAAAGTCCGCTGTACACCAGTAGACGTCGCCATCGTGGTAATCGAAGACGTATTCGTGGGTCATGGAGGTAAAGACCATGTAGCCACCGGTGGTGTGTAATACGCCTTTCGGAGCGCCAGTGGAGCCGGAAGTGTACAGCATGAACAGCGGGTCTTCGGCGTTCATGGGCTCTGCCGGGCAATCCGTGGACGCGCCCTTCATCAGTTCCTCGTAACTCACGTCGCGACCGTCTTTCCAGGGCACATCACCACCGGTGCGCTTGACGACAATAACCTTGTCCACATCAGCGCCGGCTTCCTTACTCAACGCGGCGTCTACGTTTTTCTTGAGAGGAATCTTGCGACCGCCACGGACACCTTCATCAGCCGTTACCACGAATCGGGACTTGCCGTTAGCGATCCGGGCACCCAGTGCTTCCGGCGAAAACCCGCCGAAGACAACGGAATGGATGGCGCCGATGCGGGCACAGGCCAGCATGGCAACACCCGTTTCAACAATCATGGGCATGTAGATAGTGACAACATCGCCCTTCTTGACGCCCTGGTCTTTCAGAACGTTCGCGAACTTACAGGTTTCTTCATACAGTTCGCGGTAGGTCACGTTGCGGGAATCGGCCGGGTCGTCGCCCTCGAAAATGATGGCCGTCTGGTCACCGCGCTTTTCCAGGTGACGGTCCAGGCAGTTGGCGGCGGCGTTCAATTGGCCGTCTTCAAACCATTTGATGGATAGGTTGTCGTAGTCGTAGGTGGTGTTTTTCACCTTCGAGAAGGGCTTGATCCAGTCCAGTCGCTTGCCGTGTTCGGCCCAGAAGGTTTCTGGATCATCCACCGACTGTTGGTACATTTTCTCGTACTGATCCCGGTTTAGCAGGGCCCGTTTGGCCACGTCCGGACTTACCGGATAAACCTGTTTATCAGTCATTGTGCTCCCCCTTATTAGTCAGAGTCTGTTGTCATTATCGGTTATTTAATAAAGAGCGTGACGGGCAAAAAAGCCCTGAAGACGGATACCCATAGTTCAACATGCGTGCCAGTGAACAATGAATTAGACTAACGTCCCAATCCGCCAGCACTTTTAGCCCGAATGACGGCCTCACGAGGGGTGACCCTATGTTCTGGAGCCTGCCCTAAAGGATAGACCCGCTAACGGAAACAACAAGTAACGTTCCGCCCCCCGGGAACCGGAGGGCCGGATAGAAAGGACAGCCGATTGACCGGGTGTCAGGCGGCTTTCTTGCGGGTCTGGGTGGCCCGCAGACTGTACAGCTTCCGCTCCTTGAGAGCGTAGCGATTGAGACCTCCAAGGTGAATCTTGCACAGGTATAGCGGCCAGTCGATCTGGCGTGCATCCACCGGAAACAGGACCCGATCCAGTTCACCCATGCGGGAAGCCAGGGCCATCAGCGAATCGTTACGGAAGATGTAATCCGGTGCCGTGTAGAAACCAAAGATGGTGGCGAGTGAACGGGTGGTATCGAGGTTTTTAAGGACCTTCAGCTCACGGTTCTGGCCAGCCAGTCTCAATGCCTTGCCTGCAATGGACAATGGCACACGCATGCCGCCAACCACAACATCAAACAGCTTGCGATTGACCGCTATAAACGGTTTTGTGGGTCGACGATAGAACAACTGGTCATACGCAGCGTAGTTGGACTTGGCTTCTGTCATCAGGTAGTCAATGAACTTGCCCAGCGAAATCGGGTTTGAGCTGCCACTGCAGCACTGGTAGATGCGGCGTTGCCCAGACTCGCAAATGGCTTCTGCCAGGGACAGGATGATGCTATTGGCCACCAGGTCCACCGGGATCACATCTATAATGCCGCTACGCTTACCCGGGAACAGAGACACCTTCTCGCGGGCGTAGGCGAGGATAATGGCATCTGCCACCTTCACGCCTTCAATCCATCCCGGAGAGGGCTCTTCCAGTGCACTTTCAATGATGGAGGGGCGAACAATTGTAAGTGAGCGCCCGGCAAGGGCTTTCATCAAGAGTTGCTCACCCAGCCACTTGGTAAACGTGTAGGTGTCGCTCCAGCCATAATTGTTGGCCTCACGGATGCCCAGGTCTACTAGCTTTTTCTCAAGCACTTTACCGGAGTACCGGGCTTTCACGTCGGAAATTTTGTCTTGTAGCAGATGCACAAGCTCTTCGATTTCATAGTAGCCGTCGGTACTGCGGGGGATCGACTCGCCCGACGGTTTAATAACGGACTCGGTGATCTGACCGGCATTCTTGCCATTGACGTAGCAGGTGGACACCTGGATCACCGCCATAGTCCTATTGAGTTCCGCCAGGGCGGCAACGTTCTCGAGGCACAGGGTGTTGATCTTCAGTGCCTTATCGAGCTCCTCCCGGAAGTTTACGCTGGCTGCCGAGTTGATAAATGCATCGACCTGCCCGGCAAGGGTACGGAACCGCTCTGGCGTGAGCCCGAAACGGGATTCAGTCACTTCGCCGGTGATGCAGTGAACGCGTTCCTCCAGAAAGGTTTCGAATGCCTCGTTGTCATCGTGTCTAAGGCGCTCGAACACGGAAGAACTGGCAATTTCATTGAGGAATCGCTCCCGTGCGGCAGGATGCCTTTTGTTGCCACGGATAAGCAGATGGATTCCGCCAATATCTGGCACCGTACGAATCAGTTTTTCAAGCACCACCTTGCCGAGAAACCCGGTGGTGCCAGTGATCAACACGTGTTTACCGCGTAGTTGCTCAAGAACACCGGACGCTGACGCTCCGTTTTGTTGCTGCTGTGTTGCCATGGCGAGAACTCCTTCTCAAATTCACTATGTGGCCATCAAGTGCAGTGGGTTTTACTGCATTTTGCAGGCCACGATTCCGGAAATAAGGCTGATTTTTGCACGGACCGAATGACAGTGCGGTGACATAGAGCAAAGTTACGCTACAAACTGCATCAATAAAATGACGATAAAATAAGGTGACTAAATGCAAAAAAAGGAGTGGAGAAAAAAGGGTCAAGAGGCGCTCAGGAACCGTTTTTACCGGCCTCCGCCAGCGAGCGCAGAAGCTGATCCAGGGAGATATTGGACGGTTGTTCCTTAAGCGCTCGGATCAACCGGCTCTGCTCACCAAAGCTGATACGATCATAGTACGGTTCCCACTCTGGCCTGTTTGCTACTGGTTCCGACTTGCGAGGAACTGCTGCAGGATCAACTTCTGCGGCAAGGTGGCGAAGATGGGTCGCCATATGCTCTCTTTGTTCGTTTTCCAGCTTTTCCCAATTGAGTGAAGCTAAACCGGTCTGGATAATCTCAATGGTATCTGCATCCATTTTGCGCCCCAACAGTGCAAAAAGCCCCTGGAACGCCTCATAACGCAGCAGCGGCTTTTCATCGCTGCCTGCCAATATCTTGCCGAGTTCCGCGGTCAGTCGTTTGCATTCCTGGGCCGGGTCCACCGGTGCCCGTGGTTGCTCGCTGCCTGCTGAGCGATCTGTATCTGATGCCCCTGTTTCCGCTGGGCTGGAGGAGACCCGATGCCAATAGGCGGCAATCCCGGCCTTGCGCGGCGGCAACTGGCGCAGCCGCACATTCAACATGTCGGCCAATGTGCGGAACTGGCGGGTGGACGGGTCGGAAGCCCGCATCAATGCCACCGGGCGCTGATTCATCACCGACTGGCGCAGAGTTTCGTCACGCCAGATCGCACCCAGGTAATGCAACTGCAACCCCAGGTGTCGCACCGCAGCGGCATCAAGGCGCTGAAACACGGATCGAGCCTGACTCGCACCCTGGGCCATGTTCACCAACACGCTCGGCGTCCTTCGGTAGCCACGGCGAATCAGCAGTTTGATCAGGGAGAAGGCATCGGTCAGCGATGCGGGATCTGGCGTGACCACGACGCAGGCCAGTTCCGCAGCCGCAATCATGTGCATGCCGGTCTTCTGCAAGCCGGAAGCGGTGTCTGTGATCACGTAGTCGTAATTTTTCTCCAGCCTCGACAACGCTTTGAGAACACGGAGACTTTCTTCAGCAGCCATGTCGACACATTGCTCGACCCCCGAGGCGCCGGGAATGATGTGCAGCCCCCACTCCGATTCCATGATCACATCGCGGAGGGAGCACTCATTGGCCATTACGTTAGCCAGGGTCCGTTCCGGATACCGGCCCAGCATGATACTGACATTAGCCAGATCCGTGTCACCATCCAGCAACAATACTCTGTAACCCTCTCGCGCAAGGGTCAGGGAAAGGTTCAGTGCCACCGATGTTTTTCCGACACCACCCTTGCCACCGGTAATCGCCAGTGTTCTGGGTTGCTTCGGAATGTGCCTGGAAGTGCGGGAGTCGGTCATGAATGCCTATAGGCGCTGTCTTGTCCGTCGACTGACACGTGATCCGGGTGAAATTTGAGTACTGTGTCAAAGTGTAACCCGGACGGAGTTCTAACTGTAGACAAAAAGAGGCGGGTTGCCTGCCCAATAATGGACGGTTTTGCGACATTTAACCTGTAAAAAGTTTACACACATCCAAACACAGGTAATACTCTGCTTAAAAAAGGACCAATAACTGTTTAATAAACGCAGCTTATTGTCTAAGCTCCATCGGGTTAGTATTTATGAACAAGTCGTCAGATACTAACGACAATATCTGGCGCGTTATACAGGCAGGCCTATGCTGATTGCCCCTGACATACAGCTACCGAGTCTCCCAGAGGTTACCCTTAGGGTGCTTGAAGCCTGTCATCAGGACGAAAATTATCGCCGAATAAGCGATATTGTTTCTGCCGACACCGCTCTGGTTACTCGTGTTCTCGCCCTGGCCAACTCAGCATTGTATGGCCCCACCTCGCAAATACGCTCCATTGACCAGGCGCTGCTCAGGCTGGGAACACGACGATTCCATACTCTGGTTCTGACTGCGGCACTGCGCCAGCTCCTTTACGAACTCGGGGCAGACCAGTGGCAACAGCTAAGGGACTTCTGGCGCCATTCACTGACCACCGCTCTGACTGCCAGGGCCCTGGCAACACTGACGCGCTACCCCGAACCCGACCAGGCGTTCATGCTGGGAATGCTGCACAATGTGGGCGAGCTGATCGCGCTGAAAACCCCGCCTGGAGAGACCCAGCAATACTACCTTGACCGCCAGTCCGATATTGCTGCCGAACTGGTAGAGTCATGGGGTCTGGGACCCATGGCAGTTGATGCTATGCGCTACCAACAGGCCATGCCAACGGAAGTACGAGATGCCGGACACCTGGTCAAACTGATTAGCCTGGCAACACGCCTGGCACTTTCGGACGCGGTGGGCATTGCTGCAGCGGGGACCATTTTTGGCCTCAATGAAGAACTCACGCGAGAGATCAACCGCAGGATCGACCAGGAAGTGAGCGGCGTGGCCGAATCGCTGGGCATTCCGCTTTCGGAAGACTACGACGCCCGCCACTCCAACCACAAACTCAAACAGACCATACTGAAACAGGCCATGGCCAGCCAGGCGTTGGAACTGTCGCCGATTCGCGGCAGTGCCCAGGAGAGCCTGGCCGCAACCGTCACCAGCCTGACACTGATCACCGGCCTTCCGGCACTCTATTTTGGCCAGGCCGGGGACGGGCTGACGCTGCTATCCTCCAGCACTGGTGACGTCCCTGATCTCACGGTTGCCATTGGGGCAGCCACCAGCGTGCTGACCGAGGCCTGCAGCAGCGGCAGCGCCCTGTGCCTCGATCATCGCTCACCGACGGTACTGGACCGCCAGTTGCTTTCGCTCTTGAAAACGCCTTCTCTGGTGGCTATCCCCGTGCGTGGGGAAGATCCATGTGCAGGCGTATTTGTCGTCGGTACTGACCATGAAAGCTCTGGCCAGGCAGAAGAAATCGGTCGCCTGTTCAGCGCAAAACTGTCTGACGCCGTCACCGCCACGCAGCCCAGGAGCACTGCCCAGGACGGTCTGGAAGCCGAACTGGCCCGACAGGCCATTCGTCGTCAGGTCCATGAAGTGAGCAACCCGCTTACCATTATCCGGCAATATATCTATCAACTGCGAAACCGGCTGGATGATAACGAAGTGCAGGGAGAGCTGGACGTCATACGTGACGAGCTCGATCGCGCAGGGGATCTCCTGTTGCAGATCAGCCGGGCTCCGAGCCATGATTCAACGAACCCGACCGGCGCCTGCAATCTTAATGACGAACTGAGAATTCTGCGGGACTTGCTGGAAGACAGCCTGTTCAGCGGCGGCGACAGGGCGCTGGAGCTGGATCTGTGCGAGGACCCCACCGACGTTACCGTGCCCGGCGCGGTCATCCGTCAGGTGGTTATCAACCTGGTCCGTAATGCGGCAGAATGTCTCGTTGACGGCGGCGAAGTGGCTATTCACACGCTGGCACCGGTCTGGCAAAGCGGAAAAACCTGGGTGGAACTGGAAGTGGCGGACACCGGTAATGGAATTCCCGATGAGGTCCGCAAACACCTGTTTTCACCGGTTCAATCCACCAAGAGCAAGGACCACAGCGGTCTTGGTCTGAGCGTGGTTAAACAGTTGATTGATGACATGGAGGGCATCATTAGTTGCCGCACGGGACGCGGAGGGACAGCATTCCGAATTCTGTTTCCCGCGGCGGCAAATAAAAAAAACGATGAAAAATGACGAAGAAACGACGGGCGTACTGACATGAAACCTGCGAGCACCGAGTGGACTTACGGCGACGACGGAAAGGCGCGCATCCTGGTCGTCGACGATGATCCGAGACTGCTTTCCGGCCTTGCTTCACTGCTCAGAAGCAAGGGGTACGAGGTCACCGAAGCGGAAGGTGGGCGCATGGCCTGTCGCATCCTTGAGACCGAGTTTTTCGATCTGGCGATGCTGGATCTTCGCATGCCAGACGTGGATGGCTTCGGGGTGATGGAGCGTCTGTCGTCGAGGCAACCCGAATGCGGCGTGATTGTCGTAAGTGGTGAAAGCTCATTCAGTTCCGTCAGCCGCGCACTGCGCAGGGGGGCACTGGACTATATCCGCAAACCGTTCGACCCGGAAGAACTGCTGGCAACGGTCGATGGTGTGCTCGGCAAGCGTTCGCTGCTTCGCGCCCATGAGCACATCCGAATGCGCCTGGAAAAATCCGAGGAACTGCATCGCTACATCGTCAACAGCTCACCCGATATCGTTTTCATGCTCGATGGCGACGGGCATTTCTGTTTTGTGAACAGCAAGATCGAGAGCCTGCTCGGTTACCAGCCCGCCGAACTCTGTGGACGTCACTTTCGCCACATCCTGGATGACCGGGACATCGCGCGGGGGACCTACGCCCTGAAAGGCCCAAACATCACCGCAGACAATCCGAGGACACTGGAGGTTCGCCTCAAGACCCGAGGCAGTCGCAAGGCGACCCGCCACTTCGAAATTACCGCGTTTCCGATTGACCCGGAAACCTGGCCCCACGCCAATCATGGCGGCGGCACACACCATGACCGCGAGGCCCGCTACTACGGCACCGCCCGCGATGTCACCGAGCGCAAGGAAGCGGAAGCCTTTATCAATTTCCAGGCTTACCACGACTTGCTGACCCGACTCCCAAACCGCGCCCTGTTCAAGGACCGGCTCGACCTGGCCATCACCCACGCCCGCCGCAGCGAACAGAAGCTGGCCGTGATGTTCCTGGACCTCGACCGCTTCAAAGTCGTCAACGACACGCTGGGACATGCCATGGGCGATCGCCTGTTGCAGGCGGTCACGCAGCGGCTGGAACGCTGCCTGCGCAAGGGGGACACTCTGTCACGCTTCGGTGGTGATGAATTCACTCTGCTGTTGCCGTCGATACACGGTCACGAGGACGCACGACAGATTTCAAAGAAGTTGATCAAGGCACTGCGTGCACCTTTCCAACTGGGCGAGCATGAAGTCTTCGTGGGCGTGAGTATCGGCATTGCCACCTACCCGGAAGCCGGCAAATCCATGGATCAACTGATCCAGAATGCCGACATTGCCATGTATCACGTCAAAGCACGGGGCAAGGATGGCTATCGCTTCTACTCGGAGAGCATGAGCATTGATACTGCCAACCGCCTGAGTCTGGAAAGGGACCTGCGGATGGCGCTGGAGCGCGATGAGTTGCGAGTGTTTTACCAGCCGCAGGTCTGTTCCTCGAGCAATCGTGTGGTGGGTTTGGAAGCGCTGGTGCGCTGGCAACACCCGGACAGGGGATTACTCTATCCACGGGACTTCCTGCCACTGGCGGAAGAAACCAAACTCATTGCCAAACTCAGTGAATGCGTACTCGACCAGGCCTGCCACGATGTCGGCCAGTGGATTCGAGAAGGACACAGCGACCTGCGGCTGGCGGTAAACCTGTCCCCGGCCCAGGTGGAGCACCCAAGGTTTGTAGAAACTCTGATGACTCAACTCCAGGCCCACGGCTTCCCGCCCCAGAACCTGGAAATCGAGATCACTGAAAACGTGATCATGAACGATCTTGAACAGATCAGTCAGAAACTCCGGGAATTAGCGTCATTTGGCGTCAGAATTGCCATTGATGATTTCGGCACTGGCTACTCCTCCCTGAATTACATTCACCGGCTGCCCATTCACACCCTGAAAGTGGATCAGTCCTTTGTCAAAGCCATTCGCAGAGGCGAAGACGGTGCCTGCATTGTAAACGCCATTGTCGCCATGGCCCATGGACTGAAGCTTCAGATCGTGGCGGAGGGCGTGGAAACGGACGAACAGCTCACCTACCTCAAAAGCCTGGGGTGCCACCAGGTTCAGGGGTTCTTCTACGGCCCCGCACGGCCTGCAGACGTCATCGGTAAAACCCTCGGACATACCCCGGCGCGCGCAGTCGCTTTCTAATCTCTCTCATTATCGATACTCCATTGTCGGACAGTCAGATCTAAAATGTTGATCTGGTTTGCAAAGTGTTGCTGTTCGTTACGTTATGTATCTGGAAATGCGCGGTACTGCACATAATTCCCCCACCGGCTTCTCTAAGCTCAAATCCATCAGGCGCTTCCTTCAATTCACCTGGCGGTGAATCAACAATCACAAGAAGAATGGAAGCATCCCCAGGATATGGACAGGCAGAAGTCACCATGCGCGATAAATACAAATACATTGGTCCGGTTTACGATTTTCTGAGCAACCTCTACAGCGGCAAGAACATTCACCGCTGCAAGACCGCCATGCTCGATGTGGAAACCGTCAAGCCCGGCGCCCGCATCCTGTTCGCCGGGGTGGGCCATGGCCGTGACGCGATCCGTGCTGCGGAACTGGGCGCGGACGTAACCGTGGTGGACCTCTCCGAGACCATGCTGCGCAAGTTTGCCGAAGCCCAGGAAAAAGAGGCGCCACACCTGACCATCCGCCGCATTCACAGCGACATCATGAAGGTGGAAGAGTTCGAACAGTACGACATGGTGGTGGCCAACTTTTTCCTCAATGTGTTTGACGAAGACATGATGGTGCGGGTGCTCGAACACCTGATCCGTCTGGGCAAGGCGGACGCCAGGGTCGTTGTGGGCGACTTCTGCTACCCCACCGGCAACATTGTGGCCCGCCTGTTCAAGAAGATGTACTGGTATATGGCCGTCTTCATCTTCTGGCTGTTCGCCAACAATGCCTTCCACAAGATTTACAACTACCCCGAACACATGCAGCGCCTTGGCCTGCACGTCACCGAGAAAAAGCATTTCAAACTGCTGAACATGAACTGTTACTGGTCAATCCTGGGACGGAAACAGGTGTAGACACGAGGCCTCACGCCGGATTTACAACAATAAACGGGGGAGTTTCACAATGTCAGACCAGATCCTTTCACTTGATGGCGTCCGCTCTCTGGACGAGGGTGCATTCACCTTTGCAGAGCGCATCAATTACCTCAAGAAGTACGGCACCCATTCCCAGTCGTTCTCGACGTTGCAACCTGAGATGCAGTACTTCGACGTGCCCGGCGTTGGCTACCTGGCATATATGCGCAAATGGGGCGGCACTTTCGTGCTCTCCGACCCGGTCACCGCCCCGGAACACTTTGAGTTGATTCTGGAGCAATTTCACCAACGCTTCCCTTCCGCCTGCTATATCCAGGTTTCCAAACCCGTCGTGGACTACCTCTACCGCCGCTTTGGCCTGTTTGGCACCCAGTTTGGCAGCGAGTCCCGCATCAACCTGAAGAACTGGTCCCTCAGCGGAAAGAAAAAACAGATCCTGCGCACGGCCCTCAACCAGGCGGAGAAAAACGGCATTACCGTGAAGGAGCGTTTCAGCGATGACCACACCCGCGAAATCTCCGATGCCTGGATCCGCACCCGTAAGTGCAAGAGCAAGGAGATCCGTTTCCTGATACGCCCCATGGAGATGGAGTACCGGGAAAACGAACGCCATTTCTACGCGTACCAGGATGGTAAGGCGGTGGGCTTTATCTACTTCGACCCCATCTACCGCAATAACGAGATCATCAGTTACGTGCCTAACATCTCAAGGGCTAACGCAGATTTCCGCCAGGGTATTTTCTACACCCTGATGGCCCACGCTATGGATGTGTTCAAGGCAGAAGGCGTGCCCCACCTGGACCTGGGTTTGATTCCGCTATCCCTGGACCCGGCTACCGAGCATCAGGAAAGCCGGTTGCTCAAGCGCATCATGCACGGCCTGTATGAGAAGGGGAACTTCCTCTACAACTTCAAGGGTCTGGAATTTACCAAGTCACGGTTCCGTGGTGACAATTTCAAAACCTACTGTTGTCACCGCCGATCCTTACCGGCATTGGAGTTCCTGGCCATGTTCAAGCTGACCCGCCTGCTATAACACCGGCTGCCGCCGAGGGCCAGCTACCACGGATGTCGTTGGTGGCCAGGCCGAGCCCATTCAGGAACCCCCCAATACCTTGTGGGACATCCCCGGAAAACAGGGCCGCATCAACCACCCCCCCTTTGCTGTTGAGGGCCATAAGACTTTTCAGTTCCAGTCCCTGCTGCTCAAATAACCAGATCGCCCGGCGCGCGATCGCCTCGCCGGAATCCACCCAGTGTTTTACGGCAGGTAACTGGCGCTGTAACAGATCCTTTATCAACGGGTAATGAGTGCAGCCTAGAACCACGGTGTCCACACCCACGTCCCGGAACGGTTGTAACGCCACGGACAATGCCTGTTCGGGGACTGGCGAGCCGGACACCAGGTTTTCGATCCATTGGACCAGGTCCGGATGCCCCAGCCTTTCCACCGTGCAATCGCTGGCAAACTCGTCAATCAGGTCAGTAAGATAGGGTCGACGGACGGTGGCGGGAGTGGCCAGCACGCCAATACGACGGTTTTCAGACACCCCCGCAGCAGGCTTTACCGCCGGCACCACACCGATCACCGGTATCGGTGTCATGGCCCGCAGGTACGGCAACACCACTGTGCTCGCGGTGTTACAGGCCACCACAATGACATCACAGGGGAATTCCGACAGCGCCAGCCGAATCAGTGTCTGGCTGCGCTCAATCACCACCGATTCCGGCTGGGCGCCGTAGGGAAAGCCGGCGTTGTCAGCCAGGTACACCAACCTCACCCGCGACAATTGTCGGTGGATACAGTCAGCAACGCTCAACCCACCAACGCCTGAATCAAAGACCAGCACTCTTGGCACGGTCACGACGATGCCTCCTGCCCTTCAATTTCCCGTGCCATGGCCTGAATCAGGCCGCCGGATATGGTTGTTACCGGTGGTACAGGTGGCATATCGCCCGGCAGAAACCAGTCCGCTTCCGCAATTTCGTCTTCCTGCAGCACCAGCTCGCCACCGGCGTAGTCCGCAAAGAAGCCCAGCATTAACTGATGGGGAAACGGCCATGGCTGAGAGGAGTGGTAGCGAACCCCACTAACCTCAAGGCCGGTTTCCTCTTTCACTTCCCGGGCAACCGCCGCTTCAATGGTTTCGCCCGGCTCCACAAAGCCCGCAATCAGGCTGAAAAAATGACGCTTCGTCCGCGACGATCGTGCAAGCAACATGCGTTCACCACGGCGGATAACCACGATCACGCAGGGAGCCAGCCTGGGATACCAGGGAATGCCGCAGGGTTCGCACCATTTCGCCCTCTCCAACGGGTGTAGCACCGTCAATTCACCACAGCGGCCGCAGAAGCGATGGTCCCGCCACCATTGATGTACCTGGAACGCGGTACCCAACATTTCGGCGGGGGCATCCTCCAGCATCAACAGCGCTTCCCGAAGTGGCACCCGCTCTGTAGATCCAGCCAGACTGGCCGCGTCGGCTTGGGCCACGTAGACAGGCTTGCCGTTCATCTGGCCAACATAAACCGGCCCGATATCACCCTGCATACTCGGAACGACCATCCGCCAGGATTCCAGCCAGCCAACGTCGGGCTTCAGCACCGCATCACCGTCGATGGCCAACACAAGATCGTCATCGTCGGGCTCTTTTGGAGACCAGCCGGGAGTCCATAACGCCATAATCCGTGTCCAGAAGCTATTATGTGGGTAGAGCTGGAAATGTATCACAGCGGCACAACACAACAGAACGACTGCATGGCTTTCCGCGCTGCATGCAACCAAGTAAACTTACCGCCTGTTTTGTGAACCGGAGCGACCGTTTATGCGTTTTTTCCTGGGCCTTCGCAGCCTGATCCTGACCCTTTTTCGCAAAATCCTGTTTTTGTGGGTCCGGACGGATGTGAGTGGCAACAGCGTGGAAGCCCTGGGAGTAGACCCGGAAAAACCGGTTTGCTACGTACTGCAGTACAGCTCGCTGTCCAGCCGATTAGTCCTGGAACAGGAGGTGCTGCGAGCCGGTCTGCCCGGTGCCGAGTCGTCCCTTCCGGTCAAGAACGGTCCGAACCACTCTTTCTTTTTCCTCTACCGCCGGATTGGTGGTCTTTTCCGTCGTCGCCAGACGCCGGTTCCCACCGGTGAGTTCCGGGCGCTGGTTCGCCATGGCCTGGAACACCCTGAGCAGGATGTTCAGATCGTCCCTGTGTCGCTGTTCTGGGGGCGCTCCCCGGACAAGGAAAAATCGCTGGTCAAACTGCTGCTGTCCGACACCTGGTCCGTGGCTGGGCGTTTGCAGAAATTCCTGATCATTATGGTGCATGGCCGCAGCACTTACGTGCAGTTCAATCAGCCCCTGTCCCTGAAGCAGGTGATTGACGAATACCGCCATAGCGAGGAACGCGCCAACCGTAAGCTCGCCCGCATTCTCCGTACCCATTTCCGCAGGGTGCGCCAAGCCGTGCTCGGCCCGGACCTGTCTCACCGCCGCACATTGGTAGGTGGACTGGTGCGGACCCAGGCGGTCAAGGAAGCCATCCGGGAAACCGCCCGCAAGGATGATATCCCCCCGGAAAAGGTGCGCGCCAAGGCGTACAAATATGCGGACGAGATCGCTGCCAGCATGTCCATCGTGACCATACGTTTCCTGGAAGTGGTGCTGTCTTGGCTGTGGAACCGTATCTACAATGGCATCGCTATCAACAACATCCGCGTTGCCAAGGAAGAAGCTCAGGACAATGCCGTAGTGTATGTTCCCTGCCATCGCTCCCACATAGATTACCTGCTGCTGTCCTACGTGCTCTATAAGAACGGACTGATGCCCCCGCACATTGCTGCGGGCATCAACCTGAACATGCCTATTGTTGGCCCCATCCTGCGACGCGGCGGCGCGTTCTTCATGCGTCGGAGCTTCCGTGACAACCCGCTCTACGCCACGGTTTTCAACGAATACATGCACGTGATGTTCTCCCGCGGCTATTCCGTTGAGTACTTCGTCGAGGGCGGGCGCAGCCGTACTGGCCGCATGCTCCAGCCTCGTCCCGGCATGCTGTCCATGACCGTCCGCAGCTTCCTGCGGGACCATCGCAAACCCATCGTGTTCGTCCCGGTATACATCGGTTACGAGAAGGTGATGGAAGGCCGCTCTTACCTCGGTGAATTACGGGGCAAGAAAAAACAGAAAGAGAGCGTGCTTGCGATTGCCAAGACGGTTCGCAAGTTGAGCAACTCATTTGGTCAGGTCGCTGTAAACTTCGGTGAAGCGATTCCTCTTGCGGAGGTACTGAACGAGGTCGAACCAAGCTGGCGGAAAGAAGCCTACGATTCCGAGTACCGGCCAAAATGGCTCAATCAGGCAGTGTCTGAACTGTCCAATCGTGTTGCGTCCAGCATTAACGCATCTGTAGCCGTCAATCCCATTGGCATGACCGCGACGGTCTTGCTGGGCACCGATCGCCTGGCTATGGATGAAGGCCAGTTGATCCGCCTGATGGACCAGTATGCCGACCTGCTGAAAGCGTTTCCCTACGCCGACACCATCACGCTGCCGGAAGGCAGTGGCAAGGATTGGGTCGACTACTGCGAAAACATGGGACTGATCACGCGCCAGCCCCAGAAATTGGGTGACATCATCGCGCTGGAAGGCAGCAACGCGATCCTGATGACCTATTACCGCAACAATATCCAACACCTGTTTGCCCTGCCTTCTCTAATCGCGAGCCTGTTCGAGAACAAGAACTCCCTGCGCCGGGACAAGATTGAGTTCCTGGCCAGCGTGGCTTACCCCTATCTGAAATCCGAACTTTTCCTCAAATACGATGCCGAGGAGATTGACGGGGTCATCAACCAATGGATCGACGTTCTATTGGCGAAAGGGTTGCTGTTCGAAGAAGAGGAAGACAGGATCAGCCGCCCCGAGGAAGGCACCGATGCCATGCTGCGCCTGCGAGTGCTGTCACGGTTCATCATCCAGACCCTAGAACGCTATCACATTGCCATCGGCATCTTGCGCAAATACGGGTCGGGTAAGATTACCGCCGGCGAACTGGAAGAGCAGAGCACGCTTCTGGCCGAGCGTATGTCCATCCTGTTCGGCCTCAATGCGCCGGAGTTCTTCGACAAGACCCTGTTCCGTAACTTCATCGCCAACATGCAGCACAATGGCGTTATCACCACCGATGACGACGGGCTGCTGTGCTACACCGACGGCCTGGATGAAGTAGCGGAAGACGCACGGTTGGTGCTAAGTGTGGAAAAACGCCAGGCCATTCAGCAGGTGACCATGCTTGGGGCCTGAACGCGACCGGTGACCTATCCGGCGGGAAACGCCTTGATGGAGTAGATGTCGTACCGGCTGCTCTTCCCTTCAATACGGGTGGTGGGTTCAGGGCCACTCACTGGCTTCGCCTTGCGCGGGCGTTTGACGACAACGCGATAGGTTGCCACCGCCAACGCGGCCTTCAACAACGCCGGTGAGTCATCGTCGTCTCCCACCACCGTGCGGAACACCTGCATTTCCTTCTTGACCAGGGCCGACTTGTCGCGATGGGGAAACATCGGGTCAAGGTAGATCACATCCGCGGCGCCCGCGCCCGCCTGCGATAACCAGTCGATACTGCTACCCGACTGCAGTGCCATCCGGGCAACAATGGGCGCGCTTTGCTCATTCAACGCCGCGCGGGAAAGTCCATCACTAAGCAACGCATGGATAACCGGCGAACGTTCGAAAAGGGTTAACCTGCAGCCCAGGGAGGCCAATACAAACGCATCCTGACCAAGGCCAGCAGTTGCATCCAGAACATGAAGGGACTGGCGGGCTTTCTTCAGGCCAACGGCCTTGGCAATCAGCTGGCCGGTGCCACCGCCGTGCTCTCTTCGGTATCCCGCCTTCCCGGTCACAAACTCGGCCCTGACAGGCCCTGGAGCCCCCTTGCCGGTCACCTGTAGGCCAAGACCATTTTCGTCCAGAAACAGCAGCACTGGGTAGTCACGAACGTCTCGCGGACGAAGCGTGCCCAGCAGGGGCAGCGACAATGTTTCAGCCAGGGAACGTGCGGCGTGGAAGTCACCAAGAGGGCTGCAGCCGACTGCGAGTTCGGACAGGGTGTTTCCAGGCGGCATCAAACCAGGATATCGATGCCTGAGAGCCCTGCATCCGCGACATCGCCTCCGGCGGCGACATCGGCAAACGTGGACAGGGCTCTGGAGGTGCTCAGGGAAACTTCATCGGCGCGGAAACGCTCCAGGCGCACATCCTCCGCAGCCTGACGCGCCTCGACCCGGCGCTCAAGCGACTCAACAGAAGGAATCGGCCGTTGTTCGGCGTTGGGGGACTGTGCATCGGTGAGATCACGGCGAACTGCCTGGCTGTCGTTATCGGGTGCGGACGCAGGCGCCCGGGCAACGTCACTGCGCTCACGAACCGGGCTACTATTGCCGGACTGGAAAGGGAGACTGCTGTTTGGGTTAACACCACCGATCATTCTGGCACACCGGTTATAAAGACCACAGATTCTGGATTATGGAAGATCCCGAGCCGATTTTAAAGCAGGCTGTTCAATTCTTACCCTACCAGAGCATAACAAGCAACAGCAGACCGAGTACCAGGCGGTATATAACGAACGGCATCAGGCCAAGCTGCTCAAGAAACTTGAGGAACAGGTGAATACAGACCACGGCACTGACAAATGACAGCGCAGCACCCAGGGCAATCGCGGCCCAGTCGGTGGCCCCGCCCTGCTCCACCAACTCCAGGGTTTTCAGCAGTCCGGCCGCGAGAATCAGCGGGATCGACAACAGGAACGAGAATCGGGCAGCGGCCTCTCGTCCAAACCCGAGAAACAGAGCCGCCGTGATGGTAATACCGGATCGGGAAGTGCCCGGGATCAGAGCCAGCGCCTGAGCCACGCCGATGATCACCGCATCTTTCATGGTCAATGCCGGCAGGTCCCGTTTGCGACGCCCCACCGCGTCTGACCACCACAGCACCAAACCAAAGCCGATGGTCGAAACCGCAATCACCAACCCCGAACGCAGAGAGGTTTCAATGAAATCATTAAGCAGCAGACCCGCCAGTCCGGCCGGAACCGTGCCGGCGATGACCGCCCACGCAAGGCCACTGTCCTGCCTGACACGGCCCCGAGCCGTGTCTCCGACCCAGGCGACCGTTAGGCGAGCCACCTCCGAGCGAAAGTACCAGACAACAGCTGCCAACGTCCCTACATGAACAGCGACATCGAAGGCGAGGCCCTGATCCGGCCAGCCGAATACCTGTGAAGGAAGAATCAGATGGGCCGAACTGCTGATCGGCAGAAACTCCGTCAGCCCCTGTACAACGGCCAATACAATAATGTGCCACAGTTCCATCGGCAGTGATTCCGGGTGGTAGCAGTGAGATTGTTGTCAGCGGCCGGGCAGTTTTTTCCAGGCCACTTCATCACGAATATAAACCGGTTGCGCCTGTTCGGCCGGCACCCCCGCTCCCGCACGAAAGTCGCGGGCGGCGATCTCCGCCACTCTGGACGCCCTGGGCACCAGAGTCTCGTCGAGGTGCTGCATGGTTGCGGCAACACCATCCGGGAAGTTTTCTTTCAGATTCCATCCCTGGCCGGCACCAAACCATCGGGATGCGCCATCAGCCAGAGCCACAGACGCCGGTGCGCACACCTGTTCGTGCCCCATCAACTCTGGCTGCCCATCCTTGCAGATATAACAGGCCCAATACACTTCACCCATGCGGGCATCGAAGGCCACTGCAACGGCGTCGCCGTCCAGCATCTGCCAGTGGTGTGTCGCATCCTCGGCAACGGCTGCCAGGGATGAAACCGGAATAACGGGAATTCCGAGACCATAGGCCAGCCCCTGAACAACCCCCGTGGCAATGCGAAGACCCGTGAACGAGCCCGGACCACAGGCAAATGCAAGCGCATCGAGGTCCGCCGGCACCAATTTCTTCTCGGCGAGAAGCTCGCGGATCATCGGCATCAACAGACGGGTGTGGCCCCGGGGAGCCAAGTCGAACCGCTCCACCAAGCTGTTATCCACCAGCAGGGCTGCTGAGCAGCCCTCTGATGAGGTATCCAGTGCCAGTAATTTCACGAGGTTACTTCAGTTGGGTAAGGATCTGGTTGCGAATGTCATCCAGACTGCCTACGCCTTTTACGCGCACATATTTCGGCGCAGCCGCAGGGGCTTCTTTCGCCCAGTCCTGATAGTAACCGACCAGTGGCGCGGTTTGCTCGTGGTAGATCTTCAGGCGTTTGCGGACGGTTTCTTCCTTGTCGTCCTCGCGCTGGATGAGGGCATCGCCGGTCTCGTCGTCTTTACCTTCGGTCTTGGGGGGATCGTACTTCACATGATAGATACGACCACTGCCCTCGTGCACCCGGCGACCTGACAGACGGCTTACGATTTCCTCGTCATCAACGGCGATTTCTACCACGTAGTCAATGACAATACCCTGGTCTTTCAAGGCCTCGGCCTGGGGAATGGTGCGGGGGAAACCGTCGAGCAGGAAGCCGTTCTTGCAGTCAGGCTGCTTAACCCGTTCTTCGATGAGCGCAATGATGATGTCATCAGACACCAGGCCGCCAGAAGCCATCACTTCCTTGACCTGCTTGCCAAGATCGGACTCGGCTTTCACCGCCGCGCGAAGCATGTCGCCGGTCGAAATCTGTGGGATTTCAAACCGTTCGGTTATGAACTGGGCCTGCGTACCCTTGCCTGCGCCTGGCGCGCCTAACATGATGATTCTCATAACGCTGTGCTCCCGTTGTAGTCATTATCATTTGAAAAGCTGTTGCAAAACCCGGCAGCTTTGCGACAGCTTCTCGGCAGCAACGAGCCCGCAGCCCCTGCCAAGGAAGGCGCATTATACGAACTCAGCCCCCTCATAGAAAGTGGACCTCCGTAGCATGCACCAAAAGGTTACATCGGGCTGTGAGTTGCAGGCTGTGGTTGATAGTGCTCGAAGGTCAGGATGACAGGGATAATGCCAGCGCGTCCAGCTCCCCAGAAACGTTGTCAATCTCCTCGTTCAGACGGGCGACATCCCCTTCCGAAAGCCCGAGGGACGACGCAAGGGAGACAATATCATCCGGGTTGAATTCATCCCCAATCCCCCTTTCCTTCAGCAGCCCATTGGCCAACTGGACCATAAGCACATACGGTTCATGCTCGCCATGATAGCCGGCCTGCTGGTGCATGCCCGCGGCCTTGACCACCGGGTCAGGCAGTTCCCAAAGCCGGTGAAGGATGCCACCAATGGCGCCGTGGCCAACCGCCAGCATCTGTTGGTCGTTGCTGGCCCCGAACACCTGCTGCTCCAGCGAGTGCATACTGGCGTCGGGATTGGCTTCACGCAACGCATTCAGCTCGTCAAATTCCTGGGCAAACAGGTGGCCGACCAGCAGTAGGCCAAAGTTGTGCAGCAGGCCACACAGATACGCCAGGCCTTTGTCTGAATGACACTTTGGCGCCATACGCTGGCACACAAACGCGTTATACAAGGAGTGGCGCCAGAACTGGTCCATCCCAAGCATGCCCTGACGGGGCACTTCGAAAGCACGCACCGACGCGATACCCAGCGCGATATGGGCAACACGGTCGAACCCAAGCACCCGGGTCACCGCTTCCTGTACCGAGTTGATCTGACCGGGATAGTTGAATAGAGCGGAACGGGCATAGCGCATGATCTGCGCGGTAAGGCTGGGGTCAAACTCAATCAGCTCGCCCAGCTCGCGGGCGGTCGCCTCGGAATTGGCCGTCAAACGGAGAATGCGCAGCGCCAGCGCAGGCATCGGCGGCAGGCGATAGAGCTTCTGCAACTTGTCGGCCACCTCTTCCAGCGTCAGGGCATCACGCTCATCGTTGTTTTGCCCACGAAGCGCCAGGTGGCCCTGAGTGGCGTCTGCCAGAGCCCTTGCCAGAGAGGTACGATCCAGTTCAAGAAGCGTATTGTCGGTTCCGCAGCACATCAGGGTACGGGGGTACCCCAGGATGCCCTCATCGACAAGTACCGGCAGATCATAGGCTGCCCCGACCGGCGGCTGAAAACCCGGATCACAGTCGGCAAACAGCCGGGCGGACTGGCGGGCCGTTAACGGCTGCAGGCGTCGGCCGGTCTGCTTGTGCACCAGGTCCAGATCCAGACTGGTGTTGTAACCGTGAACGGCCATGACAACGCCATTGATGTCGATCAGGGGCGTTGCCCGGATAAACTCATCCTGAGGACGCCCGGACGCCATAACTGCGGCGTCAAAGCTAAGCACCTGATCAATCTCAAGTTCCCGATAGGCAATTCCCTTGCCGGCTAAAAAGCGTTCCAGTTTTGCCGCTAACGCCACGGCGTTACTCCTGTTTTTTTATGGTCCGCCGAACCTGCTCTAGCCGGTGTTCCGCATGCCAGCTGCAATACCGGCCATGGTAACTTTGAGTGCGCGTTCCACCATTTCGGGCACTTCGCCCTTCCCCTCGCCCTCACGGTCACGCTTGAGCAGTTCCGCCTGTAGATAGTGTAGCGGATCAGTATACGGATTACGTACGCGCATGGAATGGGCAAACACAGGTTCCTGTTCCAGCAAACTGTCCTGCTGCTTCAATTCCAGCAAATGACGGATGCAGCCTTGCAGGCGCTCCCGCAGGTTCTTGCCGAGTTCAAGCAGTTTGGGATCATCGATCAACGTCTTTTCGTAGTAGCTGGCGATTCGCAGGTCGGATTTTGCCAGCACCATTTCCAGCATATCCACATAGGTTTTGAAGAACGGCCATTGCTGCATCATTTCTCGCAGCACCGGCACGCGATCGTTGTGGAAAGCCTCCTCCAGGGCAACGTCGCTACCCAGCCAACTGGGCAGCATCATCCGCATCTGGGTCCACGCGAAGATCCAGGGAATGGCCCGCAGGCTTTCCACGCCACCGCCGGGTTTACGTCTTGCCGGGCGGCTACCGAGGGCCAGCTTACCCAGCGCCTGCTCCGGGGTAACCTGACGGAAATAGGGAACGAAATCCGGGTTGTCCCGGACCACGTCACGGTAGGCTTTGAGGGAACGTTCGGTGAGCCAGTCCATAGCCTCCCGCCATTCCGGTTCTGGCCCTCGCGGTGGCGCCAGGGTGGCCTCGATCACCGCAGTGGTGTACAGCGTAAGGCTCTGTTCCGCCAGCCGGGGGAGACCAAACTTGAAGCGGATCATCTCACCCTGCTCGGTGATCCGAAAACTGCCGTTCACCGAACCCGGCGGTTGGGACAGTATTGCGCGGTTGGCCGGGCCGCCACCACGGCCTACGGTGCCACCCCGGCCATGGAACAGCGTGAGGTGGACGCCATACTGATTGGCGACCTCGGTAAGCTTTTCCTGGGCCTGGTACTGAGCCCAGGCGGCCATCATCTGGCCAGCGTCTTTGGAGGAATCGGAATAGCCAATCATGACTTCCTGCCGGCCTTCGCAATAATCCCGATACCAGTCCACGCTGTAGAGCGCCGCCATACTGTCAGGGGCGCCGCGCAGGTCATCCAGGGTCTCAAAGAGAGGCACCACCCGCATCGGGTTTTTCATACCCGCTTCACGTAGCAGCAGAATCACGTTCAGCACGTCCGACGGTTTGCTGGCCATGGAGATGACATAGGAACCCAGCGCTTCCGGCGTCTGCTCTGCTACCACTTCGCAGGTAGCCAGCACCTCGGCGACTTCCTCGGAGGGTTTCCAGTGCCTGGGAATCAGTGGCCGGCGCCCTTTGAGTTCGCGCACCAGGAAATCCTGGCGCTCCTGTTCGGACCAGGACAGATAATCGCCCAACCCCAGGTAATCCACCATTTCCGCAACCGCCTCGGCATGACGGGTCGACTCCTGGCGGATGTCCAGGCGGATTAGAGGCAGACCAAAGGTATGGGCGCGGCGAATGGTGTCCAGCAGCGGACCATTGGCAATGGATTCCAGCCCACAGTCCACCAGGGACCGATAACAAAGCTCCAATGGCCCTGTGAAGTCCTCGTTGGCAAACAGAATGCCGGTGGCGTCGGCAGGCTCGCCGGCAACCCTGGCTTCCGCCCAGTCCCGGGTTTTGATCAGTTTTTCCCTCAACCCGGCCAGCACCTGGCGATAGGGCTCCCGGGTATCACCAGCGACGTCCCGCAGCTCATCACTGGCCTGCCACATGGACAATTCCGCACGCAGGGACTGGATATCCCGCAGGTACAAGTCGGCTGCCATCCAGCGGCCCAGCAGGAACACCTTGCGGGTTACTTTATGGGTCACATTGGGGTTGCCATCGCGATCACCGCCCATCCAGGAGGCGATCCGGATGGGCGACGCGTCCAGCGGTAGTCCATTCCCCGTGGCGTCTGAAAGCGACAGATCGAGGCTTCGCAGAAAGCGCGGCAATGCCTGCCACAGACTGTTCTCAATAACGGCAAATCCCCACTTGGCTTCGTCAACCGCCGTCGGGCGCTCATGCCGAATCTCATCCGTGTGCCAGGCTTCGGTAACCAGTTGCGACAGGCGTCCGACGATTTCATCACGCTCCGCGGGCAACAGGTCCTCATGGTCCAGGCGAGCCAGGCAATCGGACATTTCGTCATACTTCATAATCAGTGTGCGGCGGGCCACTTCCGTGGGATGTGCCGTCAGAACGTACTCGATACGAAGGTCAGCCACTCGCCTGTGCAGTTCATCGGCACTGACACCACCGTCTTTGAGGCGGCCAAACACCTCTTCAAGGGATTCCACCATCAGGTCCGATTGATGGCCACGCTTGCGACGGATACCGTGGTACTGTTCCGCCAGATTGGCCAGGTTCAGGAACTGGTTAAAGGCACGTGTTACCGGCAGCAACTCGTCATCACGAAGTTTGCCCAGCAGGTTGACCAGGCGCTGGCCGGAACCGCTTTCCTGGCGACGGTCGGCCTTGGCAGCCGCCCGCACTTCTTCTATCAACTCGTAGCAATCTTGCCCGGGGTGACGCTGGATACTCTGCCCCAGCAACTCGCCCAGCATGCGAACGTTTTCTCGAAGGTCAGGGTGTAGCTCGGTCACATTGACGTCCTTTTAAATTGACGGAGGCGAAGTAAACTAACGATACTGTTTACTCTCATAAAGCCTTTCTAACGATTAAAGCCTGTCGCCGCAAGGAGTATCCATGAAAGTAACCGATCTGCCCAAACACTGGGAAAGCAAGAAAGAGTCCGTTGAGCGGAGCCACGATTACAATCTCCGCTTGCCACTGGAAGATGCCGCACGCATAGCAGCGCTGGCCGAACTTTACCCGGACCGTTCAGAGAGTGACATACTGAATGACATGATTGGCGCCGCGCTGGACGACCTGGTCAGACTGAGCCCGTTGAAGGACAAGCTGGAAGGCAAGGATAAATAAAGCGGGGGCACTTCGCTACGGGGTGGCAAAACCACCCCGTCGGGTCTTGCAGAGTCGTCGCGATTAATCAGGTGTTGGCCTGATCAGGCAACCGATTCGAGCTGGCGCGCCTTCAGCCGCTGGATATGCTTCTGGCTGAGACTGATGAAGCGCGGCGTCATCCCCTGATCTTCATAGATTTCGAAGCCGTCTTCATCGAACGCAACAACCTTTGATCCCTGAACGTACGGGAAGCTGGTTTCCAGTTCATCAAGGGCAGCGGAAATCAGATCTCGCATCAGGTCCTGAGAAGACTTCATCGGATACAACGCGGCCAGTTTCTCCAGTCGCTTGTGATGCTGGTCAGAGAGGTCGGCAAAATACGCATCACGAGTCAGACGACCACGTGCGTGCTTGTCCCAGTAGTTGACCAGATCTTTGATTTTCATGGTGCCTTCACTCCTGCATCTTCTTGGTGGCCCACAGGGTGCACGAAATGTGTGCATCCTTAACCGGAAGTGTAGACGAAGCGACCGCACCCGGGGCGGAAAACTTGGTAACGGATTGTACTTATCCGTTACTTTTTACGAGTCTTTTCAACCCCTTTGACGGCTTGCCAGATGGCGTCCAATGCCTCCAGCGATTCGCCGTCAATATCACGGCCTTCGCGTTCGAGGTGTTCCTCAATAGCACGGAATCGCATCTCAAACTTGTGATTTGTGCTGTTGAGGGCCTGCTCAGGATTAACTTTCATGAAACGTGCCAGGTTGACGCACACAAACATCAGGTCACCCAGCTCGTCCTCCAGCGCCTCTGTCGGACCATCGCCGGAGCTCGCGTCATACCAGGCTTTCTTTAGCTCATCGAGCTCTTCGTGAAGCTTGTCGAAGACCGGTTCAACCTCTGGCCAATCAAAGCCATGATTGGCGGCCCTGCGCTGAAGTTTCTCAGCGCGCACCATTGCGGGGAGCGTCCGGGCAATGCCGTCGAGCCGGCTTGATGGCTCTTTCTCCGCAGACGTCTCCGGCTTCGCCGCCCGCTCCTCCGCCTTGATACGTTCCCAACTTGCCTTGATGTCAGCCTCGCTGGGTCGGTTGTCCGGATCGATCCGGCTTTCCAGAGTGCCTTCCGGGAACACGTGGGGATGGCGCCGGACTAGCTTGCGCACGAGATTATCAACCACCGAGTCGAAGTCAAAGTGGTTGTCTTCTTTTCCCATCTGGCTGTAGAAAATTACCTGGAACAGCAGGTCACCCAGCTCATCTTCCAGATGCGGATAGTCCTCACGGTCGATGGCATCCGCAACCTCATAGGCCTCTTCAATGGTATGGGGCACGATGGTTTTGTAGCTCTGGCGGGTATCCCACGGGCATCCGGACTCCGGGTCCCGCAGTCGCGCCATCAACGTTTTGAGATCATCAATGGAATAGCTCATGATCGCTTTCGCCTGACATCAATGATATTGGGGAGATTGCGAATCTGGGCAAGCAACTTGGCCAACTGGTCGAGGCTGGAAATTTCCAGGGTCACGGTCATGGTGGCCGTATTCTCATCCTTGTTGGATAAGGTGTTGAGAGCCAGAACGTCACTTTTGGAGGACGACAGCACCTGGGTGATATCCCGCAACAAACCGGAACGGTCGTAGGCTTCAATTTCGACATCAACAGGATACACAGCCACAGGCTGACCGCCCCAACTCACCTCGATAATCCGATTAGGCTCGAACTCCTTCAGATTCAGGAAAGTGATGCAGTCCTGCCGATGCACAGTGACGCCACGGCCGACGGTGATGTAGCCGCCAATCGGATCACCCGGCAGGGGTTTGCAGCATTTCGCCACCTGGGTCTTGAGCTTGCCAACGCCCAGAATCTGGATATCCGATTCGGTGTCATAGGGCTTGCGCCTCTGGGTGCTGAGCTTCAGATCCAGTTGCTCGGATTTCGGCTCCAGCATCTGCTGGGCGACGTTGGCCACGTGGGTGGGGCGAAGATCGCCTGCGCCCACCGCCGCAAACATATCCTCGGCGGCTTGATAGTTCACTTTGCGGGCCAGGTCGTTGAGATCCACTTCGTACAGCGACAGGCGTTTGAATTCGTCTTCCAGGATCGCCCGGCCATCGACAATGTTGCGGTCGCGGTCTTGCTGCTTGAACCAATGGGTGACCTTGGCCCGGGCACGGGAGGTCTGGATATACCCCAGGCTCGGGTTAAGCCAGTCACGGCTGGGCGCCTGGTTATTGGACGTGAGGATGGATATCTGATCACCGGTCTTCAGCGGGTAGGTCAGCGGCACGATGCGGCTATTAACCTTGGCCCCGCGACAGGCATGGCCGATTTCGGTGTGCACGCGATAGGCGAAATCCACCGGTGTCGCACCCTGTGGCAGGTCTACCACATGGCCTTCCGGCGTGAACACGTAGACCCGGTCGGAGGCAACATCGGACTTGAGATGATCCGCCAGCCCGGACAGGTCGCCGAGCTCTTCCTGCCATTCCAGCACCTGCCGTAGCCAGTTGATCTTGGCATCGTAGCCTACAGACCGGTTACCCTTGTCCATGCCCTTGTAGAGCCAGTGAGCACAAACGCCAAGCTCCGCTTCCTCATGCATGGCCTGGGTACGGATCTGCACCTCCATCACCTTGCCTTCCGGACCGATGACAGCCGTGTGCAGGGACTGATACCCGTTTTCCTTGGGGTTGGCGACGTAATCGTCAAATTCGTTGGGAATATGGCGCCAGAGTGTGTGCACGATACCAAGCGCGGCGTAACAGTCACGGACTTCCGGCACCAGGATGCGGACGGCCCGAACATCGTACACCTGGGAAAAATCGATGCCCTTGCGCCGCATTTTCCGCCAGATACTGTAGATGTGCTTAGCACGCCCTGAAAGCTCGCCTTCTATTCCAGACGCAACCAGTTCGTCCTTGATGGTAGTGATGACACGCTTTATGTAGCTTTCGCGGTCGAGCCGCTTTTCATCGAGCAACTTGGCGATTTTTTTGTAAGCAGTCTCGTGCAGGTAGCGAAATGAAAGGTCTTCCAGCTCCCACTTGATGTGACCGATACCCAGTCGATGCGCCAGCGGCGCATAGATATCGAACACCTCACGGGCCACTCGCATGCGCTTCTCTTCAGACGCGTTTTTTACGGCACGAATGGCGCAGGTGCGCTCAGCAAGCTTGATCAGCGCCACCCGGACGTCGTCGATCATGGTGACCAACATCTTGCGAACGTTGTCGAGCTGGCCTTCGGTCTGGCCCAGCACATTGCCCTTGAGTGGGTGATGGATGGACGATATCGCCGCCATCTGCTGCACACCGTCAATCAGCCCGGCCACCTCATTGCCGAACTCCTTGCGGATTTTCTCCAGGGGAATCCGTTCCTCCCGCACCGCGCGGTAGAGAATTGCCGCCACCAGACTGGTCTGGTCGAGGTGCAGCTCCACCAATACCTGAGCCATTTCTATGCCGGTGCGAAAGCTGCTGGCACCCGGGGCCCAAACCCTGTCCTCACGTACCGCCTGGACATCAATGGCGGCGGCCATCTCACAGGCCCGCCGGAATTGTTCAGCATTCTCAAGATGCGTTTGTGACTCGATCTGACGAACCCAGCGCTCGATATCAACCTGGCCGTCACCCGTCACTGCATAGTCTTCGCGAACTTTTACCATATCGCTCTTGTTCTTCCTGGTCGCTTATCCGGCCATCCGTGACCGGTCCCGAGAGACATCAATTATCCACGCGCTCGAACATCGCCATGGATTCAACATGGGTGGTGTGAGGGAACATGTCCATAACGCCCGCCCTCACCAGCCGATAACCATTACGCACCATCACTCCTGCGTCCCTGGCCAACGTAGCCGGGTTGCAGGAAACATAAATAATTCGCTTAGCACCAAAGGCCGTCAGGTATTCACACACCTCCTGAGCCCCGGAACGCGGCGGATCAATCAGTATTTTGTCGAACCCTTCCGCTGCCCACGGTTGTGATGTGAAATCCGCCTGTAAGTCAGCGCCGTGGAATGCGACATTCGATAGCCCGTTGAGTTCCGCATTTTCCCGTCCGCGGACCACCATGGCATCGTCACCTTCCACACCAACCACCTGCCCGGCGCGGCGGGCCAGCGGTAGAGTAAAGTTACCCAGTCCGCAGAAAAGGTCCAGCACCCGCTCACCGGGCTGGATGTCCAGCCACTCTACGGCTCGGTGTACCATGTTGCGATTGATGTCCACATTGACCTGGGTAAAGTCCATGGGATGGAACTTCATGGTCAGGTCGAATTCTTCCATGTCGTAGGACAGTCGCTCCTCGCCAGACTCGGGCCAGATTCTGTGAACAGTATCCGGCCCTTTCGGTTGCAGGTAGATATGCAATTCATGGGCCTGGCCGAACTCGATCAACCCCTGCCTATCGGAATCGCTCAGTGGGTCCATGTTGCGAAATATCATCGCCGCTGAATCGTCGCCGCAGGCGACCTCCACCTGCGGTATGCGCCGATAGGCGTCCATGCCATGTAGCAGTTCGCGCAAAGGGGTGATGCGATCGCCAATACGCGGATCCAACACCACGCAGCGATCAATATCGGTCAGGAAACTGTTGCGCTTTTCCCGGAACCCGACCAGCACCGATTCCCGTGCAGGCACGTATTTCACGCCCAGCCGAGCCTTGCGGCGATAACCGAGGGCCGGGGAACGCATGGGCGCCACCCACTCTTCGGGTTCAATGCCCCCGAAATGGGCAAAATGTTCCCGCAAGGTATTTTCCTTGAACCGGATCTGGGCATCGCCACTCATGTGCTGGAGGCTACACCCACCACAAAGATCGGCGAAATTACAGGGCGGTGTTATACGCGCGTCGTCGGCTTCAAGCACTTCCACAGCCCGCAATTCATCAAACTTGCTGCGTGTACTGATAAATTTTGCCATGACCGTCTCGCCCGGCAGGCCGCCGTCGACGAACTGTGCTTTACCGTTGTCCCGGGCGATGCCCCGGCCATCGTGACTGAGGGTTTCAATCACACAGCGCACCGGTTCGCTTGGCAGGGCCTTCCTGCGTCTTCTACTCATAGAAAGTCTCTTAACTGGATTCAGGTCTTGATGGGTTCAGGCACCCGGAAACACACCGGTGGAAAGGTAACGATCACCCCGGTCACAGATAATGGCCACGATCACCGCGTTTTCAACCTGTGCCGACAGCTTGAGGGCCGCAGCGATGGAGCCACCTGATGAAACACCGCAGAAAATCCCTTCCTCGCTGGCCAGGGCACGCATAGTGTCCTCAGCTTCCTGCTGGCCAATGTCCATGACCGTATCCACACGGGTGGCATCAAAAATTTTCGGCAGGTACGGCTCCGGCCAGCGCCGGATGCCGGGGATAGACGCCCCTTCCTGGGGCTGCAGGCCAACAATCTGGATATCCGGGTTCCGTTCCTTGAAATACCTGGACACGCCCATGATGGTCCCGGTGGTACCCATGGAGCTGACAAAATGCGTAACCCGCCCTGCCGTCTGCTCCCAGATTTCCGGGCCGGTGGTGCGGTAATGCGCCAGCGGGTTGTCCTGGTTGGCAAACTGATCCAGCACTTTGCCCTTGCCTTCCGCTTCCATTTGTTGGGCCAGGTCGCGGGCGGTTTCCATGCCTTCCTCTTTGGTGACGGTGACAATCTCCGCCCCATAGGCGCGCATCGATGCCCGACGCTCCTCGCTCATGTTCGCGGGCATAATCAGCACCATACGATAGCCCTTGATGGCCGCCGCCATCGCCAGGGCAATTCCGGTATTTCCACTGGTGGCTTCTATCAGGGTATCGCCCGGTTTGATTTCACCCCGGCGCTCTGCTTCCTGGATCATGCTGATGGCAGGACGGTCTTTCACCGAACCGGCAGGGTTATTACCCTCAAGCTTGGCCAGAATCACATTGCTGGTCTCGCCCGGAAGCCGCTGCAGACGCACAAGAGGCGTATGCCCTACATAATCTTCAATGGTCGGGAAATGCATGTTGTAACCTTCCTCAATTCTTCCGGAACCCGCCGCCAGCCGGTAACGCCGACAACACAAGCCTGTGATACACTCCGGGTTCGCATGATACGCGGAATATCCGCAGTCTCCCAATACGGCTTCTCGCTATATCCATGACTGTGGGCTATATCCGGGGCGCCATCACGGTCAGACTGCGTGGAATCAACTATTCTGACAGGGAAGAATGCCGAACATCAGGTCGGCGACGTCAATCGGGAACTCACTATGCGGCGCTGGGGCATACGCAAAAAAGTACTGGTGGTGACACTCGTCCCCACCCTTCTGACCACACTGATGCTGGGGCTGTTCTTTACCTACAGCTGGGTCAACAACATTGAGAACCTGCTGCAGGATCGCGGCGAGTCATTGTCACGCCAGTTGTCGGCGGGCTCGGAATACGGCCTGTTCACTGCCAATCGAAGTCTGCTCAGCAGCCTCTCCAACGCCCTGTTGGAAGAACAGGATGTGCGCTCTATTACCTTCTTCGACAGCAAGCACAATCGGCTGCTGCATAGCGGCCCGGGAAGCTCCGATGATATAGGCAAGGACACCTTGACCGGCGAAAAGGCGGTACGGGTTACTCGTCCCGACAGTACCGTCTTTGTAACACCGGTCTACCTCCAGGACCTGATGATCGAAAGCATGCTTGACCCGGATTCCCGCCAGAACGTGGGCGCAGGCAAAAAACCGATTGGCTGGGTAACGGTTGAGATGTCCCACATACGCACGGAGAAGGAAACCTACAAAGCACTGTTGATTTCCCTCCTGCTGGTACTGGGTGGTGTGCTTCTCAGCCTGGTGATTGCCCTGCGTCTGAGCCGTTCGTTCACCGATCCGGTCTTCGAACTCAATGAAGCCGTGGCGAAGCTCAAGGAAGGTAAGCTGGACACCCGTGTCTACACCCGCGCCGGCCCGGAGTTCGAGCAATTGGAATCCGGCCTGAACGCCATGGCCGGAGAACTGAGCAAAGCCCAGGCAGAGATGCAGCAAAACATTGACCAGGCCACGGAAGACCTCAGGGAAACCCTGGAAACCATCGAAATCCAGAACATCGAACTCGATTTCGCCCGCAAGGAAGCCCTGGAAGCCAGCCGCATAAAGTCGGAATTCCTGGCCAACATGTCCCACGAAATCCGCACACCGCTGAATGGCATCATCGGTTTTACCGAATTGCTGCTGAAAAGCCCGCTACCGCGGCAGCAGCGGGACCACCTGAGCACTATCCGCAAGTCATCGGAAATTCTGCTGACCATCATCAACGACATTCTCGATTTCTCCAAGATCGAGGCCGGCAAACTCATCCTCGACCGTATTCCCTTCCAGCTCCGGGACATCGTAGAGGAAGTTATGGTGATGCTGGCTCCCGCTGCTCACAGCAAGAACCTGGACCTGGTCCCGCTGGTCTACAACGATGTACCAGACAATATCATGGGTGATCCGCTGCGGGTAAAGCAGGTGATTACCAACCTGGTCAACAATGCCATCAAATTCACTCAGACCGGTGAAGTGGTTCTGCGCGCCAGCCTTGAAGAAGAAGATAAAGAGAGCAACCAGATCACCCTGAGGCTCAGCATTACCGATTCCGGTGTCGGGCTCTCGCGAGCTCAGCAGCAGTCCCTGTTCAACGCCTTCAGCCAAGCCGACGCGTCTACTGCCCGGCAATACGGTGGCACCGGGCTGGGGCTTGCGATCTCCAAGCGCCTGGTTGAGGAAATGGGCGGCAAGATCGGGCTTGAGAGTGAGCTCGGCAAGGGGTCAACGTTCTGGTTTACGCTGACCTCGGAACTGTCCTCCACCGGCGAAGCCATCGCACCCAAAGACGCTCTGTTTGGCGAAAAGGCCATCTACCTCGACCAACAGAAAACCACTGGCCTGGCGGTGGAACACATGCTCCGGGAATGGGGCATGACGGTAGAGCGGGTGTCATCACCGGGTGCCATGCAGGAGCAGATAGAGGAAGCCCAAAAGGAGCAGTCCGGCTACGCCGTCGCGATTGTTGGCATTACCCGTCACCTGTTGAATTCGAGTCAGTACTGTTCGTTGGTAAGATCACTGGAGCTGGAGCGGGATTGCCGCACACTGCTGTTGACCCCCACTCTTGAAACTCACGATACGCCGCTGTCGGGGCTGGCCAGTGGCCACCTGACCAAGCCAGTATGCCGCGAATCCCTGTACGATGAACTGTTGTTGCTGGTGCACGGTATCAGCAACCGGCAACGCCAGTTGCCGGATCATTCCCATACCATTAACCGTGAGCTGCCCTCCCAATCAACACGCGTACCCAAGGTGCTGGCGGTGGACGATAACGATGCCAACCTGAAGCTGGTAATGACCCTGCTCAACGACTGCGGCGTTATGGCTGAAGGCGCGACCAGCGGCTTTGAAGCACTGAGCAAGGCCCGCCAACACTCGTTCGACCTGGTATTCATGGATCTTCAGATGCCCGGAATGGACGGAGTGGAAACCACGGAGAGGCTACGAGGCCTGGATGGCACCAACCATCGCACTCCAATCATTGCGCTGACGGCCCATGCCCTCGCAGAAGAGCAAGATCGGCTGATCCAGCAGGGGTTTGATGGTTACCTAGCCAAACCCATCAGCAATAGTCAACTGATCGACATTATTCACGACTACACCGGCTATACCTGTCACCCCGGCTCCGCCGGTGAACACCTGCCGGTACCAGAGGTACGCGATACACGTCGTTCGGTTCGCCCGTCGACCAGGAATAAACAAGCTGACTGTGTCAGCGTGGCCGAAAGCATACAGTTGGCTGCCGGAAAAGCAGATCTGGCCGAGGAGCTGTTCAGCATGCTCGTTGAACAAATCCATGCCGATATCGACCAAGTACCGGAACTCTGGAACAGCGGCAACATGAGCGAGCTTCTGGAATGCGTCCACAAACTGCATGGCGCCACGCGCTACTGCGGCGTGCCGGAGCTGCGCGCTGCCGCGAACCAATTGGAAACCGCCTTGAAGTGCTCAGCGCCGGATATGGAGTATCAGAAAGAGCAGTTGCTTGCGGCCATGGAACGCTTGCAGACGTGGAGTGAACAGACCGACTGGCAGCAGCTGTTCCGGCAGCAGAACCCACAGCAGGCAACCGTGGACTGAACGACAATCAGCGCGTTAGGCTCGCGCGCTTTCGAGGAGAGCCTTCATATCCCTTACGGCCTCTTTGAGCCCGGTATACACCGCCCTGGCAATGATGGCATGGCCAATGTTGAGTTCGTTGATACCGGCAATGGCGGCAACGCGTTCAGTATTGTGGTAGTGCAGCCCGTGGCCGGCATTGACCACTAGCCCTTTCCTGCGGGCGTATGCCACCGCCTCCTGCAAGGTGTTAAAAGCCGCTTCAACAATCTTCGGGTCAGTCGCTTCCGCGTACTCCCCCGTGTGCAGTTCCACCACCGGCGCTCCGCAACGGACCGCCGCATCGATCTGTGTCACATCCGGGTCGATAAACAGGGAGACCTCGGCACCGATTTTTGCCAATCGGTCACAGGCTTTGGCCACGCGCGCCTCCTGGCCGTCCACATCCAGACCGCCTTCAGTTGTCAACTCTTCGCGCTTCTCGGGCACCAGGCACACACATTCGGGGCGCACTTGCTCGGCAAACGCCAGCATGGCGTCAGTGACTGCCATTTCCAGGTTCATCTTGGTGGTGAGGATTTCCTTCAGCAGCAGCACATCGCGATCCTGAATGTGTCTGCGATCCTCGCGGGGATGAATGGTGATACCATCGGCGCCCGCCTCTTCCGCCAGAATCGCCGCCTGTACCGGGTCTGGATATCGGGTCCCTCTGGCCTGACGCAAGGTAGCAACATGGTCAATATTTACACCCAGCAAGACTCTGGGCTTCATTGAGCTAGAGGTCATTACGATCTCCTCGATGATGACTGAACAGGCTTCTGCTATGGAGCACCTTGCCCTGCAACAGGTAGTCTACAAGTACCCGTGTTACTCGTTTGGCGACGCGCCGGCACTCAGCAGATTCGAGGTCGCCATCGGCCAGCGCCAACAGCGTACCGCCCGGCAGATTCTGGAGCCTGACACCTGGCGAGGGCTCGGCCAGAATCCCCTGCTCCGGATCATAGCAATAAAGCCCCCCGGCCTCGACCGGCTGCCCGGTATCGGTCGCCTGGTCCCAGACGAAGTCATACCCGAGCTCCGCAGCCAGGGATTGCTCGAAACGTCGCAGAACCGGTTCCACATCCCCGGCTTCCGATAACTCGGCGATGACATCAATATAGGCGGCAAACAGTCGGTGGTGAGGGTCGGCCATCGGCAGCAAACGCTGCAATAGCTCATTGACGTAAAGGCCGCTGTACAGGGAGAGAGTGCGCTTCAGGGAGGGGCCGCTGCGAACGTCCGCCTGAGTCAGAGTCTTCAGGTCGCTGCGCCCGGTCCAGTTCAGCAGCAGAGGCTGAAAAGGCTGCAACTGAGCTTTGAGCGGGCTCTTTGCGCTGTTGCCTCCACGGGCAATCACAGTTACCCGGCCTGCGTTAAGGGAAAACACATCCACCATCAGACTGGTTTCGCGCCAGGGCCGGCGGTGGAGAACATACGCGGGCTCCTGTTGCATTGGCCCCGTCATAGCTGCCTCAGAAGTCGTTCATACCCAGGCTTTTCAATGCCCGGTCGCTGTCCGCCCAACCCCGCTTGACCTTGACCCAGAGCCTTAGCATGACTTTACTGTCGAACAGACGCTCCATATCCGTTCTGGCCTCCTGGCCGATGCGCCGCAGGCGCTCGCCCTTGTCGCCAATAATGATCTTCTTCTGGCCCTCACGCTCCACCAGTATTAGCGCAGAAATGTGCAGGGTCTTACCATCCTTGCGAAACTCTTCGATCTCGACCGCCACGGAGTACGGCAGCTCTGCCCCCAATTGCCGGGTAATCTTCTCCCGTACCATTTCGGAGGCCATAAAGCGTTCGCTGCGATCCGTGACCTGGTCATCCGGGTAAAAGTGCACACTTTCAGGCAGGAACCGACTGACCGCAGCCTCCAGCGGCTCCAGATTCATCCCCTTCAGCGCCGACAACGGAATGATCTCGGCAAACTCTCGCTTCCGGGATAGCATATCGAGGTGCGGCAACAGGGCCTCGCGATTTTCAATGCGGTCAACCTTGTTCACTGCCAGAATCACCGGGCATTTCAGGCTACTGAGCTTTTCCAGAACCATTTCGTCCGCCGTCGTCCACGCCATCTGGTCGACGACAAACACCGCAACATCGACGTCCTTGAGGGCCGATGTCGCCGCCTTGTTCATATACCGGTTGATAGCGCGGGGTTCTTCCTCGTGCATCCCCGGCGTATCCACGTAAATTGCCTGAACCGGGCCATCGGTCTTGATACCCAGTACCTGATGACGTGTTGTCTGGGGTTTGCGGGACGTAATACTGAGTTTCTGGCCAAGAATGTGGTTCAGCAATGTGGACTTGCCCACATTGGGCCGGCCGACGATCGCCACGAAACCACAACGGCTATCCGGATTTTCCGGACGGGTCACATCATTCATCAGTCATTCTCCACACCCAGTTGCTTAAGGGCATTGCGGGCGGCCTGCTGCTCGGCAATTCGACGGCTATTACCCGTGCCGGTCGTTTTGCGGTCCAGCGATGGCAGGGCACAGGAAACATGGAACGTCTGGGCGTGGGCTTCACCGTCCACGGAAATGACGTCATAGCGAGGCAGCGGAAACTGCCGTGACTGCAGGTACTCCTGAAGCCGGGTTTTGGGATCTTTCTGGGTATCCTGCAGATCCAGCTTCTGAAGACGCACCTCAAACCAGCGCAAAACCTGTTCTCGACAGGTGTGAAAGTCACTGTCCAGGTATATGGCACCGATGATGGACTCAACAGCGTCGGCAAGGATGGATTCTCGACGGAAACCACCACTCTTCATTTCACCGGAACCCAGCCTGAGGTACTTGCCCAACTCGAATTCACGGCCAATTTCCGCCAGGGTCACACCTTTGACCATACGGGCCCGCAGACGGCTCAACTGACCTTCCCGGGCTTTTTCAAAATGCAGGTACAGGTATTCAGCAATGACCATGTTAACGATGGAATCACCCAGGAACTCCAGGCGCTCATTGTTCTGGTTGCCAAAACTCCTATGGGTCAGCGCCAGCAAAAGCCGCTCAGGCGTCTGGAACTGGTAGCCGATGCGTCGCTGTAACTGCTCGAGATCCGGTTGTGAACTCACTTGCCCTTCATCTCATACTCATGTTGAAAGTGGATAACAGTATCCACATTACGGAACAGGTTATTGCGGACTTCGTAATCCACATTGATGATAACCAGATCCCCGTCTTTCTGAACGGTGATATTCTTTTCATCAAATCCGCGAACATTGTTCACGCTAAGGCGCTTGTTTATCAGATTTCTCACCTGCGCAGGGCCCATGGTGGAAAGATCCTCTGTCCCTTCCAGGCTCTCAAGCGCTTCCTGAATGGTAATGTCGTCAAGATACGCTGGCCCCAACTTGATGGCCAACGTCAGCAAGCCGCCGAAAAAAAGCGCCATAATCATGATAACAAGCGCCGATGCACCCGACTGCCTGTGCATGGAGGAAAGACTGTTCTTCTTCATGTTCGATACACCCCTGAATAACAACGCACTTATTCCAAACCGCCCACACGGTCAAAGGATGGCAGACTGGTGAGCGATTGCCAGTGCATCCAGATCGCGAACGCCTTGCCAACGACCATTTCATCCGGAACAAAGCCCCAATAGCGGCTGTCATTACTGTTGTCCCGATTATCACCCATCACGAAATACTCGCCTTCCGGCACTACCCACTCGCCTTCTCCAGAGCGCCCCGTGCGCCCCAGGGTCAGGAAGATGTCGTGCTCAACGTCGCCCAGGTATTCACGTCTGAGTTCCACCGGTGGCAGCCGGGCAACAAAGCGTGTGTCCACTTTATCGCCGTTGATAAACAGCTCACGATCCTGGTATCGGATACGGTCGCCCGGCAGCCCGACCACCCGTTTGATGTAATTGGTGCTGCCGTCGTCCGGATAGCGGAATACCATTACGTCACCGCGCTGGGGATCATCCACCGACAGGATCTTGGTGCCCGCGACCGGCAGGCGAAGCCCGTAGGCGTATTTGTTAACGAGGATGAAGTCTCCAACTTCAAGGGTGGGTAGCATGGAGCCTGACGGAATCTGGAAGGGTTCCACCAGAAACGAACGCAACACCAGCACCACCGCCAGCACCGGAAAAAACGAACGGCTGAGATCGACGAGGTAGGGCTCCTTCGGCTCTTCCTCCGCCGTAACCTCCCCGCTAGCGCCTTCTGCGACCGCGAGCCTGCGCTTACGCAGGAATACAACATCCAACAGCCAGATCAGCCCCGTTGCAAACGTCAGAACAACCAGAACCAGGGGGAAATCAATATCCATTCAGGTGCCTTTTAGTTATCCACTTTCAATACGGCAAGGAATGCTTCCTGAGGCACCTCAACATTGCCCAGTTGCTTCATGCGCTTCTTACCTTCTTTCTGCTTCTGTAGCAGTTTCTTCTTCCGGCTGACGTCGCCACCGTAACACTTGGCGGTGACGTTCTTGCGAAGCGCCTTGACGGTCACCCGCGCTACCACCTGATTCCCGATCGCCGCCTGAATCGCGATATCGAACATCTGGCGTGGGATCAGCTCTTTCATCTTGTCAATCAGGGCGCGCCCTCGGTAGTGGGACTGGTCCTTATGGACAATCAGCGCCAATGCGTCCACGCGCTCGCCATTGATCAGCACGTCCAGGCGTACCAGGTTGGCCGCCTGGAACCGCACAAACTGATAGTCCAGTGATGCGAACCCACGGCTGGCGGACTTGATCCGGTCGAAAAAGTCCAGCACCACCTCGGCCATCGGTAACTCGTAAGTCACCTGAACCTGGGTGGACATAAAGTGCATGTTTTTCTGAATGCCCCGTTTTTCTTCACACAGGGCGATCACGTTGCCCAGATGCTCCTGGGGCACCAGAATGCTGGCCTCCACGATTGGCTCGCGCATTTCCTCGATGGATCCAATATCCGGAAGACTGGACGGGTTGTCCACCGACAGGGTCTCACCCTGTTTGGTAACGACTTCATAGATAACCGTCGGGGCGGTGGTAATCAGGTCGATGTCGTATTCCCGCTCCAGCCGCTCCTGGACAATCTCCATGTGGAGCATACCCAGGAAGCCACAGCGGAAACCGAACCCGAGGGCGTCTGAACTCTCCGGCTCGAAGAACAACGAGGCGTCGTTCAGGGTCAGCTTCTCAAGGGCATCCCGGAAATCGTTGTAATCATCGGAACTGACGGGGAACAGGCCCGCATAGACCTGAGGCTTGACCTTTTTGAATCCGGGTAGCATCGGAATGTCTTCCGAGCCTTTCTGCTGAACAATGGTGTCACCCACCGGGGCACCATGAATGTCCTTGATGCCGGCCACCACGAAGCCAACATCCCCGGATTCCAGAATATCCGTGTCTTTGGGTTTTGGATTGAAAATACCGACCTTGTCAGCATTCCAGGCCTTGCCCGTCGACTTCATAACGATCTTGTCACCCTTCTTGAGGGTGCCTTCGGTCACCCTGACCAACGACACAACCCCCAGGTAGTTGTCGAACCAGGAGTCGATAATCAAGGCCTGCAAGGGCGCGTTTCGGTCACCCTTGGGTGGCGGAATTTTCCTGATCAAGTCCTCCAGGACGTCCTCGACACCCATACCGCTCTTGGCGCTACAGCGCACAGCGTCCGTAGCCTCGATACCAATGATGTCCTCGATCTCCTGGGCCACGCGCTCCGGCTCGGCCTGAGGAAGATCCATCTTGTTAAGCACCGGCACCACTTCCAGCCCCTGTTCGATAGCGGTGTAACAGTTAGCGACGGACTGGGCCTCAACCCCCTGGCCGGCATCCACGACCAACAAAGCACCTTCACAGGCGTACAGAGAACGCGACACCTCGTAGGAAAAATCGACGTGCCCAGGTGTATCGATGAAATTCAGCTTGTATTCAATGCCGTCCCGAGCCTTGTAGTTCAGAGTCACACTCTGGGCCTTAATGGTAATACCACGCTCACGCTCAAGATCCATGGAATCAAGGACCTGCTCAGCCATTTCGCGTTCTGTCAGGCCACCGCAGATCTGGATAAAGCGGTCTGCCAGAGTGGATTTACCATGGTCAATATGGGCGATAATCGAAAAATTTCGGATTCGGCTCAGTTCAGTCACAGACAATGAATACTCGCAAAAGACGAAGGATTGAGCCCGGAAGGGCCGTTGCCGGAGTCCGGCGACGGCGTGATTTTACCGGTTACCGGCCGTTATTGCCATGATCAGGAGATCAGCGGCCGCTCATATTGCCTAATAAGGAAACCGATAAGCGCATCTTCGTCCAACGGGTAACTGAACAGGTTACCCTGGCATTGGGCGCAACCAGCGCTTTTGAGGAAGCTGAGCTGCTGCGGCGTTTCCACGCCCTCGGCAACAACGGTCAGGTGCAATTTTCTGGCCAGAGCAACCACCGCTGAGGCGACATCAGTCGCACTGACGTTGTAAGGGATGTCGCGAATGAAGCGATGATCAATCTTGATGACATCAAGCGGCAACTGCTGGAGCGCCACCAGAGAACAGGAACCAGTGCCAAAGTCATCCAGGATCAGGCAGACCCCCATGTCGTGCAGAGACACCAGGAGTTCCCTGAGCATGCGTGGGTCTTCATTCAGCAGTTCCGCCGGCATTTCAAGCTCAAGCCGCTCTGGCGATACTCCCGTTTCGGTAATGACCTTGCGCATCATATCCAGAAACCCGGAATCCGTCAGTTGGCGAACGGACAGGTTGACCGCCATTTTCAGTGACTCAAATCCGGCCCGCTCAAGAGCCTGAACCTGGATACACGCCTGCCTCAGCGCCAGTTCACCCAGGCGTATAATCAGCCCCGTTTCCTCGGCCAGAGTAATGAATTGCTGCGCGCTGACCAGCCCCTTCTCAGGGTGATGCCAGCGCAGGAAAGCCTCGACGCCAATCACCCGCTCGCTTTCGAGGTCCACCTTGGGCTGGTAATGCAGCACAAACCGATCGCCTTCCAGCGCCGTTGCCAGCTCTTCCTGCTGAAGCAGGCGCCTGGCGGCCTTGATGTTCATGGCCGGGGTAAAGAATTGGTAGGTGTTGCGCCCCAACTCCTTGGCCCGGTACATGGCCAGGTCGGCATACTTCATCAGCGTACCGGGGTCCTCACTGTCATGGGGAATCATGGTAATACCGATGCTGACGGTAACGCCCACTTCGTGATCGTTGAGGCGAACCCGCTGGCACAGCCTCCGCAGAATGGCGTCGGCAACCTTCCCAGCATCATCAGGACCACTGATCCGCGACAACAGCACCACAAACTCATCGCCACCCAATCGGGCTACCGAATCCTCCTCGCGCACGCAACCGGCCAACCATTGGGAAACCTTCTTCAGCAGCTCGTCACCACTATCGTGGCCCAGGGTATCGTTGATACGTTTGAAACCGTCGAGATCCAGGAACATCAGGGCGGCCGGCTCTTCACTGCGACGACTCCTGCGGACCACGTGGTTAAGCCGGTCACGGAATAGCTGGCGATTGGCAAGTCCGGTCAGCGGATCGTAGAACGCCAGGCGATGCAGTTCCGTCTGCGCGGCTTTCAACTGGGTCAGGTCACGGAGGCTCAACACCACCCCATTCACGCCGGGCACCGTCAGCATGGCGGTGAACGTGCCTTCCATATCCCGCCACTGGCCTTGCGAATCGCGTATACGGCCACGGATAACCGCCATCTGCTTCCCAGGCGATTTGACCGCTTCATCAAACCCTGATTTTAACTGCGGCCAATCCTCGGCATGCACCAGGGACTCTAACTCCAGGCCATACACCTTGTCGGGGTCGAAGCCCAAAATGTCGTGACTGGACGGACTGGCGTAACGCGGCGTGCCATCGCGATCCAGCACAAGAGTCACGTTCGCGGCACCTTCGGTAATAGCGCGGTAGCGACCGGCACCAATCTGCGCCATGATGCGGCCACGAATCATGGTCAGCACAAACAGGAACATCAGCAGACTGATCACAACGCCGGAACCAAGAACGATAGGCGGTCGCGGATCAGACGCCAGATAGTCAAACGCCGGAGTGGAACGGGTCTGCAACAGCCAGTCACGCCCACCGTGGGTGATGGTCTGGCTCATTTCAAAGCTGAAATCCTCACCCAGGGAGCCCAGGTTTGACCCATACATCTGGGTATCCCGCGACACCACCCCGCTGTCGTATATCTTCACATCCAGGAACGGCGAAATCAGGCCAACAATGCCATCAAGCAGAGTGTTCATCCGAAAGGCACTGAACACATAGCCAGCAAGCATCATCTGCCGCTCAACTTGGCTTTCAGGCACTTCCCCACCCTGATAAACCGGGTAGTACATCAGGAAGCCGGCCTGATCTTCCGCCACTTCTTCCTGCACCAGCACGACTTTACCCGTCACTTTTGGTTTGGCATGGTCCCGTGCCCGCGCCATGGCGTGCCGGTGCACCGGATCACTGAAGGCATCGTAACCAAGTGCCTTGCGATTCCGCTCGGTTCCGGGCTCCAGATACACCATGGGGTAGTAATCCGGCCCGGTGCCAAGAGGCGTCACGAGGTAATTGAGGACACCGTCCTTCCTGACCGATGCGATATGATCTGCCATCTGGCGGACACCAATCCTCTGCACGTAGCCGATGCCCTGGATCCCCGGGTAATACCGGTTGATATCCACGTTGTCGACATACTCCCCCCAGTCATCCCTATCCACCTCGCCGGCAACAGCAAACAGGCCCGCACTGCCCGCCAATACCTGTTCATAGTTCAGCAGGCGCTCTTCAATGGCGGTTCGCAACTGTAGTGACTGTGTTTTGAAACGGGCTTCGGTACGGTCTTCGACCAGGCGAATGGACACTTGCCATAACAGGGCGGTGACAGCGAGAGAGGCGATCAGTACTAACCAAGCGGCCCACGAATAGCGTAGCTGGAGCAGTTTCCGGAGGGGGAGTTCCTTTCTGTTCATCATTTTTGTGGAGGTCCGATCCGTGGCCAGTAATCTGATTATTTTGGCCAGTATAACAAAAGCCCCACTGGCTGTCGTTTAAACGACCTCCAGCGGGGCTCTCGATTTTGTACCGTTTTGTGTCCGCCGATCCGGCCGGCGGATCAACTGTCAGGGCTTCATCACCAGATAAGTGGCCCGCCCCTGGCGAACAACCCTCACGGATACGGCACTGTCGTCTGGCAAGGATGACACCGCTTCACGGAAATCCTCCACGGATGTGACCTTGCGGCGGTTAAGTTCGGTGATCACGTCCCGTGGACGGATACCCGCATCAAGCGCCGGACCGCGGGCAACGTCTGTTACAAGCACTCCTCCGGATACCCCCAGTGATTCCTGGAGTTCAGCTGGCAAGGGCTCAACCGTCATCCCCAAGGGCGCCGCGGACGGACTGTTGTTGCCGGAAGCCGGAGCAGATGCTTGCTCTGAACCCTCTTCCGGCAGTTTGCCGATTTCAACATCCAGTGTAATTTGCCGGCCTTCCCTCATAACTTCCATGGTGGCCGTCTCACCGACCGGAGTGCGACCGACCATCGGCGGCAAATCTGAAGATAGGGTGACGTCTTCGCCCGAGTATTCGAGCACAATATCACCCGCCTGCAATCCCGCTTTCTCGGCCGGGGAGCCTACCATCACCTCTGCAACAAGGGCACCACGAGGACGCTTCAGACCGAACGACTCCGCCAGGTCACGATTGACTTCCTGTATCAGTACACCCAGCCAACCGCGGGACACCGATCCATTGTCTCTGATCTGCCGGAATACGTTCATGGCATCGTCAATGGGGATAGCGAAGGACACCCCCATGAATCCACCCGAGCGGGTGTAGATCTGGGAGTTAATACCCACAACCTCGCCGTCCAGGTTAAACAGCGGCCCGCCGGAGTTACCCGGGTTGATAGCAACGTCGGTCTGGATAAACGGAACGTAGTTTTCCGATGGCAGTGAGCGGCCCAGTGCACTGACAATGCCAGCTGTTACCGTGTAATCAAAGCCAAAGGGCGAACCGATGGCCAGGACCCACTCACCCACTTTCAGATCTTTGGAGCGCCCGACCCGAACCACCGGCAAGTCGTCGCCACCTTCAATTTTGAGCACCGCCATGTCGGAACGTGGATCGGTGCCAACCAGTTTGGCGGGCAACTCACGACGATCATTCAGACGCACAATGATCTCATCAGCGCCTTCCACCACGTGGTTATTGGTCAACACATAGCCATCGCTGGAAACGATAAACCCGGACCCCATGGACTGACGTGGGGCTGAACCACCTGGGCTTCCGCCAAAGGGTGACTGAGGACCGCGGAAGAAATCCTGGAAAAACTCCGGCAACTGCTCAAGCTGTCGATCATTAAAAGGGAGGTCGTGAGAGCGGCCACTACCCGCCGACTTGGGCTCAGTCGTCGTGCTGATATTGACCACAGCATTCGAGTTTTCTTCGACCAACTCGGTAAAATCAGGGAGATTCTGAGCCGAGGCAGACTGGGCCAGTGACAATGGAACAAGAAGACACAAGAGATACCAGACGAACACGATGGAACCTTGGCGTTGAGGCCGGCACTGCGTGTCTTGATCGTTCTTTACTTCAGGCATTAAAGACCCCCTGTTCAGCGGACGTTGTATACTCAATGTGCGGTCAAAGCCAATAATTTCAACAGAAGCTGTCGGAACATCACTCGGGGGAAGCAACTGACGCCTGCCTGACATCCACCAGCGTCGGCTCCCAGGTTTTCGTTGTACGTGACTGCCCACGACGGGCAGCCAGGAAGCCCAGGGCAAGCCCCGTTGCAGCACCCATCATAGCGACGGCTTCATTGGCCGCATGACCTACCGACAACTGATGCCCCAATACAGCCCCCGCCACCATTGACACCAGTGGCACCGCATAAACCAGCAGGGAAGCACCCAGTAGCGCGGCCTCATCAATGGCCACCGTCACCTCGTCACCCACCCTGGCGCCAAGGCTGTTGGCCACCAGAACCTGATTGGCCCTGCCGCCTGAGACACTGGCCAGTAAGCGCTGACCACAACCATGGCGAGCCGAACAACTTTCGCAGGCACTTGTGCGAATCGTCTGTACCCACACCCTGTCGCCGGCAACACCAACTACCCTGCCAGTTTCAGTAATCACTTCTGCCCTCCGCCAAACGCCAGGGTATCGTCAACCTTCACCGACTCGGCCACCTTACGGGCGGTCGTCGGCGGAATCTCCCCGACGACGGTCACGAAAAAGGCAACGTCATCGACGTTGATCTGTTTCATATACACCGTCGTGGCACCAATTCGCGAAGCGCCTGTGGGCATCGCCATCTTCCGTGCTGGCTCCACAAACACCGAAAAGGCCGCCAGCCCGTCCGAGAACGCCACGGCTTGCCCTTTACCCGACCGCGGTGAAGCCGCGGGAACAAAGCCGTCCGGGCGCCACTCAAGCGTCCAGCCATCCATCCGCGCTGCGGGAGACGACGTCTGTTCAGGGTCTAGTTTCCGCTTGATGGCTTCCCCTTCTGTTCTTACGATAAATTCGCTATCTGGAAGGGAGTCCGTTATTTCAAGGCTGGTAAACTGAAAATGCTCAAGCACCTCACCGCCGACGGAACGCACATGACTTTTCACCAACAGCCCGGTGGATTTTTCCAGCCACAACTGGTGACTGTATCGAAGATCATCCCTCGCCCTGAGTCCGAGCTTGACCACATCGTAACCAGCAATACGATCATCTCCCACCAGCTCCGGCTGATACCATTGACTGACCGGCATCAACTGGTGGGAAAAAGCCTCAGCAAAAGGGCCCGACGGAATGACCTGATCCAACTGAATGCGCCCGTGGTCAGGAAGCACACAGATGACCCGCATCCCCTTTCGAACGATCTCACCACTGGCTCCGTCCTGCAGAACCAACCGCTCTTCCACCATACCATCCCGATACCGGTGCGCAATCTGCATAGAACTGACCTGATCGCCCCGGGCATACACAAAGACGCCGCGATAGGACGTCATATTCAGGGAGGGACCAAGGCGGTCGAGCCAATATTCGGCGCGCTCCTCATTGTTCCCGGCATTCTCCGTAGCATTGGCAGACACCTGCCACATCAGCCCGGCGAAAAAGGCTAACATGACCACCCTATGCCCGATTGCACCGGGGAATCGACTCCGGATTGCCGTTACGATTCTGCCCATTAGCGGTTCAACTCCAGCCAGTATCCCAAGAACATGAAGCGTCAATACTCTGGCCCGGACGCGCTAACAACCCGCGCATAACCAACCGAGCCCCGGCCGGCTCCTACACTGTTATGTTGGGCGTGCTCAAGAAGGTAGCGGCTGAGGTGCTCCCATTGCTCCTCATCAAGGCCTTGCAACGCCACCTCCGGGACCGGCTCGGCAGCCGCCCCCCTCGGATCCTGTTCTTCCGCAACGCCCGCTGTTGCAATCGTTCCACCATCTTCGGCGGACTCCCAACCAGCACCGGCGCCAAAACCAATCACCGCCGCCAGCGTGACCATGGCAAATGCTGGCCAGTGCCAGCTTTTATCCCGGCGGGACATAGATCCAGCGGTCGCCGCATGCGGTAGAGTACCACTGCCGTCCAGAGCGTCCCTGACCCCGGCGCTGACATCCACATCCTCCGGTGCCACACCGCCCTGATGCATCAGATCCCGCACCTGCTGCCAACGTTGCCACTGCGAACGAACCTGATCCTGCTCAGCATGCGACAGCAGTCTGCGAACCGACAATTCATCTGCCTCGTCATCCATCATTGCAGACAGCGTTTCTTTGAGACGATCATCCATAGGATGCAACCTCATTACGTCCGGGAATCATTTAATAAGGGGCCCAGGTGGCGATCGACCGCATCCCGTGCCCTGAATATTCGTGACCTTACCGTGCCGATGGGGCACTCGAGAATACCGGCGATGTCTTCGTAGCTCAGCCCATCATACTCCCTGAGCAAAAACGCAGATCGGAGCTCCTCCGGCAGGTTTGATATCGCCTCTCTGAGCGCGCTTTGCAACTGGTCTCGTTGCAACAGCTTCTCTGGAGACGCATTGTCCCTGAGCCTTGAACCGTCGTCATAGTTCTCAGCTTCACCCGCATCGGCACTGCCCTGCGGACGACGACCCCGGGACTCCAGGAAATTCTTGGCCGTGTTCACGGCGATCCGGTACAACCAGGTGTAGAACGCGCTGTCTCCCCGAAAACGGTCAATCGCCCGGTACGCCTTGACGAAGGTTTCCTGGGTAAGGTCCATCACCTCCTGGCTGTCGTAGACATAACGACTGATAATCGACGCCACCCGGGACTGATATTTGACGACCAGAAGATCAAAGGCAGGCCGGTCACCATGACGGACCTTTCTTACCAGTTGAAGGTCTGTCTGGCTTTCGCTGTTTTCTTCCTTGTGTCTTTCTGTATCCGCATTCATGGACGGGGTGCCGGGGTTGCCATAGCGTTCGACCATCTGGCCCACTTGTCTGCTATTCAATGGAATCATGCTGCTGCCCGGCATCCGATGAGTCTACAATGCCCCCACTTACTTGGGAGCACCCCGTCAGGCCAAATAGACAGCGAGCGCAAAGTTTAGTTCAATACACATCCACATTATGGCCCGTGATTACGACCCGATGCCACAGTCCTACGAATTCGATGTCCTGATTGTCGGCAGCGGTGCTGCCGGCCTCACTGTTGCCCTGAATTTGCCCGAGCACTTGCGGATCGCCGTAATCAGCAAGGCCGATATCAGCAGCGGTGCAACTCTCTGGGCCCAGGGCGGCATCGCAGCCGTGCTGGATGACGACGACTCCCTTGAGAATCACGTTAGCGATACTCTCAACGCAGGGGGCGGTCTCTGCCATGAGGATGCCGTCCGGTTTACCGTCGAGCATGGCCGCGAAAGTATCAACTGGCTGATCGACAGCGGTGTTACCTTTACCCGCGATGACCAGTCCCAGTACCACCTGACACGGGAGGGCGGGCATAGCCACCGTCGCATTATCCACGCGGCCGATGCCACCGGCCACGCCGTTTCCACCACTCTGACGTCCCAGGCCCAGGCGCGACCCAACATTACCCTGATGTCCCGTCGGGTTGCCGTGGACCTGATCACCAATCGCAAGCTGGCGTTGCCCGGAAACGCGTGCGTAGGCGCCTACATACTGAATCTGGAAGACAACCATGTCGAATTGTTCCGGGCCCGCTTCACCATCCTCGCCACCGGCGGCGCCAGCAAGGCGTATCGCTACACCACCAACCCGGACGGAGCTTCGGGCGACGGTATAGCCATGGCCTGGCGCGCCGGCTGCCGGGTCGGCAATATGGAGTTCAACCAGTTCCACCCCACGTGCCTGTACCACCCACATGCCAAGTCGTTCCTGATTACCGAGGCGGTAAGGGGCGAAGGCGGTGTGCTGAAGCTTCCGGACGGCTCCCGCTTTATGGATCGCTTCGATGAGAGGGGCGAACTCGCGCCCCGGGATATCGTTGCCCGCGCCATCGACCACGAAATGAAACGGCTGGGCGCTGATCATCTATACCTGGACATCAGCCATAAACCGGCCGAGTTCATCAGGCAGCATTTTCCAACCATTCGCGAAAAATGCCTGGCGTTCGGGATTGATATCACCAAAGAACCGATCCCGGTGGTACCCGCCGCGCACTACACCTGTGGCGGCATACTCAGTGACGAGCGCGCCCGCACCGACATCAACCAGCTTTATGTTGTCGGCGAGGCAGCCTTTACCGGTCTTCATGGCGCCAATCGCATGGCTAGTAACTCCCTGCTTGAATGCCTGGTCTACGGCCGTGCCGCCGCTGCGGACATAGCGCGACGAGAATCGGATATTCCTGCACCGCCACAAGCACCGGACTGGGACGAAAGCCAGGTAAGGGATTCCGACGAAGACGTGGTAATCTCCCACAACTGGGACGAATTGCGGCATTTCATGTGGGACTATGTCGGCATCGTTCGTACCACCAAACGCCTGCAGAGAGCCAAGCACCGGATCGATCTGCTGGAACGGGAAATTGGCGAGTTCTACAGCAACTACCGGGTCTCGAACGACCTGCTTGAGCTGCGCAACCTGGTGACCGTGGCGGACCTGATTATCTGTTCCGCGTTGCAGCGCCGGGAAAGTCGCGGCCTGCACTACACACTGGATTTCCCCGGACTACTCCATGAGGCAAGGGATACCGTACTGGTTCCCACCACTTACCGGCGGTCGTCTCCCTGAAGGAAATGGCTCGGTCCACTCCAATGCCCACTGGTTAACTGAGAGAATCAATGTCTGACAACACCGAATTCAATCGCCTCTACTGGCACAGCCGCCGCGGCATGCTTGAACTGGACGTTTTGCTGATCCCGTTCCTTGAAAACGCCTATCGAGACCTGCCCGCTGAAGGCCAGGCACGATACCAGAAACTGATCAACTGCGAGGACACCGATATGTTCGAGTGGTTCATGCAGCGTAGCCGCCCAGAAGACCCCGACCTGCAACGCATCGTTGACCTCATACTGAACCGTGTCCAGCCGGATTGAACTGACACTTATTCCATCCCACGCTGTCGGGCTACTGTGCGCCCTGCCCTGGCTGGCGCTGACCCTGTTCCTGGTCGCCGTGGCCAGTGAGTTTGGTTCACTCATTCTGACGCTGGTTGTTCCCTCACTCGTGGGCGCGGCTTTCCAGTACCGGCGAACCGGCTTACTGGCCGGTCCGGCAGCCGTAACCGGACTCAGGGTCGAGAGCGAGCAACTATACGCGCGCCTTCGCTCGGGCCAGGACCGCGCCGTTATGGTTGCGGGCGAAAGTCGTTTGGGTGCCCACTTTGCGATCTTGAAACTGCGGTACTCCGGCACCATATCCTGTACATATCCTGTTGTCCTGGTTGCTGTTACGCCGCGGTTTCGCAACATCCCGCCCGACGCGTTCCGCCGTTTGCGGGTGTGGCTTCGTCTTGGCCCGGCCTCTGGCGGCAAGGCATCGGGCCGCCAGACACAGGAAATCCACTAATTCTGGAGTGCTCCATGTCAGACACCGAAAGTCCGTTGGCCAGCCACCCGCTTCCCCAACCCTGTTGCGTTTCCGTCTCTGACCGGATCATTGTTCGAATATCCGGGCCCGGCACTGACAAGTTCTTGCAGGGTCAATTCAGCCAACAGATTGAAGATGTCACCCAGGTGCATTCGCCAAGAGCGGCAGCCTGTACGCCCAAGGGGCGCACCTATTGCCTGACCCGGTTGGTGAGGGATGGTGATGACATATTGATGGAGCTGCCAGCGGATCTCTCCGACGGCACGGTGACTCATTTGCGCAAGTACCTGATGCTGTTCCGTGGTACGTCAATGGAGGTAGAGTCGGACGCTCGGATCGTCGGGCTTCTGGGCGATGCCGCAGTAGAAAAACTGCTACCAGAAAACACCAGTGCACTTGCAGTCGCAGGCGATTCCGTGAAAATCAGCGGAGGCCACCTGATACGCACGATGGACACCGCCGAAGGCATGGCCCGCTATGAGCTATGGCAAACGGGTGACCTGGACACGTCGCTGCAACAAGCTCTGGAGGAGATTCCTGCAGCCCCCCTCGCCGATTGGCAGGCTTCCGAAATTGCCGCCGGCGTAGCATCGCTCACGGCCGCCACTACGGAGAGCTTCGTGCCGCAAATGCTGAACTGGCAGCATGTTGGAGGCATCCACTTCAAGAAAGGCTGCTACACCGGGCAGGAAGTGATCGCGCGCATGCACTTCCTGGGGCAACTCAAGAAAAGCCTTTTCCGGTACACATGTGAGGGTGCCGGAACCCTGCCTGCCCCCGGTGAGTCGCTGCTGGACGGAGACCGGTCAGTGGGAAATGTCGTGAATTCTGTTGGTTTCTCTGACGGACACTCGGAGATTCTGGCCGTTGTGCGCCACGATGCGGCGGAGAAATCATTGGTACCCGAGAGCGCCTCCGACGCGGCGCTGTCATTGCGCCCTTTGCCGTATTCTGTTCCGGAGCGTGAAAAAACCGACACGCCTGATACATAAGTTGACAGGAAGAATCTCGATAATTTGCTATAAAGTACGTCATATACATGAGCATATTAGCCTTTCCGGACCTTCCTTCCGGCCAGGTGACACTTCACAGGCGGATTCGAACTGACCATGTCCAACATTGTAGAGACCATAATAACCGACCTGACCAACGCCATTGAAAACGACAAACTGGTACTTCCGACGCTTCCGGAAGTTGCGCTTCAGGTACGTGACATTGCAGAGAATGAGGACTCGGCCATTCTTGATCTGGTGAAGGTCATCAGCAACGACACGGCCCTGTCAGCGCGTATTATTCGAGTCTGCAACAGCCCGCTATTTCGCGGCAGCCGGGCGATTGAGAACTTGAATATGGCGGTCAGTCGCCTGGGCATGGCTTATACCAGTAACCTGGCAATGGGTCTTGCCATGGAGCAGATGTTCCAGGCCACCTCGGACATGATCGACAAGCGCCTGCGTGCCACCTGGCAGAAGAGCACTGAAGTGGCGGGGGTGTGCCATGTACTGGCCCAGCATTACACCAACCTCAAAGCAGACCAGGCCACCCTTGCCGGGTTGGTTCACCTTATCGGGGTGTTGCCAATCCTGCGCTATGTTGAGGATCAGGATATCCAGATCAGCAGCATCATGCTGGACAATGTGATTGATGAGATTCATCCGCGTATCGGGGCGATGATTCTGCAGAAGTGGGATTTCCCGAAGGAACTTCAGAATGTGCCTTTGGAATACGCGAACCTGCATCGTGAGGTGCCGGCGGCGGATTATGCGGATCTGGTGATGATTGCCAATCTGCAGTTGATTGCCGGGACGGACCATCCCTGGACGGAGGTGGACTGGAAGACGATTTCGGCGTTTGATCGTCTTGGGTTGGATCCTGAGGTGGATATGAGCGAGGAAGAGGATCTGAACGCGCAGATGGAAGCTGCTATGGCGCTCCTCCAATAATCTTTGGGGGCTGGCCAGAGGTGGGAGTATTTTTCTTCGGGAAAAGAACTCGCTTCGCTCAGACACCTTTTCCTGTCAGAGAAAATACTCCCACCTCCGGCCGATCATAGTTGTTGCGGGTCGCCCTTTGCGCTCCGCGCTATTCCCTCGACTGGCTTTTTCCGTATTGTTCCAGCAGCTCCGATTTGTTTGGCAAAGACCAATCAACGGTCGGCAGGCCCTTCTGCTGTAACCACTCGTTCGCTCGGGAAAAATGCTTGCAGCCGAAGAAGCCGCGGTAGGCGCTTAACGGCGATGGATGTGGCCCGTCCAATACCAAATGCTTGTTTCGGTCAATGTGCTGACCTTTTTTCTTGGCGTAGCTTCCCCAGAGTAGAAACACCACCCCCTCACGTTCCCGGTTGATGGTTTCGATGACACGGTCGGTGAAGGCTTCCCAGCCTTTGCCCTGGTGGGCGCCGGCCTGGCTTTGGACGACGGTGAGGACGCTGTTGAGAAGGAGCACGCCCTGCTCCGCCCAGGGTTGCAGGCAGCCGTGGTCTGGGGGCTGAATGCCGAGGTCGGCGTGAATTTCCTTGAAGATGTTGACCAGCGACGGCGGCGTGGCCACGTGCGGGCGCACGGAGAAGCACAGGCCGTGGGCCTGGCCGGGACCGTGGTAGGGGTCCTGGCCGAGGATAACCACGCGCACCTTATCCAGCGGCGTGCTGTTCAGGGCGTTGAAGCAATGCTGGCTGGCGGGGAACAGGGTTTTCCCGGCCTGTTCCTCCGCCGCCAGGAATTCGGCCAGCTGCTTCATGTAGGGCTGACGGAATTCGTCACCAAGGTGCTCCGTCCAACCTCGACCCGATTTTAGCTGGCTTGCCAGTATCTCCACCGGCTGCATGTTCAGCCCTCGTCTTTCTTCGTTTCAGCCTTGTGCTCCGGGCGCATGGCCGGGAACAGGATGACGTCGCGAATGGACGCGGAATCCGTCAGCAGCATGGCCAGACGGTCGATGCCGATGCCTTCGCCTGCAGTTGGTGGCAGGCCGTATTCCAGCGCCATGACGTAGTCTTCATCGTAGAACATGGCTTCGTCATCGCCGGCGTCTTTCTCGGCCACCTGATCCTGGAAGCGCTCGGCCTGGTCTTCGGCGTCGTTAAGCTCGGAGAATCCGTTGGCGATCTCGCGGCCACCCACGAAGAACTCGAAACGCTCGGTGACGAACGTGTCGTTGTCCTTGCAGCGGGCCAGCGGTGACACTTCTTTCGGGTAATCGGTAATGAACGTCGGCTGCATCAGGCGATGTTCAGCGGTCGCTTCAAAGATTTCAATCTGCACCTTGCCCAGTCCCCAGCCTTCTTTAAGGTGAATGCCCAGATCCTTCGCCAGCTGGCGGGCACTGGTTTCATCGGCCAGTTGTTCGGCTTTGATATCAGGATTGTATCGCAGGATGGCGTCCACCACGGTCAGGCGCTCGAAAGGCTTGCCGAAGTCATACTCAATGGTTTCTTCCTCGCCATCGGACAGGGTACGGGTGTTCACGACTGTGGTGGTACCGAGTACTTTCTGAGCAATGGTGCGCAGCATGTCTTCGGTAAGGTCCATCAGGTCATTGTAATCGGCATAGGCCTGATAGAACTCCACCATGGTGAATTCCGGGTTATGGCGGGTGGAAAGCCCTTCATTTCGGAAGTTGCGGTTGATTTCGAATACCCGCTCGAAACCACCGACCACCAGGCGCTTGAGAAACAGCTCTGGAGCAATACGCAGGTACATGTCGATACCCAGGGCGTTGTGGTGGGTCACAAACGGGCGCGCCGTGGCACCACCAGGAATCACCTGCAGCATTGGGGTTTCGACTTCCATGAAGTCCCGGTCAGTGAAGTACTGACGCATGACGCTGATAATCTTCGAGCGCGCATAGAACACGCGGCGACTGTCTTCGTTCACCATCAGGTCAACATAACGGTGACGATACCGGGCTTCGGTGTCGGTCAGCCCCTTGTGCTTCTCCGGTAATGGGCGCAGCGACTTGGTCAACAACGTGTACTCATCCATGCTCACATAGAGGTCGCCCTTGCCCGACTTGCACAGAATACCGCGCACACCCACGATATCGCCCAGGTCCCAGTGCTTGGTGTCTTTCTGGACGTCCTTTGAGGCATAGATCTGAATGCGGCCCGTCATGTCCTGAACCACTTTGAACGCTTTGCGATCAAGCATCATGCGGCCGGCAACAGCCACCTGAATGCCCATCTCAGCCAGCTCTTCCTTGCTCTTATCGCCATATTTGGCCAAAAGCTCGGCCGCGGTGGCATCGCGACGGAAGTTGTTGGGAAAGGCATTGCCCTGATCACGCATCTCCGCCAGCTTGGCGCGGCGCTCGGCAATCAGCTTGTTGTCCTCTGGCTGTGCATTCGGGGTGTGTTCAGTCATGTTGGCTCGCAAAATCGGGAATTGTCCGGGTTAGCATGGCGAAGGCGCTGTTTACAGCGCCATCTTAAGGCTGGCTTCGATGAACTTGTCGATGTCACCGTCCAGCACCGACTGGGTATTGCTGGTTTCCACCTTGGTGCGCAAGTCCTTGATACGGCTGTCGTCCAGCACGTAGGAGCGAATCTGGCTGCCCCAACCAATATCCGCCTTGGCATCTTCCGCCTTCTGTTTCTCGGCGTTACGCTCCTGCATCTCACGCTCAAACAGCTTGGCCTTCAGCTGTTTCATGGCCTGGTCTTTGTTCTGATGCTGGCTTCGGCCAGCCTGACAGGCCACGACAATCCCGGTGGGATTATGAGTCAGACGCACAGCAGATTCGGTCCGGTTTACGTGCTGACCACCCGCACCCGAGGCACGGTAGACATCGACACGGAGGTCCGCCGGATTGATTTCAATCTCGAAACTGTCGTCCACTTCCGGTGAGACAAATACGGATGAGAACGACGTGTGACGGCGGTTGCCGGAATCAAACGGCGATTTTCGCACCAGACGATGCACACCGGTTTCCGTGCGCAACCAGCCAAACGCATAATCGCCCTGGATGTGAATGGTCGCACTCTTGATGCCGGCCACATCGCCTTCCTGCAATTCGACGATCTCGGCCTTGAAACCACGGCGCTCAGCCCAACGCAGGTACATGCGCAACAGCATATTGCCCCAGTCCTGGGCCTCAGTACCGCCGGAGCCGGCCTGAATGTCCAGATAGGCGTTGTTGGCATCCATCTCGCCGGAGAACATGCGGCGGAATTCGAGCTTCTCGAGCTCTTTGTCAAGCCCGGCCAGATCGGCTTCGATCTCCGCAGCCGTGCCCTCGTCCTCTTCCTCGTCCGCAATTTCGAGCAGACCCTCGGCGTCTTCAAGGCCGGAGGTGAGGTTGTCGATGGTACGAACAATCAATTCAAGATCGGAGCGTTCCTTGCCCAGCGCCTGCGCCCGTTCGGGGTCTTCCCATACGGAAGGCACTTCCAGCTCACGCTCAACTTCAGTCAGTCTTTCACTACGCTGATCGTAGTCAAAGATACCCCCTGAGCGCTTCAGTGCGCTCACGAAGGTCTTTTATCTTCGTAACAATGGGATTGATTTCCATGAAATCCTTACTCTCGCTCGGAAAATGAATGCGATCAAAATCAGACGCGAGATTCTACCGGAAATCTGTTTTTAAATCAGCCGGTGGGTTTTTGACTGGGTGCCTGCATTGGTCGATGAGGCCCTTCCAGGATACGCGGTGAATACGTCCCTGTACGCTCGACAAAAACATCCATGTTTTTGACGATCCTGGAAGGGCCTCACCGACCAATGCCCAAATCACGAGTTATCGCCACAAAGGTATAATTACGGCGCTATCTCCCAGGTTCAATCGGCATAGGGGTGGGTACTCTTTTCTGCCGGGAAAAGGTGTCCGAGCGAAGCGAGTTCTTTTCCCAGAAGAAAAGAGTACCCACCCCTGTGCCAGACTCTTAGACTCTCAGACCAGCGGCTCCAAATAATCCACCAGAAGCTGCAAATTGGTACGCCCACGAAAGGTATTCGCATCAGGCTTATAAACCACCCGCGCACCAGTCCTGGTGTAGTCAGGCACTTCCGGCCCGGTGTTGAAGGCGATGCCATCGATGATGGCGCCGCCCTCTTCTGGTTGGAGTACCAGCTTCAGGTGGTTCTCGCCGACAATGCGCTGGCTGACCACACGGAAGTTGCCGTCAAACAGGGGCTCCGGGAAATGCTGCCCCCAGGGACCGGCACGCTTTAACAGGGTGGCGGTTTCCAGGTGAAGCTCGTCCGGGCTCAGGGGGCCATCGGTGGTGATGGCCGCTTCCAGGTCTTCCGCCCGCAGGGTATCGCGGACCGCCCGGTCGAACGCGTCACTGAACGCATCCAGGTCACCGCGGGACAGGGTCATGCCTGCCGCCATGGCATGACCGCCGAATTTTTTCATCATCCCCGGGTGTCTGGCATCAACCACGGCGAGCACGTCGCGGATATGCAGGCCCGGGATGGAACGGGCGGAACCCTTGATGTCTTCGCCGTTGTCGTCCGGCGCAAACGCAATCGTCGGGCGGTGGGTCTGCTCACGAATACGGGCTGCCAGTATGCCAATCACACCCTGGTGCCAGTCGGTGTCGAACAGGGCCAGGCCCCACGGCAGGCCCTCAATGTCCAGCGACATGGACGCCAACAGGTCCTGGGCCTGGGTTTTCATGTCTTTTTCGATAGTGCGACGTTCGCGGTTGAAGGTATCCAGTTCGCGGGCGAGGCGCTGGGCTTCGTCACGGCTGTCTGCCAGCAGGCAGGCAATGCCCACACTCATATCGTCCAGGCGACCGGCAGCGTTCAGTCTGGGACCAACCACAAAACCAAGGTCCGTGGAGCTGATTTCGCTGTGGTCGCGGCCGGCCACTTCCAGCAGCGCCAGAATACCGGGGCGAGCCTCTCCCTGGCGAATGCGACGCAGGCCCTGCTCCACGAAAATGCGGTTATTGTGGTCCAGAGGAACAACGTCAGCCACCGTACCGAGCGCCACCAGGTCCAGGAGACTACCAAGATTCGGCTGTGGCTCGGGCAGCAAACCCTGCTCCCGGAGATGCTTACGCAGGGCTGTTAGCACATAGAACATCACACCCACGCCCGCCGCGTTCTTGCTCAGGAACGGGCAGCCGGGCTGGTTGGGGTTCACGATGGCATCCGCATCGGGCAGGGTTTCGCCAGCCAGGTGATGGTCGGTCACGACGACTCTAATGCCCAGTTCCCGGGCAGCCCCGACCCCTTCCACAGCGGAAATACCGTTGTCCACGGTCACCAGCAGGTCCGGCAGTGAATCCTCATCTCTCAGTCGGTGGATAATGCCGGGCGTCAAACCGTAACCGTCGGAAAACCGGCTGGGTACACGGAAATCGATATCGTGCAGCCCCAACATACCCAATCCGAGCATGGCAACCGCCGTGCTGGTGGCGCCGTCGGCGTCGAAATCCCCCAGTACCAGTACCCGTTGCTGGCTAGTGATCGCTTCCGTCAGAAGGGCAACGGCTCGGTCAACGCCCCTCAGGTCCATGGGGGACGCCAGGTGTTTCAGTGTGTAGTTGAGTTGGTCATCGGACGTCACACCACGGGCAGCGTAGAGACGGCGAAGCAGTGAGGGCAGATTCTGGCCCCAGTCCGGAGTGGTATCCGAACCAGGGCGACGAAGGATCTTTTTGGGTGTCATACCGCTCAGGTATTTTTCCAGTGCTTGGCGATAAAGTCCTGCACCGCGGGCAGATCATTATCCAGCACGGTGTATTGCTCTTCCCGCTCGAACAGGTCCGACATATGCACCGGCAGGGACGGCTCGGCCTTAACACCTGAGCGCAACACCGCATCCGGGAACTTGGCCGGATGCGCAGTACCCAGGGTAATCATCGGTACCGCCGGGTCACGACGGCAGTTGCGGGCCGCGCGCACGCCGATGGCGGTATGGGGGTCGAGCAGGTACTCGTTCCGATCAAACACTTCACGAATGGTGTCCGTGGTGCCCTCGTCATCCACCGCGTCACTGTCAAACAGTTTCCGGGCATGCTTCCAGCGGTACTCTTCGATGCTGACAGGGCCCTTGGTGGCATTCTCCAGCAGGTCCTTTACCGCAGCGCCGTCGCGACCGTGCAGGTCGAACAACAGGCGCTCGAAATTGCTGGACACCATGATGTCCATGCTTGGCGACAGGGTATGCTCAAGCTGGAGCTGCTCGTAGCGGTTGCCGCTCATAAAGCGATGCAGGATGTCGTTACGGTTGGTGGCAATCACCAACTGGGAAATTGGCAGTCCCATTTTCTTGGCAAGATAGCCCGCGAAAATGTCGCCGAAGTTACCCGTGGGTACCGAGAACGCCATGCTCCGATCCGGCCCGCCGAGCGCCAGGGATGCATGAAAGTAGTATACGATCTGGGCCATGATGCGGGCCCAGTTAATGGAATTCACCGCCGCAAGCTGCGTTTGACCACCGAGGAATGACTGATCACCAAAACTCGCCTTCACCATGCGCTGGCAGTCATCAAAGTTGCCGCGCACTGCGATGTTGTGGATATTGTCGCCCTTCACGGTGGTCATCTGGCGACGCTGCACCTCGGACACCCGTTCATGGGGATGCAGGATGAAAATGTCGACGTGTTCGCACCGACGGCACCCCTCGATAGCAGCGGAACCAGTATCACCGGACGTTGCCCCCATGATCACCACGTGCTGTTTGCGTTTCTCCAGTACATAGTCCAACAGGCGCCCCAACAGTTGCAGGGCAAAATCCTTGAACGCCAGGGTAGGACCGCGGAACAGCTCCATGACCCACTCATTGGTGTCCAATTGAACCAGCGGTGCCACCGCCTTATGAGCAAAGACCTCTCCGTAGGTGTCGTCCAGCATCTGGCGGAAATCCTCCGCTGGAATCGCGTCGTCGACGAAGGGGTGCATCACCTTGAAAGCGAGCTCGCTGTAGGAAAGCCCTCGCCAGTTGCGGATTTCCTCAAGGCTGAAGTGAGGCAGCGATTCCGGGACATACAGGCCACCGTCAGTGGCCAGGCCTGTCAGCAGGACGTCTTCAAAGCCCAGGGCGGGAGCTTCGCCCCGTGTACTGATGTATCTCACCTTGCGTTCCTGTCAGTTAAAGTTTTCGGCGCGGATACGGACGACTTTTCCGTCGATATCGCTCAGGGCTTCCAGCTCTTCAATGGCGCGGTTGATCTGTCGCTCCTGAACCGTATGGGTCAGGATGATCACCGGGATTCGGCCATCTTTCAGCTCCGATTCTTTCTGCATAATGGACTCGATGTTGATGCCGTGCTCACTGAGGATGGAGGCAACTTTCGCCAGCACACCCGGACGGTCCAGTGCCTGTATACGCAGGTAATAGGCCGACTGGACATCTTCCATCGGCAACACTGGCAGATCTTCCATTGCCGCAGGCTCGAAGCCGAGGTAAGGAACCCGCTGGTTGCTCTTGGCGGCCACGGAGCGGGCGGCGTCGATGATATCGGCGATGACCGCCGATGCTGTGGCTTCGTCGCCGGCGCCTGGGCCGTAATACATGGTCTGGCCAACGGCATCGCCATCAACCAGAACCGCATTCAGTACACCATCAACCTGAGCAATCAGGTGGCTGCGTGGAACCAGGGTGGGATGCACCCTCAGCTCTATGCCTTCATCCCGACGGCGCGCAATCCCCAGGTGCTTGATGCGGTAGCCAAGGATCTCCGCATGAGCGATGTCATAGGGGGTTATTTCCGAAATCCCCTCGGTGTAGGCCTTTTCAAATTGCAGCGGCACACCAAAGCCTGCAGAGGCGAGGATCGTCAACTTGTGGGCGGCGTCGATACCTTCCACGTCGAAGGTCGGGTCCGCCTCGGCATACCCCAGGTCCTGGGCTTCTTTTAGCACTTCCGCGAACTCACGACCGGCCCGCATTTCGGTGAGAATATAGTTACCGGTGCCGTTGATGATGCCGGCAATCCAGTCGACCCGGTTAGCCGCCATACCTTCGCGAACAGCTTTGATGACGGGAATGCCACCGGCAACGCCAGCCTCGTAGGAAACGATCACATTCTGCTTGGCCGCCGCCTCAAAGATTTCGTTGCCATGAACGGCAATCAACGCCTTGTTGGCCGTAACCACGTGCTTGCCATTCTTGATAGCAGCCAGCACCAGCTCCCTTGCGGTGTCGTAGCCACCAATCAGTTCGACCACAACATCCACGGACGGGTCGTTCACCACGTCAAAAATGTCGGTACTGAACGGGATATCCCCCAGATCAAACTCATTGCGCGGGGTGCGTGTCGCCACCCGGGCAATACGGAGATTGAAACCCGTCCTGCCCGTGATCAGGCTGGCATTCCGGGTCAGTACGTTGAACGTACCACCACCGACTGTTCCCAGTCCGCAGATTCCGACATTGACGTCTTTCAAGCTTTCACCTCTGTTCCCGATGGGTTGCTGTGGGGCGCGATAGTATAACGGTTAACGGGCGCCCGAATAAGCCCCGCCTGATGAACAGGCAAAGGAGACATTCCGTAGCCTATCAGAGCAGCCCCAGGCCTTCAGCCAGTTTTTCCGACGGCACGTAACCACGCACCATATTACCGTCTTCCAATACAATCGCCGGGGTGCCCGTCACACCAACGCGACTACCCAGCTCGAATTGCTCCCTGACCGGGTTCTCACAACTTTGCTCATCCACGGAACGACCCTGTTTGGCCGCGTTCATGGCAGCCTGCGGATCGTCGGAACACCAGACGGAAATGTACTTGCGAAAAGAGGGCGTATTGGGGCCGGAGCGGGGGAAGCCATAGTAATTGACAGTAATGCCCAGTTCGTTCAGCCGCGGAACCTCATCATGCAGCTTGCGACAATAAGGGCAATCGATATCGGTGAACACTGCAATAGAAGCCTTTTCGGTGCCCTTGGCCGGAAAACTGATTAGCCCCTTATCACCAAACTCATCCATGGTTTGAGCGCGCTGGGACGCCCGGCCCTGTTCAGAGATGTTGGCAATACCATTAGCGGTCACCTTCAGCAGGTCGCCGGTCAGGAGGTACTGGCCATCGGCCGTGGTGAAAATGGCATCGCCGTTATTACTGTATACCTCGTACAAACCCTCAGCCTCCGACTTGCGGACATCGGATATCTTCAGCCCCGGAATCGCTGCGGTGAGTTTGTCGGCAATCGCATCCTCGACCTCGCCCGCATGAGCGGTGTGAGCGCCGGCCGCCAGCGCAGTGAGCACCAGAGGCAGCAGGGGTTTAAACACGTTCTTGATCAGCATATTGGTTTCCAGTTTTCCAGAATCACGAAGGTATATAGCCTGTCAGACGGCGAATCCCGCCGAGTTTGTGCGACACTACTGCCCGTAAAAAGTTCAGTGTACCAAGCGCCATGGCCGCCGACTAACCCGGGACGTTACGACACCCTAACCTCGCGGATGATGAGCCTGATGCAGCGATTGCAATCGCTGACGTGCCACATGGGTGTATATCTGGGTTGTCGACAAGTCCGAATGCCCAAGCAGCATCTGGACCACGCGCAAGTCCGCACCATGATTCAACAGATGCGTGGCAAAGGCATGCCGAAGAGTATGGGGTGACAGATGCTTGTGAACCCCAGCCCGGAGCGCGTAATGCTTTATCCGGTGCCAGAAGGTCTGCCGAGTCATCGCGGCCGGGCGATTACCCGGAAACAGGGCATTACTGGCCCGCCCCCTGAGAAGTTCGCCCCGCCCTTCCCTCATGTAACGCACCAGCCAATCAACCGCTTCCTCGCCAAGCGGAACCAGGCGTTCTTTGTTGCCCTTGCCAACAATCCTGATCACCCCCTGGCGCAGGTTCACCTCATCCACCGTTAAAGCCACAAGCTCCGAAACCCGCAAACCGCAGCCGTACAGGATTTCCATCATCGCCTTGTCGCGAAGCTCGATAGGCACCTCGGGGTCAGGCTCCATCAACAGATTCTCCACATCCTCCTCCGACAGGGAATCTGGCAATCGTCGGGGAAGGCGGGGACTGTCTATTCGTAGCGTGGGGTCTTCTGCAATTACGCCTTCCCGCAAAAGGTAGCGAAAAAAACGACGCAAACCGGAAAGGCGACGCGCAGCCGTGGAGGTTTTGAAACCATCAGACAACCCACGGGATATCCAGCCCAGCAAATCGGTACGGCGCACCTCAGTCAGCAGGGGCTTTTCCGGCTGCTCCTGCAGCCAGGCCGCCAACCGCTCAAGATCACTCCGGTAGGCCTGACGGGTTTTTTCGCCCAACCCATCTTCAAGCCAGATAGCATCGGTGAAGCGCACAATGACCGCTTCATCCTGCGACCGAAGCTCAACTTTGGAGGTGGGTTTCCGGGGCATAGCAGCCTACTCGAAACGAAACGGACACGGGAGATTCCGGTAACCGGACACGAAAAAGGCAGCCTTGGGCTGCCTTTTCCTGACGAACTGTAACCAGCAACCCGTGCTGATCAGCCCAGCTTTTCCTTGATACGAGCAGCCTTACCGGACAGCTCACGCAGGTAGTAAAGCTTGGCCTGGCGAACATCACCACGACGCTTCACGCTGATGCTGTCGATCAGTTTGGAGAAGGTCTGGAAGGTGCGCTCAACACCCACACCGTAAGAAACTTTCCGTACAGTGAAGGAAGAGTTCATGCCACGGTTGCGCTTGCCAATCACGACGCCCTCGAACGCCTGAAGACGCTCGCGGTTGCCCTCGGTAACGCGAACCTGAATAACCACGGTATCACCCGGCGCAAAGGCAGGGATTTCCTTGGTCATCTGCTCTGATTCAATCTGACTGATGATGTTGTTCTTGCCGCTCATCGTATGTGCTCCTGATACCCAATCTTTTAATGCCCTGATGATTCAGAGGCACCCGGTTCGTTCAAAATCTCTTCCAGCAGCTCACGCTCTTCGTCCGTAAATACCCGCTTTTCCAGCAGGTCGGGGCGTCGCTCCCGGGTTCGCCTCAACGACTGTTTCAGCCGCCAACGCCGGATCTGATCATGGTGACCGCCTAACAAAACATCCGGCACAGCCTGACCTTCGTAAACCTCCGGCCGGGTGTAGTGCGGACAATCCAGCAAACCGTCAGCAAAGGAATCCTGCTCTGCCGACTGCGCATGACCCAGCGCTCCGGGGATGAGGCGTGTAACCGCATCAATGACAGCCATGGCCGCCAACTCGCCACCGGACAGTACAAAGTCTCCCAGTGACACCTCCCGATCGACTTCCGCCGATATCAGGCGCTCATCAACACCCTCATACCGCCCAGCAACGAGGATAAGATTCTCTTCCGCTGCCAGCGATTCAACCACGCCCTGATTCATCGGTTCTCCCTGAGGAGACAGATAAACCACGCAAGCGCGTCCGGGAGCAGACTCTCTCGCCGCATGAATGGCATCCCGCAATGGCTGAATTTTCATCAGCATACCGGGGCCGCCACCGTAGGGCCGGTCGTTCTACTGTACGATGACGATCATGAGTGAATTCCCGAGGATTCCAGGCCGTGAACGTCAACAGACCATCACGAACGGCCCTTCCGGTAATCCCGTAATCCGTCACCGCAGCGTACATTTCCGGGAACAGACTGACTGCACCAATCCACACCCGTCAGAACTCCGGATCCCAATCGGCCACCAAACGCGACCCGGCCAGATCCACACTCCGGATTACCTGGTCCGGAAGATAGGGAATCAGCCGCTCGCGCTGGTCAATGGAGGCGTCGGTTGCCCGCACCACCAGGACGTCGTTGGAGCCTGTTTCTATCAGATGATGCACCTTACCCAGGCACTCATCTTCTGTCGTGAAAACGTCGAGGCCTTCCAGTTGATGCCAGTAGTACTCCCCTTCGGGAAGCTGCGGCAATTCCTCGGTAGACACGATAACGTCGGCACCACAGTAACTGTGGGCCACTTCACGATCATCAATACCTTTTAACCTGACGACGATCCCCTGGCCTTGCCGGCGACCTTCCTCAAGCTTGGCCGGGATACGCTTGCCGTTGTGGACCAAGGTCCAGTCGCGGTAGTTCAGTATTCCGTCCTTGGGGTCAGTGTAGGAGTAGACTTTAAGCCACCCCTTGACCCCAAACACCGAGGTAATCTGACCAATCACAGTTTCCTGCGAGTGTTGAGCCATACCCTAACCCCGGTGGTGAAACGTTCTTTCAATTACTCTGCCGCAGCGCCTTTCAGCAGCTGTGCAACGCGCTCGCTGGTCTGGGCGCCTTGACCCAGCCAATGATCGACGCGATCACGATCAATACGCAGACGCTCTTCCTGGCCACGGGCAACCGGGTTGAAGAAACCGACGCGCTCGATAAAACGACCGTCGCGGGATTTGCGGCTGTCTGTCACTGTCAGATGGTAGAACGGGCGCTTCTTGGAGCCGCCACGAGCCAAACGGATTATTACCATTTCGACCAATATCCTGTTCTGTTGTACGAACTTTGTACGATTCACACCCGCCAAACAAAGGCTGGCGCGAAGACCCATACTCGAAAGGGGCGCTATTCTATGCTAAATGAACGCCAAAGAAAACAGGGAATACATCCCGGTTTCTACATACGCCCACGCGGGGGCATACCACCGCCTGCGCCACCCGGCGGCATCATACCGCCAAGACCACGCATCATGTTAGCCATTCCGCCTTTCTTGCCGAATTTCTTCATCATTTTCTGCATTTGCTTGTGCTGCTTAAGCAGACGATTCACATCCTGGATTTGCGTACCGGACCCCGTCGCAATGCGGCGTTTGCGGGAGTTGTTAATCACATCCGGGTAGCGGCGCTCCTTCGCCGTCATTGAGCAGATAATGGCCTCCATCTGCCCCATAGACTTGTCATTGACCTGTTGCTGGGCCATCTGCGCCATCTGACCCATGCCGGGCAGCTTATCCATCAGACCGCCGATGCCGCCCATGCTTTTCATCTGCTGAAGCTGGTCACGGAAGTCTTCAAGATCAAAGCTCTTACCTTTCTTGATCTTCTTTGTCAGTTTCTGGGCTTTCTTCTGATCAATCTTGCGCTCGGCTTCCTCTATAAGGGAGAGCACATCCCCCATACCCAGAATCCGGGACGCCACCCTGTCAGGATGGAACGGCTCCAGGGCATCGGACTTCTCACCCACACCCAGGAACTTGATCGGCTTGCCGGTGATGTGACGCACCGACAACGCGGCGCCGCCACGGGCGTCGCCATCGGTCTTGGTCAGGACAACGCCCGTCAGCGGCAGCGCATCGTTAAAGGCCTTGGCTGTGTTGGCTGCGTCCTGACCTGTCATGGCGTCGACCACAAACAGGGTTTCAACCGGGTTGACGGCTTTATGGAGCCGACCAATCTCGCCCATCATCTGTTCATCAACGTGCAGGCGGCCGGCCGTGTCCAGAATCACAACATCGATATGCTTCTTGCGGGCTGCATCCATGGCGCCATTGGCGATATCAACAGGATCCTGGTCCTCAGAACTGGGAAAGAACTCCACACCCACTTCACCAGCCAGTGTTTCCAGCTGACGAATGGCCGCCGGGCGATACACGTCAGCGCTCACCACCAGAACGGACTTTTTCTGCCTCTCCTTAAGAAAGCGGGAAAGCTTGGCTACGGTCGTGGTCTTGCCGGCGCCCTGTAAGCCGGCCATCATAATCACTGCCGGTGGCTGTACCGCCAGATTGAGGGACTCGTTACCGTCCCCCATCACGCGCTCAAGCTCCTGCTGGACAACTTTCACAAATACCTGGCCCGGACTCAGGCTACGCTGAACTTCCTGCCCGATCGCCCGCTGACGCACACCCTCAATGAATGCCTTGACCACGGGAAGGGCTACGTCCGCCTCCAACAGCGCCATGCGCACTTCACGCAGCGTTTCCTTTATATTGTCGTCGGTCAGCCGCGCCTGCCCAGATATCTTGCGCAGACTGCCGGAAAGTCGGTCCTGGAGGTTTTCAAACATGTTGCTCTTCCGTACCCGGATAAATTGGTTGCATGAAACACCGGAACCCGATCAGGCTCCTTGATTCCTGTTGCATAATCGCGACATTATAACCAGACTATCGCTCTGAAACGACCAGCCCGGTCAAATCGGCGTGGAACCCCGCCGATCTCGAGTTTGAAAGTGGTTATAAAAAGGACGTCATGGGAACGCTGATCCTCGCGGTCACTTCGTTATTGCTTTACAGCGTAGGTACCGCCCTGCAGGCACTCAGCTTCCGCGGACGGGTACACACCAGCATCGCCATCACCACCCTTATTGGCTTGCTGGCCCTGACAGCACATGGTCTGCTGATTGCACAGACCGTTCACCGTGAAGGCGGTTTCGATTTCGGCTTCTTCCAGAGTTCCGTCCTTATTTCCTGGCTGATTGCTTTTTTACTGCTTGCCCTCAACCTTCGAAAACCGGTACAAAGCCTTTTCCTCGGCGTTTACCCGCTGGCGGCACTGACCATCATTATGAGCCTGATCACGCACTCCCCTTCCCGACTGGTGCCGGAAGACAGCTACGGTATGCTCTCCCATATCGCATTGTCGGTGACAGCCTACAGCCTGTTTACGCTGGCCGCCATACAGGCGGTACTGCTCTACCTTCAGAATCGCCAGCTCAAACAGAACTATAACAGCATCCTTATCCGCAACCTGCCACCACTACAGACCATGGAGTCACTGCTGTTCGAGCTAGTGTGGGCAGGCGTGGTCATGCTGATTCTGGCGATTGTGACCGGCGCTCTGTTCATTGACGATCTGTTCGTCCAGGATCTGGCCCACAAAACGCTGTTCTCACTTTTGTCACTCATTGTCTTCATAGCATTGCTGATCGGGCGCTATACAAAGGGTTGGCGCGGCATTACCGCCAGCCGCTGGACACTGGCGGGCTGCGCCCTTTTAATGCTTGCCTTCTACGGAAGCAAGTTTGTGCTGGAACTGATTTTTCACAGAGGCGGCTGACGCCACCACGAATCATTCCCCGGACAGACACCAACTTGACACCCCGACTTTCAACCGCCTATTTTCCCAACTTGTCGGCAACATAAGGACATTGAGTCTTGAACGAGACATCGCTTACCGCGCTGTTCATCATCCTGGCAGGGCTTATCCTGCTTTCCGCCTTTTTCTCCAGTTCTGAAACCGGGATGATGTCACTGAACCGGTACCGACTGAAGCACATGGCCAAGACCGGCCATAGAGGTGCCCGGAGAGCACAATCTCTCCTTAATCGCACCGATCAGCTGATCGGCGTCATCCTGATAGGCAACAACTTCGTCAACATCTTTGCCTCGGCCATCGCCACGGTGATTGCCATCCGTATATGGGGTGATGCCGGGATTGCCATCGCCACCGTCCTGCTGACCATCGTCATCCTGATCTTTGCTGAAGTCACACCCAAAACCCTCGCGGCCCTGTTTCCTGAAAAAATTGCCTTTCCAGCCAGCCACGTACTCGGGCCGCTACTTAAATTACTCTATCCCGTGGTTTGGGCGGTCAATCTGTTTACGGGCGCCATCCTGAAGATCATCGGCGTGTCCGCCGACGATGCCGCCAACGAGCACCTTAGCCGCGAAGAGCTGAGAACGCTCGTAAACGAAGCCGGCGCACTTATCCCAGCCAAACACAAGGACATGCTGGTCAGCATCCTGGACCTTGAAAAAGTAACCGTAAACGACATCATGGTGCCACGTAACGAGGTGGTCGGCATTGATCTGGATGATGATCTGGACACCATCCTGCGCCAACTGCGAAGCAGCCAACACACTCGCTTGCCGGTGTTCAAGGGAGACATCAACAACATTCAGGGCGTACTTCACCTACGCAACGCGTCAAAACTCCTGCTTCACGATGAAATCAACAAGGCTATGCTGATGCAGTTGTGCCGTGAACCCTATTTCATTCCGGAAAGCACGCCCCTCAATACCCAGCTGATCAATTTCCAGAAGGAGAAACGACGCTTCGGCATCGTCGTTGACGAGTACGGAGAGGTGCTTGGCCTGGCGACGCTGGAAGACATCCTTGAGGAAATCGTTGGCGAATTCACCACGGATTACGCCGCCACCAGCCCCGACATCATCCCTCAGGACGATGGCACCTACATAATCGATGGTACGTCCGCTGTTCGAACCATTAACAAGACACTTGGCTGGAAACTGCCCATTGATGGCCCCAAAACACTCAACGGTCTCATCACCGAAACTCTGGAAAACATCCCGGACACCAACGTGTGCCTGAAGGTGGGCGGACATCGTGTTGAGGTCCTCCAGATCAAGGACAACGTGGTCAAGGCTGCGATCGTTCATCCGAAAAAAAAGAAAAAGCGCGCGGCGGGTTAGATCATCTGGCTATAACACCTGACCATTTAGAAAGATCAAAATTTAACCTTTCTCTTGACCGAAATGCGGTTCCACCCAAGACTGGGGTCACGTGAAAAATAGTAAAGACATGCCGGACGAAATATGATCCGCCGTTCCTTGGGGGTGCCCCGAGAACATTAGTGGGTTTTGTTAGCGCTTGGTCATGTTACCGTGTGTTAAAATGCGGTAGATTTAACGTATAAAGAAAAAATACAGCTGTAAGCTCGGTTATGTATCCGGTTGAGGCGCACACAGGAGTCGGCCATGAATAAGCAGTCCGGCATACATTATCTCCGCGAGCACCGGGAGGCAGGGAGTTCAAATCCCGTACCTGCACAGGTGGTCCGCATCCGCGACACTGTCGTTGCTGGGCTGGGAGATTTGTTGCAGGGTGCATTTGACGCAGTTGATGACTCGTTGTTCGAACTGGCAAACAATGCCAGGAGCAACAACGAGCAGAACCGCTATTTTGAAGCTATGCGCGAAATCCGTATCAAGCGGAAGGGTGTAGAGCGCCATTTCCAGAATGCGGTTGCACAACTGTTTGCCAATCCTCCCCAAAGCGGCAGCGTGACGGCCGATGAAAGCCTTGCCAGCCAGGCCAACCCAGACAGCTTATCGCTGGTTGGTGATGATGACCTGGAGGAGCAAGTTGCCCTGAATGCCATGATCACCAAGTCCAAGGTGCACTTTCAGGGCCCTTTGTTACAACTGCAGACACGCTTCAGTGTGGTTTATCCGGGCGCCAGTGATGAAGCGCCGGTTAACCCCATGGCGCCAGAACACCTCTGTAGCGCCTTTGTGGAAGCCATCCAGGCCCTGGAAATCCAGATTCGCGAACGCCTGATCCTGCTCAAGCAATTTGATCGTTACGTTGTTTCCAACCTTGGTATGTTGCTGGACGAAGCTAACCGAATTCTCATCCAGGCTGGCGTGATTCCAAATTTCCGCTACCACGGCAAGGCAGGTAAACAGCAGAGCAAGACAGCATCAGGCACTCACGCTGACGAAGCAGGTGGGAACGCCCGAGCGACGACGGAACCCGCTGCCGCAGAAAGTCAGCAAGGGCACCACGAAGGTGCCATGTTTGAACAGATCCGGCAGATGCTGGCTCTGCAGCGCACCAACGCAGGCATTCCTCCACGGGCCTCCGACCCCAATATCCATGTTGTTGGGGGAGCGGAACTGGCAAGCCTGCTCGGCTCCCTTCCGCAGCACCCCTCCGGTGAACAGATCAGCGGAAACCTGAGTGCCGGCGAGCCGGTAATGGTTGACCTGCACCAGGTTGTCCAACAGTTGCTGGCACAGGCAGGAACGGCCAGCGATGGCAAAAAGCCGGCTCTGGCGGAAATGGACGAGGACCTGATCAACCTCGTGTCCATGCTGTTTGAATTCATTCTCGACGATTACAACCTGTCGGCCCCCGTGCAGGTCCTGATCAGCCGATTGCAGATTCCCATCCTCAAGGTGGTGATCAAGGACAAATCATTCTTCAGTAAAGCAACTCACCCCGCCCGCCGCCTGCTGAACTCACTGGCACGGGCTGGCATTGGCTGGAGCGAGAGTGACGAGAAAACCCGCGACAAGCTGTACGAGCAGATCCACGCCATTGTCGTTCGCATACTGAACGAATTCGATGGTGACGTAACACTCTTTGAAACCCTGGGCGAGGAGTTCGAACAGTTCCTGGCGAGGGAGAACCGCAAGTCCTCCCTGGTGGAGCAGCGCACCCGGGAATCCGAACGCGGCCGCATCAAGTCGCAGAAGGCTCAGGAAACTGTTGATCAGCTGCTGCAGAAGAAACTGGCTCGTTACAAACTCCAGGAACCGGTGCGGAACATCCTGATCAACGGCTGGAGCCGGGTGATGTTCCTGGCCTACCTGAGGGACGACGTGGAACACCGGTGGTTGCAGACGGTCCGCGTCGTTGACGATCTGATCTGGTGCTTGCACCCGCACCAGGAAGATGAAGATCGTGACCAATGGGTTCGCGTGGTTCCCGGCCTGCTGAAGTCACTCCGGGCAGGGCTTGAGGAGGTTTCCTACAACTCATCCAAACTGGATGAGATGATGGCGGACCTCAAGCACGAGTTAACGGAAGCTTTCCGGGCCAACGCGCTGGCCGAAGCCATGGAAGACTCTTCCGAGCCGGAACCCGAAGAAGACATACCCACAGCCCACCAGACCGCCATCGAGCGTCAACAGGAGCTCGAGGACGCCGCCATCGCCGAATACGTGGCACAGATTGATGCCATTGAAATCGGCAATTGGGTGGAATTCAACCTGGTCAACGGGGCCAGCTTCCGCTGCAAACTGTCCGCCATTATTGAGGAAGCGGACTGCTTTGTATTCGTGAACCGCATGGGGCTTAAAGTGATCGAGAAAACCCGCACTGACCTGGCCCACGAAATGCGGCGCGGACGCCTGACCGTCCTTGAACAGGGGGCACTGATTGACCGGGCTTTGGATGCCGTTGTGGGTAGTTTGCGGAGCAAAGCGGGATAGGCACCGGGAGCACCTGAGCGTCAATGCTGGAGTATGGCAGTGTTACCGGCCTTCCGGACAAATACCGGATCACTCTGGCGATATCGATTGCCCTGCTGCTTCATACCCTGGTAATGGCCGCCCTTCCCTTTACGAGTCCAAACCTGGAAAGCCATCGTCAGACCGTGAAGGTGGAGCTGGTCAGCCCTGGCAGTGTTCCCTTGGCGGAATCCGCCGCCAACGCGACATCGCCCAGCAGCAACCAGCACGAGTCCGTTGCTGTGGAATCGCCTCAAATCGACACCAGTCAGCCCCGAAAAAGAGAACAAACCGAAAACTCGGCACCACCACCGCCAACAGCCGTGGTGGAGCCCCTCCCTGCAGCACAGACAACGCCCTCGCCGGACTCAGGCGCTACTACCGCAGGTAACCCGAAGCAGCCGGTGGAAAGCTCGCCGGAAAGGATCACTCGGATTACCTCGTCTCCACGAGATGTGGATCCCTATATAGCAAGCCTGGCCGTACACATTGGCAAGGAACTCGGCAAACGACCCGTTCCATCCAGCCGCAGCGTTACCGAGCCGGTGACCAGTCAAATCGAACTGAAATTACTGCCAAGCGGTGCACTTACCAATGCGAAGGTCACCAGATCAACAGGTTTCAACGAAATAGATCGAGCGATTTACCAGGCAGCCCTGCTAGCCAGCCCCTATCCAGAACCACCGGAAGAATACTCAGGAAGGAAGCAATTCCGGGTCGAACTCATTTTCGCCCCGGAACGACTTTAAACGCGGTTAATTCAGGCTTCTGCCTGTTTCGAAGCAGCCTTGACCTGCTCGGCCAGCTCACCACTTTCCGACATTTCAAGAATGATGTCGCAGCCGCCCACCAGCTCACCGCTGATATAAAGCTGCGGGTAGGTTGGCCAGCTCGAATAGACCTTCAGACCTTCACGCAATTCCTGATTATCAAGAATGTTCACGAAGGCAAACCGCTCGCCACATGCCATCAGCGCCTGGACGGTCTTCGCTGAGAAACCGCACTGCGGCGCCTGTGGAGTGCCTTTCATGTAGAGGATAATGGCGTTTTCCTCAAGCTGGCTCTTGATGGTTTCGTTGATGTCCATGAACTCTCACCTCTCATTGGAAACGGGGTCGCCCGGTTGCGACATGTTTGACACTATTGTACACGTCCCGTGACGCTCACCAAACACCACCTGATGACGACGGAGAACCTGAAGACGCCCTGGCGTTGTCTTCAGCCCCCTGACGGGCTAGACTTGACCCCCTGCCTTTCAGGCAATCAGGCAACCTCCGTTTCCGTATTTCCCGCCAGTGCGGCTCTCACCGCGCGCTGGCGTATTGCCGTTTCAGGACAATAGCCACCGCGGGCCGGTTGTAACCACGAATAGATCCCGGATTTCTTGGACAGGGTTATCGATTAATTAAGGGCCATCCCATGGCAGTAAGGCATTTTCTCACACTCAATGACTTCAGCTCCGGTGAGCTTGAAAGTCTGGTCGACCACGGCACTAAACTCCGCAACGATTGGCGCCAGGGCGCAGTGCGCGAAACCCTGAAGAATCGTGTCCTGGCAATGATCTTCGAGAAGTCGTCAACCCGTACGCGGGTGTCCTTCGAGGCGGGCATGACCCAACTCGGTGGTGCTGCCCTGTTCCTCTCCCCCCGTGACACCCAACTCGGACGAGGAGAGCCTATTGAAGACTCCGCCATTGTGATTTCCAGTATGGTGGACGCCGTCATGATCCGGACGTTTGCCCACGACACGGTCGAGACATTCGCCGCGGCCTCCAGGGTGCCCGTCATCAACGCTCTGACCGATGACTTCCACCCTTGCCAACTGCTGGCCGACATGCAGACGTATCGTGAACATCGTGGCAGCATTCGCGGCGGCACCGTTGCCTGGATTGGAGATGGCAACAACATGTGCCAGTCCTACATCAATGCAGCCACCCAGTTCGGGTTTAACCTGCGCGTTGCCTGCCCAGAGGGCTACGAGCCCGACAGCGAATTGCTGCAAGCCCACCAAGAACAGGTGTCTGTGGTTCATGATCCGGCTGAAGCCGCCAGAAGCGCCGACCTTCTGGTCACGGATGTCTGGGCCTCCATGGGGCAGGAAGACGAACAGAAAGCTCGTCAAAGGGCCTTCCAGAGCTACCAGATCAATCCCTCGCTGATGAAGTTGGCGGACAAGGACGCCCTGTTCATGCACTGCCTGCCCGCGCACCGTGGCGAGGAGATATCCGAAGACATGATGGACCACCCGCGATCGGTGGTCTGGGATGAAGCCGAAAACCGCTTGCACGCCCAGAAGGCGCTGCTGGAATTCCTGATCCTCAATCGGCTGGACTGACCAAATGACTGATCGTCTGGTTCAGACTGCTGACTGGCTGCTGGAAGTCAACAACCTGTCCTGCGGGTATGGCGATGGCTCAGTGGTCAGGAACGTCAACTTTGCTCTTAGCCACGGCGATATCGGCTGCCTGCTTGGGCCCAGCGGTTGCGGAAAAAGCACCATCCTCCGGGCATTGGCTGGGTTTCTTCCCATCAATACTGGTGAAATCTGCCTGCAGTCCAGCTCCATCAGCTTGCCCGGCCTCACTCTCCCTCCCGAAAAACGCCGAATCGGCATGGTGTTTCAGGACTACGCTCTATTCCCACACCTGACGATCGCCGAAAACGTCGGCTTTGGCTTGCGCAGGGAAGATCGCGAGGAAAAACATCAGAAAGTCACCGAGTTGCTCAAGGTGGTTCACCTGCAGGACCTCGCCGACAACTACCCCCATGAACTGTCGGGTGGGCAGCAACAGAGGGTAGCGCTTGCCCGCGCCCTGGCACCGGAACCCACGCTGATATTGCTGGACGAGCCGTTCTCAAATCTCGACGCAGATCTGCGCCGCCGACTCAGCCTGGATGTGCGGGAAATCCTCAAGACACTGGGCATCAGTGCCATCCTGGTCACTCACGATCAACAGGAAGCTTTCGCCATGTGTGACCAGGTAGCGGTTCTGAAAGACGGCGGAATACAGCAATGGGACGTGCCCTACAACCTTTACCACGAACCGGCCAACCGCTTTGTTGCAGGTTTCGTGGGCCAGGGAGGTTTCGTTCCGGGAAAAGCGCTGGGACCGGACACGATCGAGTCCGAGCTGGGGGTCATCCGCGGCAACCGCGCCTACACCTGGCAGCCCGGCACGCTGGTCGACGTGCTGATCCGGCCAGACGACATCGTCTACGATGCCAGCTCTGACCTGAAGCCAAAGGTGGTGGAAAAGACCTTTGCCGGCACCTCCACGCTCTATCGCTTTCGCTGCTCGGAAGACACCGAATTCGAGGCCCTGTTCCGGAGCCATCTGGACTTTCACCTAGGCGAACACGTGCCAGTCCGGGTGGAGGCAGACCATCTGATCGCCTTCGAGAGAACCTGAGAGCCAGAACCTCAGTTATTACAAACCCGCTCCACGGAATCCAGCCAGCCGGCGTACAGGGTCTCCCGCAGTGCCGGCTTCATAGCCGGCTCGAAGCGATGTTCCCGCTCCCAGAGTTGTGCTATCTCGTCCAGCCCCTGGTATACACCGGTCTGCAGCCCGGCCAGATAGGCCGCCCCCAGAGCCGTGGTCTCCGTCACGCGGGGGCGGTCCACCGGCACATTGAGGATATCCGCCAGAAACTGCATCACCCAGTCGTTGACCACCATGCCACCATCCACCCGCAGTGCCTGCAGGGACGCACCATCGTTCTGGATGGCGCGGATCAGGTCCTTGGTCTGATAGCACACGGATTGCAGGCCGGCGGTGACGATCTCGCCGATTCCAGTGTCCCGGGTAAGGCCGAGAATCGCCCCGCGGGCATGGGGATCCCAATGTGGCGCACCCAGTCCGGTAAAGGCCGGCACCAGGTACACCGGGTTTTCCGCCCCCACCTCCGAGGCGTAATCAGAGGATTCACGGGCGTGACTGATAAGCTTCAACCCATCCCTGAGCCATTGCATGGCGGCGCCGGCAACAAAGATGCTGCCTTCCATGGCATAGCACGGTTTGCCATTCAAACGATAAGCCATGGTTGTCAGCAACCGGTTTTCGGAGCGTAGCGCCTTTTCGCCGGTATTCAGCATCAGGAAACAACCGGTGCCATAGGTGCTTTTCGCCATGCCGGGCTCGAAACAGGCCTGCCCAATCAATGCTGCGTGCTGGTCGCCCGCGATGCCAGCGACCTGCACCGACGCTCCCAGCCACTGCCTGTCGGTGGTGCCGAAATCCGCTGCGGAATCGAGCACCTCCGGCAACAGCGCCCGGGGAACCCGGAAGAGGGTCAACAACTCGTCGTCCCATTGCTGACTATGGATATTGAACAACGCCGTGCGCGAGGCGTTGGTGGCATCGGTCTTGTGGGAGCGCCCGCCAGTCAGATTCCAGAGCAGCCAGCAGTCCACAGTACCGAAGGCAAGCTCGCCGGCTTCCGCTCTCTGGCGGGCACCGTCGACATGGTCGAGTATCCAGGCAATCTTGGTGGCGGAGAAATACGGGTCGATCAAGAGACCGGTGCGTTCAACCACCGTGCCTTCATGGCCATCGGATTTGAGTTTGGTGCAAACAGACGCCGTGCGCCGATCCTGCCAGACAATCGCGCGGTGAATAGGTTCTCCGGTTTTCCGGTCCCAGATCACCGTGGTTTCCCGCTGATTGGTAATGCCGATACCCGCCAGGGTCGAAGCATCCAGCCCTGACGATTCGAGAACCTCCCGGCACACTGCCAATGTACTTTGCCAGATTTCGCCGGCCTCGTGTTCCACCTGGCCATCTTTCGGAAAGTACTGGTGAAATTCCTGTTGCGCTGTGGCGATGGCTTGGCCGGAGGCATTGAAAATGATCGCGCGGGAACTGGTGGTCCCCTGATCGATGGCGAGCAGGTGCTGGGTCATGAGGCGTCCTTTCAGGTGCTTCAGCATTGTTCTGGTCAATGCTGCAATCTTCTCAAAGGATTGATAAGAACGCTATGGCAAAAGTCGGGCATAAAAAAAGGGCCGGAAAACCGGCCCTCAAATGACGAATGAAACAAGGAAAGTTCGTAAGAACTACAACCTCAAAAGTCATCCCTTACACACTTAGTATCGGCTCGGATTGCCCAACCTTCAGTTGAGGTTGTGTTGCGCCTTTGTTACATCAGGTTAGGGGCTGAGAGACGCATCACAAAACGGCTTAGAGAGTGTGCTCTACCGGCTTCTTGCGAGGCCAGACCAGACTGAAGCGGGCTCCGCCCAACTCGTCGCTGCGACTGACAAACGCCTGCCCGCCATGCCAGTAGAGGATCCTCCTGACAATGGAGAGGCCAAGGCCATAACCGCCCGAGGTTCGGGTACGGCTGTCATCGAGGCGTGCAAACGCAGTAAACACTTTTTCCCAATCCTCTTCGGGGATACCGGGGCCGTCGTCCTCCACGTCGATGCGGCAATTATCCTCATCAAACTGGCAGTGGACTTTCACGCGGCCGGCCGCGTAGCGGGCAGCATTTCCTACCAGATTCTGAACCGCCCGGTGCAGATACCGCGGCTCCACGTCGGACAGCGACCAGCGCTCGGATTCATCGTCAATGTCTGCCTCGATGGTGTGGTCCGGGCGGATCATCTGCTGCTCGCTCACCACCTGGCGAACGATATCACTCACCGACTTCTCCTGAAGCGCAAATACAGGGCCACCCTGCTCCAACCGGGCGTAGGTCAGGATTTCATCGATCAGCTCATCAAGCTCCTGGATGTCGCCGTCAATGCCGTCAAGCTGCTTCTGGAGCGCCTCTGGAGAGTTGGCGCTTTCGATCATCTGGACACCGAATCGAATACGGGCAACCGGTGTTCTCAGTTCATGAGAAACCGCGTGGATCATTTCCCGCTGAACCCCGACGAGCCGCTGGATATGCTCCGCCATACTATTGAAGGCAGCGGCCAGCCGGGACACAAGGCGACTGTCGCCGGCATCCACCCGCGCCCCCATCTCTCCCCGGGCTATACGGATTGCCACCGACTCCACGGCCCGGAGATTGCTGTCCACATCCCGTAACGCCAGATAGAGGGCCAGTGCGAGAACACTTCCCGCCACTGCAAGCAATAGCAGCATTACCGGCCACGCCCAGGGACTGAAGGGCGCAGGCATGGCCATGTCCACGAGAGTGCCGTCTTCCAGACGGATCAACACCTGGGCCCGATCCCGGGAGGGGTGATGGTACAGCGAAATGCCCCGTTCGGAGACTCGCTCCAGAACCTCGGAATCCGGGAGTTCAGCCTGATCCCGAACCGGCAGCAACTCTATCCCGAGCGTATCGGATAGCTGCGACATGGCACCTTCCCGACCGTCCGAAGACATGTCATCAAGGTGGAGGCGCGCGATGAGAGCGGTGGCCTCGGCAATGTCGCTATAGATGTCCCGGAATCGCAGGTCGATGATCCCATCGCTATCGTTACGGACCATGACCTGCTGGCCAATACTGGTGTCCGTCGCCACCACCTGACCGTAGGAAAGGCGCTCCATGATGACATCGGATACCGCCAGGTTACCGGGCGGCGTCACCCGGAAATCGTAGAAGGACTCAAGCCAGGGGTACTGCTGCTGGGGGTATGGTGTCGCAACAAGCCAGCGCAACAGCGGTTCGGAAAAACGCTCCTGCCAGTACTGCTCCCTGACGGAATTCACACCCAGGAACAATGCGGCGCAAAACAGGAGAATCAGAAAGGTAAGACCAATCAGCCGGGCGTAAAGCTTGAGAAAAAACTTGAAGGGCATTGCGATAACCCTGGCAATGAACGCCGGCCCCGCCGGGCCAGCGCCAGAGATTGCACAGTCAGGCTTCCTTTACGAACAGGTAGCCTTTGCTGCGTACGGTTTTAATGCGCCTCGGGTGGATAGGATCGTCGCCAATTTTGGGGCGTATCCTTGAAACCCGGACATCAATCGAACGATCCTGGCCGTCGTATTCGATTCCTCTCAGGGCGGTGAAAATTTCCTCCCGACTGAGCACTCGGCCGGCATTGCTTGCCAATAGCCAGAGCAGGTCGAATTCAGCGCTGGTGAGATCAATGCTGTCATCGCTCAACCACGCCTCACGCATCGACCTGTCTACCACCAGGTTGTTGAACTGCAGTCTGACCGGTTCTTCACCGCTACCCTCTTCCGCAGCCACCGTACCATTCTCGGTAACCCGCCTCAGCAAGGCGCGGATTCTCGCCAGCAACACCCTCGGCTGAACCGGCTTGCCGATGTAATCGTCGGCACCCATTTCCAGGCCGAGCACCTGGTCCAGATCGTCCGTGCGGGCAGTGAGCATGATAATCGGGCCTGGATAGAAAGGCCGCGCACGCCTGCATATGGATAGCCCATCCTCACCCGGCAACATCAGGTCAAGCACGACCAGATCCGGCTGTTCCTTGCGGATGCGCTCCACCGCGTTCCCACCGTGAGTTTCGAGGGCGACAGTCAACCCGTTACTCTCCAGATACTCCCTGGTAAGCTCTGCCAGCCTCTCATCATCTTCGACTATAAGAATCCGCCAACTTTCGTTCGTCTGTTCCACGCCATCCATCTCTGATTTTGTTTTTCCGGTTTCTGAAACGTCCGGCCAACGTCACCCCACATGGCCGGACCAGAGCTGCCTGTCAGAAGATCAGCTACCCAACTGACAATACAGGCTACCTCCTGTAACAGCAATTATACATGCTATTCAGAAATATACATGGAACCGCCTGTTCGTTACAGCCCGTGACAAAGGTCACAGCGCCACACCGGTAACGGGACTTGTCACAAAGTCGTCATCCCCCGTTCATTCCGATGTCACACCGGATTCATAGCCTTGTCGAAAAGTGGAAACAAAGAGGCATTGCCATGAACGCCCAGACTGCCCGCCTGTCACGCTCGGCCCGACAGCTTAAAACCGTCATCACCCAACAGCCGGATCTCGTTGAATCCGCCCAAAAACTGCGCTATCGGGTTTTTTCGGAAGAGTATGGTTCTGACCTGGGAGCTACCGTCCCTGGCATTGACGCGGACGAGTTTGACCGATTCTGCGATCACCTGATCGTCACCGACGAGAATACTGGTGAATTGGTGGCCACAACACGAGTGCTTCACCACAGTCAGGCCGTGGAAGCCGGTGGTTTCTATTCAGAAGGTGAGTTTGAACTCTCATCCCTTTACCAACTCCCCGGGACCGTCGCCGAGCTTGGGAGAACCTGTGTGCACCCAGACTATCGTAACGGCGCGACCATCAGCCTGTTGTGGGCGTCCGTTGCGGAATACCTCGTATCGCGAAACGTGGACTACCTGATTGGCTGTGCCAGTATCGGTATGTCGGATGGCGGCTTGAAAGCCTGGCGCATAGCCCGCTACCTGCAGCGCGAATTCCTGGCTGGCGAGGAATACCGGGTAACCCCGTTGCGGGCGCTGCCGCACCTGACCCACACTGTCAGCGAGGATCGCCCGGTGGACGTTCCCGCGCTGATCAAGGCCTACATGCGCCTCGGAGCCCGCGTCTGCGGCGAACCCTGCTGGGACCCGGACTTCCGTTGCGCGGACCTGTTGGTGGTACTGGATGTCAACAACCTGGCCAGTCGCTACAGCCGACATTTCATGCGCAAACAGGTCCGGTAAACGACTGGGACCATTCTGGAACCCGAGGATTGGCTATGGAACGGATACGCCTGACCACAAGACTGGCACTCTTTACCGGCTTTATGGGCCTGACGGCAACACTAGCCGGCACCCTGTTACTGATTGAGGCCCTGTTCCGCTGCCGGATCGACCGAGCGCCCTTCGCCCGCATTTGCTTCAATGGGGCAAGCCGCTGCCTTGGGTTTCGCATGTCCACGCAGGGTACCTTCAGCAACAAGCCCGTGCTCTACGTCAGCAACCACATCTCCTGGTCGGACATCCCTGTACTTGGCGGACAGGTGCCCCTGCGCTTTCTGTCCAAAGCGGAAGTCGGCCGCTGGCCGGTGATCGGTTGGCTGGCCACGCAGGCGGGCACACTGTTCATTCAACGCGGCAGTGGCAAAGCCGGTCAGGCTCGCCGCGAAATTACCAACACCTTATTGAGTGGGCAGTCGGTGCTGGTGTTTCCGGAAGGCACCACCACAGCAGGCGTGACGGTCCTGCCCTTTCATAGCCGCCTGCTGCACGCCGCGGCGGATGCGGGCGTGGACATACAGCCTCTCAGCATCGGTTACCTGAGAAACGGCCGCCCCGACCATTTGGCGCCATTTATTGGCGACGACGAGTTCCAGCATCATTTAATTCGCATGCTTCGCCAGCCAGCAGTCGAGGTCGGCGTTATCGCCCACCCGGTGGTGACTATCGATAACAGCACGGACCTGGCAGATGTAACGCGGGATTTGCGACAGACAGTACACGAAGGGTTGCGGCAGATTCAGGAGGGACGCCTTTCAGATCAGGCATCAGACGGGCCGACAGCGATTGCCGGCCCGGAGCTGTAAATCAGCTCAGCGGATGGCCAGCGTTGATTTCCTCTTCCGTGGCTTCACGCTTACCGATGATCTCCAGATCAAAGTACAGGGTAAAACCCGCCAGCGGATGATTGGCATCCACGCGCACCAGATTGCCATCAATACTCACCACCTGCACCACCTGGGCCGTGTCGCCGGTATTGGTCTGGAACTTCATCCCCACGTGCAGATTCTCCACCCCCTCGAACATGGAGCGGGGCACTTTGCGGATCAGTTCCGGATTATGCTCTCCGTACGCCATGGCCGGCGGCACGGTCACTTCCAGGCAATCGCCGACATTACGGTCTTTCACCGCTTTCTGGATGCCTTCGATGATTTCCGGGCTGCCCTCCAGGAAATGAAGTGGCTCACTGCCCTCGGAGGTGTCAACGAGCTCACCGAGCTTGTTCTTGAGGACATAATGGACGGTTAATACAGCAGGTTTTTGCATCAGGCGTTTGTGTTTCCTGTATTCGGGGGTGTATCAGTCAGATTCAGGCCATGGATAACCAGGCGCCGGTCCAGTCTCGCCTTCAGGCTCCGGGGTTTATCCAGGCTCATGCGCTCCAGCAACGGCTGGTAGCGATTGTCGTCGTCGTTTGCCTTAACGGCGCGCCACAAAGTCAACAGTTTACCACGACGAGTCGCCGTTGCGGCCTTCAGAGTTTGTAAAGCCTTGCCCAGCCGGAGTTCTTCATCGGTAAAGTCCCGCCCGAACGGGAATGCTGGAAACATATCCGTGTCTCCGGCGATCTTTACAGCCTCTCCAACCGCCTCCGGCGTGTTATTGCACCAGTGCTCAGGCAGACGAAACGAAGCATCCACTTTTCCCGCTTTCTGGGCCTGCTTGAGCAAATCGGCCTGGAAACGGGAATCTGCAATGCGGATCAGTTGCAGGTATACCTGCTCGTCGGACTGACCCCTCAGATCCGCAATACCGTACTCGGTGATGACTATGTCGCGAAGATGACGGGGAATGGTGCAGTGCCCGTAACTGAAGACAATGTTGGACAGTGTTTCCCCACCGGACTTACGGGTGCTGCGCAGGGTCAGGATAGACCGCGCGCCCGGCAGCTCGTGGGCCATGGCGACAAAATTGTACTGGCCGCCAACACCGCTGACCACACGGCCGTCGTCCAGCCCATCGGACACGGCCGCACCGCTTAGCGTATGCATCATCGCCGAGTTGATAAACCGGCCATGCACCCTCTGTGCAGCTTTCAGACGCTGGTTGCCGAACGCGTGGTCATATAAGTGGTTGATGTAGTTGACGCTGGTCATGCAGATGCGTTGGCGGTCGCGCGGCGCCAGGTCCCGCAACCGCTGATAGAAGGCTTCGGGGCCGACGAAGAAGCCACCATGCACCACAATCCCTCCGGTCAGTGACTTTCCCAGGGCCAACGACTCAATGGCGCTTCTCGCCTCCTCACTGTCGAGATCCGGATCCAGGGATTGCTCGCCAACACGCAACCGCCCGCCTTTGAACTCGACCTCCGGATTCAGGATGCCGTAACGACACAGCCACTGCACGTCCCTGGCCCGTAACGGCGAGTCGATCAACTGTTCCCGCCGCAGGACATCAAGGGTGTCGAGAGAAACACTGTGAGTAAGTTCGCCCCGGTTTATCAATGTTTGCAGTCCGGCATGATCAAACACCTCGCGGGTCAGGACACCCGCCTCCATGAGGTAAATAAAACCATCCACCATCATTTCACTGCAGCCGTAGAGTCCCTCCTCGAAGACATCCGTGCCACCGTACTCGGAAACCACCGGGAAGCGGTCTGCCACCTTCAGGTGATCAAACACCTGCTTCCAATGCTCGTTGTGACGATGCCGCAGAATCGCGCTGTGAACCAACGCCGCGCCCAGCGAGCCAATCCCCACCTGCAGGGTCCCTCCATCCCGGAGCAACGCACTGGCGTAGAACCCGATAAGGTGATCCTCCGGGCTGACCGACATTTGCGGTGCCGAAAACAGGGGGTAGTCGGAGGCGGCATGCTCCAGGACGATATCAAACTGGCCCGTCTCGACGGCGGCGTCATTGCCGAGAAAGGGCAAATAGCTGTTGGTCTCTGCCACCAACGCCACGGGGGTTCCGGCCGCTTCCCGCGCCCGTAATAGGGGCAGCAAGTCCAGGCTCAGGTCCGGGTTGCAGCTCAGGCTAACGTAGCCTTTCTGATCCGGCTCAGTCGCCGGAGCCACCATCTGGCCCACGACGTTGACGCCCAGCGCCATAAGGTCGCGCACTGCGTGGGTGTAATTGGTGCAGACATAATTGCGCTGTTGGTCCTTGTTATTCAGGAAGGACCCGGCCTTGAAGAAAAACTCGGATACCCGCACGTTCTCGGGCAAGCGCTGACCAATCACGTCCCGTGCGTAATCAAGTTCCGGAATCCGCCCGTACAAGCGCTCGGCGAACGGGCCCATGAAACGCTTTTCCAGCGATGAACTGCCACCGGGCGCGGTCAGGGATAGCGCCGTGACAATGTGAAGCTCTATGGACGGATCGTCCTTGGCACGCTGGTAGAGAGCATTGGCAAAACGTATGGGTTTACCAAGCCCCAGTGGCAGGCCGAGTGTGATGCGCTTACCCACCCGGCGAATCAGCTCGTCTACACAGGCGCTGCTGTCTGCGAGCGTTACCGGTTGTTCCTCCACCATCGCGGCCATAGTGTTACTCCCTTAGTTGCCGTCAGAATGCTTACCGATATGGATAATCACATGTGCCATTACGACAGGCAATGCACTGAGACAGATAAGCGGTGGCGAGGATTCGTAAGAGGTCAGTCAGGGTTCAGAAGGAGAAAACGTCGGCGGGAGTTCAAAAATTCCAGCGAAGGTTGAGGCAGGCGCCCTCTTCAAGCAATGCGATACCGTGGTCTGGCTTGGCACGATCAGACGCGTAGGACTTCTTTCCCGAATCTGAGTCGCTGAGACTGAGGCTCAGCAGGCGAGAACCAATGGTCGCATACATGTCGGATTCTTCACGCTCGAAGTCACCCGACATCTCTTCCTGAAGCTGATACACATTCTCGGCCGGAACTTCGTCTGCAAACACACGTTCGCTCGCTTCGGCGCGAACGACGAAGGCGATCATGTTGAGTGCAAGTAGTGCGACGAAGATACGGATAATCATAATAATTCTGGCGACCTGTAATCGAAGCGGAATTCTACTGTCATGTAATGCTTAAGTCTAATGATTAAAGGTCAGAAAGATGTGATTTTGCACACAAAAGCGCCGCTTTTTTGTCACAGGATCACCGCATTTTTGTCAAGAAAACAGCAATTTTTGTTGCAAACTGTAAGCACCCCACTCTGCCGCCTGTAACGGTCAGAGTGGCTGCTTCACGATGGGAGTTGTTAAAAAACCGTAACGCTTGCAGGATTAAGGGCAGGGGTAGGTGTACACCTGGTTAAGGTTCTCTATCTCCCCAAGCACCTCTTCGCTCAGGGACACCGACGCTGACCCCAGGTTTTCACGAAGCTGCTCAAGCGTCGTGGCCCCAATAATGTTGCTGGTAACGAAATCACGGCTGGTCACGTACGCCAGCGCCATCTGTACCGGTGACAGCCCGTGGCTGGCCGCCAGGTCTACGTAGGCTCGGGTCGCCTCGGCACCACGACCGCTGGTGTAACGGGTGAAGCGCTCAAACAAGGTCATCCTGGCGCCTTCCGGGCGCTTGCCATCAAGATACTTGCCAGAGAGCATGCCGAAGGCCAGCGGGGAGTACGCGAGCAGACCAACCTGTTCACGGCAGGCAATTTCCGCCATTCCCACCTCAAACGTGCGGTTGAGCAGGTTATAGGGGTTCTGGACGCTGACCACCCTGGGCCAGTCATGCTCCCGGGCCAGCCTGAGGTATTCGTTCGTTCCCCATGGGGTTTCGTTGGAGATTCCTACGTGGCGGACTTTGCCTTCCTTGACCAGCTCCGCCAGTGTGCCCAGTGTCTCTTCAATGGGGGTAGCCTGTTCGTCCACACTGTGCCGGTACCCCAGCTTGCCAAAGAAATTGGCGTTACGATCCGGCCAGTGCACCTGATAGAGGTCGATATAATCGGTCTTGAGCCGGCGCAGGCTGTCTTCACAGGCCTGACGAATATGGTCCCGGGTCAGGCGCGGGCCATCCCGGAGGTAACCCAGTCCATTACCCGGCCCCGCCACTTTGGAAGCAATCACCAGATCGTCGCGACGGCCCCGCTTCGCCAGCCAGTTGCCCAGATACCTTTCCGTGAGGCCCTGGGTTTCAGCCCGCGGGGGCACCGGGTACATCTCCGCGGCATCGATGAAATTAATGCCCTCGGAGGTGGCCAGGTCCAGCTGCTCAAACGCTTGCTGTTCGGTATTTTGCTCGCCCCAGGTCATGGTGCCCAGGCAAATCTCGCTTACATCAATGTCGGTCCTGCCGAGCTTGCGGGTTTTCATGCTTACTCCCGAATCTGGTTGCTGAAAAAGGTAAAGGGATTGTCACGGGATTGTCCCGGAACTGTCATGCCAGGTTTCCATAGTGGAGGCATGAAAGAGGAAACCACAGGTAACACCGCGATGAGAGTCACCCAGGCTTCAGGGCGCAAGCACCACATTACCATTGTTTCGGAGACCTTTCCTCCGGAAATCAATGGTGTGGCGAACACACTCAGGCACCTATGCCTGGGCCTGATGCAACGCGGCCACAAGGTAACGGTCATCCGTCCACGCCAACGCCATGAATCAAAAGGACGATTCGAAGGTGCCGGGGAATGCCTGTTTTCCGACGAGCACGTGGTGACCGGCCTGCCGCTGCCGGGCTACAGTGACTTGAGGTTTGGAATGACCCGGCCGGGTTTCCTGGCCTCACTCTGGACGCATCAACGCCCGGATGCCGTTTACGTTGCCACCCAGGGGCCCCTCGGCGTAGCGGCTGTTGCGGCCGCCAGACGGGCCGGCATCCCGGTCAGTTCCGGCTTCCACACCAACTTCCATGCCTACAGCCGCTACTACGGCGCTGGATTCCTGGAAAAACTGTTGTGCAGCTATGGCCGTTGGTTTCACAACAGAACGGCCATAACTCTGGTGCCAACCCGGAAAATCGCACAGACCACCCATGACATGGGCATTCACCCAACATCGGTCTGGAGTCGCGGCGTTGACTGCACCCGTTTTTCGCCCCACAAACGGGACGCGGCGCTCCGGCAGCAATGGGGACTGCAAGCTAACGACCGGGCGGTACTCTACGTTGGTCGCCTCGCTCCGGAAAAAAACCTTCAGATGGCGGTGTCATGCTTCGAACGTATCCGAGGACTGCACCCCTGCGCGAAGTTCGTACTGGTCGGAGATGGGCCGATGCGCAAGCGCCTTGCCGAACGCCATCCCGATTACGTTTTTGCCGGAACCCGCCGTGGCGAAGATCTGGCCCGGCACTATGCCTCCGGTGACATTTTCCTGTTCCCCAGCAAAACCGACACCTTCGGCAACGTGGTTACTGAAGCCATGGCCAGTGGCCTGGCGGTGGTTGCTTTTGACGATGCCGCCGCCAGCGAACATATCCGCCATGAAGACAACGGTATGAAGGCTCAACTCAGCAACGACGAAGGCTTTGTCGACCATGCCCTGCGCCTGGCTGACCAGCCAACCCTGATGAACAGGATACGGGCACAGGCACGCCTGGACGCACTGGACCTGAATTGGGCCGCACAAGTTGAGCAGTTCGAACACCTGATACTGAACCAGCCACTGAGGAACAGCTACAATGCCCTCCACAAGCAAAGCATCTCGCTTCTTTAACGTGGTGGATCAGAGGGAGTTTGCCCTCTGCCAGTCCATCAACCGGTCTCTGCGGTTTCGCCCGGTTCAGGGGTACTTCAAGGTTGTCAGCCGGCTGGGTGATGGCTGGCTATGGTATCTGGTCATCCTGTCGATGCCAGTGCTTATGCCTCAGACCGGGCTCGCCATCGCGCTGCTGATGGTGGCCACCGGTCTGACCTGCACCATTACCTACAAGCTGCTGAAGCGTTGGCTGATCCGTGAGCGCCCGTTTATATCGTTTCCGTCGATCAACTGCGGCACACCGCCCCTGGACCGTTACAGCTTTCCGTCCGGTCACACCTTACATGCCGTCTGCTTCAATACGGTGCTCGCCATGACGGCGCCTGAGATGGCCTGGCTGTTGTTGCCATTCACACTGAGTGTTGCCGCCTCCCGGGTCGTGCTCGGCCTTCACTATCCCAGCGATGTGGCGGCAGGCGCCTTGATCGGCGGCTGCCTGGGCCTGGCTTCGGTTAACGGCCTGCACGACCTGTTTATTCAAATAGCCGCAGTTGCATAACCGGCGACTCATCACTGCGAAAGCGCACGCCCAGACCCAACAGACGCACCGGGCGCCCTGTATCGGTCACCAGCTCATTCAGCAGCGGCTGATAGTCTTCCAGCTCGGGCTCCTGAATCCGGTCGCGCACGCGCTCCAGGGTATGGGTGGAAAAGTCGCTGTAACGAATCTTGATAAACAGCTTGTGAATGGGCTTTCGGCCGGCCTTGCGGCTAAGCCGGAGGTTCAGGTCAGCCACCAGCGAGGCCATCACCGACTCGCAGGCGCGCTTGTCCGGCAGGTCCTGGGAAAAGGTCCGTTCCACGCTGACGGACTTGGCAATACGCGACACCACCACATCCCGGTCATCACGGCCGAACGCCATTTCCCGCAGCCGGTACCCCTGCTTACCAAACTTCTCCGGCAGAGATTCAGCGGGTAGCGCCTGAATGTCGCCACAGGTGGCAACGCCCATCGCGTGAAGTTTGCCAGCGGTCACTTGCCCCACGCCAAAAAGCTTTTCGACCTTCAGGTCCTGAACGAAACCCTTGACGTCCTCCGGGCGGATCACGAACAGGCCGTCAGGCTTTTTCCAGTCACTGGCAATCTTCGCCAGGAACTTGTTGGGGGCCACGCCGGCGGAAATGGTGATACCCACCTCGCCTTTCACTCGCTTGCGCAGGTACTGCGCCATCAGCGTGGCACTGCCCTTATGCTCGGTTACCTCGCTGACATCCAGGAAGGCCTCGTCCAGCGACAGCGGCTCCACCAGATCGGTCAACTCCCTCAGGATGGCCATCACCTGTTTCGACACCGCCCGGTAACGGGCCATATCCGGCGGCACGGTCACCAGGCCGGGGCACAGACGCCGGGCTTCGCCGCCGGGCATGGCGGACCGCACACCAAAAGCCCTCGCTTTATAGTTGCAGGTGGAAACCACTCCGCGGCCACCTTCGCCACCCACTGCCAACGGAACCTCTCTTAATGAGGGATCGTCCCGCATTTCCACGGCGGCGTAGAAGCAGTCGCAATCTACATGGATAATCTTGCGCTGGGCCATGACTCTTCAGTTCAGTAAATGATCTGTACATATGTACAGCCTTGTATCTTACGGTAACATGCTGAGAATGTCAGGAGCTCCGAATAGCAACTCCCAACGACGAAGAGACAGGTGTGAGCAATCATGACAACCCCGATCCCAGAACAATCGCAGACGGAAATCGAAGCCGCCGCGTTTCGAAAGCTGGTTAAACATCTGCGCGAGCACACTGAGGTACAGAATCTTGACCTGATGAACCTGGCAGGGTTTTGTCGCAATTGCCTCTCCAAATGGTATCGCGCCGAAGCCGCCGAGAGAGGCTTCGAGCTGTCTGACCCGGACGCCCGGGAGATCATCTATGGCATGCCTTATGAAGAGTGGAAAACCCGCTATCAGCAAGGACCCAAACAGGATCATAAGGCATGATCGTCAATGACGCGGTTCGTATCCACCTGGCATCGGTTGAGGCCGGCCATGGCGACTTTGATGACACCCTGGCTCTGATTGACCGATTTTTCGACTATCAGCCCACCGGGTTCCACAACGGACCGCTGTACAATGGCACCGGCGAGAACGCCGGTTCATGCCGGGTATTTTCCCTGGCCCAATACTGCAACCTGACCGAGTCCGACACGTTGCGTCTGTTTGCCCAACACTACCAGCAGGTGCTGGATGAACCGGCAGGTGAAAGCCATAGCAATATCCGCCAGTTCATGGGCACCGGCTGGTCCGGTATCCGCTTCGACGGCCCGGCGCTTCGCAAGCGCCCGGGCACCACTCAGGACGACACCACGGAAGAGACCCATCCATGAGCGAAACTGCCGTATCCGGGGTAAAGCAGTGTTTCCAACTGAAAAGTGCGAACGTTTCCATGACCGCACTGGAGCTGTACTTTTTTGACGATGACGACTTCGAAAGCACGCTCAGGGACAAAGTCAGCCAGGCACCCGGATTCTTCAAGGACATCCCCCTGATCATCAGCCTGGAAAAGTACGAGGGGCTAAGCAGCGAACTGGATTTTTTCAAGATCATCGGCGCCTGCCGCCGCCACAATATCCATGTCATCGGCGTACGCGGTGGCAACGATGATCAGCGTCGCCTGGCACGCGGTGCGTCACTGGCGCTACTTCCCGGTGGCAACCAGCGCGACCGCGAAATCGATACTGCACCGGCCACGGAATCCGCCGCCGCTGAACCGACCGAAAATCCGACTCCCGCCAGAGTCGAGAATCCAGGTGAGCCAGCGCCCGCGAAAATCATCAACCAGCCGGTCCGTTCCGGCCAGCAGGTTTACGCGCCCGAGGGCGACCTGATCATCCTTGCGCCGGTTCAGGCCGGTGCCGAAGTGCTTGCGGCCGGCAACGTTCATGTGTATGGACCATTGCGCGGTCGCGCCCTCGCGGGCATTCACGGTGCGGAACATGCACGGGTATTCTGCCAGTCTCTTGAAGCAGAGCTTGTGTCCATCGCCGGACACTATAAAATCTCCGAAGATCTTCAGGACAACGGCTGGAAAAACGCCGTACAGATCCAGCTCAGGGACGACCTGCTGGTGGTAACGCCACTGGAGAAGGCCTGAAACGAACGTAACTACCCGCATGGGCGGGGAAAACGACGAATCCACCGCAAAACAGGAATGCAACCTTGGCTAGAATCATTGTCGTTACCTCAGGAAAAGGTGGCGTAGGTAAAACCACAACCAGCGCCTCTATCAGCACCGGCCTGGCGAAGCGGGGCCACAAAACCGTGGTGATCGACTTCGACGTGGGCCTGCGTAACCTGGATCTCATCATGAACTGCGAACGCAGGGTGGTGTACGACTTCGTAAATGTGATCCAGGGCGAAGCCACTCTCAACCAGGCACTGATCCGGGACAAACGGGTCGACACCCTGTATATCCTGCCGGCCTCCCAGACCCGGGAAAAGGAAGCCCTGACCAAGGATGGCGTTGAAAAAGTGATCAACGAACTGTCCGAGCGGTTTGACTATATTGTCTGCGACTCTCCCGCCGGCATTGAGCATGGCGCCCTGATGGCACTCTACTACGCCGACGAGGCGGTGGTTGTTACCAATCCCGAAGTGTCCTCGGTTCGGGATTCAGACCGTATTCTCGGCATCCTGCAGAGCAAGTCGCGGAGAGCCGAGATGGGGCAGGACCCCGTAAAGGAACACCTGCTGCTATCCCGCTACAACCCCGACCGGGTGGACAAGGGCGAAATGCTTTCCGTCGCCGACGTTGAAGAAATCCTCGCCATCCCACTGCTGGGCGTGATTCCGGAATCCCAGGTGGTGCTGAATGCTTCCAACCAGGGGCTTCCTGTCATCCTTGAGGAAGACAGCGATGCCGGGCAGGCCTATGATGATGCCGTGGCCCGCCTGATGGGTGAGGAGCGGGAGCATCGCTTTATGACGTCCCAGAAAAAGGGTTTCTTCTCACGGATGTTCAAGGGGGGCTGACGGATGAGTTTCCTGGATTATTTCAAGAGCAAGAAAAACAACCGGTCCGCCAGCGTTGCCAAGGAACGCCTACAGATCATTGTTGCCCACGAACGGGGTCAGCGCGACCAACCTGACTACCTGCCAGAATTGCAGAAAGAGCTGCTTGCGGTCATCCGCAAGTACGTTCAGATCAGCGATGACCAGGTCCAGGTGGAAGTTGACCGCAACGACAGCTGTTCGGTACTGGAATTGAACGTTACCCTACCGGAACACTGACCGCGCCACTACCAGCGTGCGAAGTGATCCTCCATCAATCCCCGTAGCCCGTCTACGGGGATTGAGTTGCCCGCCTCGTCGCGCACCGAGCCGGAGAAGGTACCGATATACTGGCGAAAATTGGACGCAATCAGCCATGCATTGAGTCGCTCCCGCCGAACCCCCGATGGCTCAAACCTGAGATCGATCCTGCCATCGTCCGTGGTGACCTGCCAGGGTGCGGTTTCATCGTAGCGATCAAACACGAAACGAGCCTGCCCGAGTTTGATACAGCGGCCCTCCAACCAGAGCGCATTTTCCGTCATGCCGGTTTCATTCACGCCCGCCGCCAGATTGAGACCAACGGCACGGCCATCTGCCAGCACCCCTGCCAGACTCGCCCAGTTCCAGGCAGTTTCGCGCCTCATAAAGCCGCAACTCCAATCAACGGCTGCGCGTGAGCGAGGGTCGCATTGCCAGTTCTGACCCTGCCACCGAATGTCTCCGGACACCGGTAGACCCGCTGATTTACGGGTAAACACCCAACCGCTGTAACCGGCTGGGCACACCAGGCGCAGAGGGCGGGTGTCCGCTTCTATATTCAGGACTATCCGGAGGTCACCGGGCCCGGAAACCGACACACCACGCGAGTGGCCGTCCGACGTAATGCGAACGCATGTTTTCCCTTTACGAAACTCTGTCACCCCGGTTTCCGGCCTGGGCTCAATGTGAGTCCCCCTCGCCAATGGCTGCGTCAGGGACTGCTCCAGCATCTGCCCGGTCTTGAAATCGTATAGATAGAAAAACGCCGAACTGACCAGTTTCAGATCCACCACCGCCAGCCCGAACACCCATCCCGGCGCCATCGCACTGATGAACTGGAACTGGTTAAAACGGGCTTTACGGGCCAGGGCCGAGCGCGGTTTATCCATCACCGTACGTAGGTCAAAGTCCCGGTAGTTGATGACATCCACCGGTGTATCCAATACGCCGTAGGGAATTCGCCCCCGGTCATCGATCAGTCGCTTGTTCGTTTTTTTCATCGTCAATTCGGGCCAAATGTTAACGTCAGGAATTCAGTCAGTTACCCAGTTCACAAACCCCCGATCGTAGCAGGCTCGCACCAGATCAGTCGTGCTAGACTCGCCCGACCATGTTCAAGGAAGTGTACCTCATGCAAAACCTGAGAGCCCATGGCAACCAACGCCGGGCCAATGGACGCGTCAACTGGCTTGCAGCCACCACCGTTTTCCTGCTGACCTCAGGTTTGGCCTTCGCCGGGCTGCCGGCCGAAGACTCGGAGAACTGGAGCCTCCGCAAGGAAACCGATCGTATCCGGGTCTATACCACTGACCAGCCGGACTCCAGCTTCCAGGCCTTCAAGGCCGTGGCCGTGCTTGATGTGCCGATCGAGAACCTGATGGCGGTTATGATCAACCCCAAGTCTTGCGTTCAGTGGGTTCACAACTGCTCGGAATCCTATGCCTTCGGCTCGGGTGACTTTAATGAGCGTTACGCCTACTCGGTCAACGATATGCCCTGGCCGGTCACCGACCGGGATTACGTGCTACGGATTCGCACCCGAGGCCAGCAGGCCGACGGCGAAATCGTGATGGACCTCAACGCCATTCCCGATCAACGGGCCGAGGAAGATGACTACATCCGTGTCGACAAGTCCGACACCCTTTACCGCTTTATTCCCGAAGACGGCCAGACCCGGATGATCTGGGTTCAACACACTGAGCCAAACGGTTCGATACCCGGCTGGCTGGTCAACACCCTGCTGGTGGACATTCCTATCCGTTCCATGGAGCAGTTGGAACGGGTTGCCCAGTGGGACCGTTACCAGAACTACGAACTGATCTATGACTCGCAGGGCCAACTGAAAGATGTAGTCCCCAAAGCTGAATCAGGGGATGACTAGAACATCAGTAACAGCTAAGCTCTTTTACAAAGGACCTGCTAACGGAGCCGATTCGTCAATGACCGTTCTCGCTTACGAGATCATGACCCCGAGCATCAAGGCCGTACCCCAATCCTGGACGATGGACCGTCTGGCCAGGTTCCTCACCGACAACGAAATCACCGGTAGCCCGGTTACCGACGAAACCGGCGAGATCGTCGGCATTGCCACCCTAAAGGACATCACCGAATTCCGCTGGAACGCCAGCCGGTCCGAATCCGACGCCCGCATGACCCCGGAAGAAGAAAAGGAAGCCCGGCGCCTGCGCATGGCCATTTTTGAGGAAATGGGCAAGGTGCCGGTGGAAGTGCGTGACATCATGACCCCTATCGTTTTATCGGTTGACGAGCGAACGCCTGTGCGCGACATTGCCGATATTATGATGCGTGAACACCTGCACCGGATTTTCATCGCCAAAGACGAAAAGATCACCGGTATTGTGACCACGTACGACATGCTTAAACTGATCTCCGACCAGGAGCTCACCAACCGCTGTGCCGGGAACGGCTGACCAGAGAGGTATCACACCCTATGCCAAGAGCATCGCAGGCTCGCAGAAAGATGTATGTCCTCGACACCAACGTCCTCATCCACGACCCGAACGCCCTCCTGAACTTTGAAGAACACGACGTCATCATCCCGATGACAGTCCTCGAAGAACTCGACAGTCTGAAATCCGGCAAACAGGCCGTTGCTGCCGATTGCCGACAGGCCATCCGCAACATCGACAAGTTGCTGGGTGACGCCAGCCCCGGAGAAATCGAGAAAGGCGTACCCATCGTGCGCGGCAAGAAGGCAGAACCGCTCGGCGCGTTATCGATACTGATGAGCACGGACTACCAGGGCAACCATGGCCTGCCCGAGCACCTGAACGACAATAAGATCATCAATACCCTGGCGGCCCTGCAAACCCGCCACACGTCGCGGGACATCATCCTTGTCAGCAAGGACATCAACATGCGGTTGAAGGCCCGGGGCTTCGGCGTGGAGGCCCAGGACTACCACAACGACATGCTGCTGGACGATATTGACCTGCTGCCGAAAGGGTACAAAGAATTCCCGAACTCGTTCTGGGACACTATCGAGAAGGTCGAAACCATCCAGCGGGAGGGTATTACCGAACACATCCTTCGTCGTGAGGGCGACCTGGCCAGGCTGACCATCAACGAGTTCGTGATTGATGAACAGGGATTCGTTGGCAAGGTGTCTGATGTGGGCGAAGACCAGATTGTCATTCGGGATCTGCACCAGCACGATCTGATGCACGAGGAAGTCTGGGGCCTCGTACCGCGGGATATATACCAGGCCATTGCCCTGAACCTGCTGCTGGACCCGGATATCCACCTGGTAAACCTGACCGGTTCCGCCGGCTCCGGTAAAACCATCCTCGCCCTCGCGGCCTGTATCGAAATGACGGTTGCCAGCAAGTTGTACAAACGCATCATCGCCACCCGCAGCACCCAGGGCCTGGACGAAGACATTGGCTTCCTCCCCGGCACCGAGGCGGAGAAAATGGAGCCCTGGCTGGGCGCCATCGTGGACAACCTCGAAGCTCTCCACGAAGACGATGAGAATATGACCGCCAGCGTGGACTACATCCTCAGCAAGGTGCCACTGCACTTCAAGTCGATGAACTACATTCGCGGCCGCAGCTTCCAGCACAGCCTGATCATCATCGACGAATCCCAGAACCTGACGCCGCATCAGATCAAAACCATCATCACCCGTGCTGGCAACGGCTCCAAGGTGATCTGCCTGGGCAACCTGGCTCAGATCGACACTCCTTATCTGAGCGCCCTGAGCTCGGGACTCACCTACATGACCGAGCGCTTCAAGAGTTTCCGCCATGGCGGACACATCCACCTGCAGGGCGTCCCGCGCTCTGTTCTGGCGGAGTACGCCGAAGCGAACCTCTAACCAGCGATCGAGTAGGAGGGGGAGTCACCTCCCCCGTCCTCTCACACCACCGTACATACGGTTCCGTATACGGCGGTTCATGGCTGACTCTGAAGCCGGGCCATCGTATCCAGCAAGCTTACCAGAGACAGGCGGTCGAATACCCTTTTAGGTAAGGCGGCGTTCATGTGCGAAGCGCCGCTATTCCACCAGGGTCCACGCCCATTCGTTGCACTCTGCCAGGCTCTCGGTTCAGTCAGACCCAGCCGCATCAAGTTGCGAGCCCGCGTGCGGGTCCGCTTCCATTGCTGCCACAGAATCAGACGGAGTCGCCGCCTTATCCAACCATCCAGAGCTTCTACCGAGCGCTTTGTGTCGGTCAGGCGGTAATAATTCGCCCAACCTCGCAGCACCGGGTTCAGGTTCCGAATAGTCGTTGTCAACGACTGCCCCCGTGACCGTCTAAGCAGAGGGCGCAGCTTGGCCAGATAAGCCCTCAGGCTCTTGGGGGCGATCCTCAATCGTACCTGCCTTTTGTGCCAGCTCACGCTGTAACCCAGGAAGCTCCGACGCCAAGGGCGATCCACGGCGCTCTTCGCCGTGTTTATCGTCAGGCGCAGGTGCGTTTCCAGATAGTGGGTGATGCTGGCCATGACCCGGTCACCGGCCCGTTGGCTGCGGACGTAGATGTTGCAGTCGTCGGCATAGCGGCAGAACCGGTGTCCCCGCCGCTCCAGCTCCCGATCCAGTTCGGTCAGGAGCACATTGGAGAGCAAGGGGGACAGGGGGCCGCCTTGCGGTGCCCCTTCCCGTCTCGGGCTGACCAGCCCACCGTCCAGCGTGCCGGTTTGCAGGTAACGACGGATCAGGGTGAGTATCCGGCGGTCGGTGATGCGACGAGCCAGCAGGCTCATCAGCACATCGTGATTGACCCGGTCAAAGAACTGGGCCAGATCCAGATCAACCACCCAGCGGTGGCCGTCGTTGATGTGCCGTTGCATGGCCTTGACCGCCTGGTGGGCACTTCGACCGGGGCGGAACCCATAGCTGTGGTCCGAGAAGCTCGGCTCCAGCATCGGGCTCAGCACTTGATGAAGCGCTTGTTGGATCAGGCGGCCCTGAACCGTCGGGATACCCAGTATCCGCTCCCCGCCTTGCGGCTTGGGGATACTGACCCGGCGTACCGGTTGAGGATGGTAATCTCCGGACAACAACCGCTCGCGCAGCGTTGGCCAGTGCTGTTGCAGGTGGGTTTTCAGGGCTGTCACCGGCATCTGATCGATACCAGCGGCACCCTTGTTAGACACCACCCGCTGATACGCACGCATCAGGTTCTGGCGCTCAAGCACCTGCTCCATCAGCGTGTTCGGCTCCGCGTTCGTCCACGAGTGAGCCTCCGTGTCTGCCTCGACACGGGCTTCAGTCTCTGCCGGATACCGTCCGGCGCCTCTCTGAATGCCCTGACCCATCCGGGTCGCTTCTGTCTTCATAAGCACACTACGAGAACTCGTCGCCTACTAGCGGCCAACCATGTTCGGTCCTTCCGTACGCGGTAACGCACCTACTATGACCTCGGCTGAGTTCTGGCTCTCCATCCCCACCCCTCACGAGGTGAGTAGCACGGTGGCAGAGAACCAGACTTCCCAGGGTAAGACGCGTGACCTTCACACTTATGCCCGCCGCATCTACGTCCACACCTTCCGTGCAAGTATCGGGCTTTGACGATAATGGCCGCCTTACCCGGTGTGACCGCCTCATGCGATTCCTGTTCGTCGGGCCAGTGTTTTGCCTGCGGCTTCCTTCAGATTCCACCTCGCGATGGACACCCTTGCCGTCCGGCTAATGGTTCCCCTTACCGGGCCCATAGGGGACTTGCACCCCCAAGTCATCCGGCCAGCACCACCTGCACCGGAACAGCGCCGTCAAGGCGCTACGCGCCATGCCTGGCGCACCACATCGAGTAGGGTGAGGCGACACCGCCTCATCCCTCTCACAGAACCGTACATACGGGCCACGTATACGGCTCATGCCATTAACTTACCCCGAACTCGGGAACAGTGATGCCGGTTTTGACCTTCGTAAGATCCATCAACTTCAGGTCATTGTGCAAGTAGGTGTTGGGCAGGGCCAGACTGGCCAGTGGGGACGCCGCATTGCGCCAGCTTTGCATCTTGATGTGCCGGAACGGGGGCTTGTAGCCCAACTGTTTCAGCCTCCGATGCAGCCGGCTCGGCTTCTTCCACTGCTTGAGCTGGATGCAGCGCAGTCGCCGCCTTAACCAGCTCATCACCTGCTTCAGCACCCGCGCGCAGTTTGCCACCCGGAAGTAGCTGGCAAAGCCCCGTAGCACCGGGTTCAGCTCGCGGATGATCGCCGCAAGCCCGATGCCCCGGTTTCGCTTCGTCAGCGCTTTCAGCGTCTGCTTGAGCTTCACCACCTTCTTGTCCTGGATGCGGGTGTAGTTCATGTGGATCACCACGCCCAGGAACTTCACCCCCTCATCGCTGTGGGCGATGTGGGTTTTGGTGGCGTTAACCGTCAGCTTCAGCTTCCCTTCCAGGTAGCTTTGGGCCACCCGTAACGCATTCTCCGCGCCCGCTCGTGAACCGCACAGGATCAGGATGTCGTCCGCATAGCGGACGATCCGGTGACCCCGCGCCTTCATGAACTGGTCGAAGGCGTCCAGATAGACGTTCGCAATCAGCGGACTGATCACGCCGCCCTGCGGGCTTCCCAGCTCCGTGTCTTCAAGGTGGTACCCCACCATCACCCCGCTTTCCAGACACTGGCGCAACAGTGACAGAACACTGCCGTCCGTGATCCGTTGGCGGAACTGGCGGATGATCAGATCGTGGTTTAACGTGTCGAAGCATTTCGACAGGTCCATATCCACAACCCAGTCACGACGGTAGCGGCGGATGAACCGCTCCGCCTTGCCAATGGCATGGTGACCACTGCGTCCCGGACGGTACCCGTAGCTCGACGGGTGGAAGTCCGGCTCGAAGATCGGTTCGATGATGCTGCGCAACGCCTGTTGCACCACCCGGTCCCGAACCGTCGGAATGCCCAGCAGACGCTCACCGCCGTCATCCTTGGCGATGGCTACGCGTCTGACTGGCTGCGCCCGATAGCGCTTTTCCTTCAGCTCGAGCAACAGGCACGACAGCTCCACCTCCAGATCCGCCTCAAACGCACTCAGGCTCTGCCCATCGATTCCGGCCGCGCCCTTGTTGCGTTTGATGTGTCTGAAGGCTTCATACAGGCGCTGTTTTGACAGCAATTGCCCGTACAGACTGTAGTATTTCCTCATGCCTGCTCATCTCTGTGGTGACGGCTTCGAGGATCGGTCTGGCTGCCGGTCTGTTTCAAGCAATCCGTCCGGGTACTAGCACTCTGGCAATCTGCCGCCACGGTATCGCTTTACTCCCTTGCCCGGAGAACACCGAAGCCACTACGTTCCCGCAGCACCTCAATGCACGTCCCTGCCCCGTCGGGCAGCTTGTGAGCGCAGCGTCCACCTGTTCGCTCGTCGTCCGTCACTCTCGTTAATGACTTCCGCCCTTCGCATCCGACCAGAGCTTTTGACCCTGGCCGGTCCGCTGAACCTCCGTCAGCGGTCGTTCCGGTTTTGTCCTCCACGCTGTTACCAGGCTTCTCAGGCCGGAACTTCCTCACTACTACGGCATCATCTGCCACCTCGCACCGACTGCGGCCTCGGCTTTCGCCTTGCGCCACAGCCTCCGGCGTCGCCGGATTCGGTGTCAGGCTTCCCCGGTTACTGCACCGGCTCCCTGTTAACGATGCCACCCTCAAGCACAGCCCAGGTCTGACTGAGTATCGGGCTTCGCGTTATTTTGCACGCTGACCCACCTGGACTGCCGAAACAGGTTCACTTGCGTTGTGTACCGTTAACTTCCTATGGCTTCCTTCAGACCCCACCGTTGGCCAGTGACGCCCTTGCCAGTCGGATTGTCTTCCCCTCAGTCGGGGTGACGCCACCTTCTTTCAGATGGCCGGGTTTGCCGGCTTCGCCGGGCAATCGAGTAGGAGGGGGAGTTACCTCCCCCGTCCTCTCACACCACCGGGCATACGGTTCCGTACCACGGCGGTTCATGGTCGGCTCTGAAGCCGAGTCATCGTATCCAGCAAGCTTACCAGAGACAGACGGTCGAATACCCTCTTAGGCAGGGCCGCGTTCATATGAGTCGCGCCACTGTTCCACCAGGGTCCACGACCATTGGTCGCGCTCCTCCAAGCCCTTATCTCAGTCAAGCCTAGCCGTACCAGGTTGCGGGCCCGCGTGCGGGTCCGCTTCCACTGCTGCCACAGGATCAGGCGAAGCCGCCGTCTTATCCAGCCATCCAGGGCTTCGACCGAACGCTTCGAGGCGGTCAGGCGATAGTAATTTGCCCAGCCTCTCAGCACCGGGTTCAGGTTCCGGATGGTGGTCGTCAACGACTGTCCCCGTGACCGTTTCAGCAGGGGGCGAAGCTTGGCCATGAAGGCCTTCAGGCTTTTGGGCGCGACTCTCAACCGGACCTGACGTTTATGCCAGCTCACGCTGTAACCCAGAAAGCTCCGACGCCAGGGGCGGTCCACGGCGCTTTTCACCGTATTCACCTTCAGGCGCAAGCGCGTTTCCAGGAAGTGGGTAATACTGGCCATCACCCGTTCGCCGGATCTTTTGCTGCTGACGTAAATGTTGCAGTCGTCCGCATAGCGGCAGAACCGGTGTCCCCGCCGCTCCAGCTCCCGATCCAGTTCGGTCAGGAGCACGTTAGAGAGCAAGGGCGACAGGGGGCCGCCTTGCGGCGTGCCTTCCCGTCTCGGGCTGACCAGTCCTCCTTCGAGCATGCCGGCTTGCAGGTAACGCCGGATCAGGGTGAGTATCCGCCGGTCGGCTATGCGACAAGCCAGCAGGCTCATCAGCACATCGTGGTTGACCCGGTCAAAGAACTGGGCCAGATCCAGATCGACCACCCAGCGGTGGCCGTCGTTGATGTGTTGCTGCATCGCCTTGACCGCCTGGTGGGCACTTCGACCGGGGCGGAACCCATAGCTGTGATCCGAGAAGGTCGGTTCCAGCGTCGGGCTCAGCACCTGGTGAAGGGCTTGTTGGATCAGGCGGTCCTGCACCGTTGGGATACCCAGTGTCCGCTCCCCGCCTTGCGGCTTGGGGATACTGACCCGGCGGACCGGTTGAGGATGGTAGTCTCCGGCCAACAGCCGCTCGCGCAGCGTTGGCCAATGCTGTTGCAGGTGGCCCTTCAGGGCCATCACCGGCATCTGATCGACACCGGCGGCACCCTTATTGGATACCACCCGCTGATACGCACGCATCAGGTTCGGGCGCTCAAGCACCTGTTCCATCAGCGTGTTCGGCTCCGCGTTCGTCCACGAGTGAGCCCCCGCGTCTGCCTCGACACGGACTTCAGTCTCTGCCGGATACCGTCCAGCGCCTTCCTGAATGCCCTGCCCCATCCGGGTCGCTTCTGTCTTCATAAGCACACTACGAGAACTCATCGCCTACTAACGGCCAACCATGTTCGGCCCTTCCGTACGCGGTGACGCACCTACTATGGCCTCGGCTGAGTTCTGGCTCCCCATCCCCACCTCTCGCGAAGTGAGTAGCACAGCGGCAGAGAACCAGACTTCCCAGGGTAAGACGCGTGACCTTCACACTTATGCCCGCCGCATTTACGTCCACACCTTCCGTGCAAGTACAGGGCTTTGACGATAGTTGACGCCTTACCCGGTGTGACCGCCTCATATGCGATTTCTGTTCGTCAGGCCAGTGCTTTGCCTGCGGCTTCCTTCAGATTCCATCTCACGATGGACACCCTTGCCGTCCGGCTAGTGGTTCCCCTTGCCGGGTCCACAGGGGACTTGCACCCCCAAGTCATCCGGCCAGCACCACCTGTACCGGAACAGCGCCCGTCAAGGCGCTACGCGCCATGCCTGGCGCACAACAAAAAAGCCGCACCGGTTACCCGGTGCGGCAAAACTGAAGTCAGTGACCGGGTACCGGCTCAGTCGCTGGCCGGGCTTTCCTTCATGGCCGCATTCATGCGGCGACGCAGAAGCGGACCAACCACGTAAGGCAATACCAGGCTCAGGCCGGCAACCAGCCAGAAGCACTTCGCCAGAGTACTCGCCCAAAGGATTCCCCAATCACCATCCGATAACACCAACGCGTGCCCCAGATTCTTCTCCATCTCCGGCCCCAGCAGCAACCCGAGGATAATCGGCACCACCGGAATTTCCAGTTTGCGCAGGAAATAGCCCGCCACGCCGAACGCCACCATGAAGTACAGGTCGAAGGCGCTGTTGCTGATGGAATAGATGCCCACGAAGGCAACCATGGTCACAATGGGCAGCAGGTACATGGGCGGCACCGACAGCAGTCGCACGAAGAAGCCGACCAAGGGGATGTTGAGCACCAGCAGCAGCACATTGCCAATCAGCAGGGCGGCAATGACACCCCAGACAATATCGGCATTCTGAGTAAACATCAGCGGGCCCGGCGTGATGTTCAATGAAATCAGCATCGCCAACAGCACCGCGGTGGTACCGCTACCAGGCACCCCCAGGGTCAACATGGGTACGAGCGCGCCCGATGAGGCACCGTTGTTGCCCGCCTCAGGCGCCACCACACCCCGGATATCGCCCTCGCCGAACGTGCCCTTCTTGCCTATCACGCTCTTTTCAAGGGTGTAGCTGATAAAACTGCCCAGGGACGCACCGGCGCCCGGCAGCACGCCGGAAATGAATCCAAGCACGCCGCCACGAAGCTGAGTGGGAACCGTGGAGACCAACTCCTTGAAGGTAAGCGTCAGCTTGCCCACGTTCATCTTCTTGCGACCGCCGCCCATGCGCGATTCGACAAAAAAGAGCAGTTCCGAGATGGCGAAAAGACCAACAATCGCGAGGATGAAATCAATACCCTCGTACAGCTCCAGCACACCGAAGGTGTAGCGCTGGGTCCCGGTGGAGATATCGATGCCCACGGTGGAGATCATGATCCCCAGGGTCGCGGCAATCACCGTCTTCATCGGGTTCTTGCCGGTAATACCACCCAGGGTGGCGAAGGCCAGCAGGAACAGCGCGAAATACTCCGCCGGGCCGAAACTCAAGGCAAACCTCGCCAGCACCGGGGCAAGCATGATCAACCCGATGGTGCCGATCAGCCCACCCGCAAAGGACGCAATGGCAGAGATCGCCAGCGCATCCGCCGCCCGCCCCTTTTGGGCCATGGGATAGCCATCCAGGCAGGTCATCATCGCCGGCTCGTCACCGGGAATATTGAGCAGGATGGAGGAAATACGACCGCCATACATCGCCCCGGCATAAACCGATGTCAGCAGGATCATGGCAGTTTCCGGCGGCAAGCCAAGGGTAAACGCCAACGGGATGAGGATCGCCACACCGTTTGCCGGCCCCAGGCCGGGCAAACAACCAATCAGGGTGCCCACGAAGGCGCCGAAGAGTGCAAACATCAGGTTGTACGGTGTCAGGGCAACCGCAAAACCCTCCATCAGAAAACCGAGCGTTTCCATCAGTTCACCTCCAGGATGCCAGCAGGCAAGCTCAACGCCAGGCCATAGTTGAACAGGACGAACACCACCACGGCGCTAATCAGGCCCGTTAAAAAGGCATTCCTGGCGGGCGCGCCCATGCGCCAGCTAAGGGTGCCAACCGCCAGGGTTGTCGAGATGACAAACCCCAGGGGCTCAAGCAGCATCGCGTAGACCACCAGCACAACCAGCGACACCACCAGCTCAACTGCGGACCGGCCCAGCGGCCACTGGGCGTCGGGGTCCGGCTTGACCATCAGATAGATGCTGCCGGCAACCAGAACCACCGCAAGGATGGTTGGAAAGGTTTCCGGCCCAACGGTTTCGGCGCCGCCAAACGGCTCGGGCCACTGCTGTGCAACCCAGCCGTAAGCCACCGCCAGAACCATCAGGCCCAGGCCAAGAAGCCGATCACCCAGGCCTGTCATTTCAGCAGTCCTATTTCGCGGGACAGGTTCTCGATGTCCTGTACCTGTTGCTCGACAAAGCTGTCGAACTCATCTGCAGGCGGATGGAACGGAATGAGACCATTGGCCTTCATCACCTTTTTCCACTGCTCACTGGCATACAGGATATCGACGGTCTCGACCCAGAATGCCTTGGACTCATTGGATGCGCCTTTGGGCATGTAGAATCCGCGCCAGTTCGGGCCAACGGCGTCAACGCCCTGCTCTTTTGCGGTCGGAATATCGGCAAATTCACCCGGCAGGCGCTCGTCGGCCAGCACGGCCAGCACACGAAGGTCGCCCGACGACAGGAAACCGGTGACTTCGGAGATATCACCAGTGAAGGCATCGACCTGGCCACCGACCACCTGGGTCATGGCCTCACCACCGTTATTGTAGGAAAGGTACGGAATGGCGGGCAGTCGGTCGGCGCCGGCGGCCTTCGCGGTGATCAGCACCTTCAGATGATCCCATCCGCCCCGGGCACTGCCGCCCGCGAACTTGACGGATTTCGGGTTCTGTTTGATGGCATCGAGCAGTTGATTCAGGTTCTCATACTGTGAGTCCTTGCCTACGGCAATGACGCCGTAATCCGCGCCCAGTGCGCCAATCCAGGTCACCATATCGGCATCCAGCCCGGGGAACTGTTTCTGGGCGAGACGGGTGGTGGTTGCCGTTGATGCGGCGACAATCAGCTTGTCATCTTCCGCACGTTTGCTGACCGTGTGAGCATAGGCAACACCGCCGCCAGCACCGGCCATATTGATGGTCTGTACGGTGCCATCAACCAGGCCAAGGTCCCTCATTACATTACCAGCGCTGCGACAGGTAAAGTCCCAGCCGCCACCCGGGTCTGACGGGGCGATGCATTCCACTTTTCCGGAGGGTTGCCATGCGAGGGCCGAAAAACTGAGTGTGGCTATAGCCACCAATAAAAAACATCGTTTAGCAAGCATCTTATAACCTCTGATTTGTTGTTGTGTCCCTCGACGACGATCGCGTTCCGAGATGGCATTTTACGTTGCCACTAATAGCGATAACGGAGGACTCGATTGGCAGTGTAAGTAAATAAATAGCTTTCCCGAAGTTTGTGGGCGTAAAACTTTTTTACATCTTAAAACACGTTCTGATCATAATGTTCACATAAAACGCTTTCTGCCTGGGAATACTTCCCTGATCGTGGTTTTTATGACCAAAAAGCCCTAAATAGAAAAAAAGAACCTTATCTTTTAAAGATTAATTGAATATGACGTCATGGGTTAGTCTGACAGCGTTGTCGCGACAGCAACTGATACTCCGAATAATTACAAAAGAGGCTTTACGACTATGAAAAAAACCATAACCGGAGCTGCATTCACTCTTTTCGCAGCATTAACCAGCACTACTGTACTTGCAGCTCCTGATGAGCAAAAACTAGAAAAACAAATGTATGACCTTAAACAAGAACTCGACGACCTGAAAAAATCAAAAATTTTTGATCTCGAGTTTGGCGGGCGAATCCAGGCAGATTTCAACTACTTTCAAGGCGCTTACAATGCCGGCAAGGCTGGCGATCCAGGCAGTGATTTTTTCCCTCGCCGCATTCGTACTTATGTAGAGAGTGTGCATGGTGACTGGGACCACAAATTATTACTCGACTTCGCGGATGGTGGTGGCGAGATTGTTCTGGCGCGAGTACGCTACAAAGGTTTTGGCAATGGTCTGAAAGTACAGGCTGGTAAGCTTTGGGAAGAAATTTCACTAAACGGACGAACCAGTAGCAAACATATTGCCACTATATCACGTAGTTCGTTGGCAAATACCATGGCGCCATATTTTTCATGGGGCGCATCAGCCAACCAATACTTCGAAGACTCAGGCATTCGTTATGCGGTTGGAGTTTACAGAAACGAAGCTTTCGGTGCCGTTGGCCAGAATGTTGATGCCAATGGCGTTGACAATGGCGTTTTGGCGCTCGCATTAACAGGCCGCCTCACTTGGCAAAAAGATTTGCAAGACGGCGTTTTGCACCTCGGTGGCTGGTATTCAAACCGTGATATGGGAGGCCGGGATTTAGGAGCACGCTTCGCACGTGGAGAAGTACGCAACACCAATACCCGTTTGGTGGACTATGTCGCAGGGGGAAGCCCGGTAGCGCTGAACAGCCTGCAACAGGCCGGCTTAGAGGCTGCATATCAGCTAAGAGGGCTGACCGTAGAGGCAGAGTATGCAGCCCGTGAATTAAACGCCGTAGACCCAGCCTCACCGCTGGATGGTGAAGTTTACGATGGCTACACCGTTACCGCCAGTTATTTCCCGGCAGGACTTCAGCGGCAGTACTCTAAAGGCTCTGCAGTGTTCAAACAACCCAAGGGCGTTAGAGATGCATGGGAACTGGTTGCTCGTTTAAGTAATATGGATGCGACATCTGATACGCAGGGGACAGAAACAACAAGCTATACCCTGGGCACCAACTACTATTACTCGTCAAAGGTGAAATTTATGGCAAATGCCATTTATTCAGAGGTGAGTGGCCCGGGTGCAGCGTCCTTGGTAGGCAATGAAGACAACGGTCTGGGTTTTACAGGACGTATCCAATACTTGTTCTAAGGAAGCCATCAGTAGCTACCATCGGCCTGCGACAAAACGGGCACCCTTAGTTGCATGAGGTTCACAGCAGCCTGTCGGACTCAAGTGGTTGTTTCCGGCAATATAGAAGTTGAGTGGAATTCCCCGGACTTTGAGGCCCATAGTCAATGTATGCAGCCACAAATCCGGGGAATCTGCGCCGATTTTCAGTGAAGCTATTGATTGGCCGAACAGGCGGCTCTCTTGTGAACCAGCATGTTTACCACTACCCCGCTTGAACCCGCCAATTCGAGCAAATCATCGTAACAGGACGTTATGGTCATTAAATTTACGGGTAATCGCACGATGAGTGTTTTAGCCTTGTCGTATTCTATAATGATAACAAACCGCGCTTTAGTGATATTGTGTTCCGAAAAACCAAACTGAAAACCCGAATGATCCTCACGCTCGGATTCGTCAGCGCAGCGCAGACGATCCTCATAGGCGTGTTCGCCGGCTATTACCTCAGCAACTCCCTGTTTGATGAAATCGGGCAACGGGCTCTCATGGTGTCGAAGACCGTCGCGGCAGCCCCCTCGGTGATCGAGGGTGTACGCGAGCGTGATATTGAAGGGCTGAAACGGCTGGCAAATCGACTGACCCGCACCAACGAAGCTTTGTTCATCGTCATTGGTGACCACCAGGGCATACGCCTGGCACACCCCTCCCCTGATCGCATTGGCCACTCCATGGCCGACGATGATGGTGACCTGGGCCGGCGTGCCCTGGTTGATGGCAAGGCCTATGTGGCAAGGGCCACGGGCAGCCTCGGCGAATCCATGCGTGGCAAGGCCCCGGTGATCGAGCCAGAAACTGGCGAGATCATCGGCATTGTCTCCGTGGGATACGGAGTTGACCAGGTGGATGCCACCATCAAACGCTACAGCTTCGTACTGTATACCGTGGTCGGCCTGACCCTGCTGGTCAGCATACTCATTGCAATGGTGATCGCCAGCCGGTTCAAGCGCGCCATTTTCGGCCTGGAACCCGAGGAAATCGCACGCCTGTTCCAGGAGCGGGACGCCACGTTACAGTCCGTCCGGGAAGGCATCATCGCCATCAACCGCGACGGAGTGATTACGACCTTCAACCGGACGGCCCTGGAAACCCTTGGTATTGATCCCGACACGCCACTCTCCGGCCGCCCAATTCTTGATGTTCTGCCCGAAAGCGACCTGCTGTCGGTACTCGAATCCGGCACGCCGGACTTCGACCGCGAGGTCTGGCTGAGAAACCGACAGATGATCGTCAACCGGTTACCTGTTCGCCAGGGCGCAGAAATTACCGGTGTTGTGGCCAGTTTCAGGCTGAAGGACGAGGTGGATCAGGTCAGCCGGCAACTGACTCGCATACAACAATACGCAGATGCCTTGCGAAGCCAGACTCACGAATACTCGAACAAGCTCCACACCATCGCGGGCCTGATCCAGATTGAAGCCTATGACGACGCGTTGAATCTGATCGGCAGCGAAGTCAGCGACCATCAGGCACTGATTCACCTGCTTCTGGAAGCCGTCCCCGATCCGGTTATCGCCGGTTGCCTTATGGGCAAGTACAACCGCGCCCGGGAGATGGGTCTGGGCTTACAGATCGATGCCGAGAGCCGCATGGTGGACATACCCGCCGACATGCCACGGGATCAGCTGGTGAGTGTCCTCGGCAACCTCATCGACAACGCCCTCGAGGCCACCCGCCATCAGACCGGCGAAGGAGGACGGGTACAGCTATCCATGACAGACCTGGGGCATGAACTGATCTTTGAGGTGGAAGACCAGGGGCCAGGTATTCCGGAAGACTCGCAACAGAAGATCTTCGAGAAAGGCGTGACCACCAAGCAAGGTACCGAACAACACGGTTATGGCCTGCACCTGGTGCGTCAGTTCCTGAATCGCTGGGGCGGTTCCATCACGGTGGAGAACCTACCAGGTGTGGGCTCGCGATTTACCCTTTACCTTCCGAAAACCAGTCAGGGGAGTGACAGTCATTGAATACCCTTCGGATCCTGATTGTTGAGGACGACCGGCAGATCGCCGAAATCCAGCGCCGGTTTGTTGAGCGACTCGAGAATGTGGAGCTTTGCGGCATTGCCCACAGCCTGGGGGATGCACGCGACCTTATCGACGTTATGGCCCCACACCTGATCCTGCTGGATATCTATTTTCCCGACGGCAATGGTCTGGATCTGCTGCGGGAACTCCGGGCGCGGGATAGCAGCAGTGACGTTATCCTTATCACCGCCGCCAAGGAAGTGGAACCGCTCAAGAGCGCCCTGCGCGGCGGCGTCTTCGACTACATTCTCAAGCCCCTGGTTTTCGAACGCCTTGAGGAAGCCGTCAACCGTTACCGCGACCACTTGCGGCAACTGTCTGGCCTGGTGCAAATCGCCCAGAAAGAAGTTGATGCCCTGCTGCCCAGAGGGTCAAGCGAAGCCAGTCAGCCCGCGCCCACAGACAGACTGCCCAAGGGCATCGATAGCATCACATTGGATAAAATTCGCGAGGTGGTTTCATCCGGCCAGTGGAGTGCCGAGGAAGTCGGCCAGGCCATGGGCGCGTCACGAACGACGGCGCGACGCTACCTGGAATTCCTCGTTGGCCGGGGGGAGTTAACTGCGGAAGTTACCTACGGCAGCGTCGGCCGACCGGAACGGCGGTATCGCGTCTGACCCCCTGCCTTTAGGGTCAATCCCGGAACTGCGACTTGTCCAGCCCGTACTTCTTCATTTTGTCGTACAGCGTCTTGCGGGCAATGCCTAGCTGGACCATGGTGTCCTTAATGCTGCCATGGCAGGCATTGAGCGCACTGACGACGGCTGAACGTTCAAAGTCGTCCATCATCTCGGACAGAGTCTGGCGCCCGGACACATTGTCGGTGACGGAGGAATCGTTTTCGTCCAACGCCGCTGGCCCCAGCAGAACGTAGCGCTCGGCCAGGTTCCTTAACTCCCGGACATTCCCCGGCCAGCTATGCTGCATCAGGCGCGCGGCCTGGCTGGCATCCAGGGGGATGCTTTCGCGGTCGTAGCGGGCTGCCGCAATCAGTACAAAATGGTGAAACAGTACGGGGATGTCATCCTTGCGTTCGCGCAGTGGCGGAATATCCAGCTTCACCACGTTCAGCCGGTAGTACAGGTCAGCACGGAATTCGCCCTGGTCACTGAGCTGCTTCAGGTCAGCCTTGGTGGCGGCGATAATGCGAACATCCACGCTTTGCACCTGATTGCTGCCCAGGCGCTCCACACGCTGTTCTTCGAGCACCCTCAACAGTTTGACCTGCAGGGCCATGGGCATGCTTTCCAGTTCATCCAGGAACAGCGTGCCCTTGTGCGCGTACTCGATTTTTCCGATGCGGCGTTTGTCCGCGCCGGTAAAGGCACCCGCTTCGTGGCCGAAAAGCTCACTCTCAATCAGGTTCTCGGGCACGGCGCCACAGTTGATGGCAACGAAGTTGTGGGTACTTCGGAGGCTGTTCTCGTGGATATAGCGGGCCAAGGCATCCTTCCCCGAACCCGTCTCACCGTGTAACAGGATATTGGCGGAGATATCCAGCACCGGGTCGATGGTCGCCATCACTTTCTGCATACCGGCTGAATCCCCCAGGATTCGAGGTCCCGGCCGGGCCAGATGCTTCAGTTGGGCCTTCAGCCGCCGGTTTTCCAGTGCCAGGTGGCGCTTTTCCAAGGCGTGGCGAAGTAGCTCCAGGAGCTCATCGTGATCAAAGGGTTTTTCGATGAAATCATAGGCGCCCTGCTGCATGGCGGTGACGGCCGTGCTGATGTCGCCCTGCCCGGTCAGGATGATCACCGGGATGGTTTCATCCATGGCGCGAATCCTGTTCGAGCATTTCCAGGCCATCCATTCCCGGCATGTTGTAGTCACATAACACCACCCCCCCATAGTCCTGCGTGATGTTCTCAAGGCCGGACCGTGCATCATCGAAACACGCAACGGAAAGATCTTCCAGGGTGAGGGTTTGCGCGATGGCCTGTCGGATATGCGGGTCATCGTCCACAAAAATTACCGACGCATCTGTCATTCGGTGGCCTCCCGCTTTCTGAGTGTTAATACGAACTCCGCGCCCGGTCCGTCGCTCCGGTTACGCCCCGTCAGGCTCCCGCCCAGCGCGTCCACGATCTGCCGGGATATCGAAAGGCCCAGACCCAGCCCCTGCTTCACCGATTTGGTGGTAAAGAAAGGCTCGAAAATCCGCTCCGTACTGCCCGGCAGGCCGGAACCGTTATCCCGCACAAGGCAATACCAATTCCCGTCATCTTCTTCCACATCAATGGTGATCTCCGGCTGCTCGCTGCTTTCGACTGCCTGAATGGCGTTCGCCACCAGATTCACCATGACCTGTTCGATCCGGATCACGTCTCCGTGGCACTGCACCGGTTGTTCCGGGCGGTGCCATTGAATGGAGATATCGGATCGGCTCTCCTGCGCCGCCATTATCTTTAGAGCACCGTCGACCGATTGCCGCAAATCAACCAGTGCCGGTGGCCCTTCCGATTTACGAGCAAACACCTTGAACTGACGGGTAAGCTCCGCCATTTTGTCACACAGGGTGATGATCTCTGAAAGATTGGCATCCACCATCTCCGTCGCGCCCTTCTCAAGGAACCGACGGCTGTTGCGGGCATAGGTCTGAATTGCCGTGAGCGGCTGGTTAATTTCATGGTTCAGGCCTGCAGACATCTGGCCAAGCACGGCAAGCTTGGCTGCCTGGATCAACTCATGCTGGGTTTCCCGGAGTTCATCACGGGTTTTCTCCCGCTCGCGGATTTCTTCCAGAAGTTGCTGGTTGGAACGCTCAAGCTCCGCCGTTCTGCTGGCGACGCTGCGCTCAAGCTGCTCTCCCCTGTGTGCCAGTTCAGCCTCCCGCCGATAGCGTTCCCGCAAATACAGCGAGGCGAGCAAACCGACCACGAAGATCGCCACGCCGACCGCCGCAAACCCGAGCCGACCCCATAGCACTGTGCGGGTACTGACCATCACCTGAAGCGTCCAGTCCAGGCGTGGCAAGGGTGTAAGCACCCTGAGGTATTCGCGGCTTTCTCCATCGTTGTGGATACGCATGGTCCCTGCCCTGTCGGAAAGCCCCCAGGGTGATCCCAGGCTGTCGAAGTCAATCGGCGAAAGCTCACGATCAGGGTAACGCAGGTGAGACAGCTCACTGGGAGCGTCGGCGTTGTCACCGGTAAAGTTCCGGTACAGCCACTCGCTCTTGCTGGACAGGAAACTGATGCCAGCGTCGTCCAACACGACCATTTCCGAATCCCTCAATGAGGCGGGGCGACGCCACTGTGATTCCAGTTCATGCACCAACACTTTCATGGCGATAACACCCAGAATCTCGCCGCTGTCGTCACGGACAGGATGGGAGAAATACAGCCCGCGGACATCGGAGGTGACGCCCAGGGCAAAATAGATGGCGGAATCCCCACTCGCCATGGCGTCCTGAAAATAGGGCCTGAAATCAAAGTTGCGGCCCACGAAGCTGTCCCTGCGCAGATAGTTGTTAGCCGCAATAGTGGTTCCGGAGGCATCCATAAGATAGACATCCGAACTGCCGACGATGGTCGCCATTCGCTGCATCTGGTCGTTAGCCCGCAGAAGTGTACCTGGGTCACCCGGTGATGCCAGGGCTTCTGCCAACAACGGATGCTCGGCCATCAACTCGGGGATGGGCACATACCGGTTAAGCTCATTAGCCACAAGCTGGCGATAGCGAAACGACTCTTCCACGCTCTCCTGTTCAACCTGCCGGTAGCCATACCAGCCACCCAACATCCATGAGCAGGCCAGAGTCACCAGAAAAACAAGAAACGCGATAATCCGGTAGGACATACACTCCGGTTCCTGAAAAACCGTTGAAAGCCGCTAGAGTATAGCCCTGTCCGGGCCAGGGCAATCGAGTTTCAACTCGGCCGCCCTGGCCCGGACGCTCCAGCCGCTGCTGTTCAGGTGCTCGCCGGACGCAGTTTGCTCTGACGCTGCGCCAGGAACGCAACCACCGCCAGAGCAATACCGCTGAGGTCTGTCCATAAACCGCCTTCGATCATCAGCAACGCCGCTCCGATCAGCAGAAGACGGGTGATCACACCGGCGGAGGCCCGTGCAAACCAGCCCAGCACACCACCGGACAGCATATACACTCCGAACAGAGCGGTGATCAGTGCGCGGGCGATATCAAACCAGCCGGCATCCATCAGCAAGGCGCCGTTGTAGAAAAACATGAATGGCACGATGAACGCCGCAATACCAATTCGGAACGAGGCCACGGAGGTCTCCATCGCATTGGCGCCCGAAATCCCGGCAGCTGCATAGGAGGCCAGTGCAACCGGCGGGGTAATGGCTGACACCACCGCAAAATAGAACACGAAGAAGTGCGCTGTAAGCGGCTCGATGCCCAACTGAACCAGGCCCGGGGCGACCACCGACGCGGCAACTGCGTATGCGGCTGTGGTTGGCATGCCCATACCCAACAGGATGGAGATGAACATGGCGAAGATCAGCGCCAGCAATTGGCTGGCCTCGGCCACGTCCAGCAGCAACACGGAGAACCGCGCTCCAACACCGGTCAGGGAAATAACGCCCACAATCACACCGGCCGCCGCACATACCACAATGATCTGGATGGCCATGTACGACGCAATTTCCAGCGCCTCAAGGATCTTCCGTATGCCCATTTTGTTGGGCGAGAACCAACTGACAACAGCGGCAGACACGGTGGCAAGCGTACCGGCCCGGATCACTGAGTAGCCCATGAAAAGCGCCACAATCAGGATAATAATGGGCACAAACAGGTAGCACTGCTTCACCATGGTCTTGAGCTTGGGCAGCTCATCCTCGCGCATGCCACGCATGCCGGTCTTCGCCGCCTCAAAGTCCACCATGAAATAGACCGAGGCGAAATAAAGGATGGCCGGGATGATCGCCGCAATAGCAATCTCTGTGTAGGGAATACCGGTGATCTCAGCCATGATGAAGGCGCCCGCCCCCATAATCGGTGGCATGATCTGCCCACCGGTAGAGGCCGCCGCTTCCACGGCACCGGCCGACCGTTTGCTGTAACCCACCTTTTTCATCAGCGGAATGGTCAGGGAGCCGGTGGAAACCACATTACCGGCGCTGGTTCCGTTGATCATACCCATCAGGCCGGAAGCAAAAATCGACACCTTGGCCGGGCCACCCCGAGTGCGGCCCGCCGCGGCGAAGGCGAAATTCACGAAATAATCGCCCACCTTTGACGCCTGCAGGAAGGCGGCAAAGACGATAAACAGAATGATATAGGTCGACGACACGGCGGTGGTTGGGCCAAGAATACCGGCGTCGGTATACACCTGGCTGAAAAAGCGCTGGACCGACAGCCCCGGATACCCCAGGAAGCCAGGCAGATAGGGCCCCAGAAAGACATACACCAGGAAGACCAGCCCGATAATCACCAGGGCCAGACCTGCCACCCGACGAGTCAGCTCCATGATCAGCGCCGTGCCGGCAATGGCCGCAAATGAAATGCCGACCGGCGCAAACGAGGTGCCCGTGGACATGCGCATGGAGGTGTTATAAACCACCAGGAAATAGGCGGCGACCGCCACCGAACACACAATCAGCACCAGATCCGGCACACTGAAGCGGGAGCGCTCACGCTGGTGAAACCAGCTCATCACGATACCGATCGCACTGGCGACCAACAGCGGCCAGCCGAAATGCCAGGTTTCGAGGTCAACTGGTACTCTCTGGGTGCCATCCAGGATCATCTGGTGGAATGAAAATGTCTGGTACAGCGCGTATACGGCCGGCACCAGGGCCACGGCACCGATCCAGGTTGTCCAGCGATGGCGTGCGGGACCTTCTTCCGCGGAGACAAAACGGGCACCGGCAAACAGGATGAAGCCCAGCACCAGCGACCCCGCAATATGCACTATCCGGAAAGACCAGGTTTCCAGCGGCGCAATGTTCAAGCTGTATAGATGAAACGAGGAGTAGGCAATGGCCAGTAACGTCACGAACTTCAGCATTCCGCCTTCAAACAGGCGGCGATTGGCCTCGACCGGCTCTTCATCGACATCGTGGGCCAGGACGTGGTCATCGCCGATGTCGTTCACCGGATGTTCTTCGGGGTGTTGTTTGTCAGTCATGATAGACCCTGCTCACGGGAAAACGGGGCCGGCGGTTTGCCGGCTTTGCTCAGGAGGGCCACCACCGTAGCCCTCCATCACACACGATGGTTACTGATTGATCATGCTGTCTTCGATCGTGTAGCCGTTTTCGTTGAACCAACGAGCTGCACCGGGATGCCAGGACAAGACGTTGTTCTTCGTGTAGTTTTCCGGAACGGAGTTTTTGGCGGCCTTGTGGATGGACACCATCTTTTCGTTGTTCTCCATGGTCAGCTTGGTAATTTCATACACAAAGCTCTCCGGCATGTCGCAGTTGACCATGGCGAAGTTCCACATGGAGACCACGCGGGACGGCTCATTCAGGGACTGGTAGGTGCTCGCTGGAATGGTGAATTCCGAGACCGGGAAATTCACAGTCACCTTCTTGGCCTCTTCATCCGTCATGCCGATGATGGTCACATCGGTCTGCACTTCCAGTTGGCTGACGGCCGGGATAGGAATACCGGCGGCAAAGGCCACCACGTCAATCAGGCCATCCTGCAACTGCCCGCCCAAGTCAGACCAGCTACCGTTACGGCGCTCGAAATCGACGCCCAGGGTTTCCATTATGCGGGGGAAATAGGTGTCGGATGTGGAGCCGGCCGGCCCGAATCCGATGGTGGCGCCATCGGGAATATCAGAGATAAACGTAATGCCGGAACTGGAAAGTGCGGTGACGGAAAACGGCGTTTCATACATGGGAAACATCGCGCACACATTGTCCATTTTCATGCCCGGCGCCAGTGGGCTGTTACCGTCGATGGACTCCTGCGCCGGCCCCATGGTGGTCAGCCCGAACTTCAGATCGCCAGTATGAACCAGCGCCATATTCTGCATCGGGCCACCGGTAATTTCAGCACCACCGGATACGCCCAGGTTCTCGGCGACAAAGTTTGCCCATCCGGACCCATACGCAAAGTAGGTTCCCCCCTGACTTGCGGTACCGACCGTGAAGTTATCCGGCCAATCAGACCGGTCCTGAGCGATGGCGGGACTGGTGGCGGCAAACGTTGAGACAAATGCCACGGCAAAGACGGATTGGGTTTTCATAGAGGATGCTCCCGTTTCGTTGTGTTTGTTGGGTGCTAGAACGGAGCCCAGCAGGTTCCGGTTGGACACTTACAGCAACGAACAAGAGCAACTAGCAGGCCAGATACGGCAACTAATTGATCTTACTTATATTTCAAAAATAAAGCCGGGGCAGATCAAGCAGTAGCGCGTAACATTCCACCCATTTCCAGGAAGGTAATGGGTGGAGATCCACCCATATTGCACGACAAAAACCGTGTGATCAGGCTTTACCCTGTTTACTGGAACTCGAATAGTTCTCCCAAACCAGGATCGCCGCAGCCAGATCTTCCAGCGAAACACCCACGGATTTGAACAGGGTAATGGCATCATCACTGTTGCGGCCAGCATGGGTACCACTTGCCAGTTCAGACAACTCCGCCTGAATCTTGTCCATGGCAAAAACGCCGTCTTTCACAGCAAAGTGCAGGTCCCCTGCTTCGCCTTTTGCGCCTGCATAGGAATCAACAAAGACATCAGAGCGAGCAACGCATTCGCTGTCGGTCTCCCGCATATTCTTTCGGAATGCCCCAACCAGATCCAGATGCGTTCCGGGTTTCAGCCATTCACCCTGAATCATGGGCTGGGTTGAGAGCGTCGCCGCGCTGACGATATCCGCCTCTGGAACCACCGAGGCCAGGTTGTCGGTGGCGGTGACAGACTCAAACGCCACCTGCCCTTTGTTGTAACCCGAGTACGACCGGGCCAGGTCCTCCGCTTTGCTCAGGTTGCGACCGTACACCACGACCCGGCGAATCGGCCGCACTGACGCATGGGCTTCAATCAACATTGGCGCCAGCTTGCCGGTGCCCACGACAACCAGGGTCTCGGCATCTTCACGGGCCAGATAGCGGGCAGCCAGAGCGGAGGCCGCGGCAGTGCGGCGGCGAGTCAGTTCACTGCCATCGATACAGGCCAGGGGCTGGCCCGTGGCGCCGTCACTCAGCAGGTAGACGCCGCTGATCGCGGGCATGCCGCGATTCGCATTCTGGGGGAAAACGTTCACCATCTTCACACCAAGATAGCCCGGCTGTTTGCCCTGATCTTCCCAGGCCGGCATCAGCAGCATCGTAGCCTCCCCATCCTGACGCTCAACAGCATGATGGTGGCGAGGTGGTGTTACGATGCCGCCAGCGAAAGCACTTTCCAACTGGTCGACAAGCGCATTCCAGGGCAGGTTTTCGGCGACGATTTCAGGGTTGAGTATTTGCATACATTGATTCCCGTTTCAGGGTGCCTACAGAGAAAGACGCCCGTGATGCATGGTTTACAAGGGCGAACCACCCAGCCACTTTATCCAGCCACTTTATTATGTGGCAGCAAGCGCTTACCACCGTCCCTGCAAAGTTGCTACGACCCGTCTACCGCTGGCCCGATTCCGATGTTCACAAAGATAGATCCCCTGCCAGGTGCCCAGGGCAAGATGTCCGTCGTTCACGGGAACAGTGAGCGAAGGGCCTACCAGAATACTCTTAATATGAGCCGGCATGTCGTCCGGGCCTTCCATGGTGTGCTCATAATGGGGCGCGTTCTCTGGCACCATCACATTAAAATGGCGCTCCAGATCGCCGCGCACGTCCGGGTCGGCGTTCTCGTTAATGGCCAGGGAGGCGGAGGTGTGTTGAATAAACAGGTGCAGCAGCCCCACCTGGCAGTTCTGCAGGGCCGGCGCCTGGGCCAGGATTTCACTGGTCACCAGGTGAAAGCCCCTGGGCTGGGGCTTTAGCTCGATAAAGGTCTGATCCCAGATCATGTCCAACCTCGCTTCTATTTCTGCCGGTCGTCCCAGGGATGGACGGGCACTACATCTTCGCCCACATCCCCTTCATAGCTGCTGCGGAAATAGTCCATCGCCTTCTCCGCCTCGCTGAGCTCGTCAAACCGGGCAATGTGGTAGATCGCCTCGCCCTCGTTTACCAGCGGCAGGTTATTCACACAAATAACAATGCCGGAACAGGGTGATGTCACGGCGGTTTCCGACTCGCCGAACGGGTCAGCCACCATAGCCAGCCTCTGGCCTTTACGGACTTTTTGGCCGAGACTGGCAACCGGACGCATGATGCCATCGGTGTCCGTGCGCACCCACTGCGAGTTTGCAGCCGTTTCCGAGCGTTTCCGGGGGGCCTTGGGGCCTTTCTTGGCAGGAATCATCTCCAGTTCCCGCATCACCCGGATGACTCCTTTCACGCCGCTGGAAATCACCACATCGTCAAATCGCAGGGCCTCCCCGCCCTCGAAGGTGACCACCGGAATATCCTGGGAGTCAGCATAGGCGCGAAGGCTGCCCTCTCGCAGGCTGGCGTTGATGATGATGGGCGCACCAAAGGCCTCAGCCATACGGATGGTTTCCGGATTTTTGAGCTCCGCGCGAATCTGCGGCAAATTGAACCGGTGTATGGCGCCCGTATGCAGGTCAATAATGTGGGAGACATTCTCCATGATCTGAGTGCGCAACAGGTAAGCGATGCGACCACCGAGGGAGCCGGTCTCACTGCCCGGGAAGCAGCGGTTCAAATCGCGGCGATCCGGAAGGTAACGGGTGCGCTGGACAAACCCGAAAATATTCACGATGGGGACCGCCACCAACGTCCCCCGCAAATGCCGCAGTGCAGAGTTGGTCAACACGCGGCGCACAATCTCGACGCCGTTGATTTCATCCCCGTGTATCGCTCCGCAGACCATGAGTACAGGCCCGCTCCGACGCCCATGAACCACTTCAACGGGAATATGCAGTGGCGTGTGGGTATAAAGTTTCGCCACCGGGACTTCCACGGTTTGTCGAGTGCCCGCCTTGATTTCATGGCCAGCGATAACAAACGGAGCCCTGGCAGCCATATCAGCCCCTCCCCTTGGTGCGGGTTTTCCAGGGCTTCTGGTTTTTCTCGGTCCAGTTGATGATCATGCCAGCCACGTTTTTGTTGGTGGCATTCTCAATGCCTTCCAGGCCCGGTGACGAGTTCACTTCCATCACCAAAGGCCCACGGCTGGAACGCAGCAGATCCACACCCGCCACGTTCAGGCCCATGGACTTTGCCGCCGTGATGGCCGTTCTGCGCTCCTCGGGGGTTATCCTCACCAGTGAAGCTGTACCGCCCCGATGCAGGTTGGAACGGAACTCGCCTTCCCCACCCTGGCGCTTCATCGCTGCAATCACCTTGTCACCAATCACGAAACAGCGGATATCGGCGCCACCGGCTTCCTTGATGAATTCCTGCACGAGGATGTCCGCTTTCAGGCCCATGAAAGCCTCAATGACGCTTTCCGCCGCTTTGCGGGTTTCGGCCAGCACCACGCCAATGCCCTGGGTGCCCTGCAGCAATTTAATAACGACGGGAGCACCGCCCACCATCTGCAGCAGTTCCGGCACGTTGTCCGGCTTGTTGGCGAAGCCGGTCACCGGCATGCCAACGCCCTTACGGGCCAACAACTGCAATGAGCGCAGCTTGTCCCGTGAGCGGGTAATGGCTACGGACTCATTGACGGGGAAAACGCCCATCATCTCGAATTGCCGCAATACGGCCGTCCCGTAGAAGGTCACAGACGCGCCAATACGGGGGACCACCACATCAAAATCTTCCAGAACTTCCTCGTGGTAGTGAATGCGAGGGTCGGCGGACGTGATGTTCATGGAGCAGTGCAGGCAGTCGATCACCTTCACTTCATGGCCCCGGTTGATTCCTTCCTCTATCAGCCGACGTGTTGAGTAGAGATGACGGTTACGCGACAGAATCGCAATCTTCATTATCTTGTCCTTAGGGCCGGCTCACCGGCAAGATAGGAACATTCAGGGAGGACAATGGCGCGCCCGGCCATTGCGGTTCGACCAAGCAGCATACGGAAACGCATGGAGTCACGATTGGTCAATGTCATTTCGATGGGCCACTCGATGTTGCCAAGCACCAGCCGAGTCTCGATCACCAGGCGCAGTTCTTTATGGCCACCGGAGTCCGAGACATTGCGTTCATCCAACACCGCCGCGTCGCACTCGACCACATGATGCAAATCGTTCTGAACGGGGTGGACCCAGAAGCGGACCCGACGCCGGCCACTCTCTGTGTATGGTTCTGTTCGAAACGTGTGCAGGCATGAAGTGCGGGCACCAGTGTCCACTTTTGCCTTGATCCGGGAAATGTCGAACTCCGGCAACGCAATCCACTCGCGCCAGCCCAATGCCAGCTTTCCGTCTGTGTCCGGCACCGGGCCGGCTTTCGAGGCATCATCCATTCTGGTCGGCATCCGGGCCTCCCTTGTTGGTTGTGGTTTCCGGCCGAAGCAGCTCCACCCGGAAGGGCTCGGAATGGCTTCCGGCATAAATGCTCGTATGGGGGAAAGGTATTTCAACGCCCTCCTCATCAAGCGTTTTCTTGATGGCCACCATCATCTGGCTACGCCCCTCCAACACTTTGTTACTGGGTACCCAGAAAGAGAATTGCAGGTCCACTGAGGATGGACCAAACCCAGTGACCAGTACAAACGCCTTCGGCTCTTCCAGACTCACACTGTTCTGTCTCGCCAGCGCAAGAAGCAGTTTTTCAACGCGCTCCACATCCTCCGCGTAGGCGATGCCCACCGTCAGGTCCATACGACGGATGGGAAAGCGTGAGCGATTGACCACGCGGGTCTTGATCAGGGTTTCATTGGGAATACGCACATACAGGTTGTCCGGCGTGCGCAACTTCACACTTAGCATATCAATGGAAACCACCTCGCCAATGGTGTTCTCCACTTCAATAAAGTTACCTATTTCAAATGGCTTCTCCACCAGCAGGAACAGACCGCTGATCATATTGGAGGCGGACGTCTGGGAGGCGAAACCAATAGCAACCGTCAGTATACCGGCGGCACCGAGCACCACGTCGAGAGAGAAGCCGGCTTCACGCAAGGCGGCGACGAAGAATATGGCCAGCACGATGTAGAAAACCAGCCGCCTCAACATCACCGTGTGGTGCCGTGACGCACGGTCCTCCATGAAGCGGGTAACTCCACGGGCCGCAAATGAAGCCAGCACAATGCCAAGAATCAACAGGAACAGGGTGCTGATCCACTTGCCCCAGGCAATGGCACCAAAAAACTGCATCAGGCTGCTTTCAAACTGCTCAATCAAGGAGGTAACTCCGTTTACGGATTCGATGTCGACAATTGGCCGATGATATCAGCCAAATATACGGTCGTAGGCTCGTACCAACCCGCCACGGGAGGTTTGTTCCCGCGCCGGCGAAATAAGCTCGCACTGCCCGGCAGCAGCAATAAGCGACTGGTCAATCTTCAGGCGTGCTGAGTTCATATCGGTTTCGCAGGTCACCGTCACACGCGGTGTCCATAGCTGCCCCTTGTCATTGCGATGAAGGGACAGCAACGGGGTGGGCAGATTGAACCGCTCCAGCAACAGCGGTTCCTGTCGTTCATTGACGATCCGCACCGGGGTAATCGCCCGCCAGGGACGTTTGGGCACAGCTTCGAGCACCAGGCGCGCAAACGTGGCGGCGGAGTAGCACAGCTCGCCTTCCATGGTGGTTCTTCCCACCCAGGTCAACGACGGATCTGCCAGCGGCAGTTCCATCAGGTGCGTGCCTTTGCTTCCAGCCTGGATTCGCATCCACAGGAGGGTGCCCACGTAAATGGTGCACTCACTCTCGGCGGGGATGGTCAGCGGCTGATAGGGACGTATCACCGTAGCAAGGCTGGACATCGCTGGCAGGTAGCAAACCTGACTGCCATCATCCGGCCGTACGAACCGATGAACCTCCAGATCCGCATCGGGTAGCGTGTGGGTTACCCTTTGCTGCCAACGCTCCTGATTGTCGTCTTCGGGCATACGCTGGTAGCGGATCAGCCATTCCTGATCCAGCAGGGTTATCCAGATTCGGGTGTGGCTGAGTTCGTGGTATTGCGTCTGCCCGGGTTCCAATGTGTAAGGCGTTGCCCAGTGGCCATCCTGCATCGTTCGCTGTGTGTCCAGACTCGTCGTCATTCCGGCCCTTTGTCCATAAATTCTTCCATTAACTATAATCCAATCAGCACGTTCCAGCGAATATCCATCCGTAACTGTCGATCCGCCATCAAACTCAGGAAGCTCAATGACTCAGCTCGTATGGTTCCGAAACGACCTGCGCGTTGCCGACAACGCTGCCCTTACGGCAGCCTGCAAGCAACAGCAACCGGTGCAGGCCTGTTTTATCGTAACCCCGGCTCAGTGGCAGGAGCATGATTGGTCTCCGGCGCGGGTTCAATTTGTGCTGGACCACGCCAATGCGCTGTCGGAAGAACTGGCGAAATTAGGCATACCCCTATCATTCATGACCGCAACCACGTTCGCCGAGAGCGTTGAAAAACTGGAAAAATTCTGCCGGCGCGAGAGTATCCGGCATGTGCATTTCAATGAGGAATACGGAGTTAACGAAAGGCGCCGCGACAAGGCCGTAAAACACACCCTTGATGATATTGGCGTGGCGGTGAATAAATACCGGGACCAGACGGTAGCGCCTGTTGGCACCATCCTTACTCAACAGGGTGAGCCCTATTCCGTGTTCACCCCGTTTTCCCGTCGGTGGCGAAGCTGGGTTGATGAGGCGCAGCCAACCCTCTTTCCTGTTCCCAAGCCCGTCGGCGAGCCTGTTAAGCCTCTTTATTATGAAGGCCTGCCAAAATGCTTCGATAATCCACCACCCCGGCTTGTTGAAACCGGCGAGGACGCCGCCCACCGGCAACTGGAACAGTTCCTCGACGACCACGGCGGGGACTATAAGGATCTGCGCGACCTGCCATCCGTAGATGGTACCAGCCTGCTCTCCCCTTACCTGGCCAACGGGGTGCTTTCCGGCAAACAGTGCCTGATTGCCGCCCGCCAGCAGCAAGGTATGGGAGGCAACCAGGAAGGCCTGGCCACCTGGACCAACGAAATTGCCTGGCGGGATTTCTACATCAATATCCTTTACCACTACCCCAGGATTAGCATGCACCGGGCGTTCAAACCGGAGACCGAGGCCCTGCAATGGAATACACCCGGCGAGAACTTCGAAGCCTGGAAATCGGGCAACACCGGCATCCCCATTGTCGACGCCGCCATGCGCCAGCTGAACCAGACCGGCTGGATGCACAACCGGCTGCGCATGATCACGGCGATGTTTCTCACCAAAAACCTGTTCATCGACTGGCGACTGGGTGAGGCCTATTTCATGTCAAAACTGGTGGACGGCTTCCTGGCCTCCAATAACGGCGGCTGGCAGTGGAGCGCCTCCACCGGCACCGATGCGGCGCCGTATTTCCGGGTATTCAATCCGGCCACTCAGAGTGAGCGGTTTGATCCGGATGGCGAATTCATCCGCAAATACGTTCCCGAGATCGCAAAGCTGGACAATAAGCGGATTCACCAACCCTGGGCCGGTGGCGTGATTCCCGGTGGGTATCCACGACCTATCGTTGACCTGAAAGAAAGCAGGAAAGAGGCAATTTCAAAGTTTCAGGCCCTGAAAAATTAAAGCGCCGGCTTCGGCGTCGGGAGGAAACGGCCGGCTGGGGGGGGAGGTTCTGCCCAAACACGCTGTGAATACGTCCGTGTACGCTCGGCTCCGCCATCCATGGCTCCGCACGGTTTTGGCAGAACCTCCCCCCCACCCGGCCTTATGCTGACTCTCTGCTTTTGCAGACAGGACAACCTGGATCTCTGGCGAGTTTCATTTCCCGCCATTCCATTTGCCAGGCATCCAGAATGAGCAGACGGCCTATCAACGGTTTGCCGACACCGGTGATGACTTTTACGGCTTCCATTGCCTGGGAAGCGCCTATCATACCAACGAGGGGGCCGATAACACCGGCTTCTGAACAGGTGAGGTCTTCGTTGCCCTGCTCCGGGTAAAGGCAGTGATAGCAGGGACTGCTGTCATCGCGGACGTCATAAACCGACAGTTGCCCTTCCCCACGAATGGCTGCGCCAGATACCAGTGGGACGCGGGCAGCAACACACGCGCGGTTGAGGGCGAAGCGGGTATTGAAGTTGTCGGTGCAGTCGACCACCAGGGTCGCCGAGTTTACCTGCCGCTGAAGTTCATCGCCTTCCAGGCGTTCAGTAAGGGTTGTCACCGACACATCGGGGTTTATGCGCCTAACGCGGTCAGCCAGATGTTCGGCTTTGGATTCACCCAGGTCGGACTGTTCGAATGCGATCTGGCGCTGCAGATTGGCGATCTCGATCTGGTCGTCGTCGACCAGCGTCATGTGCCCAATCCCGGCGGCCCCGAGGTAGAGGGCTACTGGGCAACCCAAACCGCCAGCACCGACCACCAGCACTCTCGCGGACTTGAGCTTGGCCTGGCCTGCGATATCAAACCGGGGCATCAGGATCTGGCGACTGTAGCGCAGCAGTTCCTCATCGTTCAGCATCTTGTTTTCTCCCAAGGGTGAAGCGGTCACGCCGGCCGTAGTCCTGGCGGGTTTCCACACAGGTGAATCCCGCATCGGTAAAAAGCTGCCGCACAGCCGCTCCCTGTTCATAGCCGTGTTCCAGTATCAACCAGCCCCCAAGCGAGAGCCAAGCGGGGGCTTCGGCGGTTATCCGCCGGATATCGTCAAGGCCGTCATCGCCGGCCACCAGGGCCGACGCCGGCTCGAAGCGCACATCGCCCTCTCCCAGGTGGACATCATTCCCTGCGATGTACGGTGGATTGGAAACGATGAGATCAAAAGCAACTGATGGTAAGTCCTCGAACCAGTTGCTTTGTCGCACCGTCACCGGCAGGCCCAACCGGTCGGCGTTGTCGGTTGCGAGAGCCACAGCTTTCCGGACGGCGTCGCAGGCGGAAACCCGCCAGCCGGGTTGCTCGCTGGCCAAAGCCAGTGCGATGGCACCCGTGCCGGTACCAAGATCCAGCACATTGGCATTTCTCGGTAAATCCAGCGCCAGCGCTGCCTCCACCAGGCATTCAGTATCCGGGCGGGGAATCAGTGTGGATGGATTGACCTTCAGCGGGAGTGACCAGAATTCCTGTTCGCCCAGCAGGTGTGCAATCGGGTGGCCTTCACAGCGTCGTTCCACAAGGGTTCTGAAGCGGGCAACCAGGGCCGCGTCCACCTCACGCTCGGGCCAGGCCCGGAAAGTGGTTCGGGACCAACCCGTCACATAACCCAGTAGTAGCTCAGCATCGAGGCGCGGAGAATCACCGCCAATAAGCCCGGCAGCTTCTGTCAGCAACGCCTCACAGGCCAGGGGTTTGTCAATCATCAGCCAGGGAGGCCAACAGATCGGCCTGGTGTTCCTGCTGCAAAGGCATGATGACGGCATCAAGATCGCCGGAAATAACCTCATCCAGCTTGTACAGCGTCAGGTTGATGCGGTGGTCGGTCACCCGCCCCTGGGGGAAGTTATAGGTGCGGATTCGCTCTGAGCGATCGCCACTGCCCACCAGGCTCTTGCGGGTGGCCGCCATGGTTTTCTGCTGGCGTTCAATTTCCTCATTCTGGAGGCGCGATGCCAGGAAACTCATCGCTTTGGCCCGATTCTTGTGCTGGGAGCGTTCTTCCTGACACTCCACCACAATGCCCGAGGGAATATGGGTAATACGAATCGCCGAATCAGTCTTGTTGACGTGCTGACCACCGGCGCCAGAGGCTCGGAAGGTGTCCACCCGCAGGTCGGACTTGTTGATTTCAACGGCCTCGGTTTCATCCGCCTCCGGCATCACCGCCACCGTGCAGGCGGAGGTGTGAATTCGGCCCTGGGATTCGGTCTCCGGCACCCGCTGTACCCGGTGGGCACCGGATTCAAACTTGAGTGCCCCATAGACTGCACTACCAGCAATGCGGGCAATGATTTCCTTGTAGCCGCCATGCTCACCCTCATTGGCGCTGATAACCTCAACCTGCCAACGCTGGCGTTCGGCATAACGCATGTACATCTTGAACAGGTCACCGGCGAAAATCGCCGCCTCATCGCCCCCAGTGCCGGCACGAACCTCCAGGAATACGTTCTTGCCATCGTTGGGGTCCTTGGGCAGCATCAGGCGCTGGAGCTCTTCGTCCAGTTCCTCGCTCTTCTGTTCCGCCAGGCCCAACTCCTCTTCCGCCATGGCTCGCATGTCGGCGTCACCGTCGCGGGCCAGTTCGGTGGCTTCCTTAACATCGTCACGGGATTTCTGCCATGCCTGGAAGCAGTGAACGATGGGTTCAATCTCGGCAAATTCCCGGGACAGGTCGCGGAATTTATCCTGGTTGGCAATAGTACCCTGATCGCTCAGCAACGCGCTGACTTCCTCGAAGCGGTCAACAAGCTGCTCGAGGCGGGACTGAATCGATGACTTCATAGTTTTTCCGGGGTGATGGGCGCGTCGGCATCCAGCACATCAAGCTGATGCAGCTCTCTGAGCCATTGAGTGACTTCGGTTCTGCCCTCCGTGGTGGCCTTGCGGACCTGGATGGACGGCTCGTGCAGTAATTTGTTGGTCAACCCCCGGGCCATGCTTCGCATCACGGTTTCGGGGTCTGCGCCATTACGCAGGGCGCGGATGGCCTTTTCGGTCTCCCCGTCTCTCAGGGCTTCGGCCCGCTGACGGAACTGCTTGAGGGTGGAGACAGCATCCAGGGCCCGTAGCTGGCTCAGGAACTGCTGTACGCCATCAGCAACCATGTTCTCGGCTTCCCGCGCGGCGCCCTCTCGGGAACGAACGTTCTCCTCGATAACCTGCCGCAAGTCGTCAACGGTATAGAGATAGACATCAGCCAGGGAACCCACCTCGGGTTCGATATCCCTGGGAACGGCGATATCCACCATGAAATAGGGGCGATGCTTGCGCTTTTTAAGCGCACGCTCCACGGCGCCCTTGCCAAGGATAGGCAACGGGCTGGCAGTGGAGGAAATGATGATGTCCACATTTGCCAGGTGTTCTGGAATGTCGGAGAGCATAATGCCCTGCCCGCCACGGGAGTCCGCCAGCGCCTGGGCACGTTCCAGGGTACGATTGGCAACCAGGAAATTTTTCACGCCAGCGTCGGCCAGATGCCTCGCGACCAGCTCAATGGTTTTGCCGGCGCCAATCAGCAAGGCCCGATTGCGGGACATATCCGCAAAGATGTGATGCGCCATGCTGACCGCAGCGTAGGCCACCGACACCGGGTTTTCGCCAATAGCAGTCTGCGTGCGCACCCGCTTGGCAACGGAGAACGTATGTTCGAACAGACGGGACAGGAACGCACCGCTCGCCTCATGCTCGCGAGCGAGGGCATAGGCGTCCTTGAGCTGGCCGAGAATTTGCGGCTCTCCAAGCACCATGGAGTCCAGCCCCGACGCAACCCGCATGATGTGGCGCACGGCGTCTGAGTCCCGATGTACGTAGAGCACGTCTTCCAGGTCTGCCGCCTCCATGTCATGAAACCCCGCCAACCACTGCAATACCGCCGGGGCACAGTCGTCATCTCCGGCCAGATACAGTTCGGTGCGGTTGCAGGTAGACAGGATCGCCGCCTCGCTGGCGCCGGAAGTGGCACGCAGTTCGGCAAACGCCTCGGCCATACGCTCGGGCGTGAACGCGACGCGCTCACGCAACTCTACCGGTGCGGTGCGATGATTGATTCCGAGGGTGACCAGTGCCATATCGGGGTTAGACTGCCTTATCTTTGACGACGGTTCGATACCGCCATTTTAACGATCGGGAGCCAGTGTCGCCACCCATAACCATCGTGATATCGGCAACTGCTGACAGGTTGGGCAATATCAAGCGCTTGTGCCATCATAGAGCCTTGTCGCACTACGCCACATCTGAGACCGCCGCCAGACCCTTCTCCGGCCGATCAGGTGCATCGTACACAGATCATGGGATGTTGCATGCATAAGTCTGCATTACTGCTTGGTACCTGCCTGCTTGGGCTTTCCCTGTCCGGCTGCGCTTTTCTTCAGGACAACCAGGAATCGCAATCCACCTCGTCGCCTGATGACGCCACTGCATCATCCGCGGAACCGTCACCGGACATCCGTTATGCCGATTTTGAGCCGGAAGAACTGTACCTGCTGCTCTCCGGCGAGATAGCCGCCCAGCGGGGTCGATTTGACGTCACGCTTGTCAATTACATGAAGGCGGCACAGCAATCCCGCGACCTGGGCGTGATTGAGCGGACCATGCGCATTGCCCAGTCACTGAACGCCGATAACGCGCAGCAACAATTGGCGGCGCTGTGGCTGGAGGTAGCTCCGGACAACATGCAGGCACATCGTATCTCCGCCATCCAGGCTGTAAAAAAGAACGAACTGGAGACCGCCCTGAGCCATATGGAACAGATCATGGATCTGGGCGGCGACGCGGATTTTGACAGCCTGGCCGCGATGGCCGGCAACCTGCCGCCGGAACAACAGCAGGAACTGCTCGACCTATACCAGAAACTGGAGCAGCGCCACCCTGACAACCCGGAACTGCAATACAGCATTTCCCTTCTACTGAAGGTAACGGGCGAGCCCCAGCAAGCCCTCGCCAAACTGGAGCCCCTTCTGGACAGCAAGCCGGATTTCCAGCCGGCACTGATACTCAAGGGCGACCTGCTCTACCAGACCGACCAGAAACAACAGGCCCTGGATCATCTGAGGGCGAATACACGGCAATTCCCAGACAATCGCCAGATGGGAACCCTCTATGGCCGCATGCTGATCGGTGAAGGCGAACTGCAAACCGCCCAGAACGAATTCCGACGGCTGGTCAAACGCTTCCCCGACGTTCCCGGACTGCGACTCTCCCACGCCCTGGTCGCACTTGAAAACGATCAGATCGCACTGGCCGAGGAAGAGCTGACACGCCTGATCGAACAAGGCCATCATAGTGATGAGGCTCATTACTACCTCGGGCGGATTGCCGATGAGGAAGACGAAAACGAGCAGGCCATCGGCTACTACAGAAATGTCGAGAAAGGTAACTATTATTTCCCGGCCCTGGCCCGTGCCAGTGAACTCATGGCGGAACAGGGAGAGCTGGACGAAGCCCTGGCCGACATTCGCGAGATCCGGAACAATAACCCTGAACAGGAAGAGAATTTCCGCCTGCTGGAAATCAACCTCCTGCTGGATAGGGACCATGATGAGCGAGCTCTCCAGGCGGCCAATGAAGCTTTGGAATCTTTCCCTGGCAATGTCCGCATTCGCTACGCCCGTGCCATGCTGCTCGACTCCATGGATAAGCCAGAGCAGGCCGAAGCCGATCTGAGAACAATCATCGAGGAACAGCCCGACAACGCCGTGGCACTCAACGCGCTGGGTTATATCCTTACCACCCGCACGGACCGACTCGATGAAGCCAGGGACTATATTGAGAGAGCCCTGGCCATCGATCCGGAGAACCCTGCCATACTCGATAGCATGGGCTGGGTACTGTATCTGCAGGGCAACACCGACGAGTCACTGAGCTATCTGTCACGTGCCTGGGAGGCCTACGCTGACCCGGAAGTAGCCGCTCATTACGGCGAAGCGCTCTGGCAAACCGGCAATCAGGAACAGGCCCGCTCGATCTGGAGAGAAGGCTTCGAGCAGGACCCGGACCACCCGATACTGACTGAAACTGTTGAAAGGCTGACCGGGGAGCCGTCCCTGTGAAATTATCGGTTATCGCGCTGACGTTCGCCGCCCTGGTTCTGAGCGGCTGTAGCTCACTGACAGTTGAACCACTTCCCGAAGGCCTGACTGAACAGCCACCGGCCGACTGGCGCAAGACCAGTGCCCGACTTGACCAGCTTCAGCACTGGGAACTGACCGGCAAACTCGCCGTTCGCCAGCCCTCGGACAGCGGCACCGCCGTCATCAACTACTGGAAACAGGACCGGGAAACGTACGAACTGGCGCTGTCATCATCGTTCCTCGGTATGGGCCGCACTACCCTTGAAGGCGTTCCCGGGTTCATCGAACTCACACTTCCCAACGGCGAGCGCTACCAGTCCGGCGACCCGGAGTCCCTGGTCAACGCCGCCACCGGCTGGCTGCTCCCCATTGACAGCCTGGCCTGGTGGATACGGGGCCTGCCCGGCCCTGACGGGGACTTCCGGCTGTTCTTCGACGACAAGGGTCAACTGGCCGTCATACGCCAACTGGGCTGGGAGATCCGCTACGACCGCTGGCAAGCATTCATAGAGGGCTACCCTCATCTGCCCGCCCGTATCACGGCGGTCAAGGGCGAGAAGCGCGTGAGGGTGGTGGTTACCAGCTGGAACCAGACCGATGGAGACAGCCGGTGAACAGCCTGGTTCTGCCCTCCCCGGCAAAACTGAACCTCTTCCTGCATATTCTCGGGCGTCGACCGGATGGCTACCATGAACTGCAAACCCTGTTTCAGTTTCTGAATTATGGCGACACCCTGACCCTGACCGCACGCACCGATGGCAGAATCGTCCTTGAGCAATCCCTGCCCGGGGTGCCCGACGAGGAAAACCTGATTGTCCGTGCTGCGCGACAACTGGCGGCAACCGCAGGTCATACGACTCCCGGTGTCAGTATTGCAGTCGACAAGCAGTTGCCCATGGGCGGTGGCCTGGGTGGTGGCAGCTCCAATGCCGCCACCACACTGGTGGGGCTGAACCGCCTGTGGGGCCTGAACCGCTCCCTGGACGAGTTGGCTGAACTGGGCCTGTCCCTGGGTGCCGATGTGCCCGTATTCGTTCGCGGACATGCAGCCTGGGGCGAAGGCGTGGGCGAACGACTCACCGACGCCAACCCACCAGAAGACTGGTTTCTGGTTATAAAACCACCTTGCGATATAAGCACCAAAGAGATTTTTTCCGAGCAAGGGTTGACAAGGGATACCCCCGGAATCAAAATAGCGCCCGCTTTTGAGGGAGACGCCTCGAGGTACCGAAACGACTGTGAGGATGTAGTTCGAAGACTGTATCCTGAGGTTCATCAAAGCCTGGAGTGGCTTGCACAATTCGGACCTGCAAGATTAACCGGAACCGGGGCTTGCATATTTGGACGTTTCCCGACAGAATCCGCAGCCCGGATTATCTGGGAAAGCAAACCCTCCGGCATCACGGGGTTCGTAGCTCAAGGGGTGAACATTTCACCACTTCACAAAAAGCTGACAGAGCTGAAATGATGCCAAAAAAGCACGATACTGGGGTGTCGCCAAGTGGTAAGGCAACGGGTTTTGATCCCGTCATGCGCAGGTTCGAATCCTGCCACCCCAGCCACCTTTCTCCCGCTTCTTCTGAATCAAACGCCGATACCGAGAAGGATGCCGTCGTGTCCAAACTGATGATTTTTACTGGCAACGCCAACCCGGAGCTTGCCAAGGCCATCGCCCAGAAACTTCACATTCCCATGGGCCAGGCCACCGTTGGAACCTTCAGCGATGGTGAAACCACCGTTGAAATCAACGAAAATGTTCGCGGGCATGATGTCTTCATCATTCAGCCCACCTGCAACCCCACCAACGATAACCTGATGGAACTGATCGTGATGGCCGACGCACTGCGCCGTGCATCTGCCACCCGGGTTACCGCGGTTATCCCCTACTATGGCTATGCCCGCCAGGATCGCCGTGTTCGCTCCACCCGTGTTGCCATTAGTGCCAAAGTGGTTGCAGATATGATTTCCAGCATCGGCGTTGACAGGGTCCTGACCGTTGACCTCCACGCCGACCAGATCCAGGGCTTCTTCGACATTCCGGTGGACAATATCTACGCCACCCCGGTCATGCTTGAGGATATCGAGAAGCAGCGCTTTGAGAACTTCGTAGTGGTATCTCCTGACGTTGGCGGCGTTGTTCGTGCCCGCGCCGTTGCCAAGCGACTGGACGATGCCGACCTCGCCATCATCGACAAGCGCCGTCCCAAGGCCAACGTGTCGCAGGTCATGCACATCATCGGTGATGTAAAGGACAAGACCTGTATCCTGGTGGACGACATCATCGACACCGCCGGCACGCTTTGCAAAGCCGCCAACGCTCTTAAGGAGCATGGTGCCGCCAGCGTGGTCGCCTACATCACCCACCCCGTCCTTTCAGGCCCGGCTGTTGACAACCTCAACGCCTCCGAATTGGACGAACTGGTTGTCTGCGACACCATCCCACTGGGTGACAAAGCGCGTAATTGTGATAAGATCCGCATCCTCACTATGGCTGGGCTGCTTGCGGAATCCATTCGTCGCGTCAGCAACGAAGAGTCCATCAGCGCGATGTTTGAGAACGCCTGATCAGCTAACCACCTGATTTAGTGAAAAGAATCCAGACCGGGAGCCCAGTGGGCTCCCGGTCTGTTTAGTCCGCCGGAAAACAGCCGGCATATCGAAAATATCACCGGTTCAGGACCTGGTCGCGGGCCGCTCTGGTGAAAATTGAGGTTATAACCATGTCTCAGGAATTTCTTATCGAAGCATTTCCTCGTGGCGATCAGGGGAGAGGTGCGAGCCGCCGCCTGCGTCGTGAGGAGCGTAAAATTCCGGCCATCATTTATGGCGGGAAGAAAGAAGCCGTTTCGATTTCCATCTGGCACAACGAGCTGAAAAAAGCTCTGGAAAACGAAGCCTTCTTCTCACACATTCTGACCATCGAACTGGAAGGCAAGAAAGAAAGCGTGATCCTGAAGGATCTGCAGCGTCACCCGTACAAGCCGCTGCTGACCCACGCTGACTTCCTGCGCGTTGACAAGGATCACGAAATCCACGTTAACGTACCGCTGCACTTCCTGAACGAAGAAACTGCACCGGCCATCAAGCTCCAGGGCGGCGTTGCCAACCACCAGATCAACGAAGTAGAAGTGATCTGTCTGCCGCAGAACCTGCCTGAGTTCCTCGAAGTCGACATGACTGCCGTGGAGATGGACCAGGTTGTTCACCTGAGCGACCTCAAACTGCCGAAAGGCGTTCGTATTGCGGCTCTGCTGCAGGGTGAAGACCACGACCTGCCCGTCGTTGCAATCCACAAGCCGCGCGCTGCCAAGACAGAAGATACTGACGAAGGCGAAGACGGCGAAGCGGGTGAAGAAGGCGAAGACAAGGAGTAATCGCTCCTGTACGAATGAGGGCAACGGCAGATGGCACAGGATATCCTCATGGTGGTGGGACTGGGTAACCCCGGCCCCGACTATGCGAATACCCGCCACAACGCCGGTGCCCTGTTCGTGGAAGCACTGGCCCGTGAAACGGGCCAGTCGCTCCGCCCCGAAAAGAAATACCACGGGCTCTACGCCCGAATTCAGCTTCAGGGTCTCGACCTGCACCTGCTGAACCCTTCCACGTATATGAACCGCAGTGGCCTCTCCATCAAGGCACTGGCGGACTTCTTCAAGATTCAGCCCCAACAGATTCTGGTTGCCCACGACGAGCTCGATCTGCCACCGGGTACCGCCAAGCTAAAAAAAGGCGGCGGCCATGGCGGACACAACGGCCTGCGGGACACCATTGCTCACCTCGGCACCAACGACTTCCAGCGCCTGCGCATCGGCATCGGCCACCCCGGCGACAGCCGCCAGGTCACAGGCTATGTTCTCGGCCGCCTGGGCAAACGGGAAACCGAAGAACTCAACGCCCTGATCGACGAAATCATTCGCGTACTGCCGGACGCTGCCAGCGGCAAACTTCCCGCTGCGATGAATCGCTTGCACAGCTTCAAACCGGTATAATCCGCCCAAATTTTCCAGCACCAGCAGAGGCATTCCATGGGATTTAACTGCGGCATCGTCGGCCTTCCCAACGTCGGCAAATCCACCCTGTTCAACGCACTGACCAAATCCGGTATTGGCGCGGAAAACTTCCCCTTCTGCACCATTGAGCCTAACGCCGGCGTCGTGGCCATGCCCGACCCCCGCCTCAACAAGCTCGCTGACATCGTAAAGCCGGAAAAGGTGGTGGCAACCACGATGGAGTTCGTGGATATCGCCGGCCTGGTAGAAGGTGCCTCGAAAGGCGAAGGCCTGGGCAACCAGTTCCTGGCCAACATCCGTCAGACCGACGCCATTGCCCATGTGGTGCGTTGCTTCGAGGACGACAACGTCATTCACGTCGCCAACAAGATTGACCCGGCGTCGGATATCGAAATCATCAACACAGAACTGGCCCTGGCTGATCTGGAAACCGTCGAGAAAGCCATCAAACGGGTTCAGCGAGTCGCAAAGAGCGGCGACAAAGAGGCCAAAGCTCAGCTTGAAGTCTTCGACACCCTGCTTCCCGTGCTGAACGAAGGCAAACCGGTTCGCAGCATGAATCTCGACAAAGAGAAGATGGCACTGATCCGCGAACTCTGCCTGCTCACCGTAAAGCCAACCATGTACATCGCCAACGTCAGCGAAGACGGGTTCGAGAATAACCCTCACCTGGACACCGTGAAAAAGATTGCGGAATCCGAGAACGCAGTTGTGGTGCCTATCTGCAACAAGATAGAAGCCGAAATCTCCGAACTGGAAGACGACGAAAAATCCATGTTCCTGGAAGAAATGGGCATGGACGAGCCTGGCCTGGACCGGGTCATTCGCGGCGGCTACGGCCTGCTGAACCTTCAGACCTACTTTACCGCAGGGGTGAAGGAAGTCCGCGCCTGGACGGTAAAAGTGGGCGCTACCGCACCACAGGCGGCAGGCGTGATCCATACCGACTTCGAACGCGGCTTCATCCGCGCCGAAGTGGTGAGCTACGATGACTTCGTCAAGTACAACGGTGAGGCCGGAGCCAAGGAAGCCGGCAAGTGGCGCCTTGAGGGCAAGGAATACATCGTCCAGGACGGCGACGTTGTCCACTTTCGGTTCAATGTCTGACCGCGCAGGAGCGTTCTGACGGTGAGCCTCGTGCCCGCATGCTGCAGTACCCCGGATGACCGGTGGCCCTGGCCGCAATCGTTGCCGGGGCTTGAGCTGATCAGCCTGGACTTTGACCCCGATAACCTCAAACCGGACGACTTCACGATCAGTGACATCGTCCCACCACCGTCGGTGGAAAGGGCTGTTGCCAAACGCCAGGCGGAATACCTGGCTGGCCGTTTCTGCGCCCGCGAAGGCTTGTTGCGCGCCACGGGGCAACCGGTGGTGCCAGCCCTCGGCGATGACCGGGCGCCGGTATGGCCAACTGGCTGCGTGGGCTCGATCACCCACACCCGGGGTTGGGCTGCGGCGGTTATCGGCCAGCAACAGGATTACGCCGGAGTTGGCCTGGACGCGGAAGTCATCATGCCCGATGAACGCGCCCTGCCGCTTTGCCGGCAAATATTGACGCCTTCTGAGCAGGAACGATTCAGCGCCGAGCTAACCAGTCAGGCGGGTTTTTTTATTACCCTGGCATTCTGCCTCAAGGAAACGCTCTTCAAAGCACTCTACCCCCTTGTTCAACAGCGATTCTACTTTGAACACGCAGAAGTTCTGTCCTGGCACCCCGACGGCAGCGCCCGATTGCGCCTGCTCAAAACACTGTCACAGGAATGGACATCGCACACTGAACTGGACGCATGGTTTATCCGGGAAGAGCATCGGCTTGTCAGCCTGATAGTGGTTCCGGCCTACGGACATTCTGCTTCCGGCGCGTAGCGTCAGACGCTATAAGCAAGACTTTCAGGCAGCTTTGCCCCTTTGGGTGGCCGATCAATATGGGGGCAATTCTCACACAGCTCCAACCCTGGCAAGCGGTACCGTATACAGCATTGTCGACGCTGCCGTAACGGAGAGGGGCCCACGTTACGGGGAATATACCGCACGGGACGGTACATCGGGTTTCGCTTTCCGTCTGGGCGGTACTCGGATTCTATAAGCCGCCTTCCATCTTCCAGGCAGGCCGACGGCACACCCATTTGTTTCAACGCCCCTACCAGCCATTCAATGTAATTCGCAGCATTATTCCAGAGCACCTTGCCAGACAGTTTAACCTGGCGACTCCACCCCACGACTAATGGCTCGAAATTCTCCTCCAGGAGCTCTCCAAAACGCTCAAACGGGCTCGCTGGCACCCGCTCAAAGGGGCGACCTTCATCGGGAATACGAAAAGCCTCAGGAAGACCATCGCAACCCATAATAATCTCAAGTGTGTCGAGCCCGACCGGCAATTCCCGATCCAACACGAGGTTGGCCGTTATGGTCGGAATAACGAGCTTTGCAAAATAGGTACGCGACCATTGGGAAAGCAGTGCGCGGTCATCGTCACCGGGTTGGGTACGACGATAACACTCCAGCAACCACGACAAGCCATCCTCCGTAACCAGGTCCCGCGCCGGTGTAGCGGGGCGCGTATCGTCGGGCAACACCAGGATCGTCCGGTAGTACTCAAAGTCACCAACAAACAGCGGCGCAAGTGCGGGAATGGTCATGGATAAAACAACGAAAGTGGTTAAATGGCCGGAATGGCACGCTGATACGAGCGGACATATAATGATAATAATTATCATTATATGTTTTTTTGGTTCCCGAACAAGAGGCAACCATCGCAATCCAAGATATCCGAGCACACAAAACCTAAAAGAGGGTTGACAGTACCGGGTAAAATCCAGAAAATACGCGCCTCGTTTGGAGCTCATCCAGAACGAATTTGGCAAGGTAGCTCAGTTGGTTAGAGCACGGCACTCATAATGCCGGGGTCGGCGGTTCGACTCCGCCCCTTGCTACCAGAATTTAAAAGGTCGCGACTCACGTCGTGACCTTTTTTCGTTTCGGGGACGCCCCCGCCCTTCCCGGGAATTGAACGCGGGACGACCCGCCTCCATTGTTCCTGAATTTCCATGAGAACCACTAAAGACAGAATCCGTCAGGCCGTCTCGTTCGAGATCATCGGCCTGCTTATCGCCATCCCATTAGCCGCATTTGTGTTTGGCTTCGAGCTCGACAAAACCAGCGTCCTGGCTGCCATAGGTGCAACCATGGCAACCGGCTGGAACTACCTCTTCAATCTCATGTTCGATCACGGCCTGAAACGGCTTACCGGCTCTACTCGTAAGTCACTGAAGATGCGGTTATTTCATGCGCTCAGCTTTGAACTGGGCCTGATGATAACCTTCCTTCCGGTCATCGCCTGGTGGATGGGCATTGGGCTGGTTGAGGCACTGATCGTCGACATCGCCTTCGTGGTCTTTTATCTGGTGTATGCGTTCGTTTTCACCTGGTGCTACGACACGGTGTTTCCTGACAACGACGCCAGTCTCAGTTGAGATCGTTTCGATACCGGCACCATCGAATGGCCTGGCGCAGCTCTTCCGTCAACCGGCCATTCCCGTGCTCATGGGAAACATAAAGGGACAGATCTACCCAGGCTGCCCGTCGCACAAAGTAATCGCCCTCATAATCGGCCATAAACGTGTCCACGAGCACCCAGGGAATGACCACAACATCTGCCCGGCCCAGCTTGAGCAGGTAGACTGCCTGGCGCCATTCGGATACGTGTAGAATCTTTGCGTTTTCGCCCTGGATCAGCTTATCCCCGACGAACCTCCTGACAAAGGCATAGGTGAGGCCAGCGGTTTGGCCGAGGGGAGGCATTTCTTCCAGAAACAGGTAGACGTACTCGGTCTGGAAGAGTCCCCCACCAAAGTCCGCGTAGCGGTCCCGTTCAGAGGTTTGAACCAGGGGAAAACCCACCGCAACACCGCCCATTCTCAGCTGGTAGAGCAGTTGCGCCAAAGGCATTTCAACGAACTGAAATTCCCCGGGGACCCGCTCGAACACGCATCGGTAGAACGCGGAAAAGCGCCCCTCCAGCGCTCCCTCCGTGACCGTTATTTCCCGCTCTATTCCAGCAACAATCCCGACGCGCACTGGTTCCTGTGCACACAAAAGGTTCAAGGGCATCGTGATCGCGAGGAGAGCGATCAGTAGGGGCTGATAGCGCGCAGACTTCCTGTCCATAAGAGTGACTCGTCAACACGGAGATCCATTCACTCCACAAGCTTAGTTCAATTCTTCATCCCGCTCCACGTAGTGACACGCCACCCAATGCCCTGCCCCGGTCTTATCCTCCAGAACGGGTATCTCTCTACCACAATACTCAGTGGCCAGCGGGCATCGCGTGCGGAACACACAGCCGCTAGGGGGATTCATCGGGGACGGCAGGTCGCCCTCCAGTTCGGCCGGAGGCTTGGCCCGCGCCCTCTCCGGGTCAGGAATCGGCACCGCGGCCATCAGGGCCTGAGTGTAAGGATGCCGGGGGTTGGCGAACAGTTCAGCACGGGAGGCGTTTTCGGCCACATTGCCCAGGTACAGCACCATCACCCGGTCGCTGATGTGTTTGACCACGCTCAGGTCGTGAGCGATGAAGATCAGTGAAAGCCCCATGTCCCGCTGCAAGCTTTTCAACAGGTTGATGACTTGGGCCTGTACGGAGACATCCAGCGCAGACACCGGTTCGTCACAGATGATCAGTTTCGGCTCCAGAATCAACGCCCGGGCGATGCCCACCCGCTGGCACTGGCCGCCTGAAAATTCATGGGGGTAGCGGTTTTTCTGGTGAGGGTGCAGGCCAACGCGATCCATGATGGCATCCACTTTCTCCCTTAGCTCGGCGCCCTTGATATCCGGGTAGTGGGTACGCAGGGGCTCAGCAATGATGTCGCCGACGGTCATTCGTGGCGACAGAGAGGCAAGCGGATCCTGGAACACCATCTGCAGGCGTTGGCGACGCTTGCGCAGTTGTTTCAGGTTGAGCCCCCGCAGGTCCTCGCCCAACCACCCCACCTTTCCCGCCTGGCTGGGCACCATGCCCATGATGGCCCTTGCCAGGGTGGACTTGCCGCAGCCGGACTCTCCCACGATGCCGAGGGTTTCGCCCTCGTTGAGGGTGAAGCTGACGTTGTTCACCGCTTTTAGTGGCTGCGGCCGAGTCCAGGGCCAGGCGTTGCGAGGCATGATGTCGAAGGTAACCCGCAGGTTTTCCACCGTCAGCAGGCGCTGTTGTTCGCTCATCGAATCGCCTCCCTTGGCAGGTTGCATACACGAATCCGCTCTGCCCCGAATCGCTCCGGTGGGTCGAGTTCGTGATAGCAGCGCGGCTCCGCCACGGGGCAACGGTCGCAGAATGGACAGCCCGGCGGCAGGTTCATCAGGTTGGGCGGGTTGCCGGGGATGGTGACCAGTTCATCCATCTGCTCATCAATACGCGGAATGGCGCCCATCAGGCCTTTGGTATAGGGATGGGAGGGATCCCGGAACAGGTCCCGGGTGGCAGCAAACTCCATCATCTGGCCGCCGTACATCACCAATGTCTGGTCGCAGCTGCCGGCCACTACGCCCAGGTCGTGGGTGATCAGGATAATCGCGGTATTGAATTCCTGTTGCAGCTCCTGCAACAGATCCATCACCTGAGCCTGTACCGTAACATCCAGGGCAGTCGTGGGTTCGTCCGCAATCAGCAGGCGCGGCCGGCACAACAGGGACATGGCGATCATGACCCGTTGACGCATGCCCCCGGAGAATTCATGGGGGTAACAATGAATTCGGTTGCGGGCCTCGGGGATACGAACCGCTTCCAGCATCTGCAGGGATTCCTGAAGAGCCTGTTTGCGGCTGATGCCTTTGTGTTGCACCAGCACTTCGATGAGCTGGTCGCTGACTTTCATGAACGGGTTCAGGGACGTCATCGGGTCCTGGAAAATCATGCCGATGCGGGCCGCACGGATCTGATTCATCCGCTTTTCCGGCAAGTTAAGCAGTGGCTCGCCTTCAAAGATCACCTCGCCATTGACCCGGGCGTTGTCCGGGAGCAGGCCCATCAGCGCAAATACCCCCTGGCTTTTACCCGCGCCGGACTCACCCACGATGCCCAGAGTCTGCCCAGCCTCCAACTGGTAGCTGAGCCCCCTCACTGCCTGCAAGGTGCCATCCGGTGTATCGAAGGCCACTTCGAGATTATTGACTTCCAGCATTGCCATAGATCGAGTTCCTGCCGGCTCAGCGGTCTTTAGGGTCAAGGGCATCCCGCAGCCCGTCGCCGAGAAAATTGAAACAGAACAGGGTGAGCACCAGCATCAGCATCGGGAAAATCAGGGTCCATGGCGCGGTCCACATGGCATCCGCGCCTTCGGAAATCAGCGCACCCCATGAGGTGTAGGGTTCCGACACCCCAAGCCCCAGGAACGAGATAAAGGATTCGAACAGGATCATCTCCGGCACCAGCAGGGTTGCATAAACAATCACCACGCCCAGCACATTGGGCACGATGTGGCGGAGCACGATCAGGAAGGGATGCACACCGACGGACATGGCGGCCTCAATGTACTCCTTGCGCTTCAGGCTCAGAGTCTGGCCCCGCACAATCCGGGCCATATTCAGCCAGCTCACCGCGCCGATGGCTACGAAAATGAGCAGTACATTGCGCCCGAACACCGCCATCAGAACGATCACCAGGAACATGAAGGGAAAGGCGCTGAGCACTTCGAGCGTCCGCATCATGATGGCGTCGGTACGGCCACCCACGTAACCGGAAATGGCCCCATAAAGCGTGCCGATGACCACCGCCGTCAGCGCTCCGAGAACGCCGACCATGAGGGAAATACGGCTGCCCTGCACAGTGCGTTGGTAGAGGTCCCGGCCGATGGGATCAAGACCGAAATAGTGCTGGCTCGCCAGGCTGGGCAAGCCATCTTCATCCAGGTTTGGCAAACTGGCCCAGTCGATGGACTCGTTATCCCAGGGTGACAGGTACTGGCCGAAGGCCGCGAACAACAGCAACAGTGCCAGCACGACCAGGCTAGCCACCGCCGCACGGTGGTTCATAAAACGCCGTCGCGCGTCACGCCACAGGCTGCGGCCTTCGGTGTAGGCGTCTTCCGCAAGGGTGTCCGCCAGTTCGCCCATGCCCGCATGTTTGTCGGAGAAAAACATCAGTAACGCACCCTCGGGTCCAGCCAGGTATAGAGAATATCCACCGCCGCGTTAAAGACGATGGTCAGTACGCCCACCAGAATGGTGACCCCGAGAATCAGTGAGTAGTCCCGGTTGATGGCACCGTTGACGAAGTGCTGGCCAATACCGCCCGTGGAAAATACCTGATCAATGATCACCGAACCGGTGATGATGCCCACGAAAGCCGGCCCAAGGTACGACACCACCGGAATCAACGCGGGCTTGAGGGCATGGCGCAATACGATCTTGTGGCGGGGAATGCCCTTGGCCCGGGCGGTGCGGATGAACGGACTGCGCAGGGTCTCTATCATGCTGCTGCGGGTAATCCGCGCCACCTGCGCAATGTAGGACGTCGCCATGGCGATGATGGGCAGCACGATGTATTCCACCTGACCGCCTTCCCAGCCGCCGGCAGGCAACCAGCGCAACGTGACGGCAAACAGCAGCACCAGCAACGGCGCCATCACGAAATTGGGGAACACCACCCCGGTCATGGCGGCGGTCATCACCGTATAGTCCGGCCAACGGTTCTGTTTCAGGGCCGCAACCACCCCCAACCCCACCCCGAACACAACCACGAACAGGAAGGACCAGGCACCGATGTAGGCGGACCGGGGAAAGCTGGATTCGATCAGCTCATTGACCGTGAAATCCTTATAACGGAACGAGGGCCCCAGGTCGCCCTGGGCGACGTTGCCCACGTAGATGAGGTACTGCTGCCACAGGGGCTTATCCAGGTTGTATTTGGCCTCGATGTTTTCCATCACCGCTTCCGGCACATTACGCTCGTTGGTAAACGGGCCGCCAGGTGCCGCGTGCATCAGCACGAACGAGACAGTGATCAACGCCAGAATGGTTGGTACCGCTACCGCCAGACGCCTGATGATAAAACTGAACATGGCTTCCCTCAGTCCGCAGTGATGTACATATCCTTGCTGTAAACAATGTTACGGGGATTCTTCTCCGGATAGCCCTTCAGGGACGGGCTCACCAGCGCCACCGTGGTGTTGAAGTACACCGGCACCACCGGAAACGCCTGCCACAGGATTTCCTCGGCCCTGACATAATAGGGATTGGGATCGTCGCTGGAACGGGCATCCAGCAGCAACTGGTCGTATGTTTCATTGCTCCAGCCGCCGTCGTTATTACCACTGTCGCTGGTTAGCAGGGTCAGGAAGGTGGAGGCTTCGTTGTAATCCCCCTTCCAGCCAAACCGGGCGATACCATAGTTGCCAGCCTGCTTCTCGGAGAGGAAGGTTTTCCACTCCAGATTGCTGATGGTGACCTTTGCCCCCAACTTCTCTTTCCACATCTGGCTGACCACGATGGCCAGCGCCTTATGGCTTTCGTCTGTGTTGTAGAGCAGTTCGAATTCCAGTGGGTTGTCTTCATTGTAGCCGGCTTCCTCAAGGGCTTCGCGCGCCTCTTCGTCGCGGCGGGTCTGGGACCAGGTAGCGTACTCCGGCTGCCGGAAGTCGAAACCGCTGACGTAGGGCGGTGTCAGTGTGAATGCCGGCATCTGGTTGCCCCGGGTGATGTAGCTGACGATGATATTGCGGTCAATGGCGTAGGTCAGCGCCCGACGTACTCTTACGTCGTCAAAGGGCGGCCTGTTGACGTTGAAGGCATACATGTACGTGGCCATGCTGGGTACCATCACCAACTCTTTGGGCCGCTCTTTTTTCAACCGGGCCATCTGGGACACCGGCACCGTGGAGGTCATGTGCAGCTCGCCACTGGCGTAGCGCTGAAGCTCGGCGGACGAAGATTCGATCGGCAGGTAAACCACCCGGTCGATGATGGTGCTGTCATCCCCCCAGTAGCGGGGATTGCGAGCCGCCACCAGCTTCTCGCCGATATGCCAGGCGTTCAACGTATAGGCTCCGTTGGAAACCATCTTGCCAGGCCTGGTCCAGTCCTCGCCGTGGGCCTCGATGGCCTGGCGGGGGGCAGGAAACATCGTGTAGTGGACGGTCATATCCGGCAGGTAGGTGATCGGCTCGTCCAGGGTCACCTCGAAGGTGAAGTCGTCGACAGCGCGCACACCCAGCGTATCCGGTGCCTTTTCCCCTGCGATGATCTCGCCGGCATTGGCCACCCCGGCAGACTCGATGTAATACGCATAGTTTGAGCCTACCTCCGGGTCGACCGCCCGGCGCCACCCATACACGAAATCCTGGGCGGTAACGCGACTGCCATCGCTCCAGCGGCCGTCTTCACGGAGCTGGAATGTCCAGGTCAGGTTATTGTTCGATGAGGCCCAGGACGTCGCCATCGCCGGTTCGGTATCCCCTCTGGGGCCGCTGCGGGTCAACCCTTCGAACAGGTCAACCACGATGGCGCCACCCACGCTGTCCTGGACCAGCTGGGGGTCCAGGGAAGCAGGTTCACTGGCATTGCCACGAACAAGCACCTGCCTTTCGGCCAGTCTCTCACCGGTTTCCGGATGTTCCAGCAGACGGCTTTTCGGAGCGTTTACATCAGCGCCGGCTGGGGCCCGCCCACCATCATCTTCCAGATAATCATCACTGCAAGCGATCAGAAACAGGGAAAGCAGGACGGCCAAAGCAGCCCTCGTCTTCGAGCCAAGGAGGGGCGTTGTTGTCTGGCGGATGATGCCTGTTGTTATTTGCAGGTTTGTGGCTGTCATATCTGCTCGAACCTAGCGCGGAAACACGGAAGTCACAAGCCGATGAGGGTCAACATGAAACAATGCTCACGTTCCTGTGCCTGTGGCATACTCAATCGGGATGTTCGACCTCAACAACAACGCTTGATAAAAGGGATGCTCAACCATGAAACCGGAAACTCTCGCCCTTCACGCTGGCTTCAACGGCGATCCGACAACCAACGCCGCGACCACGCCCATCTACCAGACCACCTCCTACACGTTCGACGACACCCAACACGGTGCGGACCTGTTTGACCTGAAGGTACAGGGCAACATCTACACGCGCATCATGAACCCCACCAACGCCGTACTGGAGGAACGTATGGCGCAGCTTGAAGGTGGTGTGGGTGCGCTCGCAGTAGCCTCGGGCATGGCGGCCATCCTTTACTCGCTCCAGACCATCTGCAAAGTGGGGAATAACATTGTCAGCACCGGCCAGCTCTATGGCGGCACCTACAATCTGTTCGCCCACTCGCTGCCGAACCAGGGCATCAACTGCCGCATGGTACGACACGATGATTTTGACGCGGTGGAGAAAGCCATTGATGACAATACCCGCGCCCTGTTCTGCGAATCCATTGGCAACCCGGCCGGCAACGTGGTGGATATCCAGCGCTGGGCGGACATTGCCCACAAACACGGCATCCCGCTGATCGTCGACAACACCGTGGCAACGCCTTTCCTGTGCCGGCCCTTCGAACACGGTGCAGACATCGTGGTGCACTCGCTGACCAAATACATCGGCGGCCACGGCACCACCGTAGCGGGTGTGGTGGTCGACTCCGGGAAGTTCGACTGGGCCGCCAACAAGGCGAAGTTTCCCATGCTCAACGAGCCGGACCCGTCCTACCACGGCGTGGTCTATACCGAAGCCCTTGGCGCCGCGGCTTTCATCGGGCGCTGCCGCGTGGTTCCCCTGCGCAATACCGGCGCCGCTCTGGCTCCGTTCAATGCCTTTTTGATCATGCAGGGCCTTGAAACACTCGGCCTGCGCATGGAAAGACACTGTGAAAACGCCGAAAAAGTAGCCAATTTCCTGAAAAACCATCCGTCGGTGGAATGGGTAAACTATGCCACCCTGGACGACAGCCCCTACAAAGCCACCTGCGACAAAATCTGCGGCGGCCGTGCGTCAGGCATTCTCAGTTTCGGCATCACCGGCGGGCTTGAGAATGGCGCAAAATTCATCGATGCCCTGCAACTGATCTACCGCCTGGTCAACATTGGTGATGCCAAATCCCTGGCCTGTCACCCCGCCACAACGACACACCGGCAGCTCAATCCGGAGGAACTGGCAAGTGCGGGTGTCAGTGAGGATCTGGTGCGCCTGTCCATTGGCATCGAACACGTGGATGACATCATTGCCGATATCAGCCAGGCGCTGGACAAAGCAACCGCCTGATGTGATTGCCGGGTACGACGAAAGTCGTGCCCGGAACCCCCGTGATTGTCCGTACCTGCCTTGTATCCTCCGCCGGCGCAGATTACCCTTTAGGGTCAGCCAAGCCTTTTATCCGCCGCCGAGAAGAGAGTCCCCCAGTAATGAGCGACAGTGCCAAATCACGCGTCACCAGTGGTTCAAAGTTCCGCAACGAACATGGATTCTCAGCGATCAAGGATGGCATCAAGCGCTCGGGCTCGGGCATCATCGACACCAAAACCCAGCGTAAACCGTCCTGGCTGCGTGCACGCATGCCCGGTGGCGAGCGCTATGAAGCGGTGCGCAAGAACGTCAGCGAACACCGGCTGAGCACGGTCTGCCAGGAATCCCATTGCCCGAACATCGGCGAATGCTGGGCCAACGGTACCGCCACCATTATGGTGATGGGCTCCGTGTGCACCCGCGCCTGCCGCTTCTGCGCCGTTGATACCGGCAACCCCAAAGGCTGGCTGGACCACGAGGAACCGGAAAATACCGCGAAGTCCGTTGAACTCATGGGCCTGCGCTATATCGTACTAACCTCCGTAGACCGGGACGATCTGGACGACGGCGGCGCCGCTCACTACGCAGCCTGCGTGTCCGCCATCAAGCAGCGCACTCCCCATGTCGCAGTGGAAGCCCTGACACCGGACTTTGACGCCGTCATGGCGCACGTTGAGAAGGTCGTGGACTCCGGCCTGGACGTTTTCGCACAGAACGTGGAAACCGTGAAGCGCCTGACCACCCGCGTGCGGGACCCCCGCGCCGGCTACGAGAAAACCCTCAGCGTACTGGCGCACGCCAAGCAATACCGTCCGGACGTGCTCACCAAGACCAGCCTGATGCTGGGCCTCGGTGAAACCGAAGAGGAAATCCTCGAAACCATGGACGACCTGCGGGCTATCGGCGTCGACATACTGACCCTGGGCCAGTATCTGCGCCCCACTCAGAACCACCTGCCGGTAGAACAGTACGTAACCCCGGACGACTTCAATCGCTACCGCGAGATTGGCCTGGAAAAAGGTTTCATGGAAGTGCCGTCAGGCCCCATGGTGCGCTCCAGCTACCGTGCCGATCGTGTGTTCGAAAAGAATAACCTGGGCCTTGCGGTGCCAGACGTACCTGCTTCCTCCAACGCACAGCAGATTCCGGTCAAAGCGGTAGACTGAACCACTGATCAATTCCCTGGAATAGGCCTCAAACAGGGGCACCGTCGACGGACAGTTTGTGGCACACTCTGCACTCGCTTTCACTGTGTAGGGTAATTCTTACGATGTCCTGGCTTCGATCTTTCTATGACCGGCTGATTTTCCCCCGTCCTGTTCTGGTACTTCTGCTGTTTGGCGCCCTGCTGTTGATCGCCAGCCTGCGGCTGGACCAGTTCCGGCTGGATGCGTCCGCCGAGTCCCTGGTTCTTGAGGATGATCGCTCTCTGGAGCAATACCGGGAAGTGAATCGCCGCTTCACCACCTCCGACGATTTTCTCGTTGTTACCTATACGCCCGACCAGGAATTGTTCAGCAACGAGGGTCTGGCTTTACTGGCGTCATTGCGAGATGAGCTCGCAGCCCTGGAGAATGTCAGCTCCACCAACAGCATCCTCAACGTCCCCCTGCTCCACAGCCCGGACCTGACCCTGGACACCGTCGACTCAGAAATCCAGACCATTGACGAGGACGACGTTACTCCGGACACCGCCAAAAAAGCGCTGCTCAACAATCCGCTCTACCCCAACCTGCTGATCAGTGAAGACGCGCGCACCACTGCGATACAGGTGAATCTGCCCACTCCCGAGCGCTATTTTGAACTGCTCCGGGAGCGCAACGAGCTGCGGGATAAAGTGCAGAGCGGCCAAGCCTCGGCAGAAGAACAGCAAAGACTGGAAACCGTCAGCCAGGCATTCATCGAGTTCACCGAGGCCCAGGGCGAGGAAAGGGACCGCACCATCAAACGGGTCAGGGGCATCCTCGACAGCTACCGTGACCGCGCCGAGATCTACCTGGGCGGCGTACCCATGATCGTTGCCGACATGATCCGTTTCATCCAGAACGACCTGTCCACCTTCGGTGTTGGTGTGCTGATCTTCCTGCTGTTGACCCTGACAATCATTTTCCGCCAGTGGCGCTGGGTGCTGGTGCCGCTGTTGTGCTGCAGCTTTACGGTGTGGCTGGTGATCGGCTACCTGAGCTGGGCGCAATGGCCAGTCACGGTGATCTCCTCCAATTTCGTGTCGTTGCTGCTGATCATGACCCTCTCGCTGACCATCCACCTGATCGTTCGCTATCGGGAGTTCCAGCACGACGACCCTGAAGCCGAATCACGGGATACGCTGCGGCGCACCCTGCTGGCGATGATCAAACCCTGCTTCTACATGGCCATCACCACCATTGTTGCTTTCGGCTCGCTTACCTTCAGCGGTATCCGCCCGGTGATCGATTTTGGCTGGATGATGACCATCGGCCTGACCGTGGCCTTCCTCATCACGTTTATCATCTTCCCGGCCCTGCTGGCACTGCTGCCACCGCCGGTGGACGACCGGGTTCGCTCGGACCGGGTTCCCTTTACCGATTGGTTTGCACGGTTTACCGAGCACTACGGCAAAACCGTTCTGGTCGGCTCCGCCATCCTCGCGGTGCTCTGCGTCATCGGCCTGAACCGCCTGACGGTGGAAAACAGCTTCATCGACTACTTCAAGTCCAGCACCGAAATCCACCAGGGCATGATCACCATCGACAATCGCCTGGGGGGAACCACCCCACTGGATGTGGTGATCACGGACGATAAGCCTCCTGAAAGCGAAGCCGGCGGCGATCCCTTTGCCAGTGACTGCGATCCGTTTGTGGAGGACTGCGAGGGTGCCGAGGAATACCGGGATACCTGGTTCACCTATCAGAAGATGGACCGCCTGGGTAAGGTTCACGACTACCTGGACAGCCTGCCAGAGACCGGCAAGGTCATGTCCATCGACACCACCCTGGACATCCTTGCCCAGGTTAACGGTGGCGAGCCCCTGAATGCCCTGGAACTGGCGTTCGTGCCCTCGGCGGTGCCGGACGGTCTGAAGGACATTCTTCTGACCCCCTACATCAGCGAAGAACACGACCAGGCCCGCTTCAGCATCCGCATTCTGGAAACCTCCCCCGACCTGCGCCGGCAGGCGTTGCTGGACCGCATCCGCACTCACCTCACTGAAGAAATGGGCTTTGAGGACGATCAGGTGAAGCTCACGGGCATGACGGTGATGTACAACAACATGCTGCAAAGCCTGTTCGATTCCCAGATCAAGACCATCGGCATTGTGTTCCTAGCCATCATGGTGATGTTCCTGATCCTGTTCCGGTCGATAAAGCTGGCGCTGATCGGCATGGCCCCGAACCTGATCGCGGCGGGTTCGGTGCTGGGTCTGATGGGCTGGCTGGGCATTCCGCTGGATATGATGACGATCACGGTGGCGGCCATCACGGTGGGGATCGCAGTGGACGATACCATTCACTACATCCACCGTTTCAAGACGGAATTTGAGAAAGACGGCGACTACCTCGCCACCATGCACCGCTGCCACCGCAGCATCGGGCAGGCGATGTTCTTTACCTCGCTGACGATTATTACCGGGTTTTCGATCCTGGTGCTGTCGAATTTCATCCCGACCATCTACTTCGGGTTGTTTACGGGCTTTGCCATGTTTATGGCTCTGGTGGGGGCGCTTACGTTGTTGCCTCGGCTTATTGTGCTGGTTAAGCCGTTCGGGGCTGAATTGTGAGCAACACTCTCCTAGCCTTCACAATTTGGTGATTGTCGCACCGATGTAGGCCCTTCCCGCCGCGACCTGACTCCCAACCAGCAGGCTACAGTCACAAAAAAACCGCCCAAGCCAGAGGCAAAGGCGGTTTTTTTCGGGCTCCGGGGAATAACCCGGAAAACAGATGTTTACTGCATACCCTGCTGCATCTGACGCTGCTGTTGCATCTGCTGCTGCATTTGCTGCATGCGCTTGTTCAACTCGTCACGCTGCTCCTGGGTGAACACCGCATCAACCTTCGCCTGCATCAGGGTAGACATGGCCGTCATCTCACCAGTTACATCACCCAGCTTCTCGGCGTTGTCACGAATCGCGTCTTCGTCGTAATCCGGCTTGATCTGAGCCTGGATCTGCTGCTGCAGTTGCTGGGCTTCGCCCTGAAGCTCCTGAATCTCAGCCTGCATCTCTTCAATGATGCCGCGAATTTCTTTCTGCTGGTCTTCACTCAAGCCAACCATCTGAGCCAGCTGATCAACCTGGTCCGGCTGCCCGCCAGATTGCTGCGCCATCGCCGGAGAAGACAGCCCGATAGCAATCAGGGCAATTCCGAACAGTTTCACGAGCTTCATAGAAATCTCCACTAATCGATTATTTAAGTCGCTTTGGGTTTTCGAGCCCTACACCCTAAATCAAAACAACCGGGTATTTCACCCCGAACCCCCTTCTTTTTGTACATACTTCACACCCTCACATGCCTCAGCTCCCACCATGGGCGGGTTGAGAGAAATGTGAAAATTTAGTCATTCCCGTCCATAATGGCGCCGTTCAGCCACTTCAGGAGTATCAACCATGGCCATTAACTGGTTTCCAGGGCACATGCACAAGGCCCGCAAGGAAATCAAAAAGGTAATGCCCCAGATGGATCTCATTATCGAGGTCGTGGACGCGCGCCTGCCGTTCAGCAGTGAAAATCCGCTGGTCCCTGCCCTGCGCGGCGATACGCCCGTCATCAAGGTGCTTAACAAGCGAGATTTGGCTGACCCGGCCATTACCGAACAATGGCTCGGCTGGTTGGAAAAGGAACGTGGCGTTCGGGCCATCACCATGACCCACAACCAGCGCGCGGAAGCCCTCGACATCCTGCGACTGGCCGGTGAAATGACGCCGGATCATGATCGCCAGAAACGGGCGTTGCGGGTGATGATCCTGGGCATCCCCAATGTCGGGAAGTCCACGCTGATCAATACTATGGCGGGCCGGCCGGCGGCCAAGACCGGAAATGAGCCCGCAGTGACCCGGGCGCAGCAGGCCATCAAACTGCCAGACAACGTTCTGCTCTATGACACACCGGGGTTTCTCTGGCCCAAGCTGTCTCCGGAAGCCTGCGGATACCGCCTGGCTATTAGTGGCGCCATTCGCAGTGCGGTGATTGAGTTTGAGGACGTGGCGTTATTCGAGGCGGATTACCTGCTGGACGCGTATCCCGAACTGGCAATGGCGCGCTACGGGTTTGAAGAAAGGCCCCGGGACGGCCTGGCACTGATGGACGGCATCGCGGAAAAACGACGGTTCCTGGGGAGAGGCGGGGTTCCGGACCTGCACAAGGTGTCGGAAATACTGCTCAACGAATTCCGCTCCGGGAAGCTCGGGCGAATTTCGCTGGAGACGCCCGCCATGGTCGAGCAGGAAGCCCGGGAAGAGGCTGAACGTCAACGCGAGAAATCCGACAAAGCCTGATCATCGATACCACAACGGCATACGTTGAACCATCCCGCCGCCACATAGGCGGACGGCAGTGCGTCGAACATATCACGTGCCGTGCGAACCAGATGGGGCTGATCGTAGAATCCGGCCTCCGTCGCCAACCGGGAGACGGATATACCCGGCTCCCAGAACGCCAATGCCCGGTTGATCTTCAGGTGCAGGAGAAAACGTCGCAGCGGCACGCCCGTTTCCTGGCGAAACAGATGCGTCAGCCGTGACGAAGACAGCCCGACACTTTGAGCCAGAGAGTTCAGTTCCAGGCGTTCCGGCAGTTCTGCCCTCAGCTTCCTGCAAATGCCCGCTATACGGTCGTCCAGCGCAACGGGCGCGTGCCCGCTCTGAGAGATCACTCTTGCCAGCGCGCAGGCCATGGCCTCGCAGTCTGTCTCCCCGGGATCAGGCAGACCCACACCGGTCAACGAAAGATCCGTGGAGGCCATGCCTGCCGTAACGGATTTCAGGGACCGCCAGCAAACGCTGTCGGGGTCGAGCTGGACGCTCCAGATTCTGGCCTCCCCAGGCTCCAGTGCCTGGGGAACGTCAGGGGCTACGATGGCGGCGCGGGTTTCCCGCCATTCACCGTCCACAGCCAGCCGAAAGGGACGGTCGAGCCCGACCAGCAAGGAAGCGCTTATGTGGCGGTGGGAGCGGTTGGGCATCAACTGTCCGAGTACCTGCCAGTGATCCTGCCACAAGAACAAGGTGCCCTTGTGGCCCTGACCGCTGGTTGGCGTTTTGAAGGGCGGTGCCTGCATGGTGTCACTCAACTCTGCATTTCCCTGCAAGCATACCTCAAGCAGCCTTGGTTCAGTGACTCTGAGGCTGGCGCCCACCGTCATGGCCACCCTGGGCATGAGGTACCGGTATGCCCAGCTTCGCCGCAAACTCAATGCTAACGAAGATCGGCCCGATCAGCAGGAACACCAGGTCTTCCACGAACGACGGCTTCTTGCCTTCAATTTTATGGCCGACCACCTGGACCGCCCAGGCAACGATCCAGACCACAAGACTGGTCCAGAACAGGGACAGACCACTGGCCAGCACACTCTGTATGGCCCACAAAGACAGTACAAACCAGCCCGCCATCAATACGAACACCCAAAGCGACAAGCGCAGATAGACGATACCCGACAAGCCCGCGAGAATCGTGGCGCCGTTGACCCAATAGGCCCCAGAGCCAGAAAGGCCAAGCCAACTGCCTACCGGTATCAGCCAGAACAATCCCAGTGTTGATATCAGGATTGCCGGAACGCAGGCAATATGGACCCACTGGTTGACGGTGTTCTGATGGCTGTCGCCGTAGTCATGCAGAAATTGAGACAGTGAACGCACGGTGAATCTCCCTCGGGTTATTGTTGACAAACGCCATCTTACCAACGTCCATGATCGCCGCCTTGTACGTAACGGCTATGCCAGCTCGCCTGGCCTCTTCTTGCACCTTACCAAGGTCAAATATCGCCGCAGCGCCAAAGCGCCTAGACTGATGGTTATAGTCAGAGACAGAGGGGACCGGCCCGGTTCGCGGTGCAGGCCCCGCTAAGGAGGAAAGTATGAGACGGGTTGTAGTTACCGGAATGGGCATTGTTTCCTGCCTCGGCAACTCCACGGATGCGGTGCTGGAAAGCCTCAAGGCCGGCAAATCGGGCATCCGGTTCAATGAAACCTATCGTGACATGGGCTTCCGCAGCCAGGTGGCAGGTTCTGTTGATGTGGATACGTCGGTCATCGACCGTAAAACCCGACGCTTCATGGGCCAGTCGGCGATGTACAGCTACCTCGCCATGGAGCAGGCCATTGCGTCCTCACGATTGACAGACGATCTGGTCTCCAATGACCGTACCGGCCTGATTGCCGGCTCCGGCGGCGCGTCCAGCGCCAGCCAGGTGGAGGCCGTCGACATCATGCGTGAAAAAGGTGTCAAACGCATCGGGCCCTACATGGTGCCACGGATCATGACCAGTACCGTGTCGGCCTGTCTGGCCACCGCGTTCAAAATTCGCGGCGTGAACTACTCCATGTCATCCGCCTGCGCCACCAGCGCCCACTGTATTGGCCACGCCGCGGAGCAGATCCAGTCTGGCAAGCAGGACATTGTATTCGCTGGCGGTGGCGAGGAAGAGGACTGGAGCCTGACCATGCTGTTCGACGCCATGGGCGCCTTGTCCACCAAGTATAACGATGCCCCGGAAACTGCATCCAGACCCTTCGACGCCGGCCGTGATGGATTCGTTATCGCAGGGGGTGGCGGCATGGTGGTAATGGAAGAGCTTGAGCATGCCCTCAAGCGCGGTGCCCCCATTATTGCCGAGCTGACCGGTTATGGCGCCACGTCCGACGGACACGACATGGTCGCCCCCTCTGGCGAAGGCGCCATGCGTTGCATGCAACAGGCGCTGTCCACGGTTGAGACACCGGTGGATTACATCAATGCACACGGCACCAGCACGCCGGTGGGCGATGTGGCGGAGATGAAGGCGGTACGGAACGTCTTCGGTGATAAAGTGCCGCAGATTTCGTCCACAAAGTCGCTATCCGGCCACTCTTTAGGCGCATCGGGTGTTCATGAAGCGATCTATTCCCTGATCATGCTGCAGAACGGATTTATTGCGGGCACTAAAAACCTGACAAACCTGGATGACACCATTGCCGGAATGCCGGTTGTGGGGCCTGATTCCAAAGCGGCGCCACTGAATACAGTGATGTCCAACAGCTTCGGGTTCGGCGGCACCAATGCCTCGCTGGTATTCGGAAAAGCCTGACTTCCTGACGAGCCTAGCTTGTGGGCTCGTCCGTGAGTTCCTTGCCGCCGTTCAGGGACAGTAGCTCCAGCTCCTCGGCCAACCCCGAACGCCACGGGAGCTGCTTGACGCCAAAGGTGTTGCGGATCTTGGTGCAGATCATGGTGGCGTTCGCGGGCTCCAGGGTTGCCCATGCGGGCGTTTCATCCACCACCCGGATACCATCGGGAATACCCCTCAAACCGGTGATTGCAAGCCCCAGCTCATAGAGAGAGATATCTTCCGCACCGGCATACTGATAGGTGCCCCACACCTCCGCACCACAGTCTATCTGCTGCACAATCGCGGTAATCACCCGGGCAAGATCACTGACAGTCACAGGTTGGCCACGGCATTTACCGGGTAACTTGATGGTGTCGGACCCTGCGGCAACGGACTGCACCTTGCGGACAAAGCGCCCCAGGCTCCAGCCCGTCCTCAGAATGATATGCCGCGGCAACAACGTTCTCAGCGCCTGTTCGCATTCCCACTGCCAGTTACCCAGCTCGTTACAGGGCTGACCGGGATTGGAGGCAATGTAGGCACTCTGCTTTCGGCCGTCGAACACATAGGAAGACGACAACTGCAGCAACGCGATATTGCGCTCACAGGCGTGCTCGGCCAGCGCCACGGGCAACGAAAACGACGCCTTGTGGGCCAATTCGGGGTTCCTCTCCGCACTTTCAGGGTCCGCCAGCCAAAGCGCATTCACGATCAAGTCGGTGTCGTCGGGAATCCAGCCTTCCAGCGCCGAAAGGTCCGCGGTTTCAAGCTCGCTGATCAGCAGCGGGCTGACGTGGAGCGAGGTGTCCCTCAGACGCTCCAGCAATACCCGCCCTAATGGGCCATAATCATGAACAACAAGAACGTGCACGAGCGCTCACCGCCTCCAATGTCTTTCTTCGCAACGGGTGACAGTACCGTTGCCGCTTAATCTGTATGCAGTTGTTTGTACACCTTAAACACACTGTAATCGTTCCCACAGTCTGTTGGAACGTATACACGGGATATCACTGATATGACGGACACCCGATAACGTTCGAGCCAATGGCACGCGAAGCACACCCCATAGAATACGTGTCGAAATACTGAGCAGACCTGACGAGCATACAACAACAGGATCACACATGCTGAAACAACAAAGCCATATCGTTGCACCCATACCGGATGAGCTCCGGACCCGCGCACTTTACACCGTCAATGAGCTGCGGGAGCGGGGAAAGGCGGATAAGGAAGCCATCGACAAACTGTTCGAACTGATTGCCGAGATGACCGACAACGGTCTGGATTTCTTTTTCCTGGAACCCCTGCGCCGACTCAACGCCAGCAGCATGCTGATGGGTATGGCCAGAATGGGCATCAGCAGCATGCTCAAAGGCAGCAAGATGGTCGTCCACAAAGTCCTGAAGAAACTGGACGACCGCAGCCTGGCCGCGATTCTCGACTTCATCGAGGAAATCATCCACGAGCCGGAACCCGCTTCCTGATCACCTACCCTGCTGCAGCGTTTCCCGAATTCTCGTACAGCCTGGGCACCCGGGCTGTAATACCCGTTAGCAGTTCGTAGCCAATGGTACCGGCGTGTTGCGCCACTTCATCCACACTGACATGCCGCCCCCAGAGCTCCACAGGGTCGCCAGGACAGGCGTCAGGGGCGCCCGTCAGGTCCACGGCCAGCATGTCCATGGACACCCTGCCAATCAGGCGTATGCGGTTACCGCCGACCCACGCCGGAGTGCCCGTACCGGCATGGCGAGGATAGCCATCACCATAGCCAATGGCCACAATCCCCATTCGTGTTTCCTGAGTCGCGGTCCAGTTGTAGCCATAGCCCACGGACTCTCCCGGCTTTAGCGTTCGCACTGCGGTCAAAGGGGCTTCCAGTGTCATCACCGCTTCCAGACCCAGTTCTGGGCCGGTCTTGCCCAAGGTCGGGGAGGCGCCATAAAGCATGATGCCGGGGCGGGTCCAGTCAAACGACGGCTGGGCGGGGAGAAAGTGGGCGGCAGAATTTGACGCGCTTTTCTCAAGTTTTGGCCAGTCCACCACTGCTTCACTGAATATCCGCGTCTGCTGGTCAGTGCCATCGCTGGAGATATCGTCCGCGCAGGCAAAGTGCGTTACGAAACCCGCCACCTTCTCCGCCGCAGCAATGGTACCCAGTCGTGCCATAACATCGGCCAACACGCCCGGCGCGAAACCAAGCCGATTCATGCCGGTATTCACTTTCACCCAGACCGTCGGCGTCTCACCAGCCTGCGCCAACCAGTCCAACTGATAACGACTGTGGACCACCACTTCAAAACCTTCGCGAACACACGTCGCGACATCCTCGGCACTGTGCATGCCCTGCAACAACACCACAGGATGGTCAACACCGGCCTCCCGGATCGCCAGGGCCTCTTCCAGACAGGCAACAGCAAACTTGGGTGCGTCGCTCGCCAGGGCCCGTGCGACTTCACGGATACCATGGCCATAGCCATCGGCCTTGATAACAGCCATTGCGCGGGCCGGGCTGGCCAGCCGGCAGGCGAGGCGATAGTTGTGGCGGAGGGCACGGGTATCAATACGGGCAACGGTCTTCCGTGGCATTAATAATCCCCTCCGTAATCGCCGTGGGCCAGATCCTCGAACTTGGTGTACTTGCCGATGAAGGCCAGTCGCACGGTGCCAATGGGGCCGTTACGTTGCTTACCGATGATGATTTCGGCAATGCCCTTGTCGGAGGTGTCTTCGTTGTAGACCTCATCCCGATAGACAAACATGATCACGTCCGCGTCCTGCTCGATGGCGCCGGATTCCCGCAAGTCAGAGTTTACCGGGCGCTTGTTCGGCCGCTGCTCCAGGCTCCGGTTCAGCTGCGAAAGCGCCACGACCGGGCAACTGAGCTCCTTGGCGATCCCTTTCAGGGAACGGGAGATCTCGGAAATCTCAGCGGTCCGGCCCTCGGTGTTACCGGGCACCCGCATCAACTGGAGGTAATCCACCATGATCAGACCAAGCTTGCCTTCGTTCTCCCGGGCAATACGGCGAGCCCGGGAACGCATTTCGGTTGGGCTCAGACCAGGCGTGTCGTCGATATAGAGCGGTTTGTCTTTCAGCAGACTCACCGCGGACGTCAGCCTGGGCCAATCGTCCTCTTCAAGCTTACCGCTACGAATCCGGCTCTGATCAATTCGCCCCAGGGACGACAGCATACGCATGACCAGCGCATCCGCCGGCATTTCCATGCTGAACACCAGAATCGGCGCGCCGGTGCTTATCAAGGCGTTCTCGACGATGTTCATGGCAAAGGTGGTCTTACCCATGGACGGTCGCCCCGCCACGATCAACAGATCCGAGGGCTGCATTCCCGACGTCCACTCATCCAGGTCCTTGAAGCCCGTTGTCAGACCCGTTGTAGTCTCGCCGGACTCGAACAGCTCCTCAATGCGACTGAGGGCCTTGGTGAGAATCGGGTTGATGGCCTGGGGACCGGAACCTTCCTTGACCCGCGATTCGGCGATCTGGAAGACGTTGCGCTCGGCTTCGTCCAGGATCTCGTTGCTGTTCCGGCCCTGGGGGTTAAACGCCGAATCGGATATCTGCCCGGACACCTGCACCAGTTGTCGCAGGATAGAGCGCTCCCGCACAATCTCGGCATAAGCGCGGATATTGGCGGCACCGGGGGTTTTCTCGGCCAGTTCTGCCAGATAGGAAAGCCCACCCGCGTCTTCGATATCACCGGCACGCTCCAGGAATTCAGTCAGTGTGACAACATCGAGCGGTTCGCTCTCGCCCGCCAGTCGCTCGGCAGCACCAAAAATGAGGCGGTGATCCTGACGGTAAAAGTCGCCAGCGGAAATGATCTCCGAGATCTCATCAAATCGGCGATTGTCCAGCATCAGGCCACCAAGCACCGCCTGTTCGGCCTCCACGGAATGAGGTGGAACCTTGATTCGGCTGGTCTCAGGGTCGCTGTTTACCGGTTTGAAATTCGGGTTGGCCATGGAAACGTCTTCGTCTAGGCATCACATCCGTGACAGTTTACGGGGATTGTCGATGCGATGGGAGAGCTACGGAAAACACAAATCATACACCAGAAAGCAACAGGCCCGGAATCCACCTGAATGGATTCCGGGCCTGTATGGCTGCCACCGGGTAGTAACCCGATGTTCAGACTAAACCGTCAATTTACTCGGCCACAACGGCCAGGTTAATGTGAACGGTTACGTCAGAGTGCAGCTGAAGCTCGATCTCGTACTCGCCAACCACACGCAGCGGGCCTTCGGGCAGACGAACTTCACTTTTCTCAACGTCGGTACCAGCGGCGGTAATCGCATCTGCGATGTCACGCACACCGATGGAGCCGAACAGCTTGCCTTCTTCACCAGCCTTGGAGGTAATGGTGACTGAGGCGCCTTCCAGAGCTTCGCCACGAGCCTGAGCTGCAGACAGCTTCTCAGCTGCCGCTTTTTCCAGCTCTGCACGGCGCTCTTCGAACGCTTTCAGGTTGTCAGCGGTTGCCGCAACAGCCTTGCCATAAGGCAGCAGAAAATTACGACCGTAACCGGCCTTTACCTTGACCTTGTCACCCAGTGAACCAAGGTTTGCTACTTTTTCGAGCAGAATAACATCCATCTCGTTAACCTCTTCGTGCTTTATTCAGCCGGGCCGGAGGGCTTCATTCGCCTCCGGATATCCAGCCAGCTATCCACAAAAGCCAGAACTACCAACAGAATCATCAGGCTTGGACCAAGCAGTACCAGCGCCAGGTAGAACAGCACCAACCACTGACCACTCAGATTCTTACGACCGACAACGCCATGAACCAGGGCCAGACCCGCCACAAACAGCGGCAAACCTCCAACCCAGCCCAGCAACATGGAATTCAACCCGAGAACGGGCCCTGCCACCATGGTAATCACACAAATAACCGCGATTGCCGGTGACAGCCGGAGCGAGTGAAACTCGGTCCGGAATCCGCCGGGGTTGTACAACCCGGCCTGCCAGGATCTTGCCAGCATGGTCATGCACACCCCGATTACCAGGTAGGTGCCCGCCATGCTCGCATTCATGGTTTGCCGAATGACTGTTTCCAGCTCACTGCCAAGACTACTGGCGATTTCGGCGTTGTACTCTTCGTAAAATCTCACCCCGGCCTGCACCAGATCGTTCAATAGATCCGGGTACACCAAGGGCAACATCAAGCCTGTCACAATCCCCAGGAAACTGCCTGCGAGCAGCGCTTTCTCCCAGGACAGGGTTATTCTCAGGATGGACGCCATTAACATTGCCTGAAGCAACACCACCAGTGCCGTCGGGTCCTGCCCGAACCAGCTCCAGCCGAGTGCCGGAAGCAATGCCCAGAGACCAATACTAAGCCCCTGGCTGATACCCAGTCTGAGAATGACCAGGCCAATAACCGCCGCACCTATCCAGAACAACAAGGGTATTGCAGTCGTAACTGCTGCCACCCCGCCTGCCTGCAGAGGACCGCGCATTACAAACTGTGCCAGTGCACGCATGGTCCCGGGTCCTGTTTATTCTGTTACTTAGTTATCGTGGCTGTCCGAATACGGCAGCAGTGCCAGGTAGCGGGCACGCTTGATAGCGGTAGCCAGCTGACGCTGATAGCGTGCCTTGGTGCCGGTAATACGGCTGGGCACGATCTTGCCGGTTTCAGTGATGTAACCTTTCAGGGTGTCCAGATCCTTGTAATCGATCTCTTTAACACCTTCTGCCGTGAAGCGGCAGAACTTACGACGTCTGAAAAAACGAGCCATAACTTAACTCCTCAACTCCGGTGATGGTTTTACTCTTCTTCGTCCTGGGTTTCAGCCTGCTGACGTGGCTCGTCAGATTCGGCTGAACGACGCGGACGATCATCGCCGCCACGACGGTCTTCACGGGACTCGGAAGCTTTCATCGGGGACAGTTCGATGTCGGCACCATCGCGGCGCAGGATCATGTCGCGGATGATGGCATCGTTGAAACGGAAGTTGTGAGTCAGCTCGTCCATCGCTGCCTGTGAACATTCAATGTTCATCAGAACGTAGTGAGCCTTGTGGATCTTGTTGATCGGATAAGCCAGGTGACGACGGCCCCAATCTTCCAGGCGATGTACCTTGCCGCCATCTTCATTGATGACGCCGGTATAGCGCTCGATCATCGCGGGCACCTGCTCGCTCTGATCCGGGTGTACCATAAATACGATTTCGTAGTGACGCATGAGTTCTCCCTACGGTTTGAACAGCCTCCAGCACAGGCGCCGGTTTCAACAAACAGGGCAAATGCAGGAAGCAAGGAGGTGGCAGGCAAAGCTGCCGGCTTCTTTTTGCTTTTACCAACAAGACATTACGTATAAAGCCTGTTCAAAAAGCCGATACTGATCACCAGGATTTCAGGCAATACAACACCGCCCCCTGAAAAGGGGGTCACGTATTCTAGGCGCGTGGCTGATACTATGCAAGCCGTTGACGCAAGGCTTCGTAAAGGCAGGCGCCGGTGGCCACCGACACATTGAGACTGTCCACGTGGCCAAGCATGGGGATATTGATCAACAGATCACAGTGTTCCCGCGTCAGGCGACGCATACCTTTGCCCTCGGCACCCATTACCAGAGCGACCGGGCCGGTAAAGTCCGCCTGATACAGGGTACTGCTCGCTTCGCCGGCGGTGCCAATGAGCCAGACACCCTCATCCCTGATCGTGCGCATAAACCGCGCAAGATTGGTGACACGTACCAGAGGCACGGTTTCAGCCGCACCACAGGCCACCTTCCTGACGGTCGGCGACAACGATGCGGATTTATCCTTGGGCACCACCACAGCCTGGACACCCACGGCATCAGCGGTTCGCAGGCAGGCGCCCAGGTTGTGGGGATCGGTCACACCATCCAGGATCAACAGAAACGGCGGCTTGTCAGACCCTGACAACATGGCCAGGAGATCATCTTCACTCCATTCACGGCTTTCAGAAACCGCGGCCACAATGCCCTGATGCACGCCGGCTACGCGCTGATCCAGTTCTTTGCGATGCACAACCTTCCAGCGCACCCCAAGCTCATTGAAGGCATCGGTGACGGTTTTGACCCGGCGGTCCTCGCGCCCCGTCTGAATCCACACTTGCTGTATACGTTCTGGCTCGCGCTTGAGAACCGCTTCAACCGCATGCCAGCCAAAAATGTACTCTTCAGACACGGCCTATTTTCCTGACTTGCGGGGCTTTCGTTTCTTGTCAGCACCGGTGGTTTTAGCCGGCGCCTTCTTGCTCTTGCCCTTACCCAGTGCAAGCTTGGCCGCTTCCGCCACCAGCTTGTCACGGGCCGACATCTCGCCATCATCATCGAACGTTGGCGTGACCGCGTCGGGTGCCCCTGATTTGCCAGAGGGTTTTGAGCCAGTCGCTTTCCTGCGGCGGGGTTTGGCGGCCGCATCACCAGCCTTCTCCCGGCCAGCTCCTGGGGCACGGCCAGCGGTGGTTTTGCCACCCTTACCTCGCCCCTTACCTTTGCCCTTGCCCTTATCCCGCGGCTCTCGCTTGGTGACTTCCAGCGCATCCCGGTCTGCCTGGCGATGCTGTGGCTCGCTCACCAGCTCCAGGTCCACCTTGCGGTCTTCCATGCCCACACGCATTACCTTCACGCGGACCTCGTCGCCCAACCGGAAGCTCATAGCGGTACGCTCGCCGATCAGGCGGTGTTTGGCAGCATCATGATGGAAGTAGTCACCACTGAGGGTAGACACGTGCACCAGGCCCTCAATGTAAACTCCGGAAAGCTCCACAAAGAACCCGAAAGGCACAACGGCTGCAATCACGCCATCGTACTCCTCGCCCACGTGATCCTTGAGGTATTCGCATTTGAGCCAGGCCATGACGTCCCGCGTTGCGTCGTCGGCGCGGCGCTCGGTCATCGAGCAGTGCTCACCCAGTTGATGCATTCTGGGCAGGTCATAAGGGTAATCCGCCAGTTCCGGGTCACGCTTGGGCGGCACCGACACGTCTTTGCTGTCGTCTTCGCCGTGAATCACGGACTTGATACCGCGATGCACGATCAGGTCCGGATAACGGCGGATCGGCGAGGTGAAGTGGGCATAACTGGTAAACCCCAGGCCGAAATGGCCACCCTCATCCGGGCTATAAACGGCCTGGCTCAAAGAGCGCAGCATCACCGTCTGGATGACATTGGCGTCGGAACGGTCTGCAATGCTGGACAACAGCGCCTGATAATCAGCGGAGGTTGGCTTGTCTCCACCCCCCAGCTGCAACCCCAGCTCGCCCAGGAAAAGCCGCACCGCATTGAGGCGCTCCTCGGATGGGCCATCGTGCACCCGGTACAGTGAAGGCACCTTGTGCTTTTTGAGGAATCGCGCCGTCGCCACGTTGGCGGCGAGCATACATTCCTCGACGATCTTGTGGGCGTCGTTGCGCTTAACCGGAACGATTTCCTCGATTTTGCGATTGGCGTCGAATATGACCCGGGTTTCCGTGGTCTCAAAATCGATGGCACCGCGCTCTGTCCGGGCTCTGCGCAGCAATTTGTAGAGGTTGTAGAGATTGTGCAGGTGCGGCAGCACGTGAGCGTACTGTTCTGACAACCGGTATCCCGGCTCGGAATCCGGCCGTTCAAGCATGTCACTGACCTTGTTATAGGTCAGTCGCGCGTGGCTGTGCATCACCGCCTGATAGAAGGTGTAGCCACTGACGCTGCCGTTGGCACTGATGGTCATGTCCGCCACCATGCAGAGCCGATCCACACCCGGGTTCAGGGAGCACAGGCCATTGGACAGCTTTTCCGGCAACATGGGCACCACGTGATCCGGAAAATACACTGAGTTGCCACGGTTAATCGCTTCTTCATCCAGCGGAGAGCCAGGACGCACATAATGAGATACGTCCGCAATCGCCACCAGCAGACGGTAGCCACCGCGCGGGCGCGGCTCACAATAGATCGCGTCGTCAAAGTCCCGGGCGGTTTCGTCATCAATGGTCACCAGGCGCAGATTGCGGATATCCACCCGATTCTGCTTGTCCTTTTCGGTCACCTCATCGGCAATGCCGGCAATCTGCTCGCCTAAGGCCGGCGGCCAACTGTGAGGGATATCGTAGGAACGGATGGCCACATCGATTTCCATACCCGGCGCCATGTGCTCGCCAAGCACTTCCACCACCTTTCCCGTCGGCTGGGTACGTACGGTAGGCTGACGTATAATGTCGACCACAACGTATTGGCCGTGCCGCGCGTCATTAATTTGCTCTGCGGGAATCAATACTTCGTGGTTGATACGGGCGTTCTCCGGAACCACAAAGGAGATGCCGCTTTCCTGAAACAGACGACCAACGGTTTGATGGGTGCGATACTCCAGCACTTCTACTATCACCCCTTCGCGACGACCACGATCATCCACCCGATCCACCCGGGCGGCAACGCGGTCACCGTGGAAGACTTGGCGCATCTGGCGAGCTGTCAGGAAAAGATCCGATCCGCCGTCATCCGGGATCAGAAAACCAAATCCATCCTTATGGCCAGTGACACGGCCGGTGACCAGATCCGCCTCTTCAATGGGCAGGTAGGCTCCCCGACGATTACAGATCAACTGTCCGTCCCGGCACATGGCAATCAGCCGGCGACGCAGGGCTTCGATGCCCTCCTCGGACTGCTGCCCCAACTCGCCACACAGAGTTTCGTGAGTGGCCGGCGCTCCCCGTTCCTTCAGATGGTCGAGAATGAATTCCCGGCTTTGAATCGGGTTGTCGTATTTGCTGGCCTCACGCTGCGCATGTGGGTCTTTGTCCGTCTTCTTTCTGGAAACCATTCGTATCCTTAGTCTGACTTCCCTGTTGGAAATCAATCGTTATATTACGTTTGCAAAGGAGTATAACGCCGCCAGCACCCACCTGCCTAACCGACCGCCTAAAATAGGCATAAAAACCGGCGCTGGCAGGACAAAAAATATTTGACAGGCTTTTTCCGAATGATTAAAGTACGCGCCATCGGTTGACGGCAATGCCCGAAGCTGCGGCAGAAAGCCCGGAAATTCAACGAAGTAAAACGTTTGAATGCCCACCGGAGAGACTGCAAATCACCTGCCGAGGTGGTGAAATTGGTAGACACGCTAGCTTCAGGTGCTAGTGGGGGCAACCCCGTGGAGGTTCAAGTCCTCTCCTCGGCACCACTTCCTCCCTCAGGAAGTGTTACGAATTCGACACCTTTATAAGCACATGTCGCAACAAACCTGCGCTCGCAAACGCATGACTCTGCACACGTTCGCGAATAGCCACCTCGCGCGCAACAGGCCCTACTCCACCAATCCCGACAAGTATTCCGAAAGTCGTTGATAGGTATAGCTCACCCGGGCATAGGCCGCAGAGGGCGCTCTTTCGAACTCCCGCCCGCAGGCCCGGCTGCCGCCATGGCGATTCAGGTAGGCGATGTTGATCAGGTTGGGCTGGTCCGCCACGAACTCGCTGGAATTGTCGAACGGGTAGTAGAACGCCCAGTCAAATCCTTCTGTATTGCTGACCCCTGGCGTGGAGCTCATTTCTTCATCCAAGAAGCCAAACCGTAGCGGCCGGAAACGGTCATTGCGAGTATCGAACTCCAGCGCCGGCGAGGTGAACTCGTCCGGTAGCGTGATACTGCCGGTGACCGTGAAAGGCTGCTGAGCAGACACCACCTGCGCCGCATCAACGTCCTCCGGATCAATATCCCCTTCGCAGGATTGGACGCTACTCGTGAGCGCCACAATCTCCTCGTTCAGGCCATCGACGGAACGCGTGAAACCGAAAAAGGCATCGTTGGCGAACTGATAGTCGGGGCGCAAAATTTCCGTCTTGCTATCGGAAGTTGCTGTCAGGGACTCGACCCGGGCATCCGCCATGGTCCACTCGTAACGGATCGCCGGCGGGCCACCCAATGCCGAGGACGACGCCAGTCCAGGATGGCAGGTGGTGGTGGTTTCGAACGTCGCGGTACGGTCCTGCCAGTTGAATGTCAGCCGCTCATCGGCCCCTTCAACCTCATGGTAGCTGGCACTCTCCTGGGACAATGATATCGAAGGCATCCACTGCACATCGGTATCGGCGATTCTGCCACGGGCATTGATCAAGCGGGCCATCTCTCTCATTGACGGCATCATGCACCCGTTTGCCGTCACGGCCGTTAACCGGCCATCTTCCGAGTAGTCGAACTCCAGTTCAGCGGACACGCTGAGGTTGGACATTGTGGCCGGCAACTCGCTCCCCTCCCCCCTGGCGAGAGCTGTCTGGCGCTCAAGGATAACCGGATCGTCCAGCTCAACCGGCACTTCCGGCAATTCCAGTTCATCAATGTTGATGTTCTCGTAATTGCCTTGGGAGGCAGCGGCATCAACCACCTGAACCACCTCCAGGGCATTGCGGGCAAAGGATACACCGAGAAGATAAACCGCCTCTTCACTCAGGTAGCGTTCACGTCCGTCACCATTGCGCAGGAGATTGGCGTACTCCGGCGGGAACTGGCTGGCCATGAAGCGTGCGAAGGCGCGGGCGTATGCGTGAGCACGGTGATCACCGGACCGGATATAGTTACTGACCAGGTTCACGTTGCCGAGAGCATCAGACAGATCGGTACTGATGACCGAAAGATCCTGCAACCCAATCAGGCGGCGCTGCCGCACCAGGTGGCTCAATGGCGTGACATTGCGCACGCCAGGTGGCGCACTAAGCAGGTAGGCGTCTTCCAGCACCACTTCCCCGATGCGGGTCTGCTCCATGGTCTGGCCAGGCAGCACCACGGCAAACAGCGGAAAGTCCCTGGGATCGATATCCGGGGATATGGACGGGTCCTGCACCAGTTCCGCAGTATCCAGCGAGAACACGCCACCTTCTCCCGTTAACGCGGTAGGCTCTCCGTCCCGCAGGGTTATTTCCGTGCCGGCGCTGTTTTCAAAGGTCATCGGGCCCGGCGTGTATTGGCTGTCACCGTCCATGTCCAGCCACACCCTGGCATTGCGCAGGTAGCCGTCAATCACCCGGCCTGTATAGGGCTCGGGCTCGCTGTAATCCTCGGCGTCAAAGTCACGGCCATCGACCGGTGACTTGTCGGATTCCTCGCCGCAACCGGCAAGGGCCAGCGTGAACAGGGCAACTGTAAAGGAGAGCAGACGTTTCATCGCGGCAACCATTGTCCTTGTTAGAGGTTGTGCCGCTACTGTAGGGGATGTTGCCGGGGGGAACCTTGATAGGTTTGGCAATTTGTAAACTTAGGTAACGAAAACGCGCCGCGGGAGCTGTCCCGGCGGCGCGCTAACGGGCACAAGCGCCTACTAGAACGAGCGCGCAACAATCTCTTTCATGATCTCATTGGTGCCGGCGTAGATACGCTGTACCCGCGAGTCCGCCCAGGCGCGGGCGATGGGATACTCCCACATGTAGCCGTAGCCGCCGTGAAGCTGCACGCACTCGTCCATGACTTTGCACTGCAGGTCGGTGGTATGCTGTTTCAGCATGGCTGCCGTTGGAATATCCAGCTTCTTTTCCAGGTGCAGTTCCAGACAACGGTCACAGAAGACGCGGGCAGCGGTGATTTCCGCCTTCATCTCCGCCATTTTGAAGCGGGTATTCTGGAACGCTATCACCGGTTTGCCGAACGCCTTGCGCTCCTTCACGTAATCCAGCGTCCACTCCCACGCGGCTTCCGCAGCAGCGACGGCGGTCAGGCCCACCTGCAGGCGCTCCGCCGGCAACTCCGCCATCAGTTGGAAGAAGCCCTGGCCTTCCATTGATCCCAAAAGCTTATCCGCAGGCACCTGAACGTCCTGGAAGAACAGCTCGGAGGTGTCCTGCGCTTTCATCCCCACCTTATTCAGGTTCTGCCCTTTCTCGAACCCTTCCCAGGCGGTTTCCACCAACAACAGGCTGGTGCCCTTGGCGCCTTCTTTCGGATCGGTTTTGGCCACCACGATCACCAGGTCCGCCAGCTGGCCGTTGGTAATAAAGGTCTTGGAGCCATTGAGTACGTAATGGTCGCCAGAAGCGTTTTTCACCGCCGTGGTTTTCACCCCCTGCAAGTCGGAACCTGCGCCCGGCTCGGTCATGGCGATGGCACCGATCATTTCGCCGGTTGCCAGTTTCGGCAGGTAATACTGTTTCTGTTCTTCGGAGCCGTAATTGAGGATATAGGGGGCAACGATGTCGGAATGCAATGTCCAGCCGATGCCGGACAGGCCCGCCCTGGACACCTCCTCCATGATGACAGCGCTGTAGCGGAAGTCCGCGCCTACGCCGCCGTATTCTTCCGGCATGGTCGGGCAGAGGAAACCAAGTTCGCCGGCCTTCTTCCAGAGCTCCCGGCTGACCTGGCCATCTTTCTCCCACTGTTCATGGTAGGGCGCCGCTTCCTGTTGCAGAAACTTGCGGACGGAATCCCGGAAGCCGTCAAGGTCGGCGTCAAAGACTGTGCGTGGAATCATGGTGTACCTCGGTGAATGACTGTGTTGTGGTTGTCGTTCACCAAGTCTCGGGGGCGCGGCGTTTTCGCTCAATGATGAAAAGCATCAATCGGGCTGACCAAAACCATCGCCCATCGGTTCAGTCGGGCTGTTTCGCCTTCGCCCTCTCCTCGCCCCAGCGCGGCATCAGATCCTGGGGCAGGCCCAGGTGATCCAGAAGTCGGGCAACGATGAAATCCACCAGGTCACTCACGGAATTCGGCCTATGATAGAACCCCGGACTGGCCGGCATGATGACCGCCCCCATGCGGGTCAGGCGCAGCATGTTTTCCAGGTGCACTTCCGAAAAGGGCGCTTCCCGGGGCACCAGGATCAATTGCCGCCGCTCTTTAAGGGCGACATCTCCGGCGCGCTCGATCAGGTTGTTACTGGCGCCGGTGGCCAGGGCAGACAGGGTGCCGGTACTGCAGGGACAAATCACCAACGGGGCTTTTTCACCCGAACCAGAAGCCGGCGGGGCGAACCAGTCTTCACGGCCGAACACCAGCACCTGCCCCGGACGGGCGCTGGCATAGCTGGCAAGCGCTTCCTGCATGGCGGCGGTGTTGCCCGGTAATTTCAGATCGGTTTCCGTGGCGATCACTACCTGTGCCGCCTTGCTGACCATCACATGCACCCGGCAGTTCGCCGCCACCAGGCACTGCAACAAACGCAAGCCGTACTGGGCGCCAGAGGCACCGGTAAAGGCCAGATTGATCACCCGCTGTTTTTCGGACGCTGCCGTCATAACTGAAGTTTCCTGATTGGATAGCGGAGGCAGGATGCCCCGTCAGCCGGATTCGCGTTCCAGTTCGGCAATCAGCTTCTGGTGAATACCGCCAAAACCGCCGTTACTCATAATGACAATATGGCAGGGACCGGATACCTGATCCAGAACCTGGCCGATCAGTTCCTCAACGCTGGCCCCGACACGATGGCGATCCGGTGTTGCCGACTCGGGACTACGGCCCTCAACTAATGCTGGCAACCAGTCCATGCCATTGAGATTGGCCCAGAATACCTGATTCGCCGCTGCAGCACTGGGCAGCAGGCTCTCCTGGTGAAAACCTTGCTGCATGGTGTTGGAGCGTGGCTCGATCAGCGCAAGGATGGTCTCATCGCCCACCTTGTGGCGTAGGCCCTCCAGCGTGGTAGCGATGGCCGTCGGATGATGGGCAAAGTCGTCGTAGACACAGACACCACCAACATCCGCAAGCAGCTCCATCCTGCGTTTGACGCCCGAAAAGCGGCACAGCGCCGCCACGGCATGGTCCGGGGTAACACCCACATGGCGGGCTGCTGCGATGGCCGCGAGGGCGTTGCGCACGTTGTGCAGGCCGGTTTGAGACCAACTGACTGAAGCCACCGGCTGTTCGTGGTGCACCACCATGAATCGACTGCCATCCTCAGCCAACAGCTCCGCCCGCCAGTCGGCCATATAGGGCACTTCGCTGCCCACAGAGGTAGCCTGCACGCTGCTCCAGCAGCCAAGTTCCAACGCCCGATCAAGATGGGCATCCAGGGCCGGGCGCACAATCAACCCACGGGACGGCACCGTTCTGACCAGATGATGGAACTGACGCTCGATGGCTTCAACGTTGTCAAAAATATCCGCGTGATCAAACTCGAGATTGTTGAGGATCAGGGTATGGGGACGATAGTGGACAAACTTGGAGCGCTTATCGAAGAAGGCGCTGTCGTATTCATCGGCCTCAATAACGAAAAAGTCGCTACTCCCCAACCGTGCCGAAACCGGGAAATCATTGGGGACCCCACCTATCAGATAGCCCGGTTCCAACCCGGCCTGCTCCAGGATCCACAACAACATGGCGGTTGTGGTGGTTTTGCCGTGGGTCCCGGCAACCGCCAGCACCCAGCGGTGACGCAGAACCTCTCGCGCCAGCCATTCCGGGCCGGACATGTAATCAATATTCTGGTTAAGAACCGCTTCCACCTCCGGGTTGCCCCGGGACATGGCGTTACCAACCAGAACCAGGTCCGGCTGAGGCTTGAGGTTGTCAGGATCGTAACCTTCCATTAACCCGATTCCCTGGGCCTCCAACTGGGTACTCATGGGCGGGTAAACCCCCTGATCGGAGCCCGTCACGGTGTGCCCGAGCTCCCTCGCCAGTACGGCCAGACTGCCCATGAAGGTGCCACAGATTCCCAGGATATGGATGTGCATTCGGTTATCGACCTCTTAAATGAAACCTGCAAAGCGTCCCGTATAGAATGCGGGTCGTCAAGCGTTCCTTATGACGTTTGATGTCATGAAAAAAAAAAGCGATTGGCGTATCATCTGCCGCACTTGATGAAACTGCAGGAGGCACCAGCCGGAAATGGCCACCAGAAACGCATTCTATGCCCAATCAGGCGGCGTGACCGCCGTCATTAACGCCAGTGCCTGCGGGGTTATCCAGACCGCCCGCAAGCACCCCGATCAGATCGGTAAGTTGTACGCCGGGCGTAACGGAATCATCGGCGCGCTCAAAGAGGAACTGATTGATACCAGCCTCGAAAGCGATGAGGATATCCAGGCGCTGATCCACACTCCGGGCGGTGCGTTCGGGTCATGCCGCCATAAACTGAAGAACTTTTCCGAGAATAAACGCGAGTACGAGCGCCTGATCGAGGTATTCCGCGCTCACGACATCGGCTATTTCTTCTACAACGGTGGCGGCGATTCCCAGGATACCGCGTACAAGGTGTCCCAACTTGCTGAAAAAATGGGCTACCCGATTACCTGCATCGGCGTACCCAAAACGGTGGATAACGACCTGCCCTTCACCGACTGCTGCCCCGGTTTCGGCTCGGTGGCCAAGTACATCGCCACCTCTACCCTGGAAGCCAGCCTGGACATTCGCTCCATGTGCGACACCTCCACCAAGGTGTTCATCCTGGAAGTGATGGGGCGCCACGCTGGCTGGATCGCGGCGTCTGGTGGCCTTGCCGGGAAAGGCGAAGGCGAGCCGCCTCACGTTATCCTGTTCCCGGAAGTGCCCTTCGAACGTGAGCGCTTCCTTGAACGTGTGGATTTCTGCGTCAAGGAGTACGGCTACTGCGTGGTCGTCGCCTCGGAAGGCGCCCAGTATGAAGACGGCCGCTTCCTGGCCGACGCTGGCGCCAAGGATGCCTTCGGTCATACCCAGCTCGGCGGCGTCGCGCCAGCGCTGGCCAATATGGTGCGCCAGGCCCTGGGCCACAAGTACCATTGGGCCGTAGCCGATTACCTACAGCGCAGCGCCCGCCACATTGCGTCCGCTACGGACGTGGAGCAGGCCTACTCCGTAGGCAAGGTGGCCGTGGAAATGGCGCTGGCTGGTAAACAGGCGCTGATGCCAACGATTGTGCGCGAACAGTCACGCCCCTATCGCTGGCACATTGGTGAGGCGCCGTTGAGCGAGGTCGCCAACCAGGAGAAGAAAATGCCGATCCATTACATCACGGATGACGGCTACGGCATCACGCAAGATTGCCGCGACTACCTGGAGCCACTGATTCACGGCGAGAGCTTCCCGCCGTTCGATGATGGTCTTCCGAGGGTCGCGAAGCTTAAGAATCAGCTGGTCGAGAAAAAACTGAAGGCCGACTTCCAGTTCTAAGCCGCTGACCTACAAAAAAGGCGCCACCGAATCATCGGCTGGCGCCTTTTTTTTGCAGAACCGTTTATCCACCGGCAGCTTCAAATCGCTGCACGTACTGCGAGAAATGGTCGAACCCGCCAACGTGTTCTTCGCCCACAAAGATCTGGGGCACCGTATGTACGGGCTTACCAATGGTTTTTTCCAGATCCGCCTTGCTGATGCCTTCCTCGATCATGTCCACGTAGCGGTAGGGAATATCCCTGATCTCGCAAAGTTGCCGGGCGCGCATACAAAAACCGCAGGATGCACGACCGTAGATGGTGACATGATCCATAAACTCACTCCTGTTCGAAACAATGGGCGACCCTGCGTATCGTGTTGCAGTCGTCGACAAGCTGTACCGTATGGTGGCACGCCCAATGAAAAAATAAAATTAATGAACTGAATGGCGCCGATAGCCTGAACTGATGCATCCAGCGCTACCGGGCCTCTCCGTGCAGCCGTACCCAACCGTGTGTTCAGGTTTTCAGGCGGCTCAACTCCGTCTCCAGCACTTTCACTTGCTCATCCAGTGTCTGCCCGCTGCCACTGACCCGTTGCGCCAACGCCCGAAGATCGTTGGCGGCGTCACCGATACGGGTGAGGTTGCGGTTGATCTCTTCACTGACAGAACTTTGCTCTTCCGCTGCCGTGGCCACATGGGTGACGTGTTCCACAATGGTTGCTATGCGCTCAACTACTGAGGCCAGAGAATGGTCCGCTTCACGGGTTCCCTCCACCGCTCTGGTGGCGCGATCAACGCCACCCTTGATCACGGTAACGGCTCCGCCCACGTCGCTTTGAAGGCCATCAATCATCTGACTGATCTCATCGGTGGACTCACGGGTACGGGACGCCAGTGTTCTGACCTCGTCTGCCACAACCGCAAAGCCACGCCCCTGCTCCCCCGCTCGCGCCGCTTCAATGGCGGCGTTCAGCGCCAGCAGGTTGGTCTGTTCCGCGATTCCCCGGATCACTTCGATAATACGGTTAATGTCCTCACTGCGAGTGGCAACCTGCCCTATCGCAGTGCTGGCCTCATCCATATCGCCCGCCAATGCACCCACGCCGTCCAGGGCAGACGTCAGCGTATCCTGGGTAAAACGGATGCCATCCTGGGCCATCTGCGCGTTTTCAGCTGCCTCACCCGCGAAACCTGCCACTTCACTGGCAGCGGCGGACATTTCGTTCATGGCGGTAACCACGCTTTCGATGTCCTGATGCTGGCTTTCGGTTTGCTCATCCGTTTCCTTGGCGATCACATCCACGTCTGCCGCCTGCTGGCTGACCTTGGCGTTGACATCTTTCAGGTCGTTGATCATTTCCCGTAACCGGCCCAGGAACTGATTGAACCCGCCGGCCAGCTCGATCAGCTCCGAGTGGGTATCAATGTTCAACTCACTGGTCAGATCCCCTTCAGCACTGGCCAGGTTCTTCATCCGGTCACGGATTTCGTTCAAGGGTTTGGTTACCGAGCGAACCAGCACCACCAGAATCAGGATCGCCACTACCGACACCAGTACACCCACCATGGTCTGACGCCCGGCGGTGGTATCCACCTCGCTGGACAGCAGGCCGGTGATTTCGGCAACATCAGCCAGCGCGGTCTGACGTGGTAATTCGATCAACAGTGACCACTGGGCATCCGGCAGGTCAATCTCGATGGGGTAAGACACGGCCAGCGTGTCGCCATCGTCGTAGGTACCGCCGTCATTGTGCAGGGAAGCGTATGTTTCAGCCTGCTCAGGCAATGCTTCTGACAACGGCCGGCCTAGATGTTCACTGTAGTGGCTGGATGCAGCAATCAGCCCCTTACTGCTCAGCAGGGTCACCCTTGATGCGCCGTCATAGAGGTTATCACTGACATTCTGGATCGCTTTCTGGAGCGTTGACAGGTTGAGGTCAACGCCGGCCACGCCCGCAAACTCGTTCCCGTTCATAATGGGCACGACCAGGCTGGTCATCAGTTCGGTATAGCCCTCTTCAATTTCGTATTCGTAAGGCTCCATGATGCAGGGCTCCCGGCTATCCCTGGAACACAGGTACCATTCCGCCTCGCGAATACCGAACTCATTCCGGTTGTCCAGGTACTTGGTCGAAGGATCCTCGGTGCGACTGAACACCACATCGCCCTCCAGAGAGCGGTAGTAATAGATTTCCAGGGTACCGTCATCGCTGCTGTGTTCTTCGACGCCACCGGTGAAGTAGCGGTCCTGGCCGTCGTAGGCGTCCGGTTCGAATTGGGCATAGATGGAACTCAGTCCCTCCTGCTCCTCCAGTACCGCACCCACCGTTTCCTGAAGGGCAACGCGGCTGATGCGGCCGGAACTATCCGCCTGTATATTCCGGCTGATGACGTTGCGGACGACTTCCGGTGTCCGATACGCTGTGGCAAACATGCCGCTGACAACCTCACCGTATTTCCCGGCGGTTGCGCTCAATCGGTCGACGGCAAGGCTGCGCACCGTGTCACGGGTTTCGGAGGTGATTCGCTGCTCCATCTGTCCCAGGGAAAGCTGGGCAGTCACCACAATACTGATTCCCATAACCAGCAGCAGCGTAATAACCAGGGCATAGAGTTTGAAACGCAGTGACAGTTTTTTCATTGGTACAGCAACCTGTCTCGATTGGAGTTCATTATCAGCTTGATGCCCTAAAAGGCATAGCTGCCATTAGAGCCTGATCGGCATTCACCTCAACAGGAGCGTCCATTGGCCTATCTCACCTTGTTCATGACCGCACTGGCCGCAGCAACGATACTCCCGGCCTATTCGGAGATTCTCCTTGGCGGCATGGTGACTCAAGGCTATTCGCTCTGGTGGATATGGTTCTGGGCGACAGCAGGCAACACCGCAGGCTCGGTTATTAATGGGGTTATCGGCCGGCAGGTGGATCGCTTTAAGCACAAACGCTGGTTTCCGATTTCCGAATCCCAGCTCGATAAAGCCCGCACCCGCTTCAACCGTTACGGGCAATGGTCGCTGCTTCTGGGGTGGCTGCCACTGGGCGGCGACGCACTGACCCTGGTTGGCGGGATCATGCGCGTGCCCTGGCTCAACTTCGTGATCCTGGTGGCCATTGGCAAGGGATTGCGCTACGGCTTGGTCATCTGGTTGGTGCTGGAAGCATCGGGGGTGCCGGGATCACCATAGAGGTATTCCCGGAGCAGATCCTCACCGTTGAATTCCGCATTCAGCACCGCGATGAACGTATAGACACCAATCAGCTTCCGGTTCAGGAATACGAATTCCTTCGGCGGCACCTTGAAATAGCGGCTGATGGCTGAGCGCGCTGCCTGGCGCGCCACCCGCGACGGCAGGTCACTTTGTTTCCAACGGTACTGGCCGCGGTCGTTCACTGCTTCACCGGGCCAGTTGCTACGGTCCCTGGAAAGTGGCTCCAATACCGACATGCAAACCTTGCCGAACGTGTCCAGAACGTCATCGGGCCAATCCTCGCTCATGAAACGCAACCGGATACCGCCGTCAATCACCTCTGTCAGGTCGCCCTCGTAGGAAGCCCGGATCATCTGAATGACCGGGTCCAGGAAGGTCGCTGAGTAAGCCTGTACCGCTCCAAAATCCAGCAGCACTATCTGGTCGGTTTCGCTGTTCGCGCCTTCCTCACCGGCGATGCGGATCCGGTAGTTGCCGAAATTGGGATCCGTCTGGATCTCACCCCAGATAAACAACTCACGGAAGAACAATTCCAGCGCGGCACGGCCCAACTCGCTACGACGATCCAGGGCCAGATCTCGTACCGCCACTGAACTCACTGAGTGGCCTGGCTCGTAGGTGGAGGCGATGACATGGGCCGTGCAGTACTCGTCGAGAACACGGGGCACCACAAAACGGGGATCGTCCAGCAACATCTGCCGGAATTTTTCAGTGGTACGGGCTTCGAGGCGGTAATCCACCTCTCGGTGCATCATGTCCCGCACCTCTTCCAGCCAGTCATTGAACTCGGGACCGAAGGAGACCAGGCGGGCAATCTTGAGCAGATGTGCCACTGCGTTAAGGTCACTGTCGACTGCTTCGTCAACGCCGGGGTACTGGACCTTGAGCACCAGTTCCAACCCGTCGCTACGCCGGCGCGCTCGATGAACCTGCCCCAGAGAAGCCGCGCCAATCGGGTCGGGATCCACGTCCAGTTCCGCCAAACGGTCAGCACCCAGTTCAGCCTTAAGCACCCGCTCGATCGACGGCCATTCCAGCCAGGTGGTCTGATCTTCCAGGGTATGCAGTGCTTCGGTTACTTCCTCAGGCAGGAAGTGCTCGCCATAGAGAGCCATCACCTGCCCGATCTTGACGACACTGCCCTTGAGCTTGCCCAACTCGTCCACCAGGAATTCCGCCTGGCTGGATAGCATGGCCCGGTGCCGGGCCTCCCGCTTGTCCTTGCTGCTGAACCAGTTGGTGGCCATATGGGAGGCCATCCGGGTGCCTGCGAAAAGCCCCGCCCTGGTGAGGGTAAGCCGACGCTCAAAGCTGCCGGTCTTGATACGTGCAACAGATGTGCTTTTGGGTCTGGATGCCATCAAAAACCTGCTCGGTTCTGTAAGTGTTGGCGCTATCAGCCTGTATGACCATTATACGGATACCCGGGCCCTCAAACCTAACCGGCGTGCCGTCGATTCATTGCTCTTGGGGCCAATGCAAACCGCCCCTTCTGTGTTTACTTCTGTGGTTGGCGAAAGGTTTTACGTTTTTACACAGACCCCACGTCCAAAGCGGTTTAGTATAAAAATGTGGTCGATAACCTCGCCACTGATGCCCAAAAACAACAAGACAGCAATAATGACTCAGACCACCAGCAGACCCTCCGACACCAAACTGTCACAGTTCCGGGTGAAGGGTGAAATTCCGGTTCCGATGTTGATCGGCTGGCTTACTCTGGCAGCGGTCCCCATCCTGCTGTTTTTTGCATGGCGATCCCTGGATCGCGGAATCCCCGGCTCTGCCACAACCCTGATCGTCTTTGCCGTGCTGCTCAGTGTCAATGGTATTGTTTATCTGCTCAGTCGCAACAGTACTCTGCAACGCCGCGGCTTTATTACCGCGATCACGATCCTCTTCACCTATCTGGCAGTCAATGCGGTGGAGGACGGCTCTGCCATTATCTGGCTGTTTGCCTATCCACCCATCATCTTCTACATCAGCGAAGCGAAAGTGGGCGTGCTTGCCTGTTCCGGCGGACTTGCGGGGGTTGCCTTGCTATTCAGCCCACTCGGGGACCTGGTATTCGATTCGCCGTACAGCACCAGCTTCCGACTCACCATGCTTGCGGTACTGGGGTTTGAGATGTCCACCTGCTACGTCCTGGACCAGAGCCGGCGGCGCAGCAAACTGGGGCTGCTGAAACTGGCTGCGGAGTTTGAATATGCGGCTAAACACGATGCGTTAACGGGGCTCGCCAATCGACGTGAAGCCCACGAGCAACTGGAAGCTGAGTATCAGCGTTACTTACGCAATTCGCGCGGTTTCTCGGTGTTGTTGATGGACATTGATCTGTTCAAGTCTGTCAACGACAACCATGGTCATCAGGTGGGGGATGAAACCATTGTGATGGTAGCCAGGACCTTGCGGGAACACAGCCGGAAGGTCGATACGCTGGCGCGCTGGGGAGGAGAAGAATACCTGGTATTGCTGCCTGAGACCGATACCGTTGAGGCCGTCCAGACGGCCAATCGCATACGCCAGACCATTGCATCAACGCCTATAGAGACCCAGGGCGGGAGCATCAACACCACTATCAGTGTCGGAGTCGCCACTATCCACGGCGCAGAGTCTGTGGACCGACTGCTACAGCGCGCCGACGAAGCACTTTATCGAGCCAAGACCCTGGGGCGTAACAAGGTGTGTGATTTCGAGGGTATACACGGCTAGCAAGGCAACCGCCTCAATCGGTACTTGGGCTTCGAGTTACCAGCCCGTTACCCGTCGAACAGCGCCACCCGCCAGGCCATTAACCAATTCATCCGACAGAGCAGGAGCAAGACCGGCAACGGTTGCCTCGGGGACGAAATCGCTGACCTGACACATCGCCATGCCAGCATAGCCACAGGGGTTGATCCGGCGAAACGGCTCCATGTCCATGGCCACGTTCAGGGCCAGACCGTGGAACGAACATCCTCGCCTTACACGCAGCCCCAGCGACGCAATCTTCGCTTGTTCCACATAGACACCCGGCGCATCCGGACGCGGCGCTGCCGCCACACCCATCCCCGCAAGGGTCCGGACAATGGCCTGCTCAATGACATCAACCAGGGAGCGAATTCCCAGGCGATGGCGAGTCAGGTCTATCATCAGGTAAACCACAAGCTGGCCAGGGCCGTGATACGTCACCTGGCCACCGCGATCCACCAGTATCACCGGGATATCACCGGGGGCCAGTATGTGCTCGGCTTTGCCGGCCTGCCCCTGGGTGTAGACCCTTGGGTGTTCCAGCAGCCAGAGTTCATCGGGCGTGGAGGCGTCTCGCGAGGCCGTGAACGATTTCATCGCCTCCCAGGTTTCCAGGTAGGGCTGTTCACCCAGGTCACGAACGATCAGCTCGGCCATCAGGTTACAGCACCATATGAACCCGGCCGCTGGCCTTGAGTTCCTCGAACAGAGCTTTCAACTGCGGCTCGCCCGTGGCAACGATCTTGAGGTTTACCGAGGCAAACCGACCGCCGCGACTGTCTTTCACCGTAACGTCATCGTTCGAAATGCCAGGTGCATGCTGCTCCACGACGCCCACCACAAACTCCACAAAGTCTGGCGCGGCGTCCCCGATAACCTTAATCACGTAGTCACAGGGAAACTCGATTTTGGGTGCCTTTGGTTCGCTCATCCCGGTTTATCTCCTACAGGCCACTCGCGCCCTTACTCAAAGAGCTGAACAAAGAATAGTTTGATGGCGTCCCAGATCCGCTTGAAGAAACCACCTTCCGGGATATCGCTGAGTGCCAGCACCGGCTGATCCACGACCACATCATCGCCGAGCTTGACGGTCACCCGGCCCAATTCGTCGCCCATGGAAATGGGCGCCTTGATCACTGAGTCGAGTTCAACGGTGGATTCCAGGGAATCCCTTGAGCCTCGGGGAATGGTGACGTAAACATCTTCTGTCAGTCCCACGGACAGGCTATCGCTTGCCCCGCCCCATACGCGCGCTTCCAGCAGTTCCTGGCCAGTGCGGAACAGGCGCTCGCTCTGGTAATAGCGGAAGCCGTAGTTCAGCATTTTCTGGACTTCCTGGGCGCGGGACGAGGTGCTGTCTGTTCCCATCACCACAGCAATCAGGCGGGTGTCATTGCGCTTGGCTGACGCCACCAGGCAGTAACCGGCTTCCTCGGTATGGCCGGTCTTCAGCCCATCAACACTGTCGTCACGCCACAAAAGGCTGTTCCGGTTTGGCTGACGGATATTGTTGTAAGTGAAGTGTTTCTGGGCATACAGCGGGTAGTTTTCCGGATAGTCGTTGATAATCGCCTTTGCCAAAAGGGCCAGATCGTAGGCAGTGGAGAAATGATCCGGGGCAGGCAAGCCGGTAGCATTGGCAAAACTGGACTCGTTCATCCCCAGTATCTGCGCCTGCTGGTTCATGATGTCGACGAACGCCCCTTCACTGCCGGCAATATACTCGGCCAGCGCCACTGAGGCATCGTTCCCAGACTGAATGATGACGCCCTTTAGCAGGTTCTCGACCGACACTTCCGTCCCTTCTTTAACGAAGGTCCGTGAACCCTCGGTTCGCCAGGCGTTCACGCTGATGGGCACCATGTCGGACAGGGAAATCCGACCCTCGTCCAGCTCCCGTTCCACGATATAGGCCGTCATCATTTTGGTCAGGCTGGCCGGGGGCAGACGCTCATGGCTGTTCTCTTCCATGATAATCCGTCCGGAAAGCGGGTCCATCAGGATATAGGAACTCGCCGCGATCTGCGGTGATGACGGAATCAGAACAGCCTGGGCCGCAACCGGCATAGCCGGAAGCAGAATCAGGAGCAGAACAGCAGAGAAGGCTCGGAACGCTTTATTTAGTGCCATGGGTCCATTCAGTTTCAAGTAAGTGACTGGTTCAATGAGTGTCGGTCAGAAGTATTGACTGACCAAATCCGTGATTTTCAAGCAGGCTCTGGGCTCTCAGGGCTTCATCCTCGTCCCTGAACGGCCCGACCTGAACGCGGTGAAAGCGGCCGGAAGCCGTTTCCACTTCTCTCACCCGCATTGGGTTTGCGACTGCACGCCGCGCCCTGTCCAGAAGGGCCTCGGCGGGGTTACGCTGGCTGAACGACCCCAATTGCACAAACAGGGCCTCGCTGCCTGCCCCGGGATCCTTCAGGCGTTCGGCATCCACCGGAGCCCCCGATTCCGGGAACGGCTTGCCGGCAAGGGTCATCGAGCCGTCACGATTCACCGTGATGGCGGCCACCTCTACCCTGGCCGTACCCCTGCCCTGATAACCCAGCTTTTTGGCCGCGGCATAGGAGAGGTCAATCAGGCGATCCCCGTGGAAGGGGCCACGGTCGTTGACCCTAACCACCACCGAGCGACCGTTATCGAGGTTGGTCACCCGGGCGTATCCTGGAATTCTCAGGCTCTTGTGCGCCGCGGACATCTCGTACATGTCAAAAACCTCTCCATTCGAGGTTTTGTGTCCATGGAACTTCTCACCATACCAGCTCGCGGTGCCGCGCTGAACATAGCCATCGTTACTGCCCAGGACGTGATACTCCTTACCCCAGACCTGGTAGGGTGATTTGTTTCCAGCGCGGCGCGGCTCCTCAAATCGAGGCGTGGCATCGGCAAGCCCCGATGCATCGAAATTGCCTGAGGGCGCACGATCCTGGCTCAGGGTGTAGCGGGAGGAGTGGTCAGGCTCGGGCGATGATGCGCACCCGGCCAGCACCAGTACCCCTAAAACCAGTAGTAGAACATGGCGTTTCATCACGAGTTGTTACTATCTCCATTGTTTTCGTTTGCCAGCGGCCGCATCCGCTCTTCGAGCGCACCTGCCAACTGGTGCACCGCCATGGCGTATAGATGACTGTGATTGTAGCGGGTTATCACGTAAAAGTTATGGTAGGTCAGCCATAGTTCAGAGCCCTCGTCCCCGACGAGACGGATCACTCTGGCTTTGGCGTCGCCGGGCACATCCATTTTCGGGACGATACCCGCCTGCCGATAGTCATTGACCGTCAACGTCGGCCGCAGTTCCCTGGTCAGCAATGGTGAGCTCTTTGGCAGACTGTCACTCACCCGTTCTGCCACAGGCTCACCCGTTTGCCAACGATGGGCGTGGAAATAATTGGCGACACTGCCGATGGCATCCACGGGATTGGTCAGGATGTCTGCAACGTCATCACCGTCAAAATCAAGCGCGTAATGCCGGTAGCTGCTGGAGATAAACTGACCGTACCCCATCGCCCCCGCATAGGAACCCGTCAACGCCATAGGGTCGAAGCCCTGTTCACGGGTCATCAGCAAATACTGGGCAAGCTCGCTGCGAAAAAAACGACTCCGGGGCGGATAGTCGAATGCCAGAGTGGCAAGGGCATCGAGCACCCGATACTTTCCTTTGTAGGTGCCATACCAGGTTTCGACGCCGATAATCGCCGCAACGATTGACGCCGGTACACCGTACTCACGTTCGGCGCGCTCAAAGGCTTCCTGATGTTTCCTGAAGAAACTGACGCCCTGCTCTATGCGTTCATCACGCATAAAGATCCGACGGTATTCGTGCCACTCAAGGGTTTTCTCAGCCGGTCGGCTGATGGCTTCCAATATCGAATCACGGCGCTGCGCGTTGGCCAGTATTGCAGACACACGTTCGGCCTCAAATCCGTAGCGTTCCGACATCTCACGAACAAATTCACGGCTTTCAGGTGTTTCATTGTAGGGACCGGCCTGTAAAGGGGAGGCAAAGCACACCATCACCCATCCGACACCTAACCAATACCTGACAGCTTTCATGAATCCCCTTGACTGGCTTCGACTCGAGAACCTTTTCAATGCAACGTCACCACAACTGCGGCCTGTCACCGCGGCCAAGATTACCATGGCAGCGGACCCGGCAACCATTACTCCCTGTCCATGGTCCATGGTCGGTGCCCAGTCATCACGCACTGATCATCCGTCTATGGGTATGAACCGACATCAACACCCCAAACGCCGCCATCAGCGTTACCCCTGACGTTCCACCATAGCTGACCAGCGGCAGGGGCACGCCCACCACTGGCAGAAGACCACTGACCATCCCCACATTGACGAAGACATAGATAAAAAACGTCATCGTCAGCGCCCCCGCCAACAGCCGGCTGAAGGAATCCTGTGCCGTCGACGCAATGTACAGGCACCGCAGAACAATCAGGAGATAGAGCACCAGAAGAACCAGCATGCCCACAAAGCCAAATTCTTCCGCCAGCACCGCAACGATGAAGTCGGTATGGCTCTCAGGAAGAAACTCAAGATGGGACTGTGTGCCCTGGAGCCACCCCTTGCCATCCATGCCCCCCGAGCCAATAGCGGTCTTGGACTGGATAATGTTCCAGCCGGCGCCAAGCGGATCGCTCTGAGGATCCAGCAAGGTCAGTACGCGCTGCTTCTGATACTCGCGCATCACGAAGAACCACATCAGTGGTGCCGCCACTGACACCATGGCAAGAAAGGCGCCGATCAGGCGCCAGCCCATACCGGCAAAGAACACCACGAATATCCCGGCGGCGCCAACCAGTAACGAGGTCCCCAGGTCCGGCTGCAAGATGATCATTGCCATGGGAGCCAACACAATGAGCAACGCCACCGCCACATGGCGGAGTCTTGGAGGCAGGTAATGGCGCGAAAGGTACCAGGCGGCCATCATCGGCACTACCAGCTTCATCAGCTCCGAAGGCTGGAAACGGGGCAACCCGGGAATGGCCAGCCAACGCTGCGCACCCTTGGCACCAACGCCAACCAGCAACACCGCCGCTAGTCCTATCAGGCCGGCAACAAACAGCCAGGGCGACCAACGCCGGAACACCGCCGGGTCGAGTTGGGCGAACACAAACATCACCACCAGAGCCACGCCCATCCGGATGCCCTGGGCCTTCACGACCTCCAGGTTGCGGTCGGCCCCGCTGTACAAAACGAACAGCCCCCCCGCAATAAGGGTCAGCAACAGGAACAGTAGAATCGGGTCAATATGCAACGCCGACCAGATCCCCCTCGGGCTAGACAGGGGGTGACGTGCTGACTGATTTAACAGGCTACCGGCGGGCATCAGTTGCTCCCTTCCCCGGGCGAGCCAGCCACGAGTTCACTGCCTGCCCCGGAGAGATCCAGCAACCAGGCATCAAACATGGCCCGTGCAACCGGCGCGGCGGTTCCGCTACCGCTACCACCGTTCTCAACGATAACGGCAACGGCGATCTTTGGGTCTTCCACGGGTGCAAAGCCGACAAACAGGGCGTGATCCCGCAGTCGCTCACGTATTTCCTCTTCGTCGTACTCTTCGTCCTCGGCCAGACTGAACACCTGCGCGGTACCGGTTTTGCCGGCCATCCGATAGGGCGCCCCCCTTGCTGCTCCCCGGGCCGTGCCTTTACTTCCGTGCATTACTTCGGCCATGGACTCCACAACAAACTCCCAGTCATCCGGATTTTCAAGTTCGATAGACTGGTGCGTCCCCGTCGGTAGCACCTCATCAATCGATTGATCCCCCTTGATGTCTTTCAGCAGCCGTGGCTCTGCCCAATGACCACGGTTGGCAATCACCGAGGTAGCGGTCGCCAATTGTAACGGCGTCGCCAACATGAACCCCTGCCCAATACCCAGGTTTACCGAGTCCCCGGGATACCAAGGCTCGCTATGAATAGCGCGTTTCCAGTCACTGGAGGGCAGCAGGCCGCTGAGGGCTCCGGCAACGTCCAGAGTGGCATCTTCTCCGAACCCGAAGTCGGAAAGGTATTTGTGCATGGTATCAACGCCCATGGTCACAGCCGCTTCGTAAAAATAGATATCACAGGACTGTGCCACCGCTGACTTCAGGTCTACCCATCCGTGGCCGCCCCGCTTCCAGTCGCGCCAGCGGCGGCCGCCGGAATTCAGCTGATAGTAGCCAGGATCCCAGATGGTCTTGTCCCGGGTAACGGCATTGCTGTCGAGCGCGGCGATAGCGAGCATAGGTTTGAGAGTTGAGCCTGGCGGGTATTGGCCCCGCAGGGCACGATTAAAGAGGGGCTTGTCCACGCTACTGCTAAGTGACCGATAGGCTTCGACACCTATGCCGGTGACGAACAGATTGGCGTCAAAGCCGGGCACACTGGCAAGAGCAAGGATGCCCCCGGTGGACGGCTCAATCGCAATAATGGCGCCACGCCGGCCATCGAGCAGGTCATGGGCCAGCCGCTGCAACCGCAAATCCATGTGCAACTGGACATCTTCCCCGGGCACCGGATTTTCTCGCTCCAGTACGCGCAGGGTTCGGCCTCGCGCATTGGTTTCCACGTGCTGGTAGCCGACCTGGCCGTGCAGGAGTTCTTCGTAGAAACGTTCCACCCCGGACTTGCCAATGTAGTTGGTGCCCGCGTAGTTCACCGGATCAATTCTCTGCAATTCCTGACGGTTGATACGCCCCACGTAGCCAAGGGCGTGGGCAGTCAGTGTACTGTGTGGGTAATACCGAACCAGTTCCGCAGATACCTCGACACCAGGCAATTCATGGCGGTGAACCGCCAGACGTGCGATTTCCTGTTCGTTCAGATCGTAACGCAGGGGCAATTCCTGGAACGGACGACGAGGCTCAAGCAGCCGACGCTGGAAGCGCTCCATATCCTCCTCGGAAATGCTCAGAATGCCCTGGAGCTTTGCGAGGGTTTGCTCCATATCACCAACTCGCTCGGGTACCAGCGTCACACTGAAAACCGGGCGGTTCTCCGCCAGCAAGACATCGTTGCGGTCATAAACCAGCCCGCGGGGAGGCGCTACGGACTGTACCTGAACACGGTTTTTGTCGGAAAGCGTGGTGTAGATGTCGTGTTCTACAACCTGCAGCTGATACATCCGGGCAATCAACACGCCCAGCAATACAAAGACCAGTAACAGCATGACGAATGCACGACGCTGGAACAGGCGCCGTTCGGCTGCGATGTCTTTGAACTCTCCCCAGGGCATATTGGCTTGGCTTCCTAGGCCCGGTGATAAGGATGGTTGCGAGTGACGGACCAGGCGCGGTAGAGCTGCTCGGCTAGAAGGATCCGCACCAATGGATGCGGCAGAGTCAAGGCAGACAGCGACCACAGCTGATCAGCCCTGTCCCGGCAGATGTCGGCGAGACCATCCGGCCCGCCGACAAGAAAGCTGACGTCGCGACCATCCAACTGCCAGTTCTCAAGCTGACCGGCCAATTTTTCAGTGGACCAGTTGCGGCCGCCAACTTCCAGGGCAATCACCCGGTCACGAGGGCCCAACGCCGACAGGATTGCGTCCCCCTCACGCTGCATCAGCCTGGGAATATCCGGATTCTTGCCACGATGGGCCAAGGGAATTTCCACCAGATCAAGGGACAACTCCGACGGCATCCGGCGGGCATACTCATTATACCCCTGGCTGACCCACTCGGGCATTTTCTGCCCTACACAGACCAGGCGTAACCGCATGATTATTCGCTACCCGCAACACCCAGATCGGGAGCATCACGCCAGAGGCGTTCGAGGTCATAGAACTCTCGGGTTGCCGGCATCATGACGTGAACCACCACGTCGCCGAGATCAACCAGAATCCAGTCACTCGCATTGGCGCCTTCCACATTGCTGGCACGAACCCCCTGCTCCTTCGCTTCGGACAACACCGAATCCGCCAGGGATTTCACATGCCGATTGGAGGTCCCACACGCAAGGACCATGTAGTCCGTTACGCTGGTTCTCCCCCTGACATCAATGATGCTTACGTCCTGCGCTTTGACGTCCTCAAGCGCACCCACGACCAGTTCTTTCAGTTGCTCTGCCTGCATAATCACCCTGTTGGACGGGCAGCGGCGAAGGCAGCCACCCGAAAAGTCATATTCAGACGGGATTGTAGCACTAAAAGTTCCCGTCCGGTCATGCGCCGTATAGTCTCTGGCGTTGAATTTCCCGCCACACCGGGTCGGGCAGCAGGTAACGGGGAGAATGGCCGGAAAGAATCCGATCGCGAATACCGGTCGCAGAGATATCAAGCAACGGTGGGTCGAGTTGCAAAATATGGCCACAAGGCGCGCGAAACAAGGCCTCTACCCGCTCGACTGACCGCTGGCTCAATAATTTCGCCGGCACACCGTCCGGTGCCAGACCTGGCCCCGGACGTTGCACGACGACAATGTGAGCCAGTTCGGGAATCCGCTCCCACTCCTGCCAGCGGTCGAAACCGGCGAAGGAATCCGTACCCAAAACCATGGCGAGCGGCTCGTCGGGGCCGATCTCCGCCCTCAGTTGCGTCAACGTCTCCGCGGTGTAGGACGCGCCTTCCCGCCCCAACTCGCGGTCATCCAGAGTCAGCCCGGGCTCGCCAGCAATGGCCAGTTCCAGCAAGGCCAGACGCTGTGCGCTCGTAGCACCCGGCACATCACGGTGAGGAGGCACGTGACAGGGCATCAAAGCCACTTTCGCCACCCCCAACCGCTCCCTTAGCTCGACTGCAAGCCGCAGGTGGCCGTGATGTATCGGGTCGAAGGTGCCACCATAGATCACATGCATGCGCAATCAGGTCCGGATGTGACCGTCGCCAAACACCACGTATTTCTGTGATGTCAGACCTTCAAGGCCAACCGGCCCACGGGCGTGAATCTTGTCTGTGGAGATGCCGATTTCCGCACCGAGGCCATACTCGAAACCGTCCGCAAAACGGGTCGAAGCATTGACCATGACGGAGCTGGAATCCACTTCCGTCAGGAATCGGCGGGCCCGGGTATAGTTTTCCGTGACAATGCTGTCTGTATGCTGAGAACTATAACGATTGATGTGTTCAATCGCGCCATCAAGCCCATCGATCACCTTTACTGCAAGCACCGGGGCCAGGTATTCCGTGCCCCAGTCGTCCTCGGTGGCACGAACAACATCAGGGAGAATGTCCATTGTCTGCGGGCAGCCTCTGAGCTCCACACCTTTGTCCCGGAAGGCGTCCGCCAGCAACGGCAGAATATCAGCCGCGATTTCCTGGTCCACCAGCAGTGTCTCCATGGTATTGCAGGTGCCGTACCGCTGGGTCTTGGAGTTCACCGCTATGCTCAGGGCTTTTTCGGGATCAGCATGGCTGTCGATATACACGTGACAGATACCATCGAGGTGCTTGATCACAGGTACGCGCGCATCACGGCTGATGCGCTCGATCAGACCTTTACCACCCCTTGGGACAATCACATCCACAAACCGGGGCATGGTAATCAGTTCGCCGACAGCGGCCCTGTCGGTGGTTTTCACAACCTGTACGGCACTTTCTGGCAGACCTGATTCCTTCAACCCCTTTGCCAGGCAGGCTGCGATGGCCTGATTGGAATGAATGGCCTCGGAACCCCCGCGCAATATGGTGGCGTTTCCGGACTTCAGGCACAGACTGGCAGCCTCTACGGTCACGTTGGGCCGGGATTCGTAGATAATACCGATAACACCCAACGGCACACGCATGCGACCAACCTGTATTCCGGAGGGTCGATACGTCATATCGGTAATTTCGCCAATCGGATCCGGCAACGAGGCCACCTGGCGCAGCCCTTCAATCATTGCATCGATGCGCGCCGGGGTCAGCTCCAGCCGGTCCAGCATCGCTGCTTCCAGACCGTTGGCACGGCCACCCTCCAGGTCCCTGGCATTGGCTGCGGCAAGCTCATCGCGCGCAGCGTCCAGAGCCTCGGCTGTTGCCAGCAACGCCTGGTTGCGAACAGCCGTTGTGGAGCGGGCCACAGCCCTCGCGGCCTGCCGTGCCTGCTGTCCTACCTCCGCCATATAAGCTGCAATATCCATCCGATTACCTTTCAATGTTAATACCGATTGTGCGAATCAGGGCCTAACTTTACCTTTCCCGTTTCAAGTACGCATCCCAAGCGATTATTATACCGGCCTGAGACACTTTATTCCGCGGGTCATTGAACAAAACCTGCTGTATGCTTTAAACCACGGACGCCCGGGAGAGGACGGATACCATGGCCCAGATGGCCGAAAAATTCCTGTTAAGCCGCCTGTCGAGAACTGGATTCCTGATCCTGATCGCCATTGCCGCATTTTCAGTGATCCAACGGGAGACACTGACAGCAATCACCGCTATTGTCGCCGCAGCACTGGTCTTCAGCGGCAACACCTTCCACCCCGGACGCTCTCGACAACCCTGGCCGGCGATTCACCGACTCCTGTTTGTGGCGCTGTTGTCGCTTTTGGCCACCAGCCTATGGACAGGGCCCTGGAGCCTGACCCACTGGCTCTACGTCGCACCACTGGTCGGCTTTGCACTGCTGCCCGTCACCTGGGCAGCGGCGATTACCGCACTCTGCGCCGTTCTTGCGATGTCTGCCACCCATTGGTCTGCCGGCCTGCCCGAACGCCACCAGATGCTTAGCGCACTGCTGCTGACCGTTATGCTCTCAGGCCTGCTGGTTTTCCTGCGTGAGTACAAGTCGCGACAACTTGCGCCCCTGCGCCGGACCGACGAACTGACCCAGGCCGCAAGCCGCGAATACCTGACGGCTGATCTCCACAAGGAGATCCAGCGCAGTGAACGGGAAGGCACCGATATGTCGGTGATCATGATCGGCCTGGACACCCACCTGAGCGACAGCGACCCGGATGCCGACATACGCTCCATACTGCCACGGATCGGCCGTTATCTGCACTCCCAGCTACGGGATTTCGACACCTACTATCGGGTAGCAGATCTGCAATTCCTGGTCATCCTGCCAGGCATCCCCACGGCAGAAGCGGCATCACAGGCCGAGACGATCCGAAAGGGATTACGCACCCTGCTTGCCTCACACCAACTGCATCTGACGGTCAGTGCGGGAATCGCCGGCCTGAATATCGGCGATGACGCAGACAGTTTGCAGCAATCCGCTGCCAATGCGTTGCGGCGCGCCCAGCAACAAGGGGGCGACCGCGCCCAGTCCTACAGTACCTGGACACACACATCGCCCCCACCCAGAACGGAGGGGCCGGCGTTATGACTGAAACCCGCTTGAGAAGTTTTACCCATCTGGCCGGTTATGCGTTTGCCAGTCTTTTCATTGCAAGCCTGGCATTCCAGAACCTTCGCTACGGATTCTATGACCTGTTCTTCCTGGCTGCCGGAATGGCGTTGCTGACGGTCGCAGGCGCTGGCTATACCTTCATATGTCGCCGCCGCCAGTTGTCGGCACCGGGGCATCTCCTTATTCTTACAGCGCTGAACAGTGGGTTGGTGGCGGCCATGTTTGCCCTTGACCCTCCCGGCATCAGTCATTGGGTTATGCCCCTGGTTGTACTGAATCTGCTGATCCTTCCGCTACGACAGGGGCTGATCCTTTCCCTGTTATTGCTGGTCGCACTGGCACTCTTTCTACTCCTGTCATCGCCCCTGATGTACGCCATAACCATCAGTGCCGGGGTGTTTGCTCTGGTCGCGGTGGCCGCGCTGTATATCTGGCACTACGACCACATGGCACAATCGGCAGAGGATCTGGCCATTACCGACCCGGTGACCGGCGCCCACAATGCACGCTTCCTGGACGAAACCCTGCAAAAGGAAATTTCCCGGGCCATTGTCATGTCACACTCCCTGTCGGTGATTTCCCTGGCCATTGATTACGCCGAGGAAGCCGAAGATCTGCACGGCCAGGCCGGCATGCAGCGACTGCTCAGGGACCTCACCCAGCACCTGTTTGACGTTATCCGTGCTGGCGACACCCTTTACACGCTTGAAGACGGCGAGTTTTTCCTGATCCTGCCCTTCACACCGGAAGAAGGCGTACGCGTCATCGCCGAACGAATTCGGCGGACCATCGCGGAACAGAACTGGCCTCTGGCCGGAAAAGTGACTGTCAGCCTTGGCTGCACCACTCGCGCCAGTACCGACATCCGCACGGCGGACCTGCGAAAACGGGTTAGGCATGCATTGGAGGAAGCCCGTAAACGTGGTGCCGATTCGGTCTGGTACAGCCAGGGAGATGTTCGCCCATCATGATGCCGGAGTGGCTACAGTCACTGACCGACTGGCTGGCAACCAACCCGGGCTGGCTGTCAGCGGCGCTGTTCCTCACAGCATTCCTCGAGTCCCTAGCCTTTGCGGGCATCCTGATCCCCGGGGTTGCCATCCTGTTCGCCGTGGCGGTGCTGGCTGGCCAGGTGGCCATACCGGTGGCCGAAGTCCTGCTGTGGGCCGGCGCCGGAGCCGTTGCTGGCGACGGCATCAGCTTCGCCCTCGGCAGACTGTTTCAGGGACGCCTGGACAGGCTTTGGCCACTGAATCGTTTCCCGGGATTTATCGGCAAAGGCGAGGCTTTCTTCCATCGTCACGGCGGTAAAAGCGTCGTTATCGGACGCTTTGTGGGCCCGATTCGACCAATCATTCCGCTCATCGCCGGCGCATTTCTGATGCCATGGCGACGGTTCCTGGCCTTCAACCTGTCATCGGCAGTGGCCTGGGCACCAGTCTATGTATTGCCGGGGTATCTGGTTGGTAGCGCCCTGGCCAGCGAATTCGAACCACCCGCTCACTTTTACCCTGTGATCGCAATCAGCGCCGCAATACTGCTGGTGATTTACCTGTTGCTTTTCCGCTTCCAGTTAGGTCTTGGGCATGGCAGCCAGCTCTACCTGTGGTTGTCGCGCCTCACGGCCCGCTACGATTCGACCCACCGCTTCTGGCGCCTGTATACCAGCCAGCGACCCGCGCAGGCTGGCGAGTTCCCACTACCGTCCTTGTCGCTGGCACTGGGAGCTGGCACCCTGTTTATGATATGGGGCCAATTGGCCACCGCCACCCAACTGCTGGCGCCGTTTGATGACCTGACCCTGCGGTGGTTTTCTCAGCTGCGGACCCCTTTGCTGGATCCGGTAATGATCCTGCTGACACTTCTGGGGGACCCACCGGTCCTTCTGGCAGCCGCTACATTGAGCGCACTGGCCCTTTTCTTTCGCGGTTACTATGCCGCTGCGATCCATGTAGCAGGGGCGGCACTGCTAACGACTGTGTTGGTCTGGGGCTTCAAATCCCTGACCGCCATACCAAGGCCAGATGTTGTCCTCGGGCCTCCAGATTCGGGTGCTTTCCCCAGTGGCCACGCAACCGGCGTCACCGTTCTCTCTACCCTGGCGGCAAGCTTTATAGCCAGGGAAATCCGGCATATCAGGCGCTGGCGCTACTATCTGCTTTTCAGTATCCCCATTGTCCTTGGTGCGCTAAGCCGGCTTTACCTGGGCGTTCACTGGTTTACCGATGTCGTGGCGGGGGTATTTCTAGGACTCTCCATCTGCGGGTTCGTAAGGGCCAGCTATAGCCGCTACGACAACGTCCCACTGGCAAGGGATGGAACGCTATTGATTGCTGGGTGGGGATGGCTCGCCTTCGTGGCCTGGTATGTAACGACACAATGGTCAAACGCGGTTCTGCTCTACAGTGTCACCGCTCCGTAGCAATCGTTTTTCAGCTTTCTTCCAATGCTTCCAGCAACCCCAGCAGACGCTCCAGGCGCTCCAAAGGCGCCTGGAGTTCCACCAGCCGCTGCTTTTCCTGCTTATCCAGCGGCAGTAGCTCGGTCAGCCGCCAGCCCACGTCCCTGGCGTCGTCGTAATCTACGTCCATGTCCAGTTCGCGGACGACCGGATGGCGGAACAGCGCCTTCAACACAGAGGGGAGCTCCGCGAAACGTTCAGGAATCAGCTGCTCCTCCTCCGCCAGCAAGCACTCCACGTCCCCGACATTCAATCCATCTGGCTGTTGCCAGGATCGTACCACCGTTACTTTGTCCTTACCTTCAACCGTAATACCCAGCAAACCATTATCCATCTGCTGGAAATCAATGATGCGGACATAGGTACCAATATCGTAAAAGGCCGCTGATCTACCGGTTTCCAGACCGTCCCGGAGCAGGACGACCACAAATCCCCGATCTTCCTTGAGGCAACGGGGGAGCATATCGATGTATCTGGGTTCGAATAGCTGCAGGGGAATCCGCCCCCCGGGCAGCACAACAGAGTTCAGCGGGAAAAGAGGTACATTCATTGTTAGTACTGTCACCAGCAAACACGCTCTGGAGGAATGACCACCGTGTCATATCCTCAATGAATTGAAAGCAGGCGATGGACTTCGTCCACCCTTGCACGGGCTTCCGTCAGCAATTGCAGGCTTCGGGACGCATTCAGCTCAAGCTCACCAAGACGGCGATAGGAAGGCACCTCGTCAAACGGTGGCAGGGTACTGTTCTGACTGGACCCAATCATCGCATGCAACTGGGCAACTATCACAATATCCACCAGCTGGGGCGAGGCTTCCCGGCACTCATACCCCCAGTCTTCCGCATGCCTTGTCGCCTCCAGAAAGCCCGTAGGGAACGACCAGCTTTCCAGGATAGCGGTTCCCACATCGGCCCTGAGCTCACCGATGGCATGCTCAAGGTTGGCCTGATCGGCAAACAGATTTACGTGATGCTCCGCCTGCACCAGCACCGGCACCACTCCGATATCGTGCAACAGCCCTGCGAGCAACGCCTCCTCCGGATTAATGGAGGTAGCGCTATCCGCGAGCACCCAGCACAGCGCCGCCATCTCACGGGAATGGCGCCAGAGTTTGTCCATTTCCTTTTGCAGCGAAGCCTGCCTGGTTTTGAACACCTCACGCATCGAAAACACCGTAACCAACTGGCGCGTGGTGCGCATACCCAACCGGATAACGGCCTCGCGGACATTGCGAACATCGCTGAATCCACGGTACAGGGGACTATTGCAGGCCCGAACCAGTTTGGCGGCCATCGACGGGTCCGCCGAGATGGCACTGGCAACCTGATCCGCCGTGGAGTCTTCTCGGTCCACGGTTCTGCGCACCTTCCAGGCCACATCCGGCACGCTTGGCAGGGTCACTTGATTGGAGCGTAGCTCGGCATAAAATTCCATCAGCAGATGGTGTTCTTCGCTGCTTTCGTCGCCAACCCCGTCACCGGAATCCATTTCCACCTGTGGCACCGGTGCGGCCCGCAATAGCTGGTTGAGGATGTCCTGCTGAATAACCAGAAATTCGCTCGCCTTGATGGCGGTCACGTTGTACATCCGGGGCTGCAGCCGGGCAATGGGGTTAATCGCCTTTTCGGTATCGGCCTCGATGGTGGACTTGCGGCCGTCAATGGACTCCAGTTCTACGCTGCCGTGGATCAGGAATATGTCCAGACCATCCCGCACGCCACGCTCCACCACTCGCTGGCCCGGACCATGGGTTCTTCTTTCAGCCCGACTTGCGAGCAAAACCAGCTGGTCATCAGTTAGCCGATTCAGCGGCTGAAATTGCTTGAGACGACGCAGAGGCAGGCTTTCCTGGCCAGCCATAGGGCTACTCCTTGATAAATCATTCATCGACTTTGTTACACATTGTAAGCGCGTCTCGTCAAAACAACCATCCGATCAAGGGGTAATCTGGTATCCTCTTGCGCTCCCCCTATTGACCAAGCTACAGAAAGAGAGACCAGACAACCATGCCCCAGTATCGTTCGCGGACATCCACCGCAGGTCGTAATATGGCTGGCGCACGTGCTCTTTGGCGCGCCACCGGCATGAAGAACGAAGATTTCGGCAAACCCATCATCGCCGTCGCCAACTCTTTTACACAGTTCGTGCCCGGCCATGTACATCTCAAAGACCTGGGGCAACTGGTATGCCGGGAAATCGAAGATGCTGGAGGTGTCGCCAAGGAATTCAACACCATTGCCGTGGACGACGGCATTGCCATGGGACACGACGGGATGCTGTATTCCCTTCCCTCCCGAGAAATCATAGCTGATTCCGTGGAATACATGGTCAACGCCCACTGCGCAGATGCCCTGGTCTGCATCTCCAATTGCGACAAGATCACCCCGGGCATGTTTATGGCCGCCATGCGCCTGAACATCCCCACGATCTTTGTGTCCGGTGGCCCGATGGAAGCCGGCAAAACCAAACTCTCGGAGCACAAGCTCGACCTGGTGGATGCCATGGTCATCGCTGCTGACCCGAACGCTGATGACGAAACGGTCGCAGAGTACGAACGCAGTGCCTGCCCCACCTGCGGCTCCTGTTCCGGCATGTTCACAGCCAACTCCATGAACTGCCTCACCGAAGCCATTGGCCTGGCTTTGCCCGGGAACGGCTCAATGCTCGCTACCCACTCGGACCGCGAAGCCCTGTTCCGGAAAGCCGGAAGACAGATTGTGGAGAATGCCCGCCGCTATTACGAAAATGACGACGCCAGTGTGTTGCCTCTGAGCATTGCCTCCATGGAAGCGTTCGAGAACGCCATGGTGATGGACGTCGCCATGGGCGGCTCCACCAACACCATCCTGCATTTGCTGGCAGCGGCCCAGGAAGGCGGCGTGCCGTTTACTCTCAATGAGATTGACCAGTTGTCCCGCCGGGTCCCCCAGCTTTGCAAGGTAGCGCCGAACTCCCCCAAGTATCATATGGAGGACGTTCACCGCGCAGGCGGCATCATGGGCATCCTCGGCGAGCTGGAACGGGGCGGATTGATCAACACCGACCTGCCCACCGTGCACAGCAAAACCATGCGTGAGGCCCTGAAAACCTGGGACATCATGCAGGAGCCCACGCCCGAAGTGGTCGAATTCTACAGGGCTGGCCCTGCCGGCATTCCTACCCAGACGGCCTTTAGCCAGAGCACACGCTGGCCCTCCCTTGATGGCGACCGTGAGACAGGCTGTATTCGTTCCGTTGAAAACGCTTACTCCTCTGAAGGCGGCCTGGCCGTTCTCTTCGGCAATATTGCTCTGGACGGCTGCGTGGTCAAGACGGCCGGCGTAGACGAAAGCATCTACGTATTTGAAGGCAATGCACGAGTATTCGAAAGCCAGGACACCGCGGTCGAAGGTATCCTCAATGATGAGGTCCAGCCTGGCGAGGTGGTCATTATCCGCTACGAAGGCCCCCAGGGCGGCCCCGGCATGCAGGAAATGCTGTATCCCACCAGTTACCTGAAATCGAAGGGGCTGGGTAAAGAGTGTGCCCTACTGACTGACGGCCGCTTCTCCGGCGGCACCTCGGGTCTTTCCATTGGCCATGCCTCACCCGAGGCGGCGGCGGGTGGCGCCATTGGGTTAATTGAGAACGGTGACCTGATCCGTATCGACATTCCCAACCGGTCCATCAATATGGAGATAGACCAGAACGAACTCGATCGGCGACGTGAGGAGCGGGATAAGAAAGGCTGGAAGCCCGAGTTGTCGCGACCGCGTAAAGTCTCGGCCGCGCTGAAGGCTTATGCGTTGCTGGCAACCAGCGCCGACAAAGGCGCGGTCAGAAATCTGGAAAAATTGGGTTGAAAGCACGCGGGCCCGGCGGAGAGACTACGCCGGGCCCGACTTCAGAATGGGAAAAACAAGGTTGTTAAATCTAGAAGAAGGACCACCCACCGTCATCGTCTTCCTCGATATCACCTTCTTCCGCCTGCTCTGCCGGCTGTTCTCTTTCCGTCTCTGCGGCTGCACTGGAAGTGCCTGCATTCTGTGACGCCCCGGTGTTGGACGAACTCGCCGCCGCAACCTGAACGTGAACCATACCCAGCGCTTTCTTTGTGGCGTCATCCAGTACACCAGAGGCGTTCAAATCCTGATCCTTTTGAAATGCGGTCAACGCCGAGCGCGTGGTGTCATCCATTTGCGGACTGACATTGTTAATGTCATAACCCGCCGCATAAAGGGCATTTTTAAGCGCCACGGTATCGTTTGCTGACGCAGCGGGCGCCGCTGCCAGGGCCACTGCCCCCGCAAGGATAGCAGCCAACATACGAACGTGAGTGAATATCTGCCTAGCCATGATCTACTCCAGTTACCTGTCGTTTTTTATTGTGTCGCCAGTCCCTACAGGGTGGACATTACGGCCAAAGGCTACCATATTTTAAGCACTGCCGGACCGATCCGATTGTTGTGATTCTGTAGCGGAGACAGGCACACTCCCTGACAGGGCCTCGGCCGACTCCCCGAACTCACGTATGAAAATACCCCAGAACGCCATAAACAGCGCCGCGACCAATGGGCCCATCACAAATCCATTAATACCGAACATCACTATCCCACCCAAGGTAGAGAGCAAAACAATGTAGTCCGGCAGTTTGGTATCCCGGCCAACGAAAACTGGCCGGAGCAGATTGTCCGCAAGCCCAATCACGATCACTCCGAAAGCCGTCAGCACAATCGCGGAGACCATTTCTCCTGTCGCGGCAAGATAAAGAGCCGCAGGCACCCAGACCAGAGCCGCACCAACGGCGGGAAGCAGGGACACAATCGCCATCACCACACCCCAGAGAAGCGCACCCTGAATCCCCAGAAGCCAGAAAATACCACCCCCGAGCGCGCCCTGGATAACGGCGATCAACAAGTTACCTTTGACCGTGGCCCGCGTCACCTCTGCAAACTTGGCAAACAACAGACGCTCGCGCTCATCTCCAAGGGGCAACGCCCGAATCAGCAGGTCAACCAGTTTGCTGCCATCACGGAGTAGGAAAAACGCCAGGTAGATCATCAGCGCCAGTCCCAGAAAGAACTGGAAGGTGTTCTGGCCAAAACCGAGCGCCTGTTTCGCCAGGAACTGACTGCCCCCCACGAAAACACTGACCACGCGGTCTCTCACCTCGGCAAAGTCCATACCGAACTGGGCGAAAAACGACTCAATAGCTGGAAACGACTGGATAACCCGGTCAATGTAGTCGCCGGGGCGTAGTTGCCCCTCCTGGATTCGCTGATACAGGGACAATCCCTCTGCCACCAGCGACGTCACCAGCGCCAACACAGGTATAACCACGATCACCATGCAGATCAGTAGCGTTAGCAGGGCAATGGTATTGGGACGGTCACCTAACCGCCGCGCCAGGTACTCACGAACCGGATGAAAAATCAGCGCGATGGCCACAGCCCAGAAAATAGGGCCAAAAAAAGGCTTCATCAGAAGAATGAACGCCAGGGAAACCCCAACCAGCATGGCCAGAAAGGTCCGTGTCTCTAGTTTTCCGTACATAGTGCAATTCCCTGAACCTGTGTGCAGTCGTCTCACGGTGGATGGGCTGCGGATCTGAATGGGCCTAGACTACCACGCCATCGTGGCCAGTCTAGCGGCTTTCAGGTTATAGTGGACGGTTATTGGTCATTCGTTAAACAGGTCGCGACGTTGGATAACGAAGAGTTTGATATTGAAACGGCGCTGGATGCGGTCGCTGCTCTCAATCGTGTGCTGGCAGCCAGAACGCACCGCCGCAAAGTGATGGGCCAGGAAGTGCTGATACCGGGCCAGCTAGGCGAAGCCCTGCAGTTGCCGCAGATCCTACGGCGCCTGCAGAGCAAACAGGCACGCCAACGGGAGCAGGGCCTGGAAGACTTTCAGGAACTGTGGCCAACGCTATCGCCTGCCACACGGGAAAAGGTCCTCGACAGAATCGGATGGTACGACCCGAAATCCCTGGACTGGGAAGACAAACGCTCGAATCGTCGCCCGATTGCCGACCCGGATCATTGAAGCCGTCCTGATAATGAAGTCGTCCTGACAAATGAGCCCTTTCGGGCACTCTTTCGTAGTTCTTGCCCTATTTCTCGCGGAACTGACTTTGAATTGTCACAGTTCGCCCTTACGTTGGAGCTAATGGAGGTTTTTTTATGCAACAAACAGAACATTACAACGCCATCGCTTCGGAAAGCAGTGCCGTACCCACTTTACTGTGCGGACATTGTCGCTCCACCCTGTCCCGTAGCCGAATTTTCCGCAACGAAGAAATGCAGTCCCATGGCGGCCACTGCCAGACTCTTGCCCTGTGCTCGGCAGACGACTGTGGTGCCCTGAATTGCTGCGACGCAGCATTGGCGCGGCTTGACGACCCAGACGAACTCTTCAGCAAAGCATCCTGATTCAAACAGCCAACGCACTGTTACTTAAACCAAACACACAGAATTTCCATCTGATTTATCCTGACTCCTGAAGGCTGCGGTAACACCAGCCACGCAACCACTCAGTCAGGACAGTCGATGGCATGCGTATTCTGAGAACCGATGAAGCCCGCTTCGCAGGTCTTCCGGATTACCCTTTTTCCCCTCATTATCTGGACGTAGAACCAGGCCTGAGAATGCACTATGTAGACGAAGGCCCGAGGGACGCATCGCCCGTGCTGATGCTGCACGGCGAGCCGTCGTGGTCATACCTTTATCGTCACATGATCCCACTGGTGGCAGAAGCGGGACATCGGGTACTGGCTCCCGACCTGATCGGGTTCGGTAAATCCGACAAGCCAGCCGATGTAAGCGACTACAGTTACGAGCGCCACATGGCGTGGCTGTCCGAGTGGCTTAAGGCCCAGGGCCTAAAGAACATCACTCTGGTTTGCCAGAACTGGGGCTCGCTCCTGGGCCTTCGATTGGCGGCCGAACACCCGCAGCTCTTCCGCCGGATCATTGTCGGCAACGGCATGCTGCCGACCGGGGACACCCCAGTGCCCGCCGTATTCACGCTGTGGAAAACCTTTGCCACCCACAGCCCGTGGTTTCCAGTCGGACGGATTGTTCAGCTTGGAACGGAAAGGGCCTTGAGCAAGGCCGAGATTGCAGCCTATGAAGCACCATTCCCATCCGCAGAATTCAAGGCGGGTGCCCGTGCATTCCCGAAACTGGTTCCCGTTTCCGCCGAAGACCCCTCAAGCGATGCCAACAAGGCAGCCTGGCGCATTCTGGAAACCTGGAAAAAGCCGTTTATTACCTGCTTCAGTAGCGGCGACCCTATTACCCGGGGTGGAGACCGATACATGCAACGCCGCATCCCCGGCGCCCATGGCCAGCCACACATCACGTTGCGCGGCGGGCATTTCCTACAGGAAGATTCTCCTGACGATTTTGCACGCATCATTATTGATGCCTGCAAGTCTGAAATGGCGGCCTAAGGCCGCCAATCGTTGCGCTGACTCCCCAACCATGACGACATCAAGACTGGTGCTTGGGCTGGAAATCGCCAGCATCAACCCTGGGTCGGTCACTGTCCGCCTCTGTTAACGGCCGACACTCCTGAAGGCTTGCATGACATCGCATAGTCAGCCGTCTGTATTCCTCCGTGCCCTTGGCTTTCCAAGCCACCTCACTGTCACTTAACGTCCGAATAACCCGGGCTGGTGCCCCAACAACCAAAGAGGCTGGCTCACACTGAAAACCTGCCTTAACTAGAGCGCAGGCGCCAACGATGGAGCGGGGAGCAATCACTGCTTCATCCATGACCACCGCATTCATACCAATCATTGCATCCTCCCCAACAGTGCAGCCGTGGAGAATCGCGCCGTGTCCAACATGGCCACTCTTCTCAATCACGGTGTCCATGCCAGGAAACGCATGCATGACGCAATTGTCCTGGATATTCGAACCCTCCTTGAGCACAACCCGGCCGAAATCACCACGCAAGGAAGCGGCCGGCCCCACGTAGCAATCGGGTCCGATCCACACATCTCCGATCAATATCGCGGTTGGGTGTACGTATGCAGATGGATGAACGACAGGTTGAACGCCTTCAATGCTGTAACTCGGCATGCATCTCTCCTCTCTCAGAAGCTCAAAGTTCGTCAAAATTTCTGATTCACTTTCTTAAATTCACCAACCATTTTCCGACATTATACCGAAGAAATATAGATAAAAATTCGGCAAAATATCCGCAAATCCTCACGAAATAAACATTGAAAACCCAATAATATTGTTTATTTTCAGTATATTATACCGATAGCGCGCAGCAATCATAATGTGATACACAATGTGCATTCACAAAACCTTGACCGGTATCAATTAATAGATATACTGATTTAGAAATTAGCCATCGTGCCATTAGAGCGTCACATTATCGCGACTCAGGGTATTGGCCTGCTCGTTTCGTCCAGACAAAAACAGGGCAAAGAATCTTTATCGATAACCACCCATCACTCCACCTATAGGACACCGCCATGACTCAGCCGAGCATTCTTCTGGAAATCGATCAGGGTGTGGCCCAGCTTACCCTTAACCGTCCAGACAACCTGAACAGCTTCAATGTTGATATGCACGAGCGGATGCGAGATGCCATCAGCCAGGTCCGCAAAGACAGCTCTGTTCGTGTCCTGGTTATTACCGGCGCTGGCCGGGGCTTCTGCGCCGGCCAGGACCTGTCTGATCGTAGTGTTGCGCCAGACCAGGACGCCCCTGACCTGGGCGAATCCCTGGAAAAGTACTACAACCCCATGATGCGAAACCTGAGAGATCTGCCGATGCCGGTCCTCTGTGCCGTGAACGGTGTTGCCGCCGGCGCTGGTGCCAACATTGCGCTGGCCTGCGACATCACCCTGGCCGCGCGTTCAGCGAGCTTTGTCCAAGCCTTCTGCAAACTGGGACTGGTGCCCGATTCCGGTGGTACCTGGACCCTGCCTCGGGTTGCCGGGATGGCTCGCGCCAAAGGCATGGCTTTGCTTGGCGACAAAATCAGTGCTGAGCAGGCCGAAAACTGGGGCATGATCTGGCGCTGCGTTGATAACGAAACGCTGATGGAAGAGACCATGAAACTGGCGCGGCACTTTGCCACTCAGCCCACGAAAGGCCTTGCCCTTATCAAACGGGCCTTGCACGCCAGCTCCAGCAACACCTTTGAAGAGCAGCTCAATCTCGAGCGGGACCTCCAGCGCATGGCCGGCCGTTCCGAGGATTACCGTGAAGGTGTTGCCGCTTTTATGGAAAAACGCACGCCGGCCTTCAAGGGGAAGTAATCCATGCAGGCACTTGATACCCAGACCACGATTGCCGTCATCGGCGCCGGTGCCATGGGTTCCGGCATCGCCCAGGTGGCCGCCCAGGCAGGTCACAAGGTCTATCTTCACGACCAACGCGATGGCGCCGCCAGCGCAGGCCGGGATGGCGTCGCAAAACAACTTCAGCGTCGGGTGGACAAAGGCAAGATGGAACAACAAGCCGTCGACGCCATTGTCGGTCGCATTCATCCCGTCAGCGCCCTTTCGGAAGTCGCCGACAGCAGAATGGTCATTGAGGCTATTATTGAAGATCTCGAGATCAAGCACTCGCTGCTGGCAGACCTCGAAGAACTGTGCGGCAAAAAAACCATTCTCGCCACCAACACCTCGTCGATCTCGGTGACCGCCCTTGGCGCCAAACTCCGCCATCCCGAGCGGCTGGTCGGCATGCACTTCTTTAACCCGGCCCCGTTGATGGCGCTGGTGGAAGTCGTCAAAGGCCTGGCTACGGATCATTCAGTAGCGGAGATTGTCCACGCTACCGCGACCAACTGGGGCAAGAAACCCGTATTCGCCACCTCGACACCCGGATTCATTGTTAACCGCGTAGCACGACCGTTTTATGCCGAAAGCCTTCGATTGCTCCAGGAAGGCGCTGCCGACCCGGCAACTCTGGACGCCATTGTCCGGGAGGCAGGAAACTTCCGGATGGGCCCGTTTGAGTTAACCGACCTGATCGGCCATGACGTCAACTACGCGGTAACCAATTCGGTCTTCAACGCCTACTACCAGGACGCCCGTTTTCTCCCCTCCCTGATCCAGAAGGAACTGGTGGAGGCCGGCCGCCTGGGCCGCAAGAGCGGGCATGGCTTCTATAGCTATACCGAAGGAAGCAAACGCCCGGAACCAGACACCGAACCTTCCCGACTGAGTGACGACACAACACTGATCGTTAAAGGCGATCTGGGGCCGGCTTCCGCACTGATTAACCGCTTCCGCGACGCCGGCCTCGACATAGTCGAGCGTGATGGCCCTGGGCAGCTTCGATTCGGAGATGCCGTGTTGGCACTCACCGACGGCCGGATGGCAACCGAGCGCGCCCAGGTCGAAGGCACAGCCGATCTTGCGTTATTTGACCTGGCATTCGACTTCGGAAAAGCGGCAAGGCTGGCCATTTGTTTCGCAGATCAGGCCTCAGAACAGTCACGTCACGATGCCGTGGCCCTGCTTCAGAAAACGAATATCGCCGTAAGCGCCGTGAAAGACCGCCCTGGCCTGGTGATCATGCGCACGGTGGCCACGCTGGCAAACGAGGCAGCCGATGCTGAGCTGCATGGCGTTGCAACGAAAGAGGACATTGACCTGGCCATGAAAGCAGGTCTGAACTACCCGGAAGGTCCGCTGAGCTGGAGCGATCGACTGGGCAATGGCCGGGTGTTCCAGGTTCTTACCAACATTCAGAACAGCTATGGCGAGGACCGCTACCGGCCAGCACTGCTACTCCGGAAAAACCATCACGCCGGGAAGGGATTTTACAAATGAGCGAAAACACCCCACAAGAACTGGCCGAAAATTGCGCCAAGGCCATGTTTGCCCGTGACCGGGCGAGTCAGAAACTTGGCATGAAAATCGAGTCTATCGCTCCGGGCCGGGCGGTACTGAGCATGGCCGTCACCGAAGACATGATCCAGGGGCATGGCTCATGCCATGGGGGCTACCTGTTTACCCTCGCCGACTCGGCCTTCGCCTTTAGCTGCAATACCTACGACAAAGCAACCGTCGCCTCCGGATGCAGCATCGACTATATGTATGGCGCCAAGGCTGGCGACGTACTGACCGCCACCGCTGAGGAGCAATCCCGTGGTGGGCGAACCGGCGTCTACGACATTACTTTAACCAATCAGGATGGCCGCACCGTTGCCCTCTTCCGCGGAAAGTCCTACCAGGTCCGCGGCACTGTCATTAATTAGGAGCCACAGTCATGACCACTAGCAATCTCTTGCAAGACGCCTACATCGTTGACGCCATACGCACCCCTATCGGCCGTTACGGTGGCGCCCTGGCATCCGTTCGGGCCGACGACCTCGGGGCCATCCCGATGAAAGCCATGATGGAACGGAACCCGAGCGTGGATTGGTCGAAGATTGATGACGTTCTTTATGGCTGCGCTAACCAGGCTGGGGAAGACAACCGCGACGTTGCCCGGATGTCGCTGTTGTTAGCCGGCATTCCCATCGACGTTCCCGGCAGCACAATTAATCGCCTCTGCGGGTCAGGCATGGACGCAATCGGAAGCGCAGCACGGGCAATCCGCACTGGCGAAGCCAGTCTGATGCTGGCAGGCGGCGTCGAATCCATGTCCCGCGCACCGTTTGTTATGGGCAAATCTGAAAGCCCTTTCAGTCGGAAAGCGGAAATTTTCGATACCACGATTGGCTGGCGCTTCGTCAATCCAGTACTGAAGAAACAGTACGGTATCGACTCCATGCCTGAAACCGCCGAGAACGTTGCAGAGCAGTTTGGTATTTCCCGGGAAGATCAGGATGCGTTCGCCGCGCGAAGCCAACAGCGGACAGCTGAAGCCCAGTCCGCCGGCCGACTCGCAAGCGAGATCACGCCGGTCAGCGTTCCACGCCGCAAGCAGGACCCGCTGGTGGTTGACACCGATGAACACCCCCGGGAAACCAGCGTAGAGAAGCTGGCATCACTGCCGACCCCCTTCCGTGAAAACGGCTCCGTGACAGCAGGCAACGCCTCTGGCGTCAACGATGGTGCGTGCGCACTCTTACTCGCCAATGCCGATGCCATAAAGCAGTACACCCTGAAACCACGGGCCCGCGTCGTTGCCATGGCAACAGTGGGGGTTGAGCCACGCATTATGGGCTTCGGCCCCGCTCCGGCTACCCGAAAGGTACTGAAGACGGCCGGACTGGAGCTGGCGGACATGGACGTCATCGAATTGAACGAGGCCTTTGCCGCTCAGGCACTTGCCGTCACTCGCGATCTCGGTTTGCCCGACGACGCTGAACACGTCAACCCGAATGGCGGGGCCATCGCCCTGGGACACCCCCTTGGAATGAGTGGCGCGCGCCTGGTCACGACCGCCGTGAACGAACTCGAACGCCGCCACAAGCAGGGGCTGAAGGCCCGTTATGCCCTTTGCACCATGTGCATCGGCGTTGGGCAGGGCATCGCTTTGATCATTGAGAGGGTGGAGAACGTTGCCTGAACGATCAGGTGCAGCGCCCGCTAAGTACAAACGTTAAGCACAATAAGCGCAGGACGAACCTATGAACCTACCATCACAAAAACTCGGCAACCTAGACCGAATGGAGACCGCCAGCATTGACGAGCTTCGCCACGAACAACTCCAGCGCCTGCGCTGGAGCGTGGCTCATGCCTATACCAATGTCCCCTTCTATCGCAAAGCATTTGATGAGATCGGCCTCAAACCAATGGACATCAAATCGCTGGACGATCTGGCGAAAATTCCGTTCACCAACAAGTCAGATCTTCGGGACAATTACCCATTTGGCATGTTCGCCACCCCAATGGATGAAGTCGTTCGCGTTCATGCCTCCAGCGGCACAACGGGTAAGCCCACAGTGGTCGGCTACACCCAGAGCGATATCGACACCTGGGCCGATATTGTTGCCCGCTGCATTCGAGCCGGTGGTGGCTCCCGCGGCGACAAAGTACACGTTGCCTACGGTTACGGCCTGTTCACGGGTGGTCTGGGAGCCCATTACGGTGCCGAACGCCTGGGCTGTACCGTCATCCCCATGTCTGGAGGGCAGACGGAGAAACAGGTTCAGCTGATCACCGATTTCCAGCCTGACATCATCATGGTGACGCCGTCCTACATACTCAACATCGCCGACGAAATGGAGCGGCAAGGCATTGACCCTCACAAGCTACGTTTGCGCCTGGGCATTTTCGGCGCAGAGCCCTGGACAAACGCCATGCGTACCGAAATTGAGGAACGCCTGGGCATTCAGGCGCTGGATATTTACGGTTTGTCCGAAGTGATGGGTCCGGGTGTGGGGATGGAGTGCCTGGAAACCAAAGATGGCCCCACCATCTGGGAGGACCACTTCTATCCCGAAATCATCGACCCGGCGACCGGAGACGTTCTGCCTGACGGTGAGTATGGCGAACTTGTGTTTACGTCCTTGACCAAGGTGGCGCTACCAATCATGCGTTACCGCACCCGTGACCTGACCCGCCTGCTGCCAGGGACTGCACGCCCAATGCGCCGTATCGACAAGATCACCGGCCGCAGCGATGACATGCTGATCATCCGTGGCGTAAACGTGTTCCCGAGCCAGATCGAAGAGCAGGTTCTGAAGTGCAGCGCATTAGCACCACACTATGAAATCGAGGTCTACAAAGAGGGCAACCTGGACTGCGTCGACATACGTACGGAATTGAAACCCGGCACTTCTGACAGTTCAGAGATCCGCGCTGCGGCAGCCAAAGAGCTGGCCCATCACATCAAGTCGTACATCGGTATCAGCACCCGCATCCACGTGGTTGAGGCAAACAGCATTGCGCGCTCCGAAGGCAAGGCCAAACGGGTTTTCGACCGTCGCAATCCGTAAGTTCCTTTCGCACCAGAGCGTGACCGGGTCGCGGCCCGATCACGCTCTTCACGGCTAACTGATTTCTTATATTTTTTGTTTTTATTATTTCTGGTGATTTTAAAAATCACCTTAGTTTTAAAATTTTATATTTATAACAGTCAGTTAGATTAAATAACGCTTAACAAAAAACAAAACATGACACACAAAGATGATTCTTGATTTTTATTCAGTGTCATATACTATAAGGGTAACGCTCTGAAACGACCGACGGGCCTCATACGCCCGGAAGCAGCAGAACGACAAGCCCGATTCGGAGGTAAGATATGTACGCCCAGCTCGTTGAAACTGGCAGCAAACGCCTTAAAACGAAAGAAGAGATGTCGCCCCAGGAGCGCGAATTTCAGGAAAAGGTCGACGCTGAAATCAAGATCGAAGCCAAGAACTGGATGCCTGAAGGCTATCGCAAAACCCTGGTTCGCCAGATCTCCCAGCACGCCCACTCTGAAGTCGTTGGCATGCTCCCGGAAGGCAACTGGGTTACCCGCGCGCCCACCCTTAAACGCAAGCTCCAACTGATGGCCAAGATCCAGGACGAGGCAGGGCATGGGCTGTACCTATACAGCGCTATGGAAACCCTCGGTGCTGATCGAGATGAAGAGATCGAAAAGCTGCACCAAGGGAAGGCCAAATACTCCAGCATCTTTAACTACCCAACCCTGAACTGGGCTGACATGGGTGCCGTTGGCTGGCTGGTTGATGGCGCTGCCATCGTCAATCAGGTGGTGCTTCAGCGCACATCCTACGGCCCCTACTCGCGCGCCATGGTCCGCATCTGTAAAGAAGAGAGCTTCCACCAGCGCCAGGGCTATCAGATTCTGTTGGACCTGATGCGTGAAGGTACAGACGAACAGAAGGCCATGGTGCAGGACGCGATTAACCGCCTGTGGTGGCCGTCTCTGATGATGTTCGGCCCGCACGACGATGAGTCCCCGAACTCACAGCAATCCCTGGCCTGGAAGATCAAGCGCAAGGGCAACGACGAACTCCGCCAGATGTTCATTGACCAGACCGTTCCCCAGCTCGAGTTCCTCGGGTGCACCGCGCCGGATCCGGACCTGAAGTGGAACGAAGAGACCGGCCATTACGATTTTGGCGAGATCAACTGGCAGGAATTCTACGACGTTCTCAAGGGCAACGGCCCTTGCAACCGCGAGCGCATCAACACACGCAAAAAAGCAATTGACGAGGGCAGATGGGTTCGTGAAGCGGCCGTCGCCTATGCCAAAAAACAAAAACAGCGCACACAAGCCGCTTGATACCGGAGGAATACACATGTCTGAATGGCGCCTTTATGAAGTTTTTGTACGGTCGAAGCACGGCCTGAACCACAAGCACGTGGGCAGCGTTCATGCCTCTGACGACGAGATGGCTATGGAAAACGCCCGCGAGCTCTACACACGCCGCAGCGAAGGCGTGAGCATCTGGGTTGTACCCTCGGACACCATCACAGCCTCCGCATCCGACGAGAAAGAAGTACTTTTCGACCCGGCGGAAGACAAGATTTACCGGCACGCTTCTTTTTACGAGCTGCCCGATGAAGTCGGACACATGTAAGGAGCTGTTCCAATGACACAAGCAGAAGCATTACAGGAATACCTGTTGCGCCTGGCAGATTCCGACATGATCCTGGGCCAGCGATTGTGTGAGCTGTGTGGCAAGGCCCCGGCGCTGGAAGAAGAACTGGCGCTGATGAACGTTGCCCTTGACCTCGTTGGTCAGGCCCGCAACTGGTACGAATACGCCGCAGAGTTGATTGACGATGGTAACGATGCCGACAAACTGGCGTTCCGCCGCGATGCCCATAATTACCGTAATCTGCTGCTGACCGAGCAGCCTAATGAAGATTATGCAGTCACCATGGGTCGTCAGTTCTTCTTTGACGCATGGCATTACTTGACGCTCAAGAGCTTGGTCGAATCCAGCGATGAACGCGTTGCCGGTGTTGCTGCGAAGGCATTGAAAGAAGCCACCTATCACCTGCGCCGGTCTTCGGAGTGGATCAAACGTCTGGGAGATGGTACCGAGGAAAGCCATCGCCGTATGCAGGACGCCGTGGATATCCTCTGGCGTTTCACGGGCGAACTGATTACCCCGGACGATACAGATCACGTCATGGCCAAGGCGGGCATTGGCCCAGAGCCAGACCAGCTCGCCAAAAACTGGCGCGAAATGGTCAACGAAGTGCTTACCCAAGCGACCCTGACACCGGGTGCCGATGACGCCTGGATGTACATGGGCGGCAAGCACGGCGAGCACACCGAGCACCTTGGCTTTATTCTGGCAGAAATGCAGTTCCTGCAAAGGGCCTATCCCGATGCCACAACCTGGTAACTCAGGCAACCGGTCAGCCGTCGACATTCTGATTGCCAGCGATCGGGTACCGGCAAATTCCCGCCCCGATCTGCTGACCGAGAATGACATATGGGCACTTCTCGAAGAGGTCAAGGATCCTGAGGTGCCGGCGGTAAGCGTCGTGGAGCTCGGGATTGTCCGTGCCGTGAGGTGGGATGGCAAAGAACTGTCCATTGATGTCACGCCAACCTACTCCGGCTGCCCGGCTACCGAGTTGATTGAAGAGCTGATCATCGAAGCCATGCGTGCCGCAGGCTTCCGGGCCCCGAAAATCAACCAGGTGCTGACCCCGGCCTGGACCACCGACTGGATCACAGCCGAAGGCAAAGAAAAGCTTCGGGCGTTCGGAATCGCTCCACCCGAAGGCAGCTCCAGCAAACTGAGTCTGCTGGGAGAGCCGGACATTATTGCCTGCCCTCACTGTGGCAGCACGGATACGGAACAGCTCAGTGAGTTTGGATCAACCGCCTGCAAAGCCCTTTATCGCTGCACGGAATGCCTTGAGCCCTTCGACTATTTCAAATGCATCTAGAGCCGATACGATCATGAATAAATTTTACTCACTGACCCTCAAAGAGGTCAGACCTGAAACAAGAAACGCCGTATCACTTGCTTTTGATCTGCCTAAGGATCTGGCAGACACGTTCAACTACAAACAGGGCCAGCACCTGATTGTCAGAACGCAGCTGGATGGAGAGGAAGTGCGACGCTCCTATTCAATCTGCCGCAGTGTTAACGACCAGGAACTTCGCATTGCGGTCAAACAGGTTCCGGGCGGCCGTTTCTCCACGTTTGCCAATGAGCAGCTGAAACCCGGAGAAACACTGGAAGTCATGCCTCCCCAGGGCCATTTCTCCATTGATCTGGATCCCGAGCGGGAAGGCAACTACCTGGCGGTAGCTGCTGGCAGCGGCATTACCCCGATACTGTCGATCGTCAAAACGACTCTGGAAACCGAGCCCAAAAGCGAGGTCACCCTGTTCTACGGCAACAAGGCCACGAGTAGCACCATGTTCAGGGATGAGCTCCAGGATCTCAAAAATGAGTTCATGGCACGGCTGAATCTGGTTTACATCTTCACTCGAGAAGAGCAGGACATTGATCTGTACAACGGGCGAATTGACCACGACAAGTGCGACGCGCTGTTTGATCACTGGATAAACGCCAAGGAGCTCACCGCAGCCTTCATCTGCGGCCCTCAGCTAATGACCGAAGACGTTCGGGATTCGCTGCTCCGCCACGGTATGGACAAAAGCAGGATTCACTTCGAGCTGTTCACGCCGGCCGGTGGCACACCCCAACCCCGCAAGGACAGAGCTCCATCCCAGGTAGATCCGAAGTCGGTGAGCGAAGTCACCGTTATTGCCGATGGCCGTACTCTGACGTTCCCACTGGTTCGTGACACCAAAAGTATCCTGGACGCCGGTAACGAAGAAGGTGCGGACCTGCCCTACTCCTGCAAAGCCGGCGTTTGCTCCACTTGCCGCGCAAAGGTTTTAGAAGGCGAAGTGGAAATGGACCAGAACTTTGCTCTGGAAGACTACGAAGTGGAAGCCGGCTATGTGCTCTCCTGCCAGTGCTACCCGATCAGCGACAAGGTAATTCTGGATTACGACGAGATGTAATTTCCAGAAGCACCACAAGCAAAACACGAGCAAGGCAAGTTCCGCTCAAACGGGGCTTGCCTTGGCAGTTCAGAAACGAATGGAGTTCCCCATGTCAGTCCTGAAAAGTTTCATTGCCGGCCAGTGGGTCGGTGACGCCGCCGCCAAGGCCCTGCCTAGCGCTATCAACGGTCAGATCGTGGCGCACACTCACGACGACACCCTCGATTTCAAGAAAACCGTGGAATACGGTCGCACCGTTGGCGGCAAGAACCTGATGGCCATGGACTTCCAGGAGCGCGCTCTGGCACTCAAGGCCATGGCTCAATACCTTCAGGAACACAAAAAAGAACTCTACGCACTCTCAATGCACACCGGTTCAACCAAGGGTGACAACGGCATCGATATTGATGGCGGCTTCGGCACGCTGTTTTCCTACGCCAGCATGGGGCGCCGTGAGCTTCCTTCCGGCAACGTGGTACACGAAGGCCCGGTAACACCACTCGGCAAGAACAACCACTTTGCCGGCACCCACATCCTGGTCCCCCGGGGCGGCGTGGCTGTTCACATTGATGCCTACAACTTCCCGGTGTGGGGCATGCTGGAAAAATTCGCGCCCACCTTCCTGGCGGGCATGCCCTCCATCGTAAAACCGGCGACGTCCACCTGCTACGTGACCGAACTGGCGGTTCGCCTGATGCAGGAATCCGGTGCCCTGCCTGAGGGAAGCCTGCAACTGATCATCGGCAGCACCGGCGACTTGTTCGAGCACCTCGAAGAACAGGACGTGGTCACCTTCACCGGATCCGCCGCCACTGCACGCAAGCTTCGAAACCACCCGAACATCATTAACCGCTCGATTCCGTTTAACGCGGAAGCCGATTCACTGAACAGCGCGATCCTCGCGCCGGACGTGACCCCCGAGCACGAAGAATTCGACATTTTTGTCAAAGAAGTCGGCCGCGAGATGACCGCCAAAGCCGGTCAGAAATGTACCGCGATCCGTCGAGTTCTGGTGCCCAGAGATCAGGTCGACGCTGTCTGCGACAAGCTGAAAGAGCGGCTGTCAAAAGTCACCGTTGGCGATCCTTCCGTGGAAGGCGTGCGGATGGGGGCGCTCGCCTCCGTTGACCAGATGGAAGATGTAAAAGCCAATATCCAGGAGCTCCTCAAAACCAGTGAATTGGTGGTCGGCGGCGAGGGCAACTTCAAGCCCACCGGCGATGGTACCGAAAACGGCGCCTTCATTGAGCCTCACCTGCTGCTGTGCCGAAACCCGGAAAACGGATGCGGAGCCCATGATATTGAAGCGTTCGGCCCGGTCGCTACCGTGGTTCCTTACGACTCCCTTGAGGATGCTGTCGACCTGTGTTCGAAAGGCCGCGGATCCCTGGTCACCACTTTGACCACCCGCGATCCCGCTATTGCCGGCAAAGTCGCGCCACTGCTTGCCGCCTTCCACGGCCGGCTACACCTGCTGGATGCAGAAGCGGCGAAAGAATCTACGGGCCATGGCTCTCCCCTGCCCATGCTCAAGCATGGCGGTCCTGGCCGCGCCGGCGGAGGTGAAGAACTGGGTGGCATTCGCGCGGTACACCACTATCTGCAGCGCACGGCGATCCAGGGCTCCCCCAGTATGCTGGCAGCGGTAACCCGCGAGTATGTGCGAGGGGCGGATGTTATCGAAACTGAGGTTCATCCGTTCCGCCGCCACTTTGAGGATCTCCAGATCAACGAGTCCTTGCTGACTCATCGCCGTACCGTTACCGAAGCGGACATCGTCAACTTCGGCTGCCTCTCCGGCGACCATTTCTATATGCACTTCGATGAGCTTGCAGCGCGGGAGTCCCAGTTCGGCAAGCGCATTGCCCACGGCTACTTCGTACTGTCCGCTGCGGCTGGCCTGTTCGTGTCTCCGGGAGAGGGCCCGGTTCTGGCGAATTACGGCCTGGACACCCTGCGTTTTATCGAACCCGTAGCCCCTGGCGATACGATCAGGGCGCGGCTAACCTGCAAGCGCAAGATTGATCAGGGTCGGACATCGCCAGACGGACACCCTCAGGGTGTGGTGGTCTGGGATGTGCAGGTTCACAACCAGAACGACGAATTGGTTGCGAGCTACGATATTCTGACACTGGTTGCAAAAAAGCCCGAGTAACCTCGGGCTCCCGGGCTTTCTCCCGCCCCTTCAGGCGCGTGCCCGGGTTCCGCCTCAGTAACCTCACACCAGACCATCCACGGGGATGGTCTCGGTGTTCTTGATCTCCCGCAATGCGAAGTTTGAATGTACCTGGGCAATGCCCTGCAAGGTAAAGATCTTGCTGTTCAGGAATCGATCGTAACTGGCCATATCTCGCACCACGACCCGCAGGACAAAGTCGGCACTCCCCGTTACGGCAAAGCACTGAAGCACCTCCGGGTAGCTGCTAACCTGCTGCTCGATCTCTGCCGTGCTGTCGAGGTTGTGCCTCTGCAAGGAGAGATTTACCAGCACGCAAAGCCCCTGTCCGACGCGCTCAGGATCCAGTCTGGCACTGTATCCCAGGATCACGCCACTTTCCTCCAGAGTCCGAACCCGCCGCCAGCACGCGGCCGGCGACAACCCCACCTGTTCCGCCAATAGCTGGTTACTGATACGACCGTCCTGCTGGAGCATCGACAGGATTCTCTGGTCCAGCTTGTCGAGATCAACCTGTTTCATTTAGTAACACCTTATTTTTATGCAACATTCTTTCTAAACATTGTGTTCAACAAAACAATCTTTCGCAAACCCTCCAAACCACTAGCTAATTCGCAAGCACCTTTTGCGAACTTCCCTCTAGAATTTTGGTCATAATATCGACAAACAGGAGGACTCCATGTCCGCCGATTCCCCTCAGCTTGACCAGTACAAACTCGAAGACCGCTACCTGCGGGAGTCAGGTCGGGTTTTCCTGACTGGAACACAGGCTTTAGTCCGCATACCCCTGATGCAGGCAGCTCTGGATCGTAAACAGGGATTGAATACGGCGGGGTTGGTCAGTGGTTACCGCGGCTCCCCCCTCGGCGCGTATGACCAGGCGCTCTGGCAGGCCCAAACCCTGCTCGATGACAACCGCATCGACTTCGTCCCGGCTATCAACGAAGATCTGGCCGCCACCATCATGCTCGGCACCCAGCAGGTGGAAACCGATGATGACCGACAGGTAGATGGTGTGTTCGGTCTTTGGTACGGCAAGGGGCCTGGCGTGGATCGCGCAGGCGATGCACTGAAGCACGGTACCACCTACGGCTCGTCTCCCCATGGCGGTGTTCTGGTAGTCGCAGGTGATGACCATGGCTGCGTGTCATCCTCCATGCCCCACCAATCAGACGTGGCGTTCATGAGTTTTTTCATGCCCACCATCAACCCGGCTAACATCGCCGAGTATCTGGAATTTGGCCTATGGGGCTACGCTTTGTCCCGTTACAGTGGCTGCTGGGTGGGGTTCAAGGCGATCTCCGAGACGGTTGAAAGCGCGGCCTCCGTAGACCTGCCACCTGAACCGGAGTTTGTAACCCCCGATGACTTCACGGCGCCCGAAAGCGGTCTTCACTATCGCTGGCCGGACCTGCCTGGCCCGCAGCTGGAAACCCGGATCGAACACAAACTGGCGGCCGTGCAAGCTTTTGCACGAGCAAACCCGATTGACCGTTGCCTGTACAACAATCAACAAGCCCGTTTCGGCATTGTGACCACTGGCAAGGGCCACCTGGACCTGCTAGAGGCTCTCGATCTCCTCGGGATTGATGAAGACAAAGCCCGGGACCTGGGGCTGGATATCTATAAAATCGGCATGGTGTGGCCTCTGGAGCGCCGCGGCATTCTCGACTTCGTTCATGACAAGGAAGAAGTCCTGGTCATCGAAGAGAAGCGGGGCATCATCGAAAGCCAGATCAAAGAGTACATGTCCGAGCCGGATCGCCCTGGCGAGGTACTGATTACCGGCAAGCAGGATGAACTGGGGCGCCCGCTGATTCCCTACGTCGGTGAGCTGAGCCCGAAACTGGTTGCCAGCTTCCTGGCCGCCAGGCTTGGCCGGTTCTTCTCAGTCGACTTCAGCGAACGCATGGCTGAGATCAGTACCATGTCCAACGCCCAGGACCCGGGTGGGGTAAAGCGGATGCCTTATTTCTGCTCCGGCTGCCCTCACAATACGTCCACGCACGTCCCCGAGGGCAGCAAGGCGCTGGCCGGCATTGGTTGCCACTTCATGGCGTCGTGGATGGGCCGGAACACAGAGTCGCTGATCCAAATGGGCGGCGAGGGGGTCAACTTGATCGGCAAGAGCCGTTACACCGGCAATCCCCATGTGTTTCAGAACCTTGGCGAGGGCACTTATTTCCATTCGGGCTCCATGGCTATCCGCCAGGCAGTAGCAGCCGGAATCAACATTACCTACAAAATCCTGTTCAATGACGCTGTCGCCATGACTGGCGGCCAGCCGGTCGATGGCCAGATCACCGTTCCCATGATTGCCCAGCAGGTCGCATCCGAAGGCGTTCGCCGGGTCGTGGTGCTCAGCGATGAACCCGAAAAGTACGAAGGGCATGAGAACCAGTTTCCGAACGACGTCACTTTCCACGACCGCTCCGAACTGGATGAGGTCCAACGGGAACTGAGAGATATTCCAGGCTGTACCGTGCTGATCTACGATCAGACCTGTGCCGCCGAAAAGCGCCGGCGTCGCAAGCGCAAGCAGTTCCCGGACCCGGCAAAGCGGGCGTTTATCAACCACCACGTTTGTGAGGGGTGTGGCGATTGCTCGGTACAGTCCAACTGCCTGTCGGTTGTGCCACGTAAAACCGAACTGGGTCGAAAGCGCAAGATTGACCAGTCCTCCTGCAACAAGGACTTCTCATGCGTCAATGGCTTTTGCCCCAGCTTTGTCACCATTGAAGGCGGGCAACTGCGCAAGTCCCGAGGCATGGACACCGGCCTGGTGTTAACCACCAAGCTGGCAGCTACCCCAAAGCCAGCCTTGCCGGAAATGACCGGCTCTTACGACCTTCTCGTTGGCGGTGTTGGTGGTACGGGCGTCGTCACCGTGGGACAACTGATCACCATGGCTGCACACCTGGAATCCCGGGGCGCCTCGGTACTGGATTTCATGGGTTTTGCCCAGAAGGGCGGTGCGGTACTGAGCTACGTGCGCCTGGCGCCATCCCCCGACAAGCTACATCAGGTTCGGATCAGCAATGGTCAGGCCGATGCGGTTATTGCCTGCGATCTGGTGGTGGCCTCCTCCCAGAAGGCCCTCAGTGTACTGAGGCCAAACCACACCCGGATTGTCGCCAACGAAGCGGAACTGCCCACCGCCGATTATGTGCTCTTCCGCGATGCCGACATGAAGGCCGACAAGCGGCTGGGACTGCTCCGGGATGCCGTTGGCGAGGACCACTTTGATCAGCTTGATGCCAATGGCATCGCCGACAAGCTGTTCGGGGACACCGTATTTTCCAACGTCATGGTGCTTGGTTTTGCCTGGCAGAAAGGGTTGCTGCCCTTGTCCGAAGCCGCCTTGATGAAAGCCATCGAGCTCAACGGTGTTGCCATTGATCGCAACAAGGAAGCCTTCGGCTGGGGCCGCGTGGCGGCTGTTGATCTGAGCGCAGTAACAGACCTGTTGGACACCGGCAGCGCGAAGGTTGCGGACGTCAAGTCCGAGCCGACCCTTGATGAGCTGATCGAGACCCGTCACGGCCATCTGGTCGACTACCAGAACCGGCGCTGGGCCGATCAGTACCGGGCCAGCGTTACCGACGTCCACAAGGCCGAGGAAGCCTTGGGACAGACGAACCTGCTCCTGACCCGGGCCGTGGCGCAACAGCTTTATCGCGTCATGGCTTACAAGGACGAGTATGAAGTGGCTCGACTGTATGCGGAAACAGATTTCATGAAAGAGGTCAGGGAAACCTTCGAAGGTGATTTCAAGGTTCACTTCCACCTCGCCCCGCCACTGCTCAACAAGGAAACCGATGCACAGGGCCGCCCGAAGAAACGCCGGTTTGGCCCCTGGATGTTCCGGGCCTTCCGGCTACTGGCGAAATTCCGCGGCCTGCGTGGAACCGTTGTGGATCCGTTCAGCTATTCGGCAGACCGGAAGCTGGATCGAGCAATGCTGAAGGACTATCAGACCCTCGTCGCCCGCATTGGCCGGGAGCTCGATGCCAGTAACTACGAAACCTTCCTGCAACTGGCGGAACTGCCAGCCGACGTTCGGGGCTACGGGCCTGTACGGGAGCACGCGGCAGAAGCCATCCGTGAAAAACAGACCCAACTTATCAAGGCGCTCGACACCGGCCGCCCTACCCTCATCCGTACCCAGCAGGCCGACCCGGAGGCGAATCATGTTTGAAGCCCTGAATCCCCTGCCACAGGACCCGATCCTGCAACTGATGCAGCAATTCCGGGAGGATACCCGACCGGGAAAGGTGGACCTGGGTATTGGTGTTTACAAGGATGACGCCGGCAACACTCCCATCATGGCTGCCGTGTACGAAGCCGAACGGCGCCTGCTGGAAGGAGAGACCACCAAAAGCTATGTCGGGCCCGCAGGGTCTGCCGGCTTCAACAACGCCATGGCAGCGCTGATCCTGGGGGACAACAGCCCTCTGATCAGGGATGGCCGGATATCCGTTGTCCAGACCCCGGGCGGCTGTGGTGCCCTTCGCATGGCGGCGGAGTTTCTGCGCCTGTGTGAAACGGATACCACCGTATGGGTGAGCGCTCCAACCTGGGCCAATCACCTTCCCCTGCTAGGGGGAGCGGGCCTGACCATCCGCGAATATTCGTACCTCAATCCGAAAACGCTGGAGGTAGACTTCTCCAGCATGCAGGAAACCCTTGAAACCGCCGAGGCGGGGGATGTGGTGCTACTTCATGGTTGCTGCCATAACCCGTCAGGCGCAGACCTGAGCCTGGAGCAATGGAAAGAAGTCACCAGCCTGATTCAGCGCAAGGGTCTGCTGCCACTCGTGGACATGGCCTATCAGGGTCTTGGTGAAGGCCTCGAGGCTGATGCGGCAGGTGTGAGGCATTTGGCAGCTGCCGTGCCGGAAATGATGATTGCTGCGTCCTGCTCCAAGAACTTTGGTCTTTATCGCGAGCGCACGGGAGCCCTGGCACTGATCTCTGGTACGGCATCCGTCAACTCGGCAGCAACGAGTCAGTTGCTTGGCATCATCCGCTCTCATTACTCCATGCCACCGGCCCATGGCGCAGCCATCGTGGAAACCATTCTGGGGGATGACGGCTTGCGAGCCCAATGGCAGGACGAACTGGATGGCATGTGCAAGCGCATACTGCACCTGCGCCATGCCTTTGCCGACACATTAGCCCCGGTGGGAGACTTCCGTTTCATTGCCCGTCAAAGAGGTATGTTTTCGTTCCTCGGGATCAGCCCGGAACAGGTCGCCCGGTTACGAACGGAGCATGGTATCTATCTGCTCGACAGCAGCCGCGTCAACGTAGCAGGGCTGAACGATCAAGTCCTGCCAAGGGTGGCAGACGCAATGAACGACGTCCTCCAATAAGCCATCCGTCCCTCAGCCAGACCAGCAACGTTCATCCGACAAAAACAACTACCCGGAGACCTCAATGAGTCAGAGTACCCAATCACACCAGCAGGCCAACAACCTCTGGTCTTCAAGGATGGCCTTCATCCTGGCTGCCGCCGGTTCAGCCGTTGGCCTCGGAAACATCTGGAAGTTTCCCTACATTACCGGAGAGAACGGCGGCGGCGCGTTCGTTCTTGTCTACCTGGCCTGCATTTTCCTCATTGGAATACCGGTATTAATCGCTGAAACCATGATCGGCCGCCGGGGTGGCCAAAGCCCCGTAGCCACCATGCGCACCCTCACCCAAACCGAGGGAGCGTCCCGGGGCTGGAGAGTGATCGGCTGGAACGGCGTGATTGCCTCATTCCTGGTGCTGTCGTTCTATGCCGTCATTGGTGGATGGGCTCTGGTTTACATTGGTAAGGCCGCTTCCGGACTGTTTACCGGTGCAGACGCCGAGACCATAGGTGGTCAGTTCGGCGGACTACTTGCAAATCCCTGGGAGCTGTTGTTGTGGCACTCGGTATTCATGGCCATTGTCGTGGTTATCGTTGGCCGCGGTATTCGCTCAGGGCTCGAAAAGGCCGTAAACATGCTGATGCCGCTACTGTTCCTGCTATTGGTTGTCATGGTGATCTATGCCATGAACAGTGGCAGCTTCGGCCGGGCAGTGAGTTTCATGTTCTCTCCCGATTTCAGCAAGCTGAGCACGGCCGGCGTTCTTACCGCTCTGGGCCATGCTGCTTTTACTCTCAGTATCGGGATCGGCGTGCTTATGGCCTATGGCTCGTACCTGCCAAAGGACGTCAATATTGCCAGAACGGCGATGACCATTGCCGTTCTGGATACCAGTGTGGCGCTGCTTGCCGGACTCGCCATCTTTCCCCTGGTGTTTGCCAACGGTCTCGAACCCGGAACCGGCCCCGGCCTGATCTTCGTGACCCTGCCACTGGCGTTCGGCCAGATGAGCGGCGGAGCTCTCTTTGGCACCCTCTTCTTCGCCCTTCTGCTGGTGGCCGCCATTACGTCTGCTATCTCCATGCTGGAGCCGGTGGTGGAATGGCTGGAAGAACACAAAGGGGTCAGCCGGGCAAAGAGTGCACTTGGTGGCGGGCTGGCGATCTGGTTTATCGGAATCGGTACAGTGCTGTCGTTCAACGTATGGGAAGATCTACATCCGCTGGGCTTCATCGCGTTCTTTGAGGGCAAAACGGTGTTTGACCTGCTCGACTTCCTGGTCTCCAATCTGATGATGCCCTTGGGCGGACTAACAATTGCTCTGTTCGCAGGTTGGGCCATGAAGCGGCAAGGGCTGGCAGTGGATATCGGCCTGCAAGGTGGAGCCTACAGGGCCTTTATGCTGGTGCTCCGGTATCTGACGCCCGCTGGCATCACGGTGGTGTTCCTTTACAATCTCATCTGACGGCCCCACAAAGATTCACTGAGGGTGAACCGCCAAAGCCTCGCCTCCGTGCGGGGCTTTTTCGTGGCCGCTTTCACAGGGCCGGAAAGCATTACATTCCCAGGTACGCCTCACGCACTTTCTCGTTGCTGAGCAGTTCCTGGCCGGTTCCCTCAATCACCACCTTTCCGGTCTCCAATACATAGCCACGGTCGGCCAGTGCCAATGCCTGAGACGCATTCTGTTCGACCAGGAAAATGGTAATGCCCTCTTCCTTGAGCTCTTTAACGATGTTGAAAATCTCTTCGATGATCAACGGTGCAAGGCCCATGCTGGGTTCGTCCAGAAGCAGCAGTCTTGGCTTGGCCATCAGTGCGCGCCCCATGGCAAGCATCTGTTGTTGGCCACCGGAAAGCTCACCGGCCAGGTTATGACGTTTCTGGCGAAGGATGGGAAACTTGGTGTACATGCGCTCCAGGTCGTCCATTACCTCGGGGGTCTTTCCACGGGTATAGGCCCCCAGAAGAAGGTTGTCATGGACACTGAGGTCCTTGAAAACCTGCCGGCCCTCAGGCACCTGCACGATGCCAGCGGCCACCCGCTGGTCCGATGCGATCTTCGCGAGGTCCTTGCCTTCAAAGGAAACAGCGCCCCGGTCAGTAGGCTGCAGCCCGGAGATAGTCATCAGGAGGGTTGATTTGCCGGCACCATTAGCACCGACAAGCGATACGATCTCACCACTATTGATGTGGATATCCACATCATGCAGCACCTCGATCTGGCCATAAGATGTTACCAGCCCTCGGATAGACAGCATCTCCTGACTGGCCTGTTCACTGCTTGGCTGGGCAGGCGCCATTTCAGTGTGTTGCTCGCTCATGTGAAATGTCTCCTTGCTCAGCCACCCAGGTAGGCGGCGATAACGTCCGGGTTCTGACGGACTTCTTCGGGGTTACCTTCGGCCAGAACACGACCATAGTTCAGCACCAGCAACCGGTCGGATATCCCCATCACCAGTTTCATATCGTGCTCAACCAACATCACGGTTATGCCCTGGTCTGCAATTTTCCGGATCAACGCCTCCAATGCCGAGGTTTCCGTGGCATTCAGGCCCGCCGCCGGCTCATCCAGAAGAATGACCTTTGGTTCGGCGGCCAGGGCCCGTGCAATTTCGAGCCGCTTGAGCGCGCCATAGGACATGGCGGAGGCTTCCGTATCCAGGTAATCACCGCAGCCAACGTATTCCATAAGATCAGCGGCGCGTTTACGGGCAGCCGTCTCATTGGTACGCAGAGACGGCAACCGGAACAACGTGGTAAACAGGCTGTTCCTGAGCTGTAGATGCCGGCCCAGCATCACGTTCTCGATGGCGGTCATATTCATGCAAATCTGCATCTGCTGAAAGGTCCGGCACATGCCCCGCTCCGCAAGCTGGTTCGGCTCGAGCTTCGCGGTACTTTCACCGTTAAGCAGGATCTCACCTTTTGTGGGGGTGTAGAGGCCGGTGATCAGGTTGAACAGTGTGGTCTTGCCGGCGCCGTTCGGACCAATGACAGAATAGACCTGCCCGGCTTCTACGGCGAAACTGACCCCTTCAACCGCATGAACACCACCAAAGGCCTTATCCAACCCTTTCACTTCAACCAGTGCTGTCATGCCTCACCTCCCGCTTTCTTACGCATTGTTTTGGAAACCACAGCGGTCAGGGTCGGGAGTAAGCCCTTGGGCATAAAAATCATGGTCAGCATCAGGATCAGGCCGAACATGACGGTTTCGAGCTCCTGGAAGTCCGCCAGAACCTGGGGCAACAGTTTCAAAACCACGGCGCCCAGAATCACGCCGAATGTGGAACCCATACCGCCAAGAACGACCATGGTGATAAAGAGAATCGAGAATTCGAAGCTGGCTACGGCCGGAGTGATAAAGCCCTGAAAGTGAGCGTAAAGCCCTCCCATCACACTTGCATAGATGGCGGAAATCACAAACACAAGGCTTTTGTACTTTGCCGTATCGACTCCCACCACGCTGGCCGCCACTTCCGAGCCGTGCACGGAGCGCAAAGCTCTTCCGATAGGCGATTCAATGAGATTCAGTGCAAACCAGACTGCCACCAGAAGAACCACGCTGGCCAGGATATACCACGCCTGAACACCAGAAATCTCGATACCAAACAAGGAATATCGACCAAACGTACTTAGCTCCCAGCCGAACAGATCCAAGGCGGGAACCGGCATGCCGTCCGGGCCGCCGGTAATGGCACGTTCGTTGTTCAGTATGATGGCAATAATGAAGCCCACTGCGAGGGTTGCCATAGACAGGTAATGCCCTTTCAGGCGCAGGATCGGGCGCCCTACCAGCCAGGCAATAGTGCCGACTGCGATGGCCCCTACCACCAGCGCGGGCAAAGAAGACCAGCCGTAAGTCCCGGTCGTAATACCGGTAAAGTAAGCCCCCAGGCCAAAAAACCCGGCATGACCGAGACTGATCTGGCCGGCAAAGCCCACCAGCAGATTCAGACCGACAACCGTAGCGGCGATAATGGCCATCTGGATGACCAGTTCATAGTGAAACGGGTTGCCCAGAAAAGCCGGAAGAATAATCAGAATTAGTGCGAGGATCACCAGACCCCGCAGGCGCGACTGCATAAACCGGTTCAACATCAGACGCGCTCCACTACTTTGGCACCGAACAATCCTCGGGGCATAAAGAAAAGCACCAGCAGAATCATGGAAAACGCTACGGCGTCCTTGTAATCAGACGAGATATAACCGGCCGCCATGGCTTCAACAATACCAAGAGCAAGGCCACCGACAACTGCACCGACACCGCTGCCGAGACCACCGATAGCCGCAGCAACAAAGCCTTTCAGGCCGAGAATGATACCGATGTCATAGGACGTGAAGGTGATCGGGGCAACCACAATGCCAGCCACCGAGCCCAGCAGCGCAGACACCATAAACGCCAGCATGAGCACCATCTGGGTACGGATCCCCACCAGGCGCGCCGCCTCCTTGTTCATGGATGTCGCAAGAATCGCTTTACCGATCAAAGTCTTGGTAAAGAACAACACCAGAGCTACCACCATGACCGCGCCAATACCAAGAACCCACAGGCTTTGGCTGTTCAGCACGGCGCCAAAGACCTGGATAGGCTGGTCCGTACTGAAATTCTGCATCACGTGGTACTCCTTGCCCCAGACAACCTGAGCAATGCCCCGGATGAAAATGGATGCACCGATGGTGATGATAATCAGCGTTACTACGTCGGCCTGTTTGGCCGGTGCGATGGCGAAGCGCTGAAGGGCAATACCCAGCACACCTGCCAGAATGACCGCCAGCACAACTGCAATCACCATGGGCACTCCCATGGCTGTCAGGGAAACAGTCGCCATACCGCCAATCATCAAAAACTCGCCCTGGGCAAAATTGATGACGTGGCTGGCGTTATAAATCAGGGTAAAACCGAGGGCGATCAGGGCGTAAGTCGCACCGATAGTAATCCCGGTGAACAGGTACTGTAAGAATTCTGCGAGCATAGCGGTGGTTCCGGTCGAACATCAGCTGGCGACCCGTCCAAAAGGACAGCCGCCAGCCGCGAGACAGGTGAAAAGGAGTTCAGTCAATCAGTTTCCATTCGCCGTTCTGGACTTCCAGAATGCGGAAGGAGTCGGCATCAAGGCCATTGTGGTCGTCCGGCGACATGTTGAACTCACCGGTCACCCCGACATAACCCTGAATATTTTCCAGAGCACTGCGTACCGCTTCAGGATCGGTAGAGCCTGCCTTTTCAATGGCACGAACGGCCAGCATCAGCCCGTCATAGGCGTAGGCGCCAAAGGCTGAAACCTTGGAGTCCCAGTGAGCTTCATATTCAGCCTTGTAATTCTGAACCACTTCTTTCTGAGGATCCTCTTGCGGCAATGAGTCCGGAACCAACAAGGGGGATGCCGGCAGACGAAGACCTTCGGCTGACGAACCCGCCAAATCAAGGAAGCTGTCAGACGCGACACCGTGAGATTGATAGAACGGAAGCTTCATTCCCAACTGAACATAGTTGCGGGTGACGATAGCGGGCCCCTGACCAAAACCAAAGTTGAGGACGGCTTCTACTCCTTTCGTGTTACGGATATTGGTCAGCTGTGCGGTCATATCCGTATCAGATCCGCTATAGGTAACATCAGCGACCACATCCATACCCATCTGCTCTGCCACCTCCAGAGTCTGGGTGCGGCCGGAACTGCCAAAGCCACCTGTGCCGGAAATCAGACCAATCTTGGTAATTCCACGGTCTTTCATGTCCGCCAGGATACGTTCCGCCGCCATGCGGTCAGACTGAGGGGTTTTGAATACCCACTTCTTCACCGGGGTCGTAATAACGACAGCACCTGCCAGAGAGATAAACGGAACTTGTGCCTGTTCAATCAGCGGAACCGCAGCCATTGTGGCGCCGGTGGTGCTGCCGCCCACAATGATATCCACTCGATCCGAACGGATCAGACGGCTGGCGAAGTTACGGGCAGAGGAAGCATTCCCAACGTCGTCATAGTGGATCAGCTCCAGTTGACGCCCGAGGACACCGCCTTCTTCGTTGATTTTCTCGACATACATCTCGAGGGTTTTCAGCTCGGGATCGCCAAGGAAGGATGCCGGACCTGTTACTGACAGGAACGACCCGATTTTGATTGGTTCAGCTGCCTGCGCACTCATCATGAGGCATGCTGCAGCAACCACTGCGCATTGACCTGCGCGGCGCATCATCGTTTTAAGCATTGTTCTTGTTCTCCCGAATTGTGCTGGGCTTGAATGTATTTTTGTTTCTTCGCCCTCAATATAATTCGATACCGATGACGAATATTTAACGAACTTATTGTATCATAATGCCAGTGTCAACCGATTTCACGGAGTCCGACCATGGCCCCGGAGGCAAAGTTGGGGCACATAAAATGCGCTAGTAGAGCAACCGAAGAGACAAACCTTTACCTGACACGAAAGACCCGCATAATACGTCCAACGTGTTTCATTGATTCTTATTTGCGAACTTAAGTCCATGACTGCGAAAAGCCAACTCGAACTACTTGTCCAGAATTTTCAGAAGAAGCGGCCACTGCGCGCCGGTTCTCTTATCAGCACAATCTATGGCGATGCCATCGTTCCTCGTGGAGGCAACGTCTGGCTTGGCAGTCTGATGAAGCTGGTGGAACCCATGGGCATCAGCCAACGTCTGGTTCGAACCTCTGTTTATCGCCTGGTTCAAGAATCCTGGCTACAAACTGAGAAAGTCGGGCGATGCAGTTATTACAGCCTCACCGGCCCCGGGCTACGCCGCTTCGAGCAGGCTTTTCAGCATGTCTACAATCTGGAAACGGAGGAGTGGAGCGGTAGCTGGTGCCTCGTGTATCTGAACCAGCTATCTCCCGAGCTTCGCCAGAAGGTTCGGGATGAACTGAAGTGGCTCAGCTTCGGTAGCATGGCACCCGGCCTGATGGAACACCCCAGGTTCACCCGCAGCGAGCTGATACCGATGCTCCAGGAATGGGGCGCCCTGGAGGACACCATCGTCATGCAGACGGTGCCAATGGAGCAAAAGAGCCCGAGGGCACTGCGACTTCAAGTTCGCGAAAGCTGGAACCTGGATGAACTCGGCGGCCGGTATCGACGCTTCCTGAGCCAGTTTCGCCCGCTTTGGCGCGAACTGCAGTCCGATGACACCCTCAGCCCTGAGGAATGCCTGACCGTCCGTATCCTGCTCATACACGAGTATCGAAAAATTCTGCTCCGGGACCCCATCCTGCCCGATGAGTTGCTACCGGGTGACTGGGAAGGGCGCAGCGCCAAGCAACTTTGCCGAAACCTGTATCGTCAAATCTATGTACGGGCTGAACAGTGGCTGGATGAAACCCTGGAAAACGCTTCCGGCCCTCTGCCGGGGCCCGGGGAGAAGTTTTATCGGCGTTTCGGTGGCCTGAGAGATGTCGCCAGCAAGACTGATTTCACAACGGAGCGAGAAACGTCATAGGTGTACCACCGGCAGCCAAGTCACTCGTCATCCTGTTCAGGCGCTGGGCCTTCACAAACTCGGAGGCATCCCGAAGTACTCTGTCCTTCGGATCAGCACCGATGGCTAAATCAAGGTAGCGAGTGAGTCAAGTATGGCAGCTCCCTCATCAACAATAGAGTGCCCCTTCTATCCAAATACCGTTACCGTTTGTCGGCTCAGCGCTACGAGCTCTCCACTAGCGGTCCAGATACCGGCCTGGGTATGACCGTATCCCGCGTCAGCCTTATCAATCTCCGCCTTGTATAATAGCCAGTCTCCTGGCTCCAATACTGGTCTGGGGTGCACAATGTCAAGGGCCCAGCTTAAGGAGCTCGTTTTCACCCGCTGCTTCACATACGGCAAAACAGCAGGCGGCCATGCATCAACAAGCGCGACAATGTGGGCATCTGAAAAGGTTTCAGGCGTTTGCCGGAACTGCATCCAGCCACCAAGCTCCCGACCACCTTTACCACTGAACGGAAGATTGCCAAACGCCCAGCGCATCTCAATGTGCTGAATGAACTCCGGTGTAACACCTTCAATGAAATCCAGGCCGTGGCACTGCTCCACCGGCTTCGCCTCGGGCGCTGGTGCGGCATCCACCGAAACGTCAGACTCCCGGTCGCTTCCAAAACTCGCCAGCGCCACCAACTTCGGCTCTCCGCCCTGGACAATGCGGCCCAAAACCTGACTGACGGCCTTGCCTTCCCGCAGAATTTCAGCCTCGACTGTCGCCGGCTCATCCGGCGTTACTGGCCCCACAAAAGACACCTGCATTGAACGCATGGGGCGGTCGGGTGCGACCACACTGGCCATTCGGTCAAATACCAGGGCTGCAACCACCCCACCAAAAGAGGCACGCCCTTGGCCCCAGCTTGAAGGGACAACCAGATCTTTACCGTTGGCCTCACTCTTCATCAATTCATCAAAATTCATGCACCCGCCTCGTTAGCATCCTATTCGAAACAACCCGGAGATTGCCGAAGATCCACCCGCAACGCAACCGTCATCGCCGGCAACTACCTACTGCACTAACAGCATTAGCCGTGTTAAAGACACAACAAACCAGTTATAATCCCCGCCATAACACGCATTGCATTGCAATGCCCTACCCTCCGAATTCCGAGTAAATTAATGTCTGAATTGTCTTTTGCCGACCTCGGCCTGGATCCCGCTGTCCTCGAAGCAGTTGCCGCCGTTGGCTATGAAAAGCCCTCTCCCATACAGGCCCAGACGATCCCTGCGCTGTTGGCTGGCAAACACTTACTGGGTGTTGCCCAAACGGGTACCGGTAAAACCGCCGCCTTTGCGCTGCCTTTGCTGAGCCGGATCGACGCGTCTGTTATGGAACCACAGATCCTGGTTCTGGCACCCACGCGGGAACTGGCCATCCAGGTGGCCGAAGCGTTTACCACCTATGCCAGCAAGTTCCGCAACTTCCACGTTCTGCCTATCTATGGCGGCCAGGACTTTTTCCCTCAGATCAAGGGCCTGCGCCGCGGTGCCCAGGTGATCGTGGGCACCCCTGGCCGAATGCTGGATCACCTCCGCAAGGGCACACTGAAGCTGGACAGCCTCAAGGCGCTGGTACTGGACGAAGCCGACGAAATGCTGCGCATGGGCTTCATCGACGACGTGGAAGCGATCCTGGCAAAGACCCCGGACAACTGCCAACGCGCACTGTTCTCCGCGACCATGCCGCCGCAGATCAAGAAGGTCGCCCAGACCTATCTGCGCGACGCCACGGAAGTGAAAATCGAGAGCGAGACCCGCACGGTTGAACGCATTTCGCAGTTTGTGCTGCCGGTCTATGCCGAACGCAAACTGGATGCCCTGACCCGCATCCTGGAAGTGGAACCGCTCGACGCCGCCATTATTTTTGTGCGGACGAAAGCGGAAACCACGTTGCTGGCTGAGAAACTATCCGCACGCGGCCATGCCGTAGCACCGCTGAACGGTGACCTGAACCAGCGCCAGCGCGAGCAGACAGTGGAAGACCTCAAGCGCGGCAAGAAAGACATCATCGTGGCAACCGATGTTGCGGCCCGCGGCCTTGATGTCCCCCGCATTACTCACGTAATCAACTACGACGTGCCTTACGACACCGAAGCTTACATTCACCGGGTTGGCCGCACCGGCCGTGCCGGTCGTGAGGGCAAGGCGATTCTGCTGGTCACGCCTCGTGAACGCAGCTGGCTGCGCACGCTTGAGCGCGCCACCAATTCGCCGATGGAATCCTATGAACTGCCCTCGCCCAACGCTCTGAAGAAGATGCGCGAAGAGCAGTTTGAATCACAACTTCTGGGCTTTGCCGAGGATGGCAAGCTGGGCAAGGCGATGGCGTTGCTCGATGAAATTGCCGAACGCAACGACATGGACATTGCGATGGTTGCTGGTGCGCTGGCTTGCTATCTGGAGGCATCCCAGCCGGGCTCACTGCCCCTGGAACAGCCGGAAGCACTGCCGGTGGTTTCTGCCACCGCTCCGCCACGTCGTGACCGTAAAGGTGGCCGTCCGGGCGGTAAGCCAGGCGGGTTCAAGCCAGGATTCAAGAAGGGCCCCAAGGGCCGCGGCGGCCCAGGCCCGAAGGGCAAGCCTCCCGGCAAGGGTGGCAAGCCTTCTGGTAAACGCCCACCCCGCCAGGGCTGATCTGCTGACTTAGGCGCTCAAGGCTGACTTGGGCGCTGGTAGACGACGAAGCTGTAGTCGTAAGGGTTATTATCGGACGCGGAGAAATCCTCCCGTCCGAGCTCTTCCCACTCATCCCAGTTCACTTCCGGAAAGAAGGCGTCTCCCTCCACCTCGGCGTGCACCTGGGTGACGTAGATCCGATCCACCATCGGCAGCGCTTCGGCGTAGATCTGCCCACCGCCGATGATCATGACTTCATCTCCGCCTTCAATCTCGGCCTGTGCTTCGGCTTTGACCAATGCGTCTTCCAATGATTCTGCCGCAACCGTTCCGGCGGGCGCCTCCCATTCCGGATTCCGTGAAATCACCACGTTCATTCGCCCGGGCAACGGTCTACCAATGGAATCCCAGGTTTTCCGGCCCATGATGATGGGTTTTCCCATGGTGGCCTGTTTGAAGTACCTGAGATCGCCCGGCAAATACCACGGTAGCTTATTGTTTCGGCCGATGACCCGGTTTCGGGACATAGCCACTATGAGAGCTTTCCTCATTGTTTGTTTATCCTCTTGCTTGGGAGTTCCGGATCCCGGGCCCAGCTAGCGATCAAATAGCGATAGGCGCCTTAATCCCAGAATGAGGCTCGTAACCCTCAAACTCGAAATCCTCCAGCTCATACTCGAAAATTGAAGAAGGCTTACGCTTGATCAGCAGTTTGGGCAACGCCCGTGGCTCCCGCTTCAACTGCTCGAACACGATGTCGTCGGTCAGGTGGTTCTGGTACAGGTGACAATCACCAAAGGTATGGACGAACTCCCCCACACCCAGATCGCACTGCTGGGCAATCATGTGAGTCAGCAACGCATACGAGGCAATATTGAACGGCACCCCCAGGAACAGATCCGCACTGCGCTGATAGAGCTGACAGGAGAGCTTGCCGTCGGCGACGTAGAACTGGAACAGGCAGTGGCACGGAGCCAAGGCCATGCGACCCTGGCGGACGTTGTCCTGTGGGCCAATGGATTCATCCGGGAGCTCAGCAGGGTTCCACGCCGAGACAATCAACCGGCGTGAATTAGGCTTGTTGCGAATCTGATTAATCACCTCGCTGATCTGGTCAACAGTGCTGCCGTCCGGGCAGTGCCAGCTTCGCCACTGTTTGCCGTAAATAGGACCAAGGTCTCCGTTCTCCAGGGCCCATTCATTCCAGATAGAAACGTTGCGTTCTTTCAGCCAGTTGTTGTCGGTGGACCCCTGCAGGAACCACAGTAGCTCCTGGATAATACTACGCAGGTGGACTTTCTTGGTGGTCACCAGCGGGAAGCCGTCCTGCAGGTCAAAGCGAATCTGGCGGCCGAAGACCGAGCGGGTGCCGACGCCGGTGCGGTCACCACGGTCCATGCCGTTGTCTACCACGTCTTTCATCAGGTCGAGATAGGCTTTCATTCAGCGTTTCTCCGGTAAGCAATAACGATCAGAACGGCGCCCGCGAGGATCATCGGGAACGACAACACCTGCCCCATGGTCAGCCAGTCGAAGGCCAGGTAACCCAGCTGGGGGTCGGGCTGGCGAACAAACTCCACCAGGAAGCGGAAGACGCCGTAACACGCCAGGAACAGGCCTGAGACCGCCATGCGAGGTCTCGGTTTGGACGAAAACCACCACAGGACGATAAACAGCAGGACACCTTCCAGCGCAAACTGGTAAAGCTGGGACGGGTGCCGGGCCAGGCTGTCCGGCGCGGTACGGAAAACCATACCCCACGCAACATCCGTGGGCTTCCCCCAGAGTTCGCCGTTGATGAAGTTGCCGATGCGACCAGCACCCAGGCCAACCGGCACCAGTGGTGCGACGAAATCGGCAATCTGCCAGAAGGTGCGACCCACCTTGCGACCGAACCACCACATGGCGAAGATCACACCAAGCAGACCACCGTGGAAGGACATTCCCCCTTCCCACACGCGCAGCAACATCAACGGGTCAGCCGCGAAGGCACTGAAATTGTAGAAGATTACATAGCCAAAGCGGCCGCCCAGTATTACCCCAAGGGCAATGTAGAACAGCATGTCTCCCATCTGCACTTCGGTAATGGGCGACCAGGGCTTGCGGGCGCGAAGGCGGCCCAGCCACCAGCCCACAAGAAATCCGACCAGGTAGGTCAAGCCATACCAGTGTATTTTCAAAGGCCCGATGGCAATGGCCACCGGATCGATTTGCGGATGCTGGAGCATCAATAACCCCTCAGGTCAGAACAGAAAACGGATACCTACGACAATCAGGAAGATGGCGAAGATTTTTTTCAATAGGGCTGCGTCCAGGCGATGAGCCAGGTTGGCTCCAACCCGGGCGAACAACACACTGGTCAGAACGATACCCACAAACGCAGGCAGATAGATAAACCCGACACTGAGCTCCGGCAGATCTGGGTTCTGCCATCCAGTGCCAATGTTTGCGAGCGCGCCGGCCACAGCGATGGGCAATCCGCAGGCGGCGGAGGTGCCTACCGCTTGCTGCATCCGCACGTTGCACCAGCTCAGGAACGGAACAGTCAGCGTCCCCCCGCCAATGCCAAAAATAGCGGATGCCCAGCCAATACCGGCCCCGGCACTGCCCAGCCCGACGGAACCGGGCACATCGCGGCCAGGTTTGGGGTTGGCACCGAAAAGCATTTTCAAAGCCACCAGAATGACAAACACACCAATGACCAGCTCCAGGGCCTCACCACTGAGCATGGAAGCGGTCCAGGCACCCAGCACTGCACCGAGCACAATACCCGCCATCATGGGGCGGAATATCTCCCACCGAACCGCGCCGTGGAGATGGTGGGACCGTATTGAACTGATGGAAGTGAAGACAATAGTGGCCAGAGATGTGCCCACGGCAAGGTGCGCCGCAATGTCGCTACTCACACCCTGCAGGTCAAAACTGAAAATAAGCACCGGAACAATAACCAGCCCGCCACCAATGCCAAACAGGCCGGCCATGGTGCCCGCCAGGGCGCCCAGCACAAGGTACAGGCCAACAACAGCAAAAAGGGTCATACTCAGCCACACGCAGACAGCAAATCAGGCTGGTATGATACACACCGAATCCCTTTTGTTCACTCGCGACTGATGAGCCCGCCACCATGTGCCTGATTGTTTTTAGCGTAAAACAGCATCCTGCCTTTCCATTGGTCGTGGCAGCAAATCGTGATGAGTTCTTTCGCCGGCCCACGGCGGCCATGGACTGGTGGCACAGCGAAACCGCCGGGCGTGATGTCCTGGCGGGACGTGATTTGCTGTCAGGCGGCACCTGGCTCGCAATCGATGAAGATGGAGTTGTTGCCGCCGTGACCAATGTACGGGAAGGCTCTCAGGTGCCCGGCGCCCACTCCCGTGGCGAACTGCCACTGATGTCGCTGGCAGACAACAGCGATGCGCTCGCAGCCCGACTGCAGACACGAAAAAGCGATTACTCGGGATTTAATCTGGTCAGGCTGGATGAGCACGCAGGATGGTACTACAGCAACCGTGACGCTCACCCCGGGCGCCATGTTCATCGCGGCACCTATGGTTTGAGCAACCACCTTTTGCAGACCCCCTGGCCAAAACTGTTGAGATTGAGAAACTCGGTGACCGATTTACTTGAAGGTGCGTCGGCGGACCGCACCGATGATCTCCATAATAGTCTTATCGAACGCCTGCAGGACACCACGCCGGCGCCCGACCATGAATTACCGGATACCGGTGTTGGCAAAGATACCGAGCGCTTTCTGTCTTCGCCGTTCATTATCGGCAGTGACTACGGCACCCGTGCCACGACGGTGGTCACGGTCAGCGCCGTCGGTGAAGTCCGGGTGACAGAGCAGTGCTGGGGACCAGAGGGAAAAAAGGAAGGAACAAGGCATTTCTGCTGGCAGCGGTCGGCCTGAAGCTTTGGTATAATCCGCCAAATTCCGCGAAGCAACCGGAGGCCCTTTATGGCCGGTGAGAAAGACGCGGCGTCCATCGCCGACTTCGAAAAATCCCTGGATGAGCTGGAAAAACTGGTCCGTGACCTGGAGCAGGGCGAACTCTCCCTGGAACAGTCTCTCACAGCATTCGAACGCGGCGTAAAGCTGACACGCGAGTGCCAGCAAGCGCTCAAGACGGCGGAACAGCGGGTGGAACAACTGGTGGAAAACAGCGATGGTACACTGGAAACGCGCCCTTTTAGCCCGGACGAACCCGCCTGATGTCAACTCCGAACACCCGCCTGGCAGCTTTCCTGGAGCAATGCCGCAATCAGATTGACGACGAACTTGAGCGCCAGCTTTGTGCATCCGGCCACGGCTCTGAACGCCTGCAACAGGCCATGCGATACAGTGTTCTGGGCGGTGGCAAGCGCATCCGGCCGGCGCTTTGCGTGGCGGCAGCCACGGCGCTTGGCCAGCCTCAGGAAAATGCGATAGTTCCCGCCTGTTCGCTGGAACTGATCCATGCCTACTCGCTGATTCACGATGACCTGCCCGCCATGGACAACGATGACCTGCGCCGGGGCCGCGCCACCACGCACATCGCCTTTGACGAAGCCACCGCCATATTGGCAGGCGATGCGCTGCAGACCCTTGCGTTCGGCTGGCTGGCCGAAGCACCGGGACTGGAGGATCAGGTGCGCCTTGCAATGATACGAGAATTGGCGACCGCCAGCGGCCACCAGGGCATGGCGGGTGGACAGGCGATAGACCTTGAGTCCGTAGGCAAGCAACTGACCGTTGAGCAATTGGAAAATATGCACCGCCACAAAACCGGCGCACTCATTGAAGCCAGCGTCCGGATCGGCGCCCTCACCGCAACCGATGTGAACGACGACCAGTTGTCAGCCCTCACGGTTTATTCGCAAACCCTCGGTCTCGCCTTCCAGGTGCAGGATGACTTGCTGGATATTGAGGGCGATACCACTGTGATCGGCAAACCCCAGGGCTCGGATCTGGCCCGATCCAAGCCGACCTATCCCTCGCTGCTGGGCGCCGACGGCGCCCGAAACTACCTGTCACAGCTGCTTGAGTCCGCACTGGCCAGCATCGAGATGTTTGGCGAGGAAGGCGACCTGCTCCGGGACATGGCCGGTTACGTGGTGGTACGCACCCATTGATCATCAACGGCTCTGGCATGCACACTGACTTATGAAGGACTGGAGGGGCCCGGCTGGCCCAATCAGTATGAAACCGGGTGCCTTCATACCCTATAATAGAACCCACATTTTGAATCACCCGGAAAAGACCCGAGCAGATGCAGGATACATATACTTTTAAGGAAATCCCGTCCCAACGGCCCAACACGCCGCTGTTGGACAGGATTGACACTCCCGGGCAACTGCGCGAACTGGCAGCAGAGCAGCTGACCCAGCTCGCAAGGGAGCTACGTGCCTTCCTGCTATGGTCGGTGGGGCAAACAGGCGGCCACTTCGGCGCCGGCCTGGGTGTCCTGGAGCTGACCGTTGCCCTGCATTACGTCTTCAATACCCCGGAAGACCGTCTGGTCTGGGACGTGGGCCACCAGGCCTATCCCCATAAAATCCTGACCGGGCGCCGGGAACGCATGAACAGCATCCGTCGAAAGGATGGCCTGGCCGGTTTCCCGAAACGGGCGGAGAGCGAATACGATACCTTCGGCGTTGGTCATTCCAGCACTTCCATCAGCGCTGCCTTGGGTATGGCCATCGCCTCCCGCATGCAGGGCACTGGTCGCAAGAGCATCGCCATCATCGGCGATGGTGCCATGACGGCCGGCATGGCGTTCGAAGCCCTGAACCACGCCGGGCACCTGGACGCCAACATGCTGGTGATCCTCAACGACAATGACATGTCTATTTCCCGCAACGTTGGTGGGTTGTCGAACTATTTTGCCAAGCTGTTGGCGAGCCGGACCTACAATCAGGTCCGCGACAGTGGAAAACGGGTACTCCAGGGCACGCCACAGTTGATGGCGCTGGCCCGCAAGACCGAGGAACACTTCAAGGGCATGATTTCCCCGGGCACGCTGTTTGAGGAGTTGGGGTTCAACTATATCGGCCCCATCGACGGCCACGACCTGCCTCTGCTGCTGGAGACCCTGGAGAACATCCGCGAACTGGACGGACCGCAATTCCTCCACGTGGTCACCACCAAGGGCAAGGGTTTCGCCCCGGCCGAAGCCGATCCAATTGGCTACCATGCCATCAACAAGATCGAACCGGTGCCGCCCAGCAAGCCGGAACCGGTTGCTCCGAAGCCGTCGAAGCTGAAATACGCCAACGTGTTTGGCCAATGGCTCTGCGACGCCGCAGAAGCCGACAACCGCATTGTGGGGATCACCCCCGCCATGTGTGAAGGCTCTGATCTTCTGGCGTTCTCCCAACGCTTCCCGGACCGGTATTTCGACGTTGCCATTGCTGAGCAGCATTCAGTCACCCTGGCTGCGGGCCTTGCCTGTGACGGCGCCAAACCGGTGGTGGCGATCTATTCGACGTTCCTGCAGCGTGCCTACGATCAGCTGATCCATGACGTGGCCATACAGAATCTGGACGTCCTGTTCGCGATTGACCGCGCCGGGCTGGTCGGCGAAGACGGCCCCACTCACGCAGGCGCGTTTGACATCAGCTACTTGCGTTGTGTCCCGAACATGATCGTGATGACTCCCTCTGACGAAAACGAAACCCGTCAACTGCTGCACACAGGCATGCTGTTTGAGGGACCGGCGGCAGTGCGCTACCCGAGGGGCACAGGCCCGGGGGCAGAGATGGTCCGCGAATTGGCTCCGCTACCGATCGGCAAGGGCCGGCTTGTGAAAGAAGGCTCGGGTATTGCCATACTCAACTTCGGCACACTGCTCACACCAGCACTGGAGGCTGCCACGTCTCTGGGCGCCACCGTCGCAGACATGCGCTTCGTAAAACCGCTGGATGAAGAGCTCATCCTGGCATTGGCAGAAAAGCATGGCCTACTGGTCACAATTGAAGAGAACGCCATTGCCGGCGGAGCGGGCAGTGCGGTGACGGAATTCCTGAACAGCCGGGATGTCAGCCAGCCTGTGCTTCAGATCGGCCTGCCAGACACCTTCATAGATCACGGTAAGCACGGCGAGTTGCTGTCTTCCTGCGGATTGGATGCCGAAGGCATCAGGCACACTATTGAAACCCGCCTGGAGCGAATAAAGTACAACCAGTCGCTAAAGGCGGTTCAATAAGCGCGCGAAGAAATCACATCAGACGGCGGGATCGTCGTCCTGGTGGGTCTCGAACCAATGTCCGAGCTTGCTCTGCTTGGTATTGAGGTAATGTTCGTTGTGGGGATTGCGCCCCACATGCAAAGGGACGCGCTCCGCTATCTCTATACCCAGTTCGGTCAATGCATCCACCTTGCGGGGGTTATTGGTCATCAGCCTCAAGCTACGAATGCCCAAGTGTGCCAGCATATCCCGGCACATGCTGTAGTCCCGCAAGTCAGCCGCAAAGCCAAGCTGTTCGTTTGCTTCCACAGTATCCGCGCCCTGATCCTGCAGGTTGTAGGCACGAATCTTGTTCAACAGGCCGATACCCCGGCCCTCCTGGCGCAAGTACATAAGGATGCCTCGGCCTTCGCGGGCAATACTCCGCAAGGCTTCCTCCAACTGATAACCACAGTCACAGCGCATGCTGTACAGTGCATCACCGGTCAGGCACTCGGAGTGAGTCCGCGCCAGCATCGGCTCCGGACTGTTGAGGTCACCCAGCGTAAGTGCCACGTGCTCCTTTCCGGTGTCCGGCTCTTCAAAGCCGTGCATGTCGAAAACGCCGAAAGGGGTTGGCAGCCGGCAAGTCTGGATGTAACGAACAGCCACAGTGTTTCCTCGTGGTTCAATCAATCGAGCGGCGCATTCTATCACGAGGCCAGCGCCCTGGCGTAGTCTCTGTATGGTGGATCCTACGAACCGGAGTCAGAAGCAGACCAGTGCCCACTGCGACCACCCTTCTTCTCCAACAGGCGGACATTGTCCACGACCATGCCGCGATCAACGGCCTTGCACATATCGTAGAGCGTCAGTGCTGCCACGCTGGCGGCCGTCAGGGCCTCCATCTCAACACCGGTCTGCCCGGAGAGCTTGCAGCGAGTGGCAATGTGGATCGAAGCACCGTCCCTGCCTGGCGTCAGCTCTACCTTTACCGACGTCAGGTTCAGCGCGTGGCACAGCGGAATCAGCTCGTGGGTTTTCTTGGCTGCCATGATACCGGCAACCCGTGCCACTGCCAGCACATCCCCCTTGGGATGCTGCCCTTCCACAATCATTGCCAGGGTGTCCGGCGCCATTCGAATCAGGGCCTCGGCCCTGGCCTCACGCTCGGTAACAGCCTTGGACGTAACGTCTACCATGCGCGCGGCGCCAGTATCGTCAAGATGCGTCAGTTTGCTCACGGTGTCTCCCAAAATCGTTGATAAAAGCAGCCTTAACGGATCTATCATACCAGAGCGTATAGAACTGGCGGCTGGATCAGTATCCGTTCCCTGACCACCAGAAACCAATACCCGCAATACCCTGAGCGCCAGCCTGGCGCGCTGCGCGGGTATCATCAGGGGCAAGCCCTCCAAGGGCGTAGACAGGCATCGCTGCGCCTGCGGCCAGCGCCTGGAACCGCTCCCACCCAATTCCCGTCGCGCCAGGATGAGAAGAGGTAGGCTTTACCGGGCCCAGGGTAATGAAATCTGCCTGGAGCTGTTCTGCATGGGCAATTTCCTCTTCATCGTGACAGGAGATTGCCAGCAGGTATCCCTCGGGTATCGGCCGGGCGGAATACTGTCGGGCCTCCCGCCACGGCAGGTGCAAACCGGCGGCCTGGGGCAGGCGCTCAAGCAGCGACGGGACACCGTGAAGCATCAACAGGGAATCGCTTGCGCGACACGCCTCCAGTGACCAGCCCGCCAACCGCTCGTAGACCTCATCGCTTAATCCCGGTGCCCTGAACAGGCACAACTGCGGGCGCGTTTCGAGCAAGCGCTGGCGAAGTTGTTCAGGGAATGCCGAGGGGTCACCGGCAGAACCGGTAATGGCATAGCGACGAGGCAGCTTCAGGGCGCGGATAATCGGACGGTTTGCGGCGGGAAAATCAACATCCGCCAGATCCTGGACATCGAGCCATTGTATCGCCTGCCCTTCAAGGCCCTCGGGGTCGCCTTCAGCGGATGAGGCTTCCCAGACATCAAGAAAAACCCGCTTGTCCCCATAATCGTGGCGAATTTCAATCACCGGCTCAAGAAGGCCTGGATCTATCCGCAACCCGGTCTCTTCCCGAATTTCCCTGACCAGGGCCTGTTGGACCGCTTCACCAGCCTCAACCTTGCCACCCGGAAACTCAAGTAAACCGCCTTGGTGAACATGGTCCGGCCGACGGGCAATCAACACTTTCCCATCACGAAAGACAACACCCACCGCAACGTGTATTTCCTGAACTGGCGTCATAATCAGGTGCGATACTCAGCATTGATGGTGACGTAGTCATGGGAGAAGTCGCAGGTCCACACCCGTTCACTGACATTCCCTCGCCCGAGATTAATGTGGATGGTAATTTCCTCACCGTCCATCACCGCCTGCCCGCGGGACTCGTTGTAATCCGCAGCACGGCCGCCTTTGCGAACCAGGCACACATCTCCCAGCCAGATCTCGAGGGCGTTCAGGTCCAGTCCATCGACACCGGCACGACCCACGGCAGCCAGTATCCGCCCCCAGTTGGGATCGGACGCAAACAGCGCGGTTTTGACCAGTGGTGAGTGGGCAACGGTGTAGGCAACGTCCAGCGCCTCCTGGACCGATGTCGCACGGCTGACTTCAATGGTGACAAACTTGGTGGCACCCTCACCGTCACGGACAATCGCATGCGCCAATTCGAGGAACACCTCGCGCAGCGCTTCCCTGAGCCTTGGCAGGGACGGGCTATCCGCCGTGATTTCAGGACCACCAGCCTGACCGCTGGCAATCAGCATGCAGGCATCGTTGGTGGACGTGTCGCCATCAATGGTGATCCGGTTGAAGGACGCCTCCCCCAATTCCGACGCAAAGCTCGCCAACACGTCCGGTGCGATATTCGCATCGGTGGCAATGAAGCCCAGCATGGTGGCCATGTTGGGACGAATCATACCCGCGCCCTTACTGATACCGGATATCGATACCGTTTGGCCATCCAGATCAATCTGGCGCGAGGCACCTTTGGGGCGAGTGTCGGTGGTCATGATCCCCGACGCCGCTTCAGCCCAGTGGGACTCGGAGACATCCGCCAGTGCCTGCGGCAACGCGCTGACGATTTTAACAACCGGCAGTGGCTCCCCGATAACCCCTGTCGAAAACGGCAGTACGCTACCAGCGGGGACACCGGCGTTATCCGCCAGCGCCTGACAACAGGCCTGGGCATCCTTCATGCCTTGTTCGCCGGTGCCGGCATTGGCATTGCCGGTGTTGATCAGCAGGTAGCGCGGTGCATCGCTTGCCAGATGACTTCGCGTGACGTGAACAGGGGCCGCGCAGAACTGATTACGGGTGAAGATACCGGCCACTCGGCTACCCGGCGCCAACTCAATAACCACCAGATCCTTCTTGCCGGGTTTCTTGATACCGGCAGTGCCGATACCCAGCCTGACACCGGCCACCGGGAAAAACGTCGGCAAGGTTCCTGGACCAACTGCCATTTTCACTCTCCTTTCGTCATGATCGGCTTCTACCGGGCGACCCGGCCGGAACACCGGTTACCAAACGAAAAACCCGCAACCTGTCGAGCAGGGTGCGGGCCTTAGTTCGATCACTCAGCGGCGGAAATCAGCTGACCTTTCCACAACACTGCTTGTACTTCTTGCCGGACCCGCACGGACAGGGCTCGTTCCGCCCCACTTTTCGGTCCTGACGCACAAAGGTCTCCGGTGTGCCCTGAGCTTCCTCAGCACCAGACCTACCTGCGTTGTCATCCTGCCTTTGCTGAGCGGTAGCACTGGTTTCATCGTGGCGCAGTCGCGCCTGGGCAAGCTCCCGCTCCAATTCTTCCTTGCGGCGGCGCTCCACCTCTTCCATTTCTTCACGGCCCTGAACACGGACATGGGACAACACCCGAACCACATCGCGCTTCATGGTTTCCAGCATACTTTCGAACAGGTTAAAGGCCTCGCGCTTGTACTCCTGCTTGGGGTTCTTCTGGGCATAACCACGCAGGTGGATACCACGGCGCAGGTGATCCATGTTTGAAAGATGCTCTTTCCAGAGCGTGTCGAGCACTTGCAGGAACACCTGCTTCTCGAACTTGCGCATCGACTCGGAGCCCGCCAGTTCCTCTTTGGCGTCGTAGGCTGCGACAATCTCTTCCAGAATACGCTGACGCAGATTCTCTTCGTAGAGCTTGCTGTCCTCGTCCAGCCATTGCTGAACAGGCAGGTTGATCGCCATTTCCGATTGCAGCTGGCTTTCCAGGCCGGCAACATCCCACTGTTCCGGCATGCTCTGCGGCGGGATGAACTCACTGACCAGCGAATCCACGACATCCTCGCGGATGGTTTTAATCATCTCGGAAACGTCTTCCGACGACATGACCTCGTTACGCTGATCATAGATCACCGTACGCTGATCGTTGGCGACGTCATCGTATTCCAGCAGGGTTTTCCGCATATCGAAGTTGCGGCCTTCCACCTTACGCTGGGATTTTTCAATGGCGTTGGTGACCATTCGATGCTCGATGGCCTCGCCTTTTTTCATACCCATGGCCTGCATCAGGCTCTTCACGCGATCCGGCGCGAATATCCGCATCAGGTTATCTTCCAGCGACAGGAAGAACCGTGATGAACCGGGGTCGCCCTGACGACCGGCGCGGCCTCGAAGCTGATTGTCAATGCGGCGGGATTCGTGACGCTCGGTACCGATGATGTGCAGCCCGCCAGCCTCAAGTACCTGATTGTGACGCTCGGTCCACTCGGCCTTGATGCGGGCCACTTCCTCTTCGGTGGGGTTTTCCATACCCGCCACTTCAAATTCCCAGTTACCACCCAACACGATGTCCGTACCACGGCCGGCCATATTGGTGGCAATGGTGACCGCACCCGGGCGACCTGCCTGAGCGATGATCTGTGCCTCACTCTCGTGCTGTTTCGCGTTCAGGATCTTATGATCAATTCGCGCCTTCTTGAGCAGCATGGATAGAAGCTCTGAGGCCTCAATTGAGGCAGTGCCCACCAGGATTGGCCGGCCCTCTGCCGTTACGTCCTTGATCTCATCAATAATGGCGTGGAATTTTTCTTCCTGAGTCAGGTAGATAAGATCGTTGTAATCGATTCGCTGGATCGGTTTGTTGGGAGGAATAACAACAACGTCCAGACCGTAAATCTGGCGAAATTCAAATGCCTCGGTGTCAGCGGTACCAGTCATACCGGCGAGCTTGTCGTATAGACGGAAGTAATTCTGGAAGGTGGTAGAAGCCAGGGTCTGGCTCTCTGCCTGGATACGAACTCCTTCCTTGGCCTCAATCGATTGGTGCAGGCCTTCGCTCCAGCGACGGCCTGGCATGGTACGACCAGTATGCTCATCAACAATCACTACCTGATCGCCCTGGACAATGTAATCCACGTCCTTCTGGAACAGATGATGAGCTCGGAGGGCCGAGTGGACGTGATGCAACAGGCTAAGGTTGGCGGCCGAATACAGGCTTTCACCTTCCTTCAACAAGCCCCTTTCCAACAACAGCTCTTCCACTTTCTCATGACCGGTTTCGGTCAACTCCACCTGACGGGATTTCTCATCAATGGTGAAATCGCCACTGGGCTCGCCTTCTTCACTGACTTCGCCCAACTCGAGGCTTGGCACAAGCTCGTTGATCGCCAGATAGAGTTTTGAGCTGTCTTCAGCCGCACCGGAGATGATCAGCGGTGTGCGAGCTTCGTCAATCAGGATGGAGTCCACTTCGTCCACGATGGCAAAGTGGAGGCCTCGCTGCACCTTGTCTTCCGTGCTGAAGGCCATGTTGTCGCGAAGATAGTCGAAACCAAACTCGTTATTCGTACCGTAAGTAATGTCCGCCTGATAGGCAGCCCGCTTCTCTTCAGGAGGCTGGCCGGCTGCTACAACACCTACCTGCAGACCCAGGAAGCGATACAGCTTCCCCATCCATTCGGCATCGCGGCGGGCCAGGTAGTCGTTCACGGTGACCAGATGCACGCCCTTGCCGGTCAAGGCATTCAGGTAAACGGCCAACGTCGCTACCAGCGTTTTACCTTCACCGGTTTTCATCTCGGAAATACGGCCTTCGTGAAGCGTGATACCGCCAATCATCTGCACGTCGTAGTGGCGCATCCCCATGACCCTACGACTCGCCTCACGAGTAGTGGCAAACGCTTCCGGAAGCAATGCGTCAAGGCTTTCGCCTTCATCATATCGGCGGCGGAATTCCGCGGTCTTACCTTGCAACTCGGTGTCGGACAAATTGCCATACTGCTCTTCAAGCTCATTAATACGCGATACGGTTTTTCGCATTCGCTTGATTTCTCTGGCGTTCTTACTGCCGAACATCTTGGTTGCAAGCTTTGTGAACATAGACCACTGCTTCTTTGATTAAACGGAGGAAGCCGGCATTCTAACCTTATTTCGCAGCAGTACAAAAGTCAGGCCTCACAGAAGCCTGTCACAACGCTGAAAAGATTGAAAAAAGGGTGCCGGAGGGGACAACGGGAAGAAATCAGGTGCCCTTACAGGCACCTCTACAGGCGGTTAGCGGCTAGCCCGCTTGATGTAGGTTTCCGGATTCTCGGACTTGCCGTTGCGGATAACTTCAAAATGCACATGAGGCCCGGTGGAACGGCCTGTGCTGCCCATCAGTGCCAGCACCTGGCTCTTCTGGACAACATCGCCCACCTTGACCTTGATGGTCTTGGCATGGGCGTAACGGGTTACCAGGCCATCGCCGTGGTCCACCTCAACGAGGTTGCCGTAGCCATAGCGCTCGTCGGCGTAGGTAACCACGCCACCCGCCACGGAAATGATATCACTTCCGTCCTTGCCAGCCAGATCCACACCAGCGTGCCAGGTACGCTTACCGGTGAACGGATCGGAACGATAGCCGTATTTCGAGGACAGCCAGCCCCAGGTAATAGGACGGCCCTCCACAAAAAGCTCTTTCTCAAGCTTCTGGCGGGAAGTGACCATGTCCAGCATGCGTAATTGCTGCTCCCGATCTTCAATGCGGCGTGCAAGCTGATCAATCATGCTGGTCAGTTCTGGCGCTGTAAAAGAGTCGCCATCAAGATTTTCTTCAGGGCCACCAACAGCAGCTGGCTGATCAAAATCGAACTCGTCGCTGGCCACCAGGCCCGACTCCAGGAAGCGCTGCCCGAGGGCATCAAGCCTGAGAAGACGCCCCTGCATATCACCCAACCGCAGCGTCAACGCATCAACCTGCTGCTGGACGTTCCGCTCGATCCGTGCCAGCTCTATCTTCTGTTCGCCCAGCCGGGATTGCCACTGAGCGACCAATTCCGATTCTGCAGGCTCCGCCGGTTCAATCTGGCTCACCGCCACCTTATAGCCGGACCAGCCCGCCAGTACCAACAGTGCAGTCACGAATAACACCGCGCCTGCCAGGACAGGGGCGTTTACCGAAACCGTGCGGGATTTCCCATGGCGTTTGCCAACGAGGATAATGTTCATATCGTCTTCTGGTTTCATGTGGACGCAACCTGATCCTGTAGTGTTGCATCCAGAGTGTTCTGACTGGGCCTGCCGGGGCATCCTTTGCCAGATTGCGGATTTCCTATCCGACTACTCAATCCTGGGCAGCATAAATCGCGTCTGAAAACGCACGTGCTATCCATTGCAACGACTACGTTTAATAAAATAGCAGCCGCCCGTGGACATACACACACCAGACAATGTAAAACGAGTGTAATACAGGCTCTGCCTATTAACCGTGCCGAAGTGTAACCAATCGTTACCGTTGTCGTCGAGAATTACTGATTGCCATGAAAAAGAAAACCGACCTCGAATTGACTCCGGACAGCTTCTCCAGGGCTTCAACCCTGCGTGAACTGATGGCAAAAGCCCAGCATCATACTCAGGCGGAACAACTCGTTCTCGCTGCGCTTCCGGAAAGTCTTGCCAAAGGCACACGGTTTGTCAGTTGCCGTGACGGGGAGCTGGTCCTGTCGGCTACGGCAGCCACCACCGCCAGCCAGATTCGTTTCCGCCAGCATGAAATCATGGAAGAACTTCGCAAACAGGAGCTGTTCCGCTTCGTCTGGAAACTCAAGGTCAAGGTCGCTCCGCCGCGATTCAGCGAGCGTCCGAAAGCAAAAATGACGCCCCTCAGTAACGAAAATGCCCGGCTCCTCAAAGAGGAAGCCGGGCACACGAAGGACAAACAATTACGCGAGGTTCTCGAAAAACTCGCAAGCCACGTCCGGGATTAAGGCGTCCTGCCTCAGCCCGCCGCCAGCACAGGTTTCATGTAGGAAATCGGGGCAGCGGCCTCGTCGTCGAAGGTCACCACTTCCCACGCATCCTCTTCTGCCCTGAGCTTGCGCAGCAGCTTGTTGTTCAGGTCGTGGCCGGATTTAATACCACGGAACTCGCCAATCAGGCTGTTGCCCAACTGGTAGAGGTCACCGATGGCATCCAGCAGCTTGTGCTTGACGAATTCGTCGTCGTAACGCAGACCGTCTTCGTTGAGGATTTTGTAATCGTCAACGACGATGGCATTGTCAACGCTTCCGCCCAACGCCAGGTTCATCGCACGCAACTTTTCAATATCACGCATGAAACCAAACGTCCGTGCGCGGCTGACTTCCTTCACAAACGACGTGCTGGAAAAGTCAACGGTTGCGGTCTGGGCGCGCCCCTTGAAGACAGGGTGGTCAAAGTCGATACCGAAGCTGACCTTGAAGCCTTCGAAAGGCAGCAGAGTCGCCTTCTTGTCACCTTCTTCAACCGTTACTTCGCGCTTGATGCGGATGAAACGCTTGGCGGCGTCCTGCTCGGCAATACCGGCGGACTGCAGAAGAAACACAAACGGACCGGCAGAGCCGTCCATAATGGGCACTTCCGCGGCGCTGAGCTCGACGAAACAGTTATCAATCCCGAGACCAGCCATGGCTGACAACAAATGCTCCACTGTTGCAACCCGGACACCGTCTTTCAGCAGTGTCGTGGAAAGCATGGTCTCACCAACGTTTTCCGCGCAGGCACGGATTTCAACCACAGGGTCAAGATCGGTACGGCGAAAAACGATCCCCGAGTCCACCGGAGCGGGCTTCAGGGTCAGATACACTTTCTCCCCCGAGTGCAAGCCAACGCCGGTGGCGCGGATGGTGTTCTTAAGTGTCCGTTGTCTGATCATCGGTACATATTTCCGTCACATAAGTGCGATATAGTCTGGGCAAAATTCTGCCCGGAGAATACCAGAAAGTAACACTGAATACCATTTAACCAATCGTTAACCTTTGATTGGCCTCCCGGCACAAGTCCGGACTGATAATCAGCACACGTTATTCGGTCACAAAGGTTCCATTACCGAATACATTTGCAACAGATTATCAGTCAGCCTGACGGCGAAGGAATGCGGGAATATCGAGATAGTCGACTCCCTGCTCCTCGCTGTCCTTGCTCTGATCAATCGCCACATTACCGTGAGCCACGGCACGACGACGCAGAACGGCCGGACGGTCAAGTTGGTTGTAATCCGTTGTGCCATCCAGGCTACGGGTGTTATCCACTACCTTGGTCGGCTTCTCGCGGTCGCCGCCCAGGCCGGTCGCAACCACCGTCACCTTGAGTTCGTCAGTCATTTCCGGATCAATCACGGTACCCACGACCACCGTGGCGGAATCCGAGGCGAATTCACGAACAATGTCACCAACCTCAGAGAATTCTCCCAGATTGAGGTCCATACCTGCTGTGATGTTGACCAGGATACCCTTGGCGCCCTGCAGGTTGATGTCTTCCAGAAGCGGGCTGCGCACAGCGGCTTCTGCAGCTTCGCGTGCACGATTCTCGCCAGTGGCACGCGCGGTACCCATCATGGCATTGCCCATCTCGGACATAACCGTTTTTACGTCGGCGAAATCCACGTTGATCATACCGTTGCGGGTAATCAGGTCAGCAATACCCTGAACCGCCCCCAGCAGAACATCGTTCGCCGAGCCAAATGCATCCAGCAGGCTGGTTTTCTTACCCATCACCGCCAACAACTTTTCGTTGGGGATGGTGATCAGCGAGTCAACGGTTTCCTCCAGCTCTTTGAGGCCGGCTTCCGCCACACTCATGCGCTTGCCGCCTTCAAACATGAATGGCTTGGTGACAACGGCAACGGTCAGGATACCCATTTCCCGGGCCACTTCAGCCACAACCGGCGCGGCACCGGTGCCGGTTCCGCCGCCCATGCCGGCGGTAATGAACACCATGTCGGCGCCTTTCAGTGACTCGGCAATGCGGTCACGATCTTCCAAAGCGGACTGACGCCCTACTTCCGGGTTGGCGCCGGCACCCAGCCCTTTGGTGATATTGCCACCAAGCTGGATGATCTGACGTGCGTCCAGGTCGGTCAGGGCCTGGGCGTCGGTATTGGCGCAGATGAACTCTACACCCTCGACATCACTGTTGAGCATGTGGCGAACGGCATTGCCGCCACCACCGCCAACGCCTACTACTTTAATGACAGCGTTTTGCTGGACATTATCGACGAGTTCAAACATTTCCCCTACTCCTTCGTGCTGTTTATCAGCCTTTTCCAGACTGATTTTTCGAGATTATGATTTTCGAGATACCTTCGTGTATGTCTTCTCCCGGCTCGCCGTCAGAAATGACCGGTAAACCAGGCTTTCATGCGCTCAAACAGCGTGGGTGCATCTTCACCCTTAAGCGCCGGCGCCCGCCCCAGATCCATCTGGCGGAAGCCATGGATCAACAACCCAACGCCCGTGGCGTAGATGGGGTTGTTAACCACCTCCGTCATGCCGGAGACCGCCTGCGGACAGGCCAGCCTTACCGGCATGTGGAAGATTTCCTCCGCCAGTTCCACCACGCCTTCCATGGTGGAGGAACCGCCGGTAATCACGATGCCGGCCGGGATCAGGTCTTCGAATCCCGAACGACGAAGTTCAGACTGCACCAGGGTGAACAGCTCTTCGTAACGCGGCTCCACCACCTCGGCGAGCGCCTGACGGGACAGATCCCGTGGCGCCCGGTCGCCCACACTGGGCACCTTGATGGTTTCATCCGCGCCGGCCAGCTGAGTCAAGGCGCAGGCGTATTTGATCTTGATTTCCTCGGCATTCTGCGTGGGTGTTCGCAGGGCCATGGCAATGTCGTTGGTGACCTGATCACCAGCAATAGGAATGACCGCCGTGTGCCGAATGGCGCCACCGGTGAACACAGCGATATCGGTGGTACCACCGCCAATATCAACCACGCAGACACCCAGTTCCTTTTCATCCTCGGTGAGGATGGCGTGACTGGAGGCCAACTGCTCCAGGATGATGTCATCCACTTCCAGACCGCAGCGTTTCACGCACTTCTCGATGTTCTGAGCGGCGTTCACCGCACAGGTGACGAGGTGAACCTTGGCCTCCAGGCGAACGCCGGACATCCCCATGGGCTCCTTGATGCCCTCCTGGCTGTCGATCACGAACTCCTGCGGCAGTATGTGAAGGATCTTCTGGTCCGCCGGAATCGCCACCGCCTGGGCGGCGTCAATCACCCGGTCAATGTCAGCCTGGGTCACCTCCCGATCACGGATCGCTACAATGCCGTGGGAGTTGAGGCTCTTGATATGGCTGCCGGCAATGCCCGCGTAGACCGAGTGAATCCGGCAACCCGCCATCAGTTCGGCTTCTTCCACCGCACGCTGTATCGCCTGGACCGTGGTTTCGATATTGACGACCACACCACGTTTGAGCCCGCGGGAAGGGTGGGAACCGATACCCACCACTTCAATGGTCCCATCCATTTTGCGCTTGCCGACGATCGCAACCACTTTCGAGGTTCCGATATCGAGGCCGACAATCATGTTTTCCGTTTCATCCGATGACATCTATTCCACCAAACCGTAGGTCTGAATTTAGCGTTGCTATGATTTCGTCCGCGAGGCCGTTTCTGACGGCTTCCATTGAACCGCCACCCCATTGCTGTAGCGGGCATCCACCCGTCTGACTTCGTCTGAACGCGACGCCAGCCGTTCCTGATAAACCGTGACAAAGCGTTCAAAACGCGCCTCAACCTGGTCCCTGCCCAGAACCACTTCGATACCGTTGGCAAGGGTCAGCGTCCAGGCACCGCGCTGTTCAAGACTCAACCCGGCAAACCCGAGATTATGACCGGTGAGCGTATCCGACATGGTCCTTGCCATATCAATCACTTCCTTCACACGCTCATCCGGGCCAGCCAGCCGAGGCAGTCGCCCGGCCACTTCGGGGTTAGGCGGCGCAAACAGTTCTCCGTTGCGGCTCACCAGCCGGTTGCTGTTCCAGTACGCCAGTGGCTTTTTCTCACGAACGTCGATCTGCAGCCGGTCCGGCCATACGCGCTTGACCGCTGCAGACTCCACCCATGGGCGCTGCTCCAGGCTCTCCTTGATGTCAGAGAGATCGGTGGCAAAGAAACTCCGCCCTATCCACTTGCCCGCACTGCGCTCCAGCGCTGTACGGTTTTCACCCACCAGTTCGCCCTTCACGTCGATGGCCATGACCTGACGATCCATGGCGCTCAGCACCTCGCTGGTTCCCCAGGGAACCAATGCCGCCAGCAGGACAATACCCGCTCCCATGAGCGCCTGCCCCCAGGGCACGGCGGACAATACAGCTCTCAGCAAACCAAACCGGTCCCGCTCAGGCCCAAGAGAGGTAGCTCCCCTGCGCTTCGGTGGGTCGGACGGTACCGCCCGGCTCCGGATCAGCAGCTTTTCAAGCATCGCCTGCCTCCAAGGTGTCCATGAGGATCCTCACCACCAGTTCCTCGAAACTGATACCGGCCGCCCTAGCCGACATGGGCACCAGACTGTGGTCAGTCATTCCAGGGACTGTGTTCACTTCCAGAATCCAGAACTCACCCTGGCGGTCCTGCATTATGTCTACCCGGCCCCAGGTTCGGCAGCCGAGCACCCTGAACGCATCCAATGCCAGATGCTGGAGCTTCAGCTCGCTGTCCGGGTCCAGCCCGCAGGGGATCTGGTAGCGGGTGTCGTCGGCCAGGTACTTGGCGTCGTAGTCATAGAAAACGTGGTCTGTACTCAAGCCAATGGCCGGCAGCGCCTGATCCTGCAGAAGGCTGACGGTAAATTCGGGGCCTTCAATCCATTCTTCGACGAGAACCAGAGGGTCCAGCGCGGCCGCCTGCGTATATGCTTCAACCAGCTCCTGTTCACTGTTCACCTTGCGAATGCCAATGCTGGAGCCTTCCCGCGAGGGTTTTACGCTCAGCGGCAACGACAGCGACTGTACTAGGCTGCCGGCTTCCTCCACGGACCCCATGGCACGGAATTTCGGAGTTGGCAGTCCGCAGCCTTCAAACACGTATTTGCTGCGCAGCTTGTCCATGGCCAGCGCAGAGGCCAGAACGTCACTTCCCGTAAAGGGAATACCAGCCTGGGACAGGATGGCCTGAATCGTGCCGTCTTCCCCGCCGCGCCCGTGCAGGGCAATGAAAACCCGATCAAACTCGGGCTCTTCCACGGTTTTCAGCAAACAACCGCGTACATCCACGGCATAGGCGTCGACTCCGGCGGATACCAGTGCCGACAGTACTGCCTGTCCGCTTTTCAGTGACACTTCACGCTCGGCGGAATCACCGCCCATAAAGACAGCCACCCGTCCCAGTGCCTTCAGCGTCTCTGGATCGGCCTGATAACCTTGTGAATCGACAGTCCTGGCCATCTCACTCATCCGCAATCACTCCTGCGGCTGCCAGTCGCGCAGCCACTCCGCCTATATCACCCGCGCCCTGTGTAATCAGCAGATCGCCGTCCTGTAACGTGTTGGCAAGCAGGGCTTCGATCTCTCCGTTTTCTTCCACAAAAAGCGGCTCCACGCTGCCTCGCTGCCGCAGGCTGCGACACAATGCACGACCATCCGCACCCGGTATCGCCGGCTCACCCGCTGAATACACGTCCATCAGCAACAGCCCGTCCACTTCCGAGAGTACCCTGACGAAATCCTCATAGAGATCCCGGGTACGGGTGTAGCGGTGAGGCTGATAAAGCATGACCAGCCTGCGATCCGGCCAGGCATCACGGGCCGCCCGGATAACGGCCTCCACTTCCGTGGGATGGTGCCCATAGTCATCAATCAAGGTGACAATGCCTTTGCGGGTGTTGTAATCACCGTAGACCTGGAACCGGCGTCCAACCCCGGCAAAACCTGCAAGGCCCCGACAGATGGCGGCATCATCCACGCCCTCATCAGTGGCCACTGCAATAGCCGCCAGGGCATTCAGTACGTTGTGGCGACCGGGCATTTTCAGTTCAACGTCCAAATCACTACGGCCACCCGGGCGGCGAACGACAAACCGAGTCCGAAGGCCATCGGATTCAATGTTTTCCGCCCGGTAGTCGGCATCCGGATTATCGATGCCATAGGTAATGATGGCGCGGGAAATCCTGGGGATGATTTCCTGCACAAAGCCGTCATCCACACACATCACCGCAACGCCGTAAAACGGCAAGTTGTGGAGGAAATCCACGAATGTCTGTTTCAGGCGCCCAACGTCTCCGCCATAGGTGTCCATATGGTCGGCTTCAATGTTGGTCACCACCGAGATCACCGGCGTCAGGTGAAGGAATGAGGCATCGCTTTCATCGGCCTCAGCCACCAGATAGCGGGAGCCGCCAAGCTGCGCGTTGGTTCCGGCGCTATTGAGCTTGCCACCAATCACAAAGGTGGGATCCAGGCCAGCCTCTCCCAGAACCGATGCAATCAGACTGGTGGTGGTGGTTTTACCGTGAGTGCCAGCCACGGCAATGCCATGGCGATAGCGCATGATCTCCGCCAGCATTTCTGCACGGGGCACGATCGGCACCCGTCGGCTGCGAGCCGCCGATACTTCCGGGTTATCACCCGTTACCGCAGACGACACCACAACCACGTCAGCACTGGCACTGTTCTCCTCACGATGCCCGATGAACACCTCAACGCCCATGCCGGTCAGCCGGTCTGTCACGGCACTCTCACGAATGTCAGAGCCGGACACATCGTAGCCCTGGTTCTTCAGGACCTCGGCAATACCGCTCATGCCAGCACCGCCAATCCCCACAAAATGAATATTGCGGATACGGCGCATCTCGGGCACCTGATAGACCAGCGGGGGATTTGTGGATTCAGCCATTTGCGGCCTCCAAACAGTAATTCACGACTCTCTCCGTTGCATCGGGGCGAGCCAGCGTCTTTGCGGCCTTCGCCATGTCCAGAATCCGGCGGCGGTCCTTGCCGAGATCGGTCAGGGTTTCCGCCAGCAGATCGGCCGACAGCTTTGGCTGCGGGATCAGGATGGCGCCTTTCGCATTAACCATTTGCTGTGCGTTCCGGGTCTGGTGGTCGTCCACGGCATGGGGGAACGGCACCAGCACGGCGCCCACACCGGCAACACACAACTCAGAAACGGTGAGCGCACCAGACCGGCAGAGCACAATGTCGGCCCAGCCGTAGGCCTCTGCCATGTCTTTGATAAACGGCTCCACCGATGCATCCACGCCGTGGTCACGGTAGGCATCACCGGCTTCCTCGATATTTTTCTCGCCACACTGATGGCGCACCGTTGGCCGTTCAGCTTCCGGCAGCTGAGCCAGTGCCTCCGGCAACGTGCGATTGAACACCTGGGCACCAAGGCTGCCGCCCACCACCAGTAACCGCAGCGCACCCGCCCGGCCGGACATCCGCTGATCGGGTTCGGCGAGCTCGGCCAGGTCCTGCCTGACCGGGTTGCCGGTACAGCGGGTTACCACAGTCGTGCCGAAGCTCCCGGGAAAGGCCTCCAACACGGTATGAGCGAAGCGCACCAGAATGCGGTTGGTCATTCCGGCAATGGCATTCTGCTCGTGAATTACCAGCGGCACCCGATTCAGCCAGGCGGAGAGACCGCCAGGACCGGTCACAAAGCCACCCATGCCGATGACGCAATGTGGGCGGATGGTGCGAACGATCGTAAAGGCCTGGCCAAGAGCGCGCATCAGCCGGAACGGCGCCATCAACAAAGCCAGGCGACCCTTGCCCCTCAGCCCGGAGACCTGGATCAGCGACAGTGGTATGTCGGTTTCGCCGATCAGTCGCTCTTCCATACCACCACGAGAACCCAACCAGAAAACCTCATGCCCCTTGTCCTGCAGCTGTCTCGCCGTTGCCAGGGCAGGGAAAACATGGCCACCGGTGCCACCGGCCATCATCAGAAAGCGCCGTTTGTCAGTCATAAACCGCACCTCCCCTGGCCGCTGGTTTACGGCTCTTTTCGCTGGCCAGTTTTTCGCGGTCCAGCCTCTCCATCTCCACCCGTGCCAGCACACCAATGCAGACAGCGGTAATCATCAGGCTGGAACCGCCATAGCTCACAAGCGGCAAGGTCAGCCCTTTGGTAGGCAGTAGGCCCGTACTGACCGCCATATTGATACCGGCCTGCAAGCCAATCAGCAAAGTAATGCCATAGGAGAAGCACGCGGCGAATGGCATGCCCGCTTTCTCGGCCCTTCTCGCAATCACAAATCCGGTCACCACCAATACGGTGAACAGGCCCAGGACCATCAGCGACCCCAACAGCCCGAATTCTTCCGCAATGATCGCGAAGATAAAGTCGGTGTGGGCCTCCGGCAGATAGAACAGTTTCTGTACCGAATTCCCCAACCCGGTACCCGCCCAGTCGCCACGACCGAACGCAATCAGCGACTGGGTTAGCTGGTAGCCGGTATCAAACTGGTCTTTCCAGGGGTCGAGGTAACTCACAACCCGCTTCAACCGGTAGGGCTGGGTGAATACCAGCACGGAGCCCATCACCACCAACACGCCAATCAGCGGCATAAACCGGCTAAGCCGGACGCCACTCAGGAAAATCATGCCGGCTGATGCAGCAACCAGTACCACCGTGGCGCCGAAGTCCGGCTCGATAACCAGCAGCACCGAGGCAATACCCAGCACGCCCAACGGCTTGAGGAACCCAGGCCAGGTGTTTAGCAACTCATCCCGACGACGCACGACGTAGCCGGCCAGATAGGCAATCAGGCAAAGCTTGGCAATTTCCGACACCTGAACATTGAACAGCCCGAACGAGATCCAGCGGGTGGAGCCATTCACCGTACGCCCGAGGGGCGTCAGCACCAGAAGCAGTGACAGCAAACCGACCCCGAGCAACAGCCACCCGCTGCGCTCCCACCAGGAGATCGGCACGTTGACGGCAATCAGCGCAAGGACGCAGCCGATGCCGGCAAAAATGAGCTGACGGATCACATAGTGGTAACTGTTGCCCATGGTTTCCGCCGCCATGTCCATGGAGGCGGAAGAAATCATCACAATGCCCATGACCAGCAACGCAGCGGAACTGATGATCAGTAGGGGCAGCGGGCGCAGATCACGGAACAAACCGTGATGACTGGTGAGGGACAGGTCAGCGTGCATCACAGCCCCTCCACCTGTTGACGGAAACGATCGCCACGATCCCCGTAGTCTCGGAACATGTCGAAACTGGCGCAGGCAGGTGACAACAGCACCCGGTCACCCGGTTGGGCCAGCTTTTTTGCCGTATGGACAGCGCCTGCGATGTCAGCGGCGTTGACCGTCTCCACCCGATTACCCAAGGCGGTGGCGATGGTCTCAGCATCAGCGCCGATCAGTACAACCGCGCGACAATGAGTTGCCACGGGTTCAGCGAGCAATGAGAAATCAGCGCCCTTGCCTTCACCACCGGCAATCAGCACGATCTTTCCACCCGCTGGCACCAGGCTTTCAATGGCGGCGGCCGTCGCTCCCACATTGGTGCCCTTGGAGTCATTGATGTAGTCGACATCACTCACCCGCCGAACGAATTCGCACCGATGCGGAAGCCCCTTGAAACGCTTGGCAGTGTCCAGCATCACGTCCATCGGTAATCCGGCAGCGTGTCCAAGTGCCAGTGCCGCCATCACATTGCTGATATTATGCTGGCCCATCAGGCCCAATTCCTCGGCCAACAGCAGATTGTCAAAGCCGAAGGTAATCCAGGTACCTTCATCGTCATCGCGGGTACTGAACGTATCCGGGTTAACACGGTGAAAACCGAAACACAGGAACCGGAGGTTGTCCCTGGCCATGGGCGTGCTGAGGGCATCGTCCAGATTGACCACGGCGTTCTGGCAGCCGTTGAAAATTCGTTGTTTGGCCTGGAAATAGGCCATCTTGTCAGGGTAGCGATCCATGTGATCATCGCTGACGTTCAGCACCGTGGCCGCCAGGGCATTCAGTTCCCGGGTGGTTTCGAGCTGGAAGCTCGATAACTCCAGGACATAGAGGTCGGCACCGCGACCAAGCAGCTCCAGCGCCGGAGTGCCGATATTGCCGCCGACTTCCACGCGGCGGCCAGCGGCCCTGGCCATCTCTCCGACCAGGGTGGTAACCGTGGTTTTACCATTGGAACCGGTAATGGCGATGATCGGCGCGTCCGCTACCTCCGAGAACAGGTCAATGTCACCGCGAATGACAGCCCCTTTGTCGGCCGCCCCCCGAATGGCCGGTTCGGCAATACTGATCCCGGGGCTGACCACCAGTTCGTTAAAGCCGGCAAACAGGTCGGCATCGAACTCCCCCAGGTACACGGGCAGGTCCGGCCATTCGGCCCTGAGCTCATCCAGGCCGGGCGGCGACAGGCGGCTATCAGCCACGGCAACATCGCGGCCTTTTTCGCACAGATAGCGCACGCAGGAGAGCCCGGTTTTACCGAGCCCCACAACCAGCGTTCGACGATCTGAAACGATGACACCCATGGTGCTTTGCTTCCCTATCTCAGTTTCAGGCTGGCCAGGCCAACCAGTACCAACACGACAGTGACAACCCAGAAGCGCACGATAACGCGCGGCTCTGGCCAGCCCTTCAGTTCAAAATGATGATGCAGCGGCGCCATGCGGAATATCCGCCGGCCGGTAAGCCGGAAGGACGCCACCTGCAGAATCACGGAGACGGTTTCCATAACGAACACGCCGCCCATGATGAACAATACGATTTCCTGCCGTACGATCACGGCCACGACACCCAGCGCCGCGCCAAGCGCCAACGCGCCCACATCCCCCATGAACACCTGCGCCGGATAGGTGTTGAACCACAGAAATCCCAGGCCGGCACCCACGAGCGCGCCACAAAATACAATCAACTCACCGGTGCCCGGCAAATGAGGAATCAGCAAATAATCGGCGAACTGAGCATGGCCAGACACGTATGCGAAGATGCCCAGCGCCGCCGCCACCATCACCGTCGGCATAATGGCCAGCCCGTCCAGGCCATCGGTCAGGTTCACCGCGTTGCTGCTACCCACAATCACGAAGTAGCTCAACAGGATGAACAGCACCGGCCCCAGGGTCAGCGATACGTTCTTGAAAAATGGCACGTAGAGCGACGTTTCCTGGGGCAACGCGGAACTCATGAACAGCGCTATCGCCGCCGTCGCTCCGATCACTGACTGCCAGAAATATTTCCAGCGAGCAGGCAGCCCCCTTGGATTGCGCTCCACCACTTTGCGGTAGTCGTCCACCCAGCCAATCGCACCGAACAAAAGGGTGACCAGAATCGCCACCCAGACATACCGATTGCTCAGATCCGCCCACAGCAATGAGCTGACCCCGACAGCCACCAGAATCAGCGCACCACCCATGGTCGGCGTGCCGGCTTTGCTCAGATGCGTTTGCGGGCCGTCGTCACGAACCGCCTGACCAATCTGGTACTGACTGAGTTTGCGAATCATCACCGGGCCGATCAGCAGGGAGATCAACAGGGCGGTCAGCACCCCGAAGATCCCCCTGACGGTCAGGTACTGGAAAACCGTCAGCGCGGAAAAGTACTGTGAAAGAGCCTCTGTCAGCCAGAGCAGCATGCGTTACCCACCTTTTCTTGTATTCCCTCCACCACGCGATCCATGGCGGAACTGCGAGAACCCTTGACCAGTACCGTCTGTGACTCGGCAGGCCCCTCAAACAGACGACGCACAGCGTCGTCATGGCTCGCACACACCTCAGCGGCGTCTCCGAAACCCTCAACATATCCTTCACAGCCGGGACCCACGGCGATCAGTCTTTCGATGCCCCTCGCCCTGGCGAATTCACCAACCTCCCTGTGCAGAGCTAAGCTGTCCTGCCCTAACTCAGCCATCGCCCCCAACACAACCACGCGGCTGGCCGGTCGCGCAGCCAACACATCCAAAGCGGCTTTCATGGAGGCAGGGTTGGCGTTGTAGCTGTCGTCGATGACGGTCAGTTTCGGTGTCAGCACCATCATTTGCAGGCGCCCCTTTACCGGCTTCAGAGCCGCCAGCCCCGCCTTTATCGCCTCATCGCCTGCACCCAGCTCCCGTGCAGCGGCAATCGCCAACAATGCATTGGTGATATTGTGCTCGCCCTGCAGGGAAAAGCTGATGTCACAGAACCAGCCGTCCGGCCCCTGTGCACGAAACTGCCGCACATCGCCATCGCTGCGGATATCTTCGGGGACGTAATCAGCCCCTTCACTTGCCCGGCCACTGACACTTGCAACCCGACGCTTGCCCGCCCGCTGACGCCATAGATCGAAGGCAGGGTCATCACTGTTCAGGACCACAAGACCGGATGCTGGCGCGCCATCAATGATTTCACCCTTTGCACGCACCACGTTGTCGTATCCACCAAACCCTTCCAGGTGCGCCTGCCCGGCGTTGGTGAGGATGACCACCTCCGGCCGAACTATATTGACGGTGTGGGCTATCTCTCCCAGACCGCTGGCTCCGAGTTCTATCGCGCCCAGCTGGTGTTCCGGTGACAGCCTGAACAGCGTCAAGGGAACGCCAATGTGGTTATTGAGGTTGCCCTCGGTGGCGAGGGTATTACCTACCTGCGAAAGAATCGCGGCCACCATTTCGCGTACCGTGGTCTTACCGCTGCTACCGGTGATCGCCACAAAACGCGCGGTGCTGGCATTGCGATTGGCCAGGGCCAGTTGTGCCAATGCGTCTATCGTGTCCGAAACCCGGATCTGCGGAAGCCCCAGGCTCGGGTCTGCCTTGTCTACAACAGCAGCCACGGCTCCAGCCTTCTCGGCCACCGCCAGATAATCATGCCCGTCGAAGTTCTCACCCCTAAGCGCCACGAACACGTCTCCGCTGGCGATTAGGCGCGTATCGGTCGAGACACCCTGAAACATCAGGCCGTCCAGATCACCCACAGCCACAGTGCCGCCAAGCCAATTGACAGCCTCAGCCAGCGCAAATGGCCGCATCATGCGACACCCCCATTCAACGACAGCGCATGTCGCACTTGTTCAGCGTCGCTGAACGGAAATCTCTGGCCTGCCACTTCCTGCCACGCCTCGTGGCCCTTTCCGGCGATCAGCACAATATCCCCCGCCACGGCGGAGTGAATAGCCTGGCGAATCGCCTCAGCACGATCATGGATAACCGCGACCTGTTCTGGGCGCTCGAATCCGGCAACGATGTCGGAGGTAATGGCATCCGGGTCTTCACTGCGCGGATTGTCGTCCGTCACGATCACGACATCAGCCCCTTTTTCTGCTTCCCGGGCCATCTCTGGCCGCTTACCGGTGTCGCGGTCGCCGCCACAGCCGAATACACAGAAAAGCCGCCCGCCAACATGCGGGCGCAAGGCGGCAAGGGCACTGTTCAGAGCATCCGGGGTATGGGCGTAATCCACAACAACGCGCACATCGTTACTGCCGGCGAAGGGCTCCAGCCGTCCCGGTGGGGGCGACAACCGCTCAACCGCTTGCTGAACCCGCTCTACCGGCACACCCAGGCTGAGCACGCCTGCCATGGCTGCGAGAATGTTGCTGACGTTAAAGCTACCCAAAACCCGGGCGGACACATCAAACCTGCCCCACAGCCCGTCTACGCTGGCGCTGAAACCGTCAATGGATGGTGCGAACTCCGTTAGCCAGAGCTCGGTCTGGGCCTCGTGCAGGCTGTAACGGACACGGTCACATTTGCCATCAAGCTTCTCATAGAGCTGCCTTCCAAACGGATCATCGAAGTTGATGACCGCGAAATGCAGCTCTTCGCGATGAAAAAGACGGGCCTTCGCCGCTCCGTATGCATCCATGGAACCGTGGTAGTCCAGGTGGTCCCGGGTAAGATTGGTAAACACTGCGCCGGTCATGGTCAGGTTGTCGACCCGCCCCTGTTCGAGTGCGTGTGAAGAGACCTCCATCGCCGCCGCGCGTCCACCCTGGGCGATGATTTTCGACAGTACGCGGTTTAGCTGCACGACATCCGGCGTGGTGTGTGTACCTTCCTGCAGCGCACCGGGCATACCATAGCCGAGGGTGCCGATAACGCCGCATGGTGTGCCGGTTTCCTGTAGCAATGTCGCTATGTAATGGCTTACTGACGTCTTGCCATTCGTCCCGGTCACGCCAATCAGGCGCAATCGTTGGGAGGGATGCTCGAAAAATCGATCCGCGAGCTTCCCGAGGTGAGCGCGCAACATCGTCACCGGAACGATAAGAACACCTTCATGCTCGTAGCATTCATCCGGCTGCGCTGACTCCAACAGGATTACGGTGGCACCCGCACCGATCGCCTGTTCGATGTAGTGGTCGGCGGGTGTTCGGGCACCGGCCAGGGCAACGAACGCGTCGCCCGACCTGACGTCACGGCTGTCGGTCTTCAGGCCGTGGATTGTGACATCAAACACCGACGGTACCGGTGCGATTCCCTGCAACAAGGTGCTGAGTGATGTAATACACATAACCCTAACCCCGCTCCCCGGATGCCAGACGCGGCGCCTTTGCGTCGCCCAGCTCCAGTTCCGGCTTTACGTTCAGCAGCCGCAATGCATCTCCCATCACCCGGGCGAATACGGGTGCAGCCACTTCGCCACCGTAGTATTCGCCGGACTGGGGTGCATCGACAGCCACGACTGTGACAATCCGCGGATTGTCGATGGGAGCCATACCGGCAAATATCGCCTTGTACTGGCTATCCTCATACCCATTCTTACCCACCAGGTGTACCGTGCCGGTTTTACCACCGGCGGAATAGAATCCCGGTTGAGCGCGCTTTCCGGTACCGTTCTCGACCACCTCTCGCAACATTTCCCTGATCTGGAATGAGACGTCTTCGGAAAGAACTCGTTCCCCAACGGGTTTTTCATCGGCCTTCAACAGACTCAACGGGTAGCGAATTCCGCCATTGGCCAAAACCATGTATGCCTGCGCCAGCTGAAGCGCATTGACGCTCATGCCATACCCATAAGACAGGGTTGCCTCTTCGACGGGGCGCCACTTTGGTGGTGCCGGCAACACGCCAACAGCCTCACCAGGGAACCCAATACCGGTAGGCTGGCCCAACCCCAGGCGGGCATAAAGATCGCGGATAGTGTCACCACCCAACTCGGTGGCGATCTTGCTAATGCCGACGTTGCTGGATTTCGCAATCACGTCAGTCAGGCTGATGACCCCATAATTCCGGTGATCACGAATCGTGAAACGACCAAAGCGCCGGTACCCCGGCGCTGTGTCTATGGTGCTGGAAGCCTTGAACCTCCCCGATTCCAGTGCTGCAGCCATGGAAACAGGCTTCATCGTGGACCCCGGCTCAAACAGATCGGTAATAGCCTTGTTCCGTAAACGGTCGGGGCTCAGTTGGCTGCGGTCGTTGGGGTTGTAGGAGCCCTGATTCACCATGGCCAATACCTCGCCGGTGTCCACGTCCAGCATCACCAGAGTGCCACCCCTGGCGTCGTGCGCGCCGACAACGGCTTTTAGCTCCCGATAAGCCAGATACTGGAGCCGCAAATCAATGCTGAGCTCGAGGTTGCGACCAGGCTTCGCGTCGCGGATCAACGTCAGATCCTTGATCACACGGCCACGGTTGTCCTTGAGCACCCGCTTGCGACCACTTTCACCACTCAGCCACTGGTTGTAGGCCAGCTCGATACCTTCCTGACCGCTTTCATCGATATTCGTAAACCCGACCACATGAGCCGTCACCTCTCCAGCGGGATAGTAACGACGGTACTCCTGGCGGCTGTACACACCCGGAATACCCATTGCCAGCACCTGCCGAGCAATTTCTGGCTGAAGCTTACGGCGCAGGTAAATAAACTCGCGGCCCGAATACTTTCGCAGCCGCTCGCGCAGCCTGGCCTCCTGAAGGCCCAACAGGCGCGCGACATTGGTCAGTCGCGGCTCATCCGCGTCGATCTCGGACGGATTCGCCCAGATGGTCTGGACTGGAGTGCTCACCGCCAGTGATTCGCCGTGCCGGTCCGTCACTACACCACGATGGGCATCGATGCTCTCCACCCGAATGGTGCGCACATCGCCCTGCTTACGCAGGAACTCGTTGTCCACCACATGCAGATCCACCAACCGCCAGGCAAGGGCACCGACAACCAACAGAAAAACGCCCAACACGGTGCCGTACCGCCAGGCCCCAAGCCCGGCAGCCAGTCGCTGGCCCCATGTTGCTGTTTTTCCCTGGTCCGACACTGTCTTCACCTTACGGTTTGTGGTTTTCGCTTAACGCGACCCGACGAGAGGCGCCATCAACGGCACCAGAACGATATCCTGTTTGCCTGGCACGACCATCCCGAAACGCTCGGAGGCCAGTTGCTCTACCCGTCCGTGGGCACTCAAAGCACTCTGCTCCAGCAACAACTGACTCCACTCACGCTGGTAGTTGTCACGCTGTTCCTGCAGCTGAGATAAGGAGTTGAACAATTCACGGTTCTCATGGGCACTGACAACAACGCCCAGCGAGGACACAATCAACAGCATCACCAAACCCACGGTGATCAACACGCGCTTCTGCTGAAGTGCGGTAAAGACCTGGTTCGACAACCTGACTGCAGTGGCAACGCCGTCCCTGACACGCTTCCCGTTCAGTCGCGCTATTTTTGTTGGCTGCTCAATCGCTACCGCGCCCATGATTACGCGCTCCCTAACTTGTGTTGTTCCGGTATCCGTTCAAGTACACGCATAACCGCGCTCCTCGCCCGCACGTTGTCGCTCACTTCTTCTGTATCCGCCTTGTTCGCCTTGCCGATCAACCGAAACGCCGATGCTTCCTGCTCCGCCGTCACCGGCACGCCTTTTGGCAATCTCGGCCCGCGCGCCAAGTCCCGCATAAAGCGTTTGACCAGCCGGTCCTCCAACGAATGGAAGCTGATAACCACCAGCCTTCCACCGGGCATCAGCTTTTCAACAGCGGCATTGAGCCCAAGCTCCAGATCTTCCAGCTCCCGGTTGATAAAAATCCGAATTGCCTGGAACGTCCGGGTGGCCGGATGCTTGTGCTTTTCTTTTTTCGGCACCGCCTCACTGACCAACGACGCCAGTTGGCGCGTGGTTTCCAGGGGCACCTCCTTACGTCGCTCCACAACAAGACGAGCGATACGGCGGGAGAATTTCTCCTCGCCGTATCGCCAGATCACGTTCGCGATGTCTTTTTCGTCCGCCTCGGCCAACCATTGCGCCGCACTTGGCGCCTGCCCGGGGTCCATTCTCATATCCAGCGGCCCATCGCGCATAAAGCTGAACCCCCTGGCGGCATCGTCCAGCTGCGGGGATGAAACACCAAGATCCAGCAAAACACCATTAACCTTCATCCACCCCTGGGCTTCAGCGGCAGCGCCCAGTTCCGCAAACGAGCCGTGAAACGGCTGAAACCGAGCATCGCTCGCCGACAGGTCTCGGGCCACCTGAATTGCGTCCGGATCCTTGTCGATACCCAACACCTTTCCGCCCTGCCCGAGCCGCCCCAGAATCAGCCGGCTGTGACCTCCGCGACCAAAGGTGCCATCGATATAAACGCCATCCGGATCGTTGACCAGCAAGTCCACCGCCGAGTCCAGGAGCACGGAACGGTGCCGGTACTGACCGGCAGGCTCCTGCCCGCGGCCGGCTGTCATAGCGACAACGCCTCCATTTCCGGCGGCATCTCGTCTTCATCCGATGACTCGTCAAGCCAAGCGAACCAACGCTCTTCGCTCCAAAGTTCCAACTTCTTGCCCTGACCAATCAGCATCAATTTCTTCTCCAGGCGCGCATAACTGCGCAACGTGGGCGGCACCAGAATGCGCCCCGCCGAGTCCAGCTCCAAAGGCGTGGCATGGCCCAGCAGCAATCGCTGCAACCTGCGGGCAGCTTTATTCATATTGGGAAGTGCTTCAATTTGTGGCCTTAATGCCTCCCACTGCGGTTCCGGATACATCAGCAAACAGCGCTCTTCATCGGCATTGGCCGTCAATACAATGCGGCCACTGCAGGCATGCGCGAGCTCTTCGCGCACCCTGGCGGGGATCGCCAAGCGACCCTTCGCATCCATATTGATGGCATGACTGCCAAGAAAATTGCTCATTAGCACCAATTCCGGGGTTCAGAAACCACAAATAACCACTAGAAACCACTTTTTCCCACTTGTGCACACTATAGAAACACGCAATACACAATGCAAGCGCCGCGAACAGCGCCACACCAGGAAAAGTTCCTTTCACGACAAGAGGTTACAGAACAAGATTGGTCAAAAGCTGGAGATTACGGAAAAGAAAAACCTAAAAATCAATCACCTGCAGTCAGTTCTGAAGATGGCAAGTGAACTCTAAGATTTTTTGGCTATAAAAGCTTGCTGGTGAGAATGACAAATGTCACATCAAGCGGAGAAATAAAAATGAGCTCGCCGGTAAGCCGGGTTCTGTCTGGGACAGTCATTCATCTAGGGCCTGCGTCACCGCAGGCCTCAAGCGACCTACCCGAATCCAGCGCGGGCCGCGCCATAGGATTCCTATTTGGTCTTGCTCCAGGTGGGGTTTACCATCGCCGTGAACTGTTGCCAGTCACGCGGTGCGCTCTTACCGCACCGTTTCACCCTTACCGGTGCCCGCGAACATGTCACGGCCACTTAGGCGGTATACTTTCTGTTGCACTTTCCGTCGGCTCACGCCGCCCAGGCGTTACCTGGCACCTTGCCCTGTGGAGCCCGGACTTTCCTCCCCCGGTAAAACCGGCGGCGACTGTCTGGCGAGCTCGGGCGAGACCATACTCCAGCCTGCAGCGGCAGGCAAGAAAAACCGCGAACCAGCGACTTCCTGAGATCAGGCCTTCAGAGACAACGCTCGCTGATACAGCTCATTCTTGGAGATTCCAGTTAACTCCGAAGCCAGCTTCGCCGCCTTTTTCACCGGCAACTCTGTCAGCAGCAACGCCAACACCCGGTCCGCCTCTGCCGACCCCACCGACAACTCCTCTGCGCTCGCGCCACGCACCATCACCACGAATTCGCCACGACTGCCATGGGGGTCCGCCTCCAGGGTCTGCCTGACATGGGCCGCCGCCCCTACATAGAAAGTCTCGAACGTTTTGGTCAGCTCCCGGGCCAGCACGATCTCTCGCTCTGCTCCCATCACTTCCGCGATATCCCCCACCGTATCGACAATACGGTGGGGCGACTCGTAGAACACCAGTGTGGCGGATTCCCTCGCCAGGCGGTCCAGGGCAGCCCTGCGAGCTCCGGACTTGGAGGGCAGAAAACCCTCGAACAAAAACCGATCCGTCGGCAGCCCTGCCGCGCTCAGCGCCGAAATGAGCGCACAGGCACCAGGCACCGGAGTAACCCGATAACCCCGAGCCCGAGCCTCCCTTACCAGCACAAAGCCTGGATCAGAGATCAGCGGCGTCCCCGCATCGGAAATCAGAGCCACATCCTGGCAGGCCGCAAGCTTGCCCAGAACCTGGCCCGCCCTGTCCCGCTCATTGTGTTCGTGCAAGGCCACCATTGGCTTGCTGATGCCCAGATGCTGCAATAGACGGCCACTGTGCCGGGTATCCTCGGCAGCAATCACTGCAACCCGCGACAAAACCGCCGCGGCCCTGGGAGACATATCGTCCAGGTTGCCAATCGGTGTAGCAACGATATACAGGGTGCCAGCCTGTTCCGGCGGCTCGCTTTCTGAGTTCACACATCCCTCTCTTTGCCCTCTGCGCATGACACCAACGTCATGTGAATTCACGCGGGAGCTGTTAAACTTGCGGCCTGATAAATCAAACCATTAATGGGAAGCCCGGCGGGCACCAGGGCTCCCGGCATGATGCCGCCGATTTCCCGGCGCCACAAGCGTAATAACCCGGAGTATTGTGAGCCAGCCATGACCAAATACCGCCAGAACCTGAAAACCATCACCATTCTCCTGGCCACGACGGTGCTGTTTGCGGGTTGCGCAAGCGTGAACCTGGAATCGTACATTGCCAAAACCGCCGGAGAAGCTCTTGAAGTCGCTGCCAGCGAAACCAACCGACAAAGCGCACAGGCTTACCTGTTGAGAGCAGCAGACAGGTTCCAGGGTCAAAACGAACACCGGGCCGCCAGAAAGTTGCTTCAGAGCCAGCAATTCTCGCCGGCCACGGAGGCCACAGAAAACCAACGACTTCTGCTGGCCATGGCCAGCGCCACTGCGCTTGAGGATGGCGATTGGGCGAAGAACATTGCATCCGGCATTGGGCCAGATCATTTCCTTAATTATGAAAGAAACCTGATCAACCGCGCTGCAAGATTGCAGGAGCGAACCTATCGGCTTGCCGGAGACAACCTTGCGGCGGCCATTACCCTGATCTTGCTGTCCGGAGCGGACTCAGACGCCAATACACAATCGGTCCATGACGACATCTGGAAGAACCTGAAACAGACTTCCGACACCCAGCTCGCCGACAGGCAAGGCCGCGCCATTGGCTATGAAGCCCAGGGCTGGCTTGAACTGGCTGGCATTCTCCGGCAGCCGGGGATCAATCTGGACGAACAGGGAAGAATGATCCGCAGTTGGCAGAACAACTGGCCTGACCACCCCGCCGCCGGGGTTTTACCGGCCGAACTGCAATTGATTGCAAACCTCGCAGAGAGCCAGCCCGAAAGAATCACCCTGGCATTGCCACTCAGCGGACCATTATCGAGTGCGGGCGCTGCCATCCGCGATGGTTTTTTCGCCGCTTACTACGGGGACAAGTCGGCGGAGCGTGGAGAACTCAGCATTCGAGTCATCGACACCTCGGATCGAGACTTTCGCTCGCTTTATGACGAGCTGACCAAAGAGGAACAGGATCTGATCGTCGGACCCCTGGAAAAAGAGTCCCTGGCAGCACTCGCCGGCATGTCGACTCTGCCTGTGCCGGTTCTGGGCCTGAACTATCTGCCACAGGAGGCCACAGCTCCCGATGGACTTTACCAATTCGGGCTGTCGGCAGAAGACGAAGCCAGACAAATTGCCGATCGCCTTGATGCAGAGGGTATCGACCAGATCCTTGTACTGATCCCCTCGGGCGAGTGGGGAGACCGCCTGGAAAGCGCCCTGCTTGACCAACTGTCGCAAAACGGAGGCATCGCACTGGATATTGAGCGCTACTTCCGCGAGGACAATCTCCGTGCCGTCACTGCCGACCTGCTTGGTATCACAGTATCCCGCGATCGGGCCATAGACGTTGAACGCACGGCCGGCATTGACGTGGAGTTCGAGCCCCGGCGGCGCCAGGATGCTGACGGCATCGTTATGGTCGCGGAGCCAACCATCGCACGGCAATTCAAACCATTATTCGCCTTCTATTTTGGCGGTGATCTGCCCGTATACTCACCCTCCATGGTCTACGAGGGCAATCCGGACCCATCACGGGACCGGGACCTGAACGGCGTCACCTTTACCGACACGCCCTGGGTTCTTGAAAAGACAAACCGCTTTCGCGACATCGTCAAGGAAGCCATGCCCGATGTCCGGGGCCAGCTTGGCCGTCTGTTCGCCATGGGCGCCGATGCCTGGAATCTGAGCAAACGACTGCCACTGCTGAGACAGGTAGAGGGAGCCACGATAGACGGCCAGACCGGGGTGCTGAGCATGACCCCCAAAGGCAGCATTCATCGGGAACAACTCTGGGCCCGATTCAGTGAAGGAACACCAGAACAACTGCCACCGCTGGAACCCGAAGAAACAGAATCGGATGCCCCAGCTATGGAAGACGCCTCCAATCCAAATTAACAACCAGGACACCTTATGCCATGGATGGCAGCACAGGAACACGAAAAGCCACCGGGGACCATGCCGAGGGCGTTGCCGCACGCTACCTTCAGACGCGAGGCGTCACTATTCTGGCACGCAACGTGTTCAGTCGCGGGGGCGAAATTGACCTCATCGGCAGGGACAGTGATGTGCTGGTTTTCTTCGAAGTGCGATACCGCGGAAGCGGCAGCCTGGCCGGTGCAGCCGAATCCATCACCCCCATAAAGCAAAGGCGCATCAGCCGCGCCGCTTCGTTTTACCTCCACAGGCATGGGCTGTGGAATGCGAACGCAAGAATTGACGTAATCGCAATCGCACCGGGCGAACGCAAAAAATACCGGATACAATGGATAAAAAACGCCATTCAGGTCTGACTATGACGGATACCGAACAACAGATAAACCAGTGGTTTGCTAACCATATGGAACACACGGCCCACGCCGCCAGCCTGACGGCACCGGCCATCGAGAGCGCCTCGGACGCACTGGTCAACACGCTACTGAATGATGGCAAAATCATTACCTGCGCTAACGGTAACGCCAACGTACTTACACAGTACTTCTGCACGGCGCTGCTCAACCGCTTTGAGCATGACCGACCGGCACTACCAGCCATCAACCTGGGAGCGGATGCGACAACCTACTCCGCAATCTGTCGCGACAACCGCTTCAATGACACCTTCTCAAGACAGGTTCGCGCTATTGGCAAAGCCAACGATCTGCTCCTGGTGATTGTGGACGATGGCCACAAGGCCAACCTGATCCAGGCGATACAGGCTGCGCATGACAGGGAAATGAATGTGGTAGTACTGAGCGCCAAGGAAAAAACCGACATCACCTCGCTGCTTCACCCGGAGGACCACGAAATAGCCCTGGATAATCTTTCCCCGACGGCAGCAACGCCCATCCTGCTAGTGATCATCAACGCCCTGTGCGGGCTGATCGACGAAAAACTGTTCGGTGGATAATCGAGTAGGAGGGGGAGTTACCTCCCCCGTCCTCTCACACCACCGGGCATACGGTTCCGTACCACGGCGGTTCATGGTCGGCTCTGAAGCCGAGTCATCGTATCCAGCAAGCTTACCAGAGACAGACGGTCGAATACCCTCTTAGGCAGGGCCGCGTTCATATGAGTCGCGCCACTGTTCCACCAGGGTCCACGACCATTGGTCGCGCTCCTCCAAGCCCTTATCTCAGTCAAGCCTAGCCGTACCAGGTTGCGGGCCCGCGTGCGGGTCCGCTTCCACTGCTGCCACAGGATCAGGCGAAGCCGCCGTCTTATCCAGCCATCCAGGGCTTCGACCGAACGCTTCGAGGCGGTCAGGCGATAGTAATTTGCCCAGCCTCTCAGCACCGGGTTCAGGTTCCGGATGGTGGTCGTCAACGACTGTCCCCGTGACCGTTTCAGCAGGGGGCGAAGCTTGGCCATGAAGGCCTTCAGGCTTTTGGGCGCGACTCTCAACCGGACCTGACGTTTATGCCAGCTCACGCTGTAACCCAGAAAGCTCCGACGCCAGGGGCGGTCCACGGCGCTTTTCACCGTATTCACCTTCAGGCGCAAGCGCGTTTCCAGGAAGTGGGTAATACTGGCCATCACCCGTTCGCCGGATCTTTTGCTGCTGACGTAAATGTTGCAGTCGTCCGCATAGCGGCAGAACCGGTGTCCCCGCCGCTCCAGCTCCCGATCCAGTTCGGTCAGGAGCACGTTAGAGAGCAAGGGCGACAGGGGGCCGCCTTGCGGCGTGCCTTCCCGTCTCGGGCTGACCAGTCCTCCTTCGAGCATGCCGGCTTGCAGGTAACGCCGGATCAGGGTGAGTATCCGCCGGTCGGCTATGCGACAAGCCAGCAGGCTCATCAGCACATCGTGGTTGACCCGGTCAAAGAACTGGGCCAGATCCAGATCGACCACCCAGCGGTGGCCGTCGTTGATGTGTTGCTGCATCGCCTTGACCGCCTGGTGGGCACTTCGACCGGGGCGGAACCCATAGCTGTGATCCGAGAAGGTCGGTTCCAGCGTCGGGCTCAGCACCTGGTGAAGGGCTTGTTGGATCAGGCGGTCCTGCACCGTTGGGATACCCAGTGTCCGCTCCCCGCCTTGCGGCTTGGGGATACTGACCCGGCGGACCGGTTGAGGATGGTAGTCTCCGGCCAACAGCCGCTCGCGCAGCGTTGGCCAATGCTGTTGCAGGTGGCCCTTCAGGGCCATCACCGGCATCTGATCGACACCGGCGGCACCCTTATTGGATACCACCCGCTGATACGCACGCATCAGGTTCGGGCGCTCAAGCACCTGTTCCATCAGCGTGTTCGGCTCCGCGTTCGTCCACGAGTGAGCCCCCGCGTCTGCCTCGACACGGACTTCAGTCTCTGCCGGATACCGTCCAGCGCCTTCCTGAATGCCCTGCCCCATCCGGGTCGCTTCTGTCTTCATAAGCACACTACGAGAACTCATCGCCTACTAACGGCCAACCATGTTCGGCCCTTCCGTACGCGGTGACGCACCTACTATGGCCTCGGCTGAGTTCTGGCTCCCCATCCCCACCTCTCGCGAAGTGAGTAGCACAGCGGCAGAGAACCAGACTTCCCAGGGTAAGACGCGTGACCTTCACACTTATGCCCGCCGCATTTACGTCCACACCTTCCGTGCAAGTACAGGGCTTTGACGATAGTTGACGCCTTACCCGGTGTGACCGCCTCATATGCGATTTCTGTTCGTCAGGCCAGTGCTTTGCCTGCGGCTTCCTTCAGATTCCATCTCACGATGGACACCCTTGCCGTCCGGCTAGTGGTTCCCCTTGCCGGGTCCACAGGGGACTTGCACCCCCAAGTCATCCGGCCAGCACCACCTGTACCGGAACAGCGCCCGTCAAGGCGCTACGCGCCATGCCTGGCGCACAACGAAAAAGCCAGCTGTTAAAAACAGCTGGCTTTCGAGACGTCCCGAGACTTTCCTTTCACAACAGCGCTATTTAACGACCTTAAGCGTTGGCCGACCGCTGGGCCGATCTCCACCTTGACCGCTATCGCTACTGCCATTCTCGGAATCCTTTCCGCCGGAGCCTTCCGGATCAGGAGAGCCTGGTTCGCTACCGAAGACCATACCCTCACCGTTCTCCTTTGCGTATACCGCCATGACAGCCTGCAGGGGGATGAAGACCTGCATCGGCACACCGCCAAAACGCGCGCTGAATTCCAGGGCGCCATTACCAATCACCAGACCACGCACGGCTCCAGGACTGATATTGAGCACGATCTGCCCATTGGCAACGTGCTCAGTAGGAACCTGAACACCCTGCACCCCCGCATCCACTACGATATACGGCGTGCAGTCGTTATCGAGGATCCACTCGTTGAATGCCCGAACGAGGTAGGGACGGCTTGATGTCATCGTTATCTTACTATCAGGCACTGCCTTTCTCCTGAACCGGTTTCAGGCGCTGCATATCAGTTACGGATATCTTCTTCCAGGTCTGACAGACTCGCCTTGAAACCTTCACGACTGAATATGCTATCCATGTACTTTTGAAGCGGCTTCGCCTGCTTTTCATTCAGCTCAATACCCAGCGACGGCAAGCGCCACAGAATCGGAGCAATACAGCAATCCACAATCGTGAACTCTTCCGACAGGAAAAAGGGCATTTCACCGAACAGCGGCGCCGTGGCCAGCAAACTTTCGCGAAGCTCTTTTCGGGCGCCATCCGACGCCTTTGCGTTGGGCTGAGCCAGAATCTGATCCACCAATCCACACCAGTCTTTCTGGATGCGGTGAATCATCAGGCGACTGTTCGCCCGCGCAACAGGATAAACCGGCAGCAATGGCGGATGTGGAAAACGCTCGTCCAGATACTCCATCATGATATTTGGCTCGTAGAGCACAAGGTCACGATCCACCAGCGTCGGCAGGGCATTGTACGGGTTCAGGTCAGCCAACTCTCCAGGCGGGTTATCCGGATCAACGTTAACTACGTCAACCGTTACCCCCTTCTCTGCCAGCACAATGCGGACTCTGTGGCTGTAATGACTGGCCGGGTCCGAGAAAAACGTCATTGATGACCGCTTGGTCACAACGCCCATAGAACTACCTCACGATTTGACTAACCGAATTGATCCTGAAAAACGCAAAAATCCAGCGGGCCGGCTATTGCCCGCTGGAACTCAGGGACAGGAATTATACCTGAAATCTCAGTGTACGTCCTTCCAGTACTCGCGATTAAGCAGGTAGGCAAAGATAAAGAATATCGCCACGAAGATCAGTACGAACATACCCAGCCTTTCACGCTCAACCTTTACCGGGTCGCCCATGTAAGACATGAAATTGGTCAGGTCATACATAGCCCGGTTGAATTCCTCCGGCTCCATGGAACCTTCGGTTTCCCATTCCGGGCAGATGTCCGCATTACGAACATCGCCGCTGAGAGGATCAACACTCGCACCCTCACCAATTTTCGGCTCAACCGCGCACAGCCCCTGCAAACCGATCAACACATGGGGCATACCAACGTTTTCGAAGACCACGTTGTTCACACCCAGCGGACGACTTTCATCCTTGTAAAAGCCACGAAGATAGGAATAGATCCAGTCTTCACCGCGAAGACGAGATTCCAGGGTCAGGTCAGGTGGCGGAGCACCGAACCAGCTCGCAGCCATTTCCTTGCTCATAGAGTTCTTCATGAGTTCACCGATCTTTGCACCAGTGAAAATCAGATTCTCCTCGTAAAGCTCGTCGGGAATCCCCAGATCATCCGATACACGCTTATACCGCGCATACTCCATGGAGTGACACCCCATGCAGTAGTTGGTGAAAAGGGCCGCACCGCGCTGAAGCGACGCTTTGTTGGTATGGTCCGGCTCCATGGTATCAAGCGGCACGGACGCCCCCGCTGCCAGCCCGAGGGCCGGCAGGATCGCTATGAAAAGACCAACTATCAGCTTTCTCATCATCCTGTCACCCTCTCTGGAACTGGCTTTGTTTTCTCCATACGCGTGTAGAACGGCATGAGAATAAAATAGAGGAAGTAGAGCGTTGTCAGGATCTGCGCAACAATGGTGCGGCCTTCAGTGGCCGGAACAATGCCGAGGTACCCCAGGACAATGAAACTGACGGCAAAGATCGCCAGAGCAATCTTGCTCAACCAGCCTTTGTAGCGCATTGAGCGTACCGGACTTCTGTCCAGCCAGGGCAAAACAAACAGGATGGCGATAGCAGCGCCCATCACGACAACACCCCAGAACTTCGCGTCCAGGCCGAAGAGGTCAATAGTCACCGCCCGCAACATGGCGTAGAACGGTGTGAAATACCATACCGGCGCGATGTGGTCGGGCGTCTTGAGGGCGTTAGCCGGCTCAAAATTCGGCTTCTCAAGGAACAACCCGCCCATCTCGGGGAAGAAGAAGACCACGATAAAGAAGATAAAAAAGAAAACGCCCACGCCCAACAGGTCATGCACCGTGTAATAGGGGTGGAACGGTATACCATCTTTGGGAATGCCGTTTTCGTCCTTGTTCTTCTTGATATCAATACCGTCAGGGTTGTTGGAGCCAACTTCGTGCAGCGCAAGAATGTGCAGCACCACCAAACCAAGCAGAACGATTGGCAATGCGACGACATGCAATGCAAAGAATCGGTTCAGGGTAATACCAGAGATCAGGTAGTCACCGCGGATCCACAGCGACAGATCATCGCCAATGACCGGAATGGCGCCAAACAGGTTTACGATCACCTGCGCACCCCAGTAGGACATCTGACCCCAGGGCAGCAGATAACCCATGAATGCTTCGGCCATCAGAACCAGGTAAATCAGCATACCGAAGATCCAGATCAGCTCGCGCGGCTTTTGATAAGAGCCGTACATCAAGCCACGGAACATGTGGAGATAAACCACCACGAAGAACGCGGAAGCGCCGGTGGAGTGCAGGTATCGAAGCAACCAACCCCACTCAACATCACGCATGATGTATTCAACTGACGCGAACGCACCTTCCGCTGTGGGGTTATAGCTCATGGTCAGCCAGATACCGGTCACGAGCTGATTCACCAGCACCAACATCGCCAGCGAACCAAAGAAGTACCACATGTTGAAGTTCTTGGGCGCGTAATACTTGCCAACGTGCTTGTTCCACGCGTCGACAATCGGAAGACGTTCGTCTACCCAGCTCACTAACTTGTTCATTATGCGGCCCCCTCAGGATCCAGACCGACGGTCACGGTGTTCTCGTCGTCAAAGCGATAGGGAGGCACATCCAGATTTCTGGGTGCCGGCATATTCGGATAGACACGCCCGGCAAGGTCGTAGCGGGAGCCGTGACACGCACAATAGAAGCCACCGAGCCAGTCTTCCCCGAGATCGGCTGGAGCAACTTCTGGCCTGAATTGGGGAGAGCAGCCCAGATGGGTACAGATACCAACGAGAACAGCGTACTCGTCCTTGATCGCCCGGAGCTCGCCTTCGATGTAGGCAGGTTGGTCCGCTTCCTTGGAAAGAGGATCCTTCACCCGGTCATTCAGCTCGAGAATGTTTTCGTTCATCTCTTCGGTGCGGCGAATAACCCACACCGGCTTACCGCGCCATTTGACGGTCATTTGCTGACCTGGCTCCAGTTTACTGACATTGACGGTGACCGGTGCACCGGCTGCTTCCGCTTTTGCACTGGGATTCCAGGATGCTACGAAAGGCACGGCCGCACCGACGACGCCGACACCACCCACCACAGACGTGGCACCGATCAAAAATCGGCGCCTGCCTTGGCTCACGTCGCCATTACTCATTATGGTTATCTCCCATCAGGCGACATACAGCCCTGCTTACAGGGAAACTGCACATCGAAAAGGACTTCTCTCAACCTAAAATTATAAGCGCTCAAATGGTAATGAAATTACCCTGCCCTTACAAGTCGGAAAGGCTTTGAGCCGGGCCATTACCTGTCTCAAGCCTGTTCGAAACTGACTTCCCAGACAACAAAAAACCCGGCCAATAGACCGGGTTTTTTCGGATCTGCTCCAGCGACTTTTAACGCTTGGAGAACTGAGGACGCTTACGCGCCTTCCGCAGACCAACTTTCTTACGCTCCACTTCACGAGCGTCACGGGTAACGTAACCCGCTTTACGCAGCGCAGGGCGCAGCGTTTCATCGTAATCCATCAGGGCGCGAGTCAGGCCGTGACGAATAGCGCCCGCCTGACCACTGATACCACCACCTTTAACAGTGATGTTGATATCGAAACGATCCGCGGATTCGGCAACCACGAGGGGCTGACGAACAATCATCCGCAGAGTTTCGCGACCGAAAAACTGCTCAATGGAACGACCGTTGATAGAGATGTTACCGCTTCCCGGCTTGATGAAAACCCGAGCCGTGGATGTCTTGCGGCGACCAGTACCGTAATTTTGTGCTACAGACATATCCGCCTTCCGTTAAATGTCGAGTTCTTTGGGCTGCTGGGCTGCATGAGGATGCTCAGCGCCGGCATAAATTTTCAGCTTCTTGAACATGGCACGGCCAAGCGGGCCATTCGGAAGCATGCCTTTAACAGACTTCTGGATGATTTGCTCAGGAGCCTTGTCGACCAGCTTCTCGAAGTTGATGGACTTGATTCCACCCGGAAAGCCGGTGTGACTGTAGTACATCTTGTCAAATGCTTTTTTGCCGGTAACCCGTACCTGACTGGCATTGATAACCACAATGTAATCACCAGTGTCGACGTGAGGGGTGTACTCAGGCTTATGTTTGCCCCGCAGACGACGGGCGATTTCAGTTGACAGACGACCCAGCGTCTTGCCGGCTGCGTCTACAACGTACCAGTCACGTGTTACTGTTTCTGGTTTCGCACTCAGAGTCTTCATTGATTCCGCCTTGAACGCTATATAAGAAACGTTAAAAACCGCCACCGGTAAATGCTCGGCATCCGGAGGAGGTTCTTTACCTGTATGTTATGCGGCAGTGACATCATTCGGGGCTGAGATGATGACATCGCCTTGAAAAGCCAGGGCGCGAAGTATATCCGAACCCAAAAAGAAAGCCAACCCTGAAAGGGACTGTTTCGTTATTCACGTATCCTCATTGCTACCGCGGAACGGAGCCACCAACCAAAGGGCACCGAAACAACCCGTGGTCGTCATTTCCACGACTCTAGCGCTCGGAAGCGCCGACTTCGTTCCAACCATACAGCCGCTGCACGTTGCAGAGCAGCGACTGGGCCAGGTCTTCGAGCCCCGAATTCCGCAACCGTGCCAGGGTGGCTAGTATCGACGGCAGGTACGCAGGCGAATTATGCCCCGCCTCGACGCCCGCTGGCGCCATATCAGGCGCGTCCGTCTCGAGGATCAACGCATCAACGGGCAACCGGGCGATGGTATCCCGGGTCTTTCGCGCTCGCTGATGGGTAATGACACCACCAACACCGATGAAGCAACCGAGGTCAATCAGCTTGGTAGCCTGCTCATAGCTGCCCGAAAACCCGTGCACCAACACCCGCCCTGAAAAGCGCTTGCGCCGCAGCACCTCATAGACCTCGTCGTGGGTCTTAACGGAGTGAATAACCAGCGGTAAATGTACAAGCGCAGCAATATCAACCTGCCCTTCAAACCAGGCGTACTGATCCCGCATGTCCCCTTGGAGCCGATCCAGGCCGCACTCCCCCAAGGCTACACAATGACCTGGACGGTCTTCGAGCAAGCCTTGCAATGCGCATAGGTCATCGGCGGTATGCTCAGCCACATACCAGGGATGGATTCCGAGACAGTAGTAGAGCCCATCGTATTCCGATGCAATGCGACTCACCCTGCTCCAGTCGGGCCGCCGAACGCCGGGAATAACGAGATTCGACAGACCACTGCTGCGAGCGTCCTCAAGCACTGCCTTGCGACGCCCATCAAACTCAGGGAAGTCAAAATGGCAATGAGCATCAATGAGTCGCATTCACTCACTCCAGCCTACTAGTGCTCCCGTGTTTTATGGAAGCTGATCTCTGGATAGCGCTCCTGGGCCAACTGCAGGTTGACCATCGTTGGCGCAATGTAGGCCAGTCGGTCGCTGCCATCCAGAGCCAGGAAATCGTTAGCCTTACGCTCGAACTCATCCAGTTTACGCTCATCAGAGGCCGTTACCCAGCGTGCCGTTGCAACATTTATCGGCTCATACACCGCCTCAACCTTATATTCGCTCTTGAGCCGACTAACCACCACATCAAACTGCAGGACACCCACCGCTCCCACGATCAGGTCGTTGTTTCGAAGCGGGCGAAAAACCTGTACCGCGCCTTCTTCCGCAAGCTGGATCAAACCCTTTTGCAGCTGCTTGGACTTGAGCGGGTCCTTCAGGCGAATACGACGGAACAGTTCCGGTGCAAAATTGGGGATGCCGGTAAATTTCATATCCTCACCGGCAGTGAAGGTATCTCCCAGCTGGATGGTGCCGTGGTTGTGAAGGCCGATAATATCGCCTGCGAACGCCTCCCCCGCGTGCTCCCGATCACCTGCCATGAAGGTCAGCGCATCGGAAAAGCGAACTTCCTTGCCGATTCTCACGTGACGCGCTTTCATGCCCTGATTGTAGCGCCCCGACACGATCCTCAGAAAAGCCACACGATCCCGGTGCTGGGGGTCCATATTCGCCTGAATCTTGAACACGAAGCCCGAGAAGACATCCTCTTCTGGTTTCACTAATCGCTGATCGGTTTCACGCGGTTGCGGTGTTGGGGCCCACTCCACCAACCCATCAAGCATGTGATCCACACCAAAATTGCCCAGCGCCGTACCGAAGAACACCGGCGTGAGCTCGCCCGCAAGGAAGGCGTCCAGATCGAACTCATGGGACGCTCCTTTGACCAGCTCAATCTCGTCTCGGAGATCACCAGCATAGCCTCCCAGAACCTCGTCCAGCTCAGGATTCTCAAGCCCCTGGATCACTCGTTTTTCCTGGATGGCATGGCCCTGACCGGATTTGTACAGGATCACTTCGTCCCGGGTCAGGTGATAGACACCTTTAAAATTCTTCCCCATACCGATGGGCCAGGTAATCGGTGCGCAGGCGATTTTGAGGACATCCTCAACCTCATCCATCAACTCCACGGGATCACGCGTATCACGGTCCAGCTTGTTCATGAAGGTCAGTATTGGCGTATCCCGCAAGCGGGTTACTTCCATCAGCTTGATCGTGCGTTCCTCAACACCCTTGGCGCTGTCGATCACCATCAGGCACGAATCCACCGCCGTTAACGTGCGGTAGGTATCTTCCGAGAAATCTTCGTGGCCAGGCGTATCCAGGAGGTTGACCAGGCGCCCGCCATATGGGAATTGCATCACCGAGGTGGTGACGGAAATACCACGCTCCTTTTCCATCTCCATCCAGTCGGATTTTGCGTGCTGCCCCGACTTCTTTCCCTTGACCGTGCCGGCTTTCTGGATGGCCTGCCCAAACAGCAGAACCTTCTCTGTAATGGTGGTTTTGCCCGCATCCGGATGCGAGATAATCGCAAACGTGCGGCGCTGGGATACTTCGCTGGCAAGGCTGGTCATAATTGGTAACAACCTGGTTCGGAGAGACTGAAAAAACGGACGTCATTATAGGGATATTAAGGCACTGACGCGAACCCGCATCCGTTGAGAGCGTGCCCGATCTAACCGCGGAGTTTCGAGGGACTATCCGCCCAAGGGTAAGGCCATGACCAGTGCGTCTTCCCGCTCGCGGCCTGCAGGGTAGTAGCCCTTCCTGCGACCAATCACGTCAAAACCTTCCGCCGCGTACAGATCAATTGCTGCACGGTTGCTGGCGCGCACCTCCAGTAAAACCTGGCTCATGCCATCCCGCGCCGCCTCCAGCACAAGGTGCCGAAGCAAACGGCGTCCTCCGCCATTGCCCTGTTTAGCCGGTGCCACGCACAGATTCAGCAAATGGGCTTCACCCACCATATAAGCGACGACGGCGTATCCACTGAGCCGCTGCCCCCACTCGAGTGCCCAGAGCCGATAGTCAGGCCGAAAGCACCCCAAAAAAACGGACTCGCTCCAGGGGAAGGAGTAGCCCTGGGCTTCGATATTGAGGACGTCAGGCAGATCCTCCTGGCGTAAGGCCCGGATCATGAGGTCGGCACTCTCTATCTCACGGTATAGATCCTGACCCACAAGTCAGCCCCCGACGGCGGACTTCAACTGCTGCCAGAGCTCACGCTTGTAAGCGGGCACCGCAGCCAATTCGGCAAGAGTATGGGAGAAGTCGACAGCAGCATCACCCAGCGCATCGTCAAGCAATACAGCTCTTTCTGAGGGAGAATCGTTGGTTAAAACTCCGAGCAAGACCACCTTGCGGGCACCGAAGTCATTGGCCAGGAAATGAAGAGTATCGCGAAAACAGTCTGCGCTGTTTCCTGGAACCCTCAGATTTCCAAACACCGGCCAGCGAAGCTCGCGCCCTTTCTCAATCCGGGTTTCACCGACCGCTGCCAGGATGTTTTTTGCCAGTGTGTCTTGAAGACGTGTGCTAGCCTCGTCGGATACACCACTGATCAGCACAAGCTGCTCTGAGAACCAGAACCCAAGGTGGGCGTGAATCTGGCGGGGCAGCTCCCCAGCAGCGTCCACTGTTTTTTCAGGCGACTCGTCGGCCGGTGCCTTCGACTCAACGGCAACTGGCGTTTCCGGAACCTTTTCGGGCACCGTTACGCCAGCAGGTTCCGGCGTGTAATCGGCCATCAGCGCCTGGATGCCGGCGATTCTGTCCTTGCCGACACCATCAACCTTACGCTGGGGAACGGATGGCCGCGCCGGAACCGGAGGCGGTGCAATCGCAGCAGCTTCCAGCTCCGGCTCATCCTGCTCGGGAAAGGCGAATTCAGGGCTCGGTGCGGCGCCGGGTAACGCCTTCCTGGCGTACCAGAGATGGATTCCCGCCTTGCCCAGATAAAATTGACGTTCTGCCTCTGGCATCATCATTGTGCTAGCCCCCTTCGCCTACCCTGCTCAGACATCAGCGCCCTGCGGGTGCTGCCGAACACCGCCCCGGCTGATCAGGTTCAGGGCCTCAATGTAGGCCTTTGCGGAGGCGATAATGATATCGGTATCGGCGCCGATGCCGTTCACAATTCGACCACCGCGCTCCAGGCGTACCGTTACTTCCCCCTGGGCATCCGTACCGCTGGTAATGTTGTTCACGGAATAGAGCTGCAGGTTACAGCCGGAGTCTACCAGGGACTCAATAGCCTTGAAGGTGGCGTCAACCGGCCCGCTGCCTTCTGCCTCTACCTTATGCTCCCTGCCATCCACCAGAAGGGTCAAGCGAGCCCGGGGAATAACACCGGTCTCAGAGCACACCTGCATGGTAACAAGCCCATAGCGGCCGTCTTCTTCCTTCTGCCGGGTATCGCTGGCAATCGCCTGAAGGTCTTCATCGAAAATCTCATGTTTGAGATCAGCCAGTGCCTTGAACCGGGTAAAGGCTTCATTAAGCTCTGTTTCTGTCTCAAACTGGATGCCGAGTTCCAACAGCCGGGAACGGAACGCATTACGGCCGGAATGTTTGCCCAGCACCAGGCTGTTGGTGTGCCAGCCCACGTCCTGTGCCCGCATGATTTCGTAGGTTTCCCGATGCTTCAGGACGCCATCCTGATGAATACCTGATTCGTGGGCAAAGGCGTTTGCACCAACGATCGCCTTGTTAGGCTGTACCGGAAAGCCGGTGATGGTCGATACCAGTCGAGAGGCAGGCACAATGTGCTGAGCATCTACCCGGGTGTCGATAGTGTAAAGATCCTGACGGGTACGAACCGCCATCACAAGCTCCTCAAGAGAAGCGTTCCCTGCCCGCTCACCGAGCCCGTTGATGGTACATTCCACCTGGCGGGCGCCGCTGCTAACGGCTGCAAGGGAGTTTGCAACCGCAAGCCCGAGGTCGTTGTGACAGTGAACGGAGAACACGGCTTTGTCGGCGTTCGGAACACGGTTCAGCAACTGACGGATGGTCTCCCCAAACTGTTCCGGAATGGCATAGCCCACTGTATCCGGAATGTTGATGGTTGTTGCGCCGGCCTTGATTGCCGCTTCGATAATACGGCACAGAAAATCCAGTTCTGACCGACCGGCGTCTTCGCAGGAAAATTCAACGTCGTCAACATGACTGCGGGCACGCCTAACGGATCTGACGGCCTGCTCAACCACGTCATCCGGCTGCATCTGCAGCTTGTACTGCATGTGAATCGGAGACGTCGCAATAAAGGTATGGATACGTCCGCGCTCGGCCGGCCTGATGGCCTCCGCGGCGCGGTCAATGTCTTTATCCAGCGCCCTGGCAAGGCTGCAAACGGTAGATTCCTTGATAGACTCTGCAATCGACTTTACCGCCTCGAAGTCACCCTGGCTGGCGATCGCAAAACCCGCCTCTATGACGTCAACCCTCAGCTTCTCGAGAATCCGGGCTATCCGCAGTTTCTCCGCTTTTGTCATCGTTGCGCCGGGGCTTTGCTCACCGTCACGCAATGTTGTGTCAAAAATAACCAGGTGATCGTTCGCAGGCATGGTGCTCTCCATCAGGGCAACTGAAGACCAGTTTCCCGGGAGTATATCATCGATTGCGATGCCCACGGGGCGTGCATAGTGTTTAGTCGACGCCGTTCATCCAGACCAGCCAAATCAGCAAACCGTTGAGCACCAGAGAGACAACCGCGATGAAACGCCAGTTTTCCGGTGGCACACGGTCCACAAGCGGGCGCCATGCGGTGGGTGTCAGCGCCGGGTTGGGATGTCCGAGATCCCGCAGAAACTCCGACAGCGAAGGGTATCGGGACTCCGGCCTCAAGGAAACGGAGCGTTGCAGACAGGCATCCAGCCACACCGGCAGGTCTGGGTTGAATTCGCGTATACTGCGATAGCGCAAACGGCGACGGACGGAGGGTCTGGGAGGCTTCGCATAGGGAAGGTGACCGGTCAACAGCTCATAGGCAATCACCGCCAGGGAATAGCGGTCAGAGGCGGGTGTTGCCCGATCACCCTCAAGACACTCCGGCGCAGCGTAGCTCTCGGTTCCCAGGCAGCCATCCTGCCCCCACGGCACATCAATCTCCTCAATCCCGCGAATTCTTACCGCGCCCAGGTCAATGATTTTAACTGTCCCGTCTCTGGCAATCAGTACGTTTTCTGGCTTGAGATCCTGGTGCACCATTTCAAGACGGTGCAGAGCCCGTAAACCAATGGCAATCTGCTGAATGAGGTTCCTCACATCGGCAGGCGTTGGCAGGGGGTTGTCGTTCATCCACTCGCGTAGCGTCGGTCCCTGAACATATTCGGTGACACAATAGAGGCAGCGTCGGTTCTGGGGCGGCTCAATAAACCGGACAATATGAGGACTGTTTACACGGCGCCCCACCCAGCACTCATTGAGAAAACGGTCGATATAGGCCGGATCATCCACAAAGTTCGGCGATGGCGTTTTGATAATCACCGGCTCACCGCCGGCATCGGGGCTGGCAAGGTAAACCTGGGTGCGGCGGCTGGCGTGGATTTCCCGAACAATCCGATAACCGTCAAGCCTTTGCCCGGGTTCCAATGGCGGCGGGAATGCCAGCGACGTCAGCCGTTCATAATGAGCCTCAACGTCTTCCACTGGCAGATGCTCAATATTAAGTACCTGAGCACTCAGGTTGTCGGGGCTTCCAGCGGAGTAGGCTGCGTCCACCAGCGCTCTGGCGATCTCATCCGCGTCGCCCTCCGCCGCAAGTCCGGTCATAACGACTGGGTCGAGATACCCGTGCACACCATCAGTGGTCAACAATAAACAATCACCGGGCAGAAGGTTTGCCCGGAATACATCAATTTCGACATTCAGCTCGGCCCCCATGGCCTTTGTCAGCGCGCCCCTATCGGCGCCTACAACGGCATGATGGTCCCTGGTCAGGCATTCCAGTTCGCCGTTGCGAACAAGACAAACCCGACTATCCCCCACATGAAATACATAGGCTCGATTGTTCTTGATGACGACACCGCTAAAAGTACACACCATCGCATGGGCATCTGCATGGCTGGCGTGACCACGACCGTGCAACCATCGATTCAAGGCCCCAAGGACACGACCGGCCGCAGTTTCAACGGCCCAGGAGTCCGGCGTACTGTAGTAGTCGTGCAGAAACCCTTTTACGCAGGTCTCAGCCGCCTCACGGCCTGCGGCTGAAGCACTCACCCCATCGGCAATAACAGCAGCAACTCCCTTGAGAACGAGGGCCTCGCCTTCTGGATACCGAATACCCAGGCTGTCCTGATTCTCGGCCTTCCGGCCGGCGATGCTGTATTGGCCAGCCTGTAATTGGAGGCGACCACTCACGTTACGTCAATCATTCTGACGGAACCATCCGGCATTACCTCGCTTGTTTGCGGATCAGGTTCATCCATGAAGATCATCACCAGGGACATGATTGCCAGAGCAATTGCTCCCAACACCAGGAAGAACTGATCTGAGGGCACCAGGGCCAATACAACCAGGAAGACAACACCCCCTACATTGCCGTAGGCACCTGCCATCCCCGCAACCTGGCCGGTAAGACGACGCTTCACCAACGGAACCGACGCATATACTGCGCCACATCCGCCTTGCACAAAGATCGAGCAGAGCACAACCAGAGCGACCGCCAATGGCAGAGGCCAGCTGCTATCAATCCTTGCCATGAAGAAGTATCCAACTGCGATACCGGCCAGCATCAGTATCGTAATCAGCTTTCGCCCATAGCGGTCCGCAAGATAGCCGCCGCCGGGGCGCCCAAACAGGTTCATCAGAGCAAAACTCCCGCCGAGCATCCCCGCCAACATGGGAGAGATATCAAACGTATCCAGGAAATACAGCGGCAACATGGAGACCACCGCAAGTTCCGATCCGAAGCTCGCCATATATACGAGATTTAAAAGTGCTACCTGCTTGAACGGGTAACGATCAAATGCCGGCACGGGCCTTTGAAAGACGTGACCGTTTATCTGCCAAATCCGCAAGAACTGGACAGCTGCCATCACCCCTATCGCACCATAAAGAAGATAGGTTGTCGGAGCCCCCAGCATACCGAGCTTATAGGGCCCCAGTTGCCAAACGATCAACGCCAAAGCAAAGAACAGCGGCAGGTTCATTACCACGTAAAGGACGAAATCGCCCTTGCTGGTGACTTCCATCGCACCGCCCCGCTTTGGCTTGAAGTAAGTCGAACCTTTTGGGGTATCGCGAACCAGGATGAAGAAAACCGCCGCGTAGATAATCGCGATAACGCCGGTCGTGCCTACCGCCCAGCGCCATCCGTTATCACCACCAAACCACAGCGCTACTGCCGGCAATGAAAGCCCCGCAAACGCAGCTCCAAAGTTACCCCAACCGCCATAGATACCTTCAGCCAGCCCCAGTTCCTTCGCCGGAAACCATTCACTTATCAGCCGGATACCCACAACGAACCCCGCACCAACAAACCCCAACAGAAACCGGGTCACAGCAAGCTGTTCAAAGGTTGTGGAGAGTGAAAATGCGATGCAGAGAAGCCCCGACACAACAAGGACCAGGCTATACACACGGCGAGGCCCGAGTGTATCCACTAACATACCGATAAGAATTCGAGCTGGTATCGTCAATGCCACGTTGAGCAGCAACAAGGTATTTACTTCCGAGGCTGACAACCCGAACTGATCTCGAATAGAAGACATTAAGGGGGCGTGATTAAACCAGACCAGGAAGCTTATAAAAAACGCTACCCAACTCAGGTGAAGAACTTTGATCCTTCCTACGAAAGAAAAGAATCGAAAAGAGGTATCGCTCATACGTTGGCCTGTAAACATGCGGAATTTGCCAACAGATCGTGAGGAAGGTTCTAAAGAAGGGGGGCCAAATGTGGCGAGCTATCAAAGCAAAACAGGAATGGCCGACACCTTCACTTCCTTCTGACGGCGTCGTTGCCGGTACCTGTTGGAGCCTAACTCTAGACCCGATACTTCAGCAAAATATATTCCAGAATATTTTTAATCTTTAAAAACAATGCATTGTGAATATTTTCAGAGGCAACAAATCACCAGCAACGCACCAATGCTGGGCAACTCGAGCGGCACCGCACCACTATAGGTTATTGGTCGTTACTTTTTTACAGGCAATAAAAAACCCCCGTCGGCGAAGCCGCGGGGGTTTTTGGTATTAAGAGCCTGACGATGACCTACTCTCACATGGGCAGAAGCCACACTACCATCGGCGCTGGTCTGTTTCACGGCTGAGTTCGGGATGGGATCAGGTGGTTCCAGACCGCTATGGTCGTCAGGCAAAACGGTTGATCACTGGGCGGACGAGGTAGAACGATGTGATGTTGATTTCGATTGAGCACAATGGCTCTTGCGTTATCCGCAATTGTCTTGGGTGTTATATAGTCAAGCCTCACGAGCAATTAGTATCGGTTAGCTCAACGCCTCGCAGCGCTTACACACCCGACCTATCAACGTCCTGGTCTTGAACGGCTCTTCAGGGACCTCGAGGGTCCAGGGAGATCTCATCTTGGAAGGGGCTTCCCGCTTAGATGCTTTCAGCGGTTATCCTATCCGAACATAGCTACCGGGCAATGCGTCTGGCGACACAACCCGAACACCAGCGGTTCGTCCACTCCGGTCCTCTCGTACTAGGAGCAGCTTTCCTCAAATCTCCAACGTCCACGGCAGATAGGGACCGAACTGTCTCACGACGTTCTAAACCCAGCTCGCGTACCACTTTAAATGGCGAACAGCCATACCCTTGGGACCGGCTTCAGCCCCAGGATGTGATGAGCCGACATCGAGGTGCCAAACACCGCCGTCGATGTGAACTCTTGGGCGGTATCAGCCTGTTATCCCCGGAGTACCTTTTATCCGTTGAGCGATGGCCCTTCCATACAGAACCACCGGATCACTATGACCTACTTTCGTACCTGCTCGACGTGTCTGTCTCGCAGTTAAGCGGGCTTGTGCCATTACACTAACCGCATGATGTCCGACCATGCTTAGCCCACCTTTGTGCTCCTCCGTTACGCTTTGGGAGGAGACCGCCCCAGTCAAACTACCCACCACACAGTGTCCTTAACCCCGATAAGGGGTCGAAGTTAGAACCTCAAACAGGTCAGGCTGGTATTTCAAGGTTGGCTCCACCAGAACTGGCGTCCTGGTTTCAAAGCCTCCCAGCTATCCTACACAAACATGCTCAAAGTTCACTGTGAAGCTATAGTAAAGGTTCACGGGGTCTTTCCGTCTAGCCGCGGATACACCGCATCTTCACGGCGATTTCAATTTCACTGAGTCTCGGGTAGAGACAGCGCCCCCATCGTTACGCCATTCGTGCAGGTCGGAACTTACCCGACAAGGAATTTCGCTACCTTAGGACCGTTATAGTTACGGCCGCCGTTTACCGGGGCTTCGATCAAGAGCTTCGCGCAAGCGCTAACCCCATCAATTAACCTTCCGGCACCGGGCAGGCGTCACACCGTATACGTCCACTTTCGTGTTTGCACAGTGCTGTGTTTTTAATAAACAGTCGCAGGGGCCTGGTATCTTCGACCGGCTTCTGCTCAACCCGCGAAGGGCGTCACATACCACCGGCGTGCCTTCTCCCGAAGTTACGGCACCATTTTGCCTAGTTCCTTTACCCGAGTTCTCTCAAGCGCCTTGGTATTCTCTACCTGACCACCTGTGTCGGTTTGGGGTACGGTCTCGAATAGCCTGAAGCTTAGAAGATTTTCCTGGAAGCAGGGCATCAATGACTTCCCGCCCTAAAAGGGCAGTCGTCGTCGCGTCTCGGCATTGTGGGACCGGATTTGCCTAATCCCACTGCCTACATGCTTAAACCGGGACAACCGTCGCCCGGCTCACCTAGCCTTCTCCGTCTCTCCATCGCAGCTATCCAAGGTACGGAAATATTAATCCGTTTCCCATCGACTACACCTTTCGGTCTCGCCTTAGGGGCCGACTCACCCTGCGCCGATTAGCGTTGCGCAGGAACCCTTGGTCTTCCGGCGTGGGGGTTTTTCACCCCCATTGTCGTTACTCATGTCAGCATTCGCACTTCTGATACCTCCAGCATGCCTCTCGACACACCTTCGCAGGCTTACAGAACGCTCCCCTACCCCGTGCACTTGCGTGCACAGCCGCAGCTTCGGTAACCAGTTTGAGCCCCGTTACATCTTCCGCGCAGGCCGACTCGACTAGTGAGCTATTACGCTTTCTTTAAAGGATGGCTGCTTCTAAGCCAACCTCCTAGCTGTCTGAGCCTTCCCACATCGTTTCCCACTTAACTGGTATTTGGGGACCTTAGCTGGCGGTCTGGGTTGTTTCCCTCTTCACGATGGACGTTAGCACCCACCGTGTGTCTCCCGGATAGTACTCACAGGTATTCGGAGTTTGCATCGGGTTGGTAAGTCGGGATGACCCCCTAGCCGAAACAGTGCTCTACCCCCTGTGGTATTCGTCCGAGGCGCTACCTAAATAGCTTTCGGGGAGAACCAGCTATCTCCGGGCTTGATTAGCCTTTCACTCCGATCCACAAGTCATCCCCTGGCTTTTCAACGACAGTGGGTTCGGTCCTCCAGTTGATGTTACTCAACCTTCAACCTGCTCATGGATAGATCGCCCGGTTTCGGGTCTATGCCCAGCGACTAAATCGCCCTATTCAGACTCGGTTTCCCTACGGCTCCCCTAAACGGTTAACCTCGCCACTGAACATAAGTCGCTGACCCATTATACAAAAGGTACGCCGTCACGGAACAAGTCCGCTCCGACTGCTTGTACGCATACGGTTTCAGGATCTATTTCACTCCCCTCACAGGGGTTCTTTTCGCCTTTCCCTCACGGTACTGGTTCACTATCGGTCAGTCAGGAGTATTTAGCCTTGGAGGATGGTCCCCCCATGTTCAGACAGGATGTCTCGTGTCCCGTCCTACTCGATTTCACTGGACTCAGGTTTCGGATACGGGGCTATCACCCACTATGGCGGCTCTTTCCAGGGCCTTCTCCTACCAGTTGTCCAGCTTAAGGGCTGGTCCCCGTTCGCTCGCCGCTACTGAGGGAATCTCGGTTGATTTCTTTTCCTTCGGGTACTTAGATGTTTCAGTTCCCCGAGTTCGCCCCGTACGGCTATGTATTCACCGTACGGTACCGGTCCGAAGACCGGTGGGTTTCCCCATTCAGAGATGCCCGGATCACAGCTTGTTTGCCAGCTCCCCGAGCCTTATCGCAGGCTTCCACGTCTTTCATCGCCTCTGACTGCCAAGGCATCCACCGTATGCGCTTAGTTGCTTGACTATATAACCCCAAGACAACTGATCTGTTCCTCACACTCAACAAGAACGTCGCACCCACCGAAGTGAACACAACCTTCTCATTCAGAGATGAGATTCAGAGACAGTCACTCGAAGCCATATACAACCACTTCAACGACAACACCGGATAACGCTTGAAATCGCTATCACATTGAATCCATTCCTCTCGGAGATAATGAGAGAAATAAATTCGTGTTCTATCTCGTCCAATTTGTTAAAGAGCAAATCTGACCCAGTGATCAGAAAGAAGAACTTCCGCTTAACAACTCTTGTCATTAAACCGAAACGCTTGTTTCTGCACACTGACACTTTTCAGGAAAAGCAATCAGCACTAATTTTTCGGGCACTTCAGGCAATTTATGGTGGAGCTAAGCAGGATCGAACTGCTGACCTCCTGCGTGCAAGGCAGGCGCTCTCCCAGCTGAGCTATAGCCCCATTAAAGCTATTTACAAGAATTGTGTAGATCTAGACGTGTTCGGGCGCCGCATAGCCTGCTATGCAAGTCCGGACACAACGACGAGCTACGCAATTCTGGTGGGTCTGGGTGGATTTGAACCACCGACCTCACCCTTATCAGGGGTGCGCTCTAACCACCTGAGCTACAGACCCGGTTTTGCTTGTCCTGAAACAAGCCAAGTCGGGCCTGCATAGACCCTTTGCTCTCTTCTTAAGCTAACCAAGTAATTCGTGTGGACTCTGACCGAGGCATTCGGCTTCGTTTAAGGAGGTGATCCAGCCGCAGGTTCCCCTACGGCTACCTTGTTACGACTTCACCCCAGTCATGAACCACACCGTGGTGATCGTCCTCCCGAAGGTTAGACTAACCACTTCTGGTGCAATCCACTCCCATGGTGTGACGGGCGGTGTGTACAAGGCCCGGGAACGTATTCACCGCGACATTCTGATTCGCGATTACTAGCGATTCCGACTTCACGGAGTCGAGTTGCAGACTCCGATCCGGACTACGATGCGTTTTGTGAGATTAGCTCCCCCTCGCGGGTTTGCAGCCCTCTGTACGCACCATTGTAGCACGTGTGTAGCCCTGGCCGTAAGGGCCATGATGACCTGACGTCATCCCCACCTTCCTCCGGTTTGTCACCGGCAGTCTCCCTAGAGTTCTCAGCCGAACTGCTAGCAACTAGGGATAGGGGTTGCGCTCGTTACGGGACTTAACCCAACATCTCACGACACGAGCTGACGACGGCCATGCAGCACCTGTGTCAGAGTTCCCGAAGGCACCAATCCATCTCTGGAAAGTTCTCTGCATGTCAAGGCCAGGTAAGGTTCTTCGCGTTGCGTCGAATTAAACCACATGCTCCACCGCTTGTGCGGGCCCCCGTCAATTCATTTGAGTTTTAACCTTGCGGCCGTACTCCCCAGGCGGTCAACTTAGTGCGTTAGCTGCGCCACTAAGACTTCAAGAGTCCCAACGGCTAGTTGACATCGTTTACAGCGTGGACTACCAGGGTATCTAATCCTGTTTGCTCCCCACGCTTTCGCACCTCAGTGTCAGTATTGGTCCAGAGTGCCGCCTTCGCCACTGGTGTTCCTTCCTATATCTACGCATTTCACCGCTACACAGGAAATTCCACACTCCTCTACCATACTCTAGCCTGACAGTTCGAAATGCCGTTCCCAGGTTGAGCCCGGGGCTTTCACATCTCGCTTACCAAACCACCTACGCGCGCTTTACGCCCAGTAATTCCGATTAACGCTTGCACCCTCCGTATTACCGCGGCTGCTGGCACGGAGTTAGCCGGTGCTTCTTCTGTGAGTAACGTCAAGCTCTACGAGTATTAATCGCAGGGTTTTCCTCCTCACTGAAAGTGCTTTACAACCCGAAAGCCTTCTTCACACACGCGGCATGGCTGGATCAGGGTTGCCCCCATTGTCCAATATTCCCCACTGCTGCCTCCCGTAGGAGTTCGGGCCGTGTCTCAGTCCCGATGTGGCTGATCATCCTCTCAGACCAGCTACGGATCGTCGCCTTGGTAGGCTCTTACCCCACCAACTAGCTAATCCGACATAGGCACATCCAATAGCGCAAGGTCCGAAGATCCCCTGCTTTCCCCCGAAGGGCGTATGCGGTATTAATCCGGGTTTCCCCGGGCTATCCCCCACTACTGGGCAGCTTCCTATGCATTACTCACCCGTCCGCCGCTCGTCAGCGGGGAGCAAGCTCCCCCTGTTACCGCTCGACTTGCATGTGTTAAGCCTGCCGCCAGCGTTCAATCTGAGCCATGATCAAACTCTTCAGTTTAAATCATACAAGAATCCGAAGATTCTCTATTCTTGCTCAAGACAAAACTCAATTTCGACGAGTCACTGTCCTGATATTTCGTATCCGAAATACCTCGGCCAGCGCCCACACGAATTACTTGGTTAACTTTTTAAAGAGCGTTCGGGGCTTGCCCGATCAAGGTGGCGTATTCTACATCGAATCGCTGCCTTGTCAACCGTTTATTTTGACTTCGGTTTTAAACCGAAAAACTGCCAACAAATTCAAACGGTTGTCTTTCAATTTTTGGCCCGCCTCAGTGGCGTTCCCCTCGAAAGAGATGCGCATTCTACAGAGCCCTGAGAATGTGTCAACGAGGTTAATCAATTATTTTTACTCTGTTTCGGTTAGCACCTATAACGCTGCTCAAACCACAACCAAAACGCTCATTTTTCAGGCCAAGGTCACGCAGATTCGCCTGAGGAGCGGCGCGATTTTCTAAACAGCGCAAAAACCGGCCCCGACAACGCATAAAGAAGGAACCCGCTAAACAGGACTGTTGCCGGATCAAGTGCGACAACCACAAACATCAGCACCACCAGGAGTATTGCAGCGAACGGTACCCGCCCCCGCATATCCAGGTCCTTGAAACTCTTATAGAGAATGTTGCTAACCATCAGCACACCACAACCACCAACCACAATAATCGTCATGAGGGTTAGCCAACTAGCGGGCTCCATAATGTGGAAGCACCACACCAACCCAGCAACGCACGCCGCAGCTGCGGGGCTGGGCAGCCCAACGAAGAACTTTTTGTCCATGGAGCCAATCTGGGTGTTGAATCGCGCCAATCGCAAAGCAGCACCAGCCACATAGATAAAGGTAATCGCCCAGCCAACCTGGCCGAGGTTGTTCAGCGACCAGAAAAACGCCACCATCCCCGGCGCCACACCGAAAGCGACCATATCCGCGAGACTGTCGTACTCCTCGCCGAACTTGCTCTGGGTGTTGGTCAACCTGGCAACCCGACCATCCAGCCCATCCAGGATCATGGATACAAAGATCGCAATCGCGGCATTGTCGAATACACCATTTGCGGCGGAAACGATCGCGTAGAAGCCAGAGAACAGGGAAGCCGTTGTCAGCGCATTAGGCAGCAGGTATATCCCCTTGCGGCGAACCGGCGCCCCCTCTACCAGCTCTTCCTCGACGACTTCGCCGGACTCAATGTCATGCTCATGACCAGAGGCGTCTGACTGCCCCCGAACATCTTTCTTTTCAGCCTGTGTTTCGGCCTGCTTCTTTTCATCAGTCATTCCAATCACTCCGGAAAGCATTTAGGCGGAGTATATACGAAAAACGCGGCCACCCGGGCCGCGTTTTCCAAACCAATCCGAAGTACCGGATCAGTTTTTGTCTTTGTCCACGATCTTGTTCGCGGAAATCCAGGGCATCATGGAGCGCAGCTTTTCACCAACGGTCTCGATCTGATGCTCGGCATTAATGCGGCGACGGGCCGTCATGGACGGGTAGTTGCTGCTGCCTTCCTGAATGAACATCTTGGCGTATTCACCGGTCTGGATGCGCTTCAATGCATTGCGCATGGCTTCGCGGGATTGCTCGTTGATGATCTCAGGACCGGTCACGTACTCACCATACTCCGCGTTGTTGGATATGGAGTAGTTCATGTTGGCGATACCGCCCTCGTACATCAGGTCAACAATCAGCTTCAGCTCGTGCAGACACTCGAAGTAAGCCATTTCGGGCTCGTAACCGGCATCCACCAGCGTTTCGAAAGCCGCCTTTACCAGCTCAACGGTACCACCGCAAAGCACAGCCTGCTCACCAAACAGATCGGTTTCAGTCTCATCCTTGAAGGTGGTTTCGATGATGCCGGTGCGGCCGCCACCGATACCGCTGGCGTATGAGAGCGCCAGGTTCTTGGCGTTGCCGGAAGCGTCCTGGAAGATAGCAATCAGATCGGGGATACCGCCGCCACGGGTAAATTCAGTGCGCACAGTGTGGCCCGGCGCTTTCGGAGCAATCATGATCACGTCCAGATCCTTGCGCGGCACGATCTGGTTGTAGTGGATCGCAAAACCGTGGGCAAATGCCAGAGTGGCGCCCTGCTTCAGGTTCGGCTCGATCTCGGCATTATACAACTGCGCCTGGAACTCGTCCGGCGTCAGGACCATGACCACATCCGCTGCGGCAACTGCTGCCGGCACGTCACTGGTTTTCAGGCCATAAGCTTCCGCCTTGGCAATGGACGAAGAACCTGGACGCAGACCAACCGTTACATCCACACCGGACTCTTTCAGGTTGCACGCATGAGCGTGGCCCTGTGAGCCAAAGCCGATGATGGCAACTTTTTTGCCCTGGATGATGGAAAGATCACAATCCTTATCGTAATAAACCTGCATGGAAAACCTCTATATATTGTATTGGCCTTTTAAAGACCGTCATTGTACAGAATGATGTCAGCGCCTGTTACAGACTTAAGACCTTTTCACCACGGGCGATGCCCGAAACCCCGCTGCGAACGACCTCAAGCACACCCGAGGTACCCACCGCCTGAATAAAGCCGTCCAGCTTCTCACTGGCACCGGCTAACTGGACGGTATAGACGGAGCTGGTGACATCCACGATCTGGCCACGGAAGATATCGACCGTGCGTTTGATCTCGGCACGCTGGGACCCGGTGGCCTTGAGCTTGACCAGCATCAGCTCGCGCTCGATGTGGGAGCCCTCGGTCAGATCCACCAACTTGACCACTTCAATCAGCTTATTGAGCTGCTTGGTAATCTGTTCGATGACCTTGTCCGAACCGGTGGTTGTGACTGTCAGCCGCGACAGAGTTTCGTCCTCGGTGGGCGCCACTGTCAGCGTTTCAATGTTGTAGTTGCGCTGCGAGAACAGACCGACAACGCGGGACAATGCACCGGGTTCGTTTTCAAGCAAAACAGAAATGATTCGACGCATAATCAGACCCTCTCCGTCTTGCTGAGCCACATGTCCTTCATTGAGCCACGTGCCACCTGCATCGGGTAGACGTGCTCAAAACGGTCCACGTAGATATCAACGAAAACCAGCCGGTCTTTCATCGCCAGCACTTCTTTGAGCTTAGGCACCAGATCTTCCTTACGGTCGATACGGACACCAACATGGCCATAGGCTTCCGCCAGCTTGATGAAATCCGGCAGGGACTCCATGTAAGACTGGGAGTGACGGGACTCGTAGTTCATGTCCTGCCACTGCTTGACCATACCCAGGGCCTGGTTGTTCAAATTGATGATTTTTACCGGAATATCGTACTGACTACAGGTCGACAGCTCCTGGATGTTCATCTGGATACTGCCTTCACCGGTAATGCAAAGCACCTCGTCGTCCGGGAAGTTCAACTTGACCCCCATGGCCGCCGGCAGTCCGAAGCCCATGGTGCCGAGGCCGCCGGAGTTGATCCAGCGATTGGGTCTGTCGAACTTGTAGTATTGAGCAGCAAACATCTGGTGCTGCCCCACATCGGAGGTCACAAAAGCCTCTCCGTTGGTGAGCTGCCAAAGTGCTTCCACCACTTCCTGTGGCTTGATGACATCCGGGCTGGTTTCGTAACGCATGCCATGGAACGCCCGCCACTCTTCGATCTGCTTCCACCACGCGGCGATTGCGTCGGCGTCGGGCTTGTCCTTGCTCTCTTTGACAAGGGTGATCATTTCCGTCAGTACCGCATCCACCGGACCAACAATGGGAACATCCGCATCAATGGTTTTGGAGATGGAGGCGGGATCGATATCGATATGGACAATTCGGGCACCGGGACAGAACTTCTCTGTCGCATTGGTCACCCGATCGTCGAATCGCGCGCCCACACACAGAATCAGATCCGAGTGGTGCATGGCCATATTGGACTCATAGGTACCGTGCATCCCCAGCCAGCCGATGTGCTGCGTATCGGAAGCGGGATAACAGCCAATACCCATCAGGGTGTTGGTGATCGGATAACCCAGCATCCTGACCAACTCGGTCAATTGATCCGTCGCCTTGCCAAGTATGACCCCGCCACCGGCATAGATAATGGGACGCTTGGCCGCCATCAGCATATCGACGGCTTTCTTGATCTGCCCAGCGTGGCCACGGATGGCCGGGTTGTACGAACGGAGCTTGACCTTCTTGGGGAAGACATACTCGTAGCGTTCGTTTGGCGTCGTCATATCTTTCGGAATATCAACAACGACCGGCCCGGGACGCCCTGTTGAGGCAATGTAATAGGCTTTGCGAACAATCTCGGGGATCTCTTCCGGATGACGGACGCTCAGGTTGTGTTTCACGACAGGGCGGGAGACACCGATCATATCGGTCTCCTGGAACGCATCTTCACCGATCAGCGTAGATGCAACCTGACCGCACAGGACCACCATTGGGATGGAATCCATGAATGCTGTGGCAATGCCAGTGATGGTGTTGGTGGCTCCAGGACCCGAGGTCACCAGTACGGTACCCGGTAATCCGGTGGCACGGGCGTAACCGTCGGCCATATGGACCGCCGCCTGCTCGTGACGCACCAGAATGTGCTTGACCTTGTCCTGTCTGAACAGCGCGTCATAAATATGCAACGCTGCACCACCCGGATAGCCATATATGTATTCGATCCCTTCATCCTGCAAGGACCGGATCAGCATATCGGCGCCAGACAATAACTCCACGATGTTCTACCCTCTTCTACGAGTGAATGAGCCGGGAAACGTCCCGGTTGCCTGGATGTCCGGACATCATGCTTCTTGTGAAAGCTGAACCGGATACTCCGCCACACCAGCTATAAGAGGTTGTCTCCTGGCCAGCCGCCCTCCTGAGGGTTGCGGAGAACGACCAATCAACGGGTTGCACGTAAGCAACAACCAGTCCGCGGCCTGCGCGGGGCATTCAGTGTGGTAATTAACGGGGGATACTCGCTCGGGATTGCCTGCCGTATTGACCCCAGTCTTCAGGCAATCGGTAATTTTGACAGCGCTAAACTCCCTGTCAATAGCGGCAACGCTATTCTCTGCCCACACTCATCGAAGGTCTGCCATACTTTTCGCAACTATTTGAACCAGACCGAAGAAAGTTACCTTTACAAATGGCATGATAAACATAGGCTAACATAGAGACGGTACCGTTACCGGCGGTGCTTCGACGAGGCTAACGCGGAATGAGCAACGGCATGAACAGAAAAACCCTCACCCTGGCAGTACTTCTGGCCGCGACACCAGCAATGGCTTTCGCAGCCTCCGTGTATAAATGGACCGACGAAGACGGGGTTACGCACTTTGGCGATCGACAGCCAACCGGCCAACAGGCAGAGTCCGTCAACATACGTACAGGTAAATCTTCCGGGAACAACCGCATGAGCCCGCAAGAACGGGTAAAAGAGCTCGAACGCCAAGAAGCCAAGGAAAGCGAACGGCGAGAGGAAAGTGCTGTTGAGGAAGCCCGGCGCAAGCAACAGGAAGCCAACTGCGAAACGGCACAAACCAACCTGGCGCTGATCCAGAGAAACAGCCGGATTCGCATCGAAGAGGAAGGAGAGCTGCGATACCTTACTCCGGAAGAAATTGAGCAGAAGAAACAGCGGTTTGAAACAATCGCAGAAGAAAACTGCGGTGAGGCTTCAGAGGCCTAATCCCAACGAAGCTCTCAGGTTCATAACGGAAAAGCGGAGCATCGTGCTCCGCTTTTTAGGTCAGACCATCACGCCTTCTCGAATTCCAGACCGTGATCCTTTACTGAACCGCGAATGGTATCGCCGGGCAGGAAATCTCCCTGAAGCAACCTCTGGGCCAGCGGGTTCTCAATCATCCGCTGAATGGCTCGCTTCAATGGACGGGCACCGTACACGGGGTCGTAGCCAACTTCCGCCAGCAGCTCCATCGCAGCGTCGTCCAGCAGCAACGACATATCCTGCTCTTTCAGGCGCTTGCCCAGTGCATTAATCTGAATCCGGGCAATGCCCTGGATCTGGCTCTCAGCCAGCGGATGGAACACCACCACCTCGTCCACCCTGTTAATGAACTCTGGCCTGAAGTGAGTACCCACTACGTCCATGACATCTTTTTTCATGGCCTCATAGTTTTCCTCACCTGCTTTCTGTTGAATGATGTCCGATCCCAGGTTTGAGGTCATCACGATGACGGTATTGCGAAAATCCACCGTCCTGCCCTGACCGTCCGTAAGGCGCCCATCCTCCAGTACCTGCAACAGGATATTAAATACGTCCGGGTGCGCCTTCTCAACTTCATCCAACAACAACACTGAGTAGGGCCGGCGGCGGACGGCCTCGGTCAGGTAGCCACCCTCTTCATAACCAACGTATCCCGGAGGGGCACCGATCAGCCGAGCGACGGAATGCTTCTCCATGAACTCAGACATGTCGATTCGAACCATAGCCTCCTCGGTATCAAAGAGGAACGACGCCAGGGCTTTGCAGAGCTCGGTCTTACCCACACCGGTCGGCCCCAGAAACAGGAAAGAACCATTAGGACGGTGGGGGTCTGACAGTCCTGCACGGGACCGACGAACCGCGTTGGACACGGCCTCAACGGCTTCGTCCTGACCGATGACACGTCCATGGAGGGCTTCCTCCATTCGCATCAGTTTGTCGCGTTCGCCCTCGAGCATCTTCGAAACAGGAATACCCGTCCACTTGGACACCACTTCGGCGATTTCCTCATCAGTTACGCGGTTACGCAGCAGCTTCATCTCCATCATTTCCGCCTGGCTCGCCATATCCAGTTGGCGCTCCAGCTCCGGAATCTGACCGTATTGCAACTCAGACATGCGGCCGAGATCGCCGGCACGGCGGGCATTTTCCAGATCTATCCGGGCCTGCTCCAGTTGGCTCTTGATCTTCTGGGAGCCATGCAGTGCCGCTTTTTCGGTATTCCAGACCTCTTCCAGGTCCGCGTACTCACGCTCAATACCGGAGATGACATCCGAGAGTTCAGAAAGCCGCTTCTTGGAGGCCGCATCGGTTTCCTTCTTCAACGCCTCCCGCTCTATTTTCAATTGGATCAGACGCCGCTCAAGGCGATCCAGCGCTTCTGGCTTGGAGTCCATCTCCATGCGGATCTGGCTTGCAGCTTCATCCACCAGATCAATGGCCTTGTCGGGCAACTGGCGGTCGGCGATGTAACGATGAGACAACCTGGCCGCTGCGATGATGGCACCGTCTGTGACTTCCACACCGTGATGAACTTCGTAGCGCTCCTTCAGGCCGCGAAGGATCGCTATGGTGTCCTCCTCGGTAGGCTCGGAGACCAAGACCTTCTGGAACCGACGCTCAAGGGCGGCGTCTTTCTCAATATTCTCGCGATACTCGTCAAGTGTGGTGGCGCCCACGCAATGTAACTCCCCGCGCGACAGGGCGGGCTTGAGCATGTTGCCGGCGTCCATGGAACCTTCCGCTTTGCCGGCGCCGACCATGGTGTGAACTTCGTCGATGAACAGGATGATCTGCCCTTCCTGCTTGGCCAACTCATTCAGCACGGACTTGAGGCGTTCTTCAAACTCACCCCGGAACTTGGCGCCCGCTATCAACGAGCCCATATCCAAAGACAGCACACGCTTATTCTTGAGCCCCTCTGGCACCTCACCATTCACAATGCGCTGGGCAAGTCCTTCAACAATCGCGGTCTTGCCCACGCCGGGCTCACCAATCAGCACCGGATTGTTCTTGCGACGGCGCTGTAGCACCTGAATAGTCCGAACGGATTTCATCATCGCGGCCAATCACCGGGTCCAATTTTCCAGCCTCGGCACGTTCGGTCAGATCAATGGTGTATTTGGAGAGCGCCTGGCGATGCTCTTCTGCAGACGCATCATCAACCGACTCACCGCCTCTGACCTCTTCGATGGCACGCTCCAATGCGGATTTGTCGACACCTTGCTCCCGCAGAACCCGCCCAAGGCTGCCCCGATCCTCTAGCGCGGCCAGCAGCAGCAATTCGCTGGAAATGAACTGGTCACCACGTTTCTGCGCCAGCTTGTCGGCAATATTGAAGAGCCGGCCCATATCGTTTGACATAGAGACATCGCCGGCAGAGCCCTGCACCTCCGGCAGGTTTTCAATCTCCCGGGCCACAGCCTGGCGTATCCGGGAAGGCTCGGCACCCGATTGTTTCAACAGCGGCTTGATGGAACTGCCCTCCTGATCCATCAGCGCCTGCATCAGGTGCACGGGTTCTATAAAGTTGTGATCCCTGCCCACCGCCAGCGACTGGGCATCGGCCAGTGCTGTCTGGAGTTTGCTGGTCAGTTTGTCGATTCTCATAATTCGGTCTTCCCAAATCTCTGTCACTTAACCGATGGGAGACTTCCATCGGCGACATTGCGTCTGCTTTGATAGTTAATGTAGGGGCGATTGGTGGGAGTTCAAGCAGACCGGACAGGAAAGTGTCAGAAAATTGACGAATATCATGAAAGGTATATCAGGCTTGCCATTCTCCCGGTTTGCCCGTCTCGACGATAGGAGAAAAACCGCTCACTATCGGTTACCGTGCAGAATTCACCACCGTAGACCTGAAGTACGCCGGCCATCGCCAGCCTCTGCCGGGCAAGCTCATAGATATCCGCGAGATAATGGGTAGGATTTCGAGGGTTGGAAATGAATGCATCACCCGATTGGGAATCGTTCATCAGGAAAGCCTCCCTGACCTCGGGGCCAACCTCAAACTGATCTGGGCCGATGGCCGGCCCCAACCACGCCAGGACAGCAGCGGGGTTGCCAAGATGCTCTATCGTTCGCTCCAGAACACCACCACACAAACCGCGCCAGCCAGCGTGAGCAGCGGCCACCTGGCCACTGGCAGGGTTGCAGAAAAGCACCGGAAGACAGTCCGCTGTCATCACCACACATGCCACCCCGGGCTGGGAGGTCACACTGGCATCAGCCGTAACCGAACCCGACTGCGGCAATTCAACAACGTCAGTACCATGAACCTGATTAAGCCAACCGAACGACTGAGCGCCGGGCTCAGCCCACTGCCCAAGCAGTGACCGATTTTTCACCACATCCTTGGGACGATCTCCCACATGCGTGCCGAGGTTCAGGGAATGCCACGGCGCCTGACTGACCCCGCCCGCCCGCGTCGTGCATGCGGCATGGACCCAGGACGGAGCGGGCCAGTCAGGCACAATCATCGGCAGTTCAGACGTCATGGTTCTCCAGCTCCTTAACGTGCTTGCGAAGTGCAGCCAGAAGACCTTCGATGTCATCGGGCAGCGGCACCTCCCAAGTCAGTATCTCACCGGTTTGCGGGTGTTCCAATGTCAACTGGCGTGCATGGAGCGCCTGCCGCTGGAAACTGGCAAGCACGTCTCTCAATTCGTCTGTTGTGCCTTTCGGCAGACGTAGCCGACCGCCATACTGAGGGTCGCCCACCAATGGATGTTTCACGTGGGCCATATGTACCCGTATCTGATGGGTACGACCGCTTTCCAGCTTGCAGCGGACGTGGGTATGCGCTGCGAAGCGCTCCACCAGGCGATAATGCGTTACCGCAGGCTTCCCGGTAGGCACGACCGCCATTTTCTTGCGTTCACGAGGGTGGCGACCAATCGGTGCGTCCACCGTTGAACCACCGGTGAGGGTGCCAACCACAATGGCTTCGTATTCCCGCCCCATGGTCCGGGTTTGCAACTGATCGACCAGCGATGTGTGGGCAATCAGACTACGCGCCACCACCATGATGCCGGACGTGTCTTTGTCGAGACGGTGCACAATGCCTGCTCTAGGCAGGTTCTCCACTTCCGGGGCATGGTTGAGCAAGGCATTGACCAGGGTGCCGTCAGCGTGGCCCGCCGCCGGGTGGACCACCAAGCCTGCGGGCTTGTTGATGACCAGCAAGTGCTCGTCCTCGTACACAATATCCAGGTCTATCGATTCTGCTTCCCAACTGACCTGCGCTTCCGGTTCCGCGTCCAGATCGAGCCGGTCGCCCAGCATTACCTTGTCCCGGGGTTTACAGGTTTTTCCATTGACCGTCAGCGCGCCGCTCTTGATCCAGCCCTGCAGTCGGGAGCGCGAGTGCTCCGGCATCAGCTCGGCTGCGGCCTGATCCAGGCGGCGGTCGCTGTGCTCCGGTGGAACGGAGAAGCTGGCGATAATACGGTTTTCAGATGACATTGAGCCCCCGGGGCCGGTATGAGTGTTACGTTTGAGTCAGAATTTCTGAATCCACGTCGCGTGCCACTGCACATGTGAACGGATCCCCGTTACAATGGCCGACGTTTCGAATTTTGCCATTATACGGGATTCCGGCATGAGATCAGTTGTCCGATTACTGCTAGTCACCACCGCAGCGCTATTTATCAGTGCCTGCGCATCAAACGATAAGCAGGAAGAAGTACTGCCGGAACAAACCTATTACGAAAATGCCCGCGATGCGATGAACGCGGGCAACTTCAATGAAGCGGAACAGAATCTCGACTACCTGGAAACCTACTACCCGTTTGGCCGCTACGCGGAACAGGCGCAACTGGACCTCATTTATGCCCGCTACCAGAACCTTGACCTGGAAGGTGCCCGCGCCGCTGCAGACCGCTTTCTTCGACTGAACCCGCAGAGCGATCACGCAGACTATGCGCTGTATATGCGCGGCCTGGCGTCCTATAACCTGGATATTGGCCTGGCTGCCCGGTACTTCCCGGTCGACGTTTCGGCAAGGGACCCTGGTGAACAGCGCCAGGCGTTCCGGGACTTTTCCGAGCTGCTGAACCGTTACCCCTCCAGCGAATATGCGCCAGACGCTCGCCAACGCATGATCGCGATCCGCAACCGGCTGGCGGAACTGGAACTTTATGCCGCACGTTATTACATCAGCCGCGAAGCCTACATCGCCGCAAACAACCGGGCCCGCTACATAGTGGAAAACTACTCAACAACGCCGTCCGTAGAAGAGGCGCTGATTATCCTGGCCGAGACCTTCCGCTTCATGGATCTGAAAAAGGGAGCAACGGATGCGGTGGCGATGCTGCGAGAGAACTTCCCGGATAGCACAGCCTTCAACGAGGACGGAGAGTACCAGCCAGACATCCTCAAGCGCGAAGATCGCTCACTGTCTAGCGTGGTCACCTTCGGCCTGATGGGCGACGAATAAGATTTGGCAGGGCTGCCCGAGCAATCAGGCAGCCCGCTGGCAATCTACTTCCCGCTTTTCCAGCCATTGGTGATCGGATACCGCCGATCCTTACCAAAACCCCTTTCGGTAATTCTCACGCCAATCGGCGCCTGCCTGCGCTTATATTCGTTAATATCCACCAGCCGCACCACGCGATCGACATCCGCCCTGTCGAATCCCTGCACCACAATGGCATCGGCACTGAGATCCCGCTCCACGTAGAGATTGAGGATCTGATCAAGAACGTCGTATCCCGGCAGGCTGTCCTCGTCTTTCTGGTCCGGCGCCAGTTCTGCCGACGGCGGACGGGTAATGACCCGCTCCGGAATCACCTGCGAAACACTGTTGCGGTACCAGGCGAGGCGAAAAACCAGGGTTTTGGGAACATCCTTGAGTACATCAAAACCACCTGCCATATCCCCGTATAGGGTTGAGTAGCCCACCGCCATTTCACTTTTGTTGCCGGTTGTCAGAACCAGCGAACCGAACTTGTTGGACAGAGACATCAGCAGGACGCCCCGCAGCCGTGCCTGCAGGTTCTCCTCGGTGGTGTCTGGTTTCGTGCCCTCAAACGGGGCCGCCAGTGTTTCCATAAAGGCATCGTACATAGGCTCAATGGAGAACACGTCGTACTGAACGCCCAGGGCCACAGCCTCGGCTTCAGCGTCCTCGATACTCATACCCGAGGTATAGCGAAACGGCATCATCACTGCGCGTACCCGTTCAGCCCCCAGGGCATCCACCGCAATGGCCAGGGTCACCGCGGAATCAATACCGCCAGAGAGCCCCAGGACAACGGACTTAAAGCCATTCTTGTTGACGTAGTCCCTCACTCCCAGAACCAGGGCCTTGTAGACATTTTCCTCCAATGACGGCTCGGCAACGGCAGGTTGCGAGATCGGCTGGCAGTGATGTTCACAGATGAAGTCCACAGGATAGAGTCCTTCGCTGAACTGTGGCGCCTCGGCAGCAAGTACGCCGGAATGGTCGTAAACCACAGAGCCACCATCAAAGACCAGTTCGTCCTGCCCGCCGATCAGATTGACATAAACGATACTCACCCGATTCTCAAAGGCCTTACGTTCTACCAGAGCCTTTCGGCGCACCTGCTTGTCAATATCGTAGGGTGACGCATTGAGGTTGACGACCAGCCTCGCGCCTGCCGCCGCAGCGTCTTCCACTGGCCCTTCACTCCAAATGTCCTCGCATATGGTGATGCCCACTGGCACCCCTTTGATATCCATGACCAGGGTATCCACACCATTAGCAAAATAGCGCTTCTCGTCGAAAACCTGGTAATTGGGAGGAAAACGCTTGAAGTAACGACCCGTTATGCTCCCTTGCTCAATGGCGACCGCTGCATTGTAAAGTAGCGCGCCCTCCCGTATCGGAGCCCCCACAATGATGGCAGGGCCCAAGTGCGCCTCGCACAGGGTTTCCAGCGCTTCTGCAATACGCACGTCCATGCTGGGCCTTAACAAAAGGTCTTCCGGTGGGTAGCCGGTTAGACACAGCTCCGGGAACACAACCAGATCCGCCTGATGCTCATGCTCCGCACGCCGGGTCGCCTCAATCACCTTTCGGGTATTGCCAGGGATATCGCCCACCAGAAAATCGAGTTGGGCCATCACTACCCGAAGTTTTCCGGGCCCCTGACCATCCTTTTGCACGGACATAACGCAGCTCCTGTAACTCATTGCCATTAAAAGGCTATTATAACCCTGCAAGACATCAGAATTCTCGCGGGATATCCACTGGACGATGGCGCAACCAATCACTCCTGATCAGCAACCCATAACCGATACACCACCCTCAAACCAGCGGGGCCGACTGTTTCGGATATACAACCACTATCGCGTTGTCGTCAGCGTTATACTGGTGGCGTTGCTGTTTGTGGACCCCATAAACTTCGACTCCCGCTTCCGGTCAATGGATTATTACCAGGCCGGGGTGGTCTGCTATCTCGCCATCAATGGCTTCATCGCGTTGATAATGCTGGCGGGCTTTCAGCCCAGAAGCCGCCATATCACTGTATCCATATTGATGGATATCCTGCTCCTGCATGGGCTACTGCTCACCAGTACTGGCATTACCAACGGCCTGGCGAATCTGGTTATCGTTTCCGTGGCTGCAGGTAATATCCTGACCCCCACCAGGATTGGCACCTTCTACGCGGCGTTGGGCGCCATCTGCTCACTAGGCATCTCGGCCTGGTCCGTACTGGTGTTTGATGACTCCGCCGATGATATCGTTCGGGCTGGCTCACTGGGCATTCTTTATTTTGCCGCAGCGTTTATCCTCCAATACATATCGCGGCGCATGCTGCGAAGCGAAGCGCTTGCCAGTTCCCGCGCCCGCAGTATTGCCGAACTGGAGCAGATCAATCGCCAGATAATCCAACGCATGAGAACCGGCATACTCGTGCTCGACCGGTTTGGGCGCATCCGCCTGGCCAATGCTGCTGCGGAAGAATTGTTGTTTGGCACTGGCACCGATGACTCGAAACTACCCAGCCGGGGGCGAAATCTGCCGCGACCGCTGCGAAAGGGACTCGATGCCTGGCTGAAAGACCCAGCCCGCAGAACGGAACCTTTCCAGGCCACACAAACCTCGCCCGTGGTGCAGGCCAATTTCACTCAACTCGATCAGCAACGCGGCGACCAGATCCTGGTATTTATCGATGACATGAGCAGGGTGACGCAACAGGCCCAGCAAATGAAGCTGGCCTCCCTGGGGCGACTGACTGCAGGTATTGCCCATGAAATTCGTAACCCGCTGGGGGCCATCAGCCACGCTTCCCAGTTAATGAACGAATCCCCCAACCTGGATGAGGGGGATCGCAAAATGCTGGACATCATCGAACGGCATTCCCGCCGGGTTAACGGTATTATCGAGAATGTGCTCGACCTGTCGAGACGACGCGCCGCCGACACCGACCTGATTGACGTCGGTCAGTGGTTATCTGCGTTCCGTGACGATTACCTGCAAACCCAGAGCAATGAAGACCAGAAATCCGACGATATTGTACTTCGCACCGAACGGAAACTGCCCCTGGCACGCTTTGATGTCAGCCAGATTGAGCAGGTGATGGTAAACCTCTGCGATAATGGCCTCAGGTATAGTAAGCAGGCAGTGGGCGAACGCCGCATCGAATTGTACGCTGGTGTCACCGCCGATGGTGAGCGCGCCTATGTCGATGTTCGAGATTTCGGCTCGGGCATTGCGCCGGAGCACCGCGTGTCTGTTTTTGAACCGTTTTTCACAACCGACAAGAGTGGGACAGGGCTTGGCCTTTATCTGGCGCGAGAACTGTGCGAGGCTAATCAGGCTCACCTGTCCCTGGTAGAGGACAACCAGCCCGGCTGTTGTTTCCGCATCACATTCGCCCACCATGGACGGATGATCTAACAAATCCGGAAGCCCGGTAGTCTGAATAACGACATGGAACCGATAACAATCCAATGACCACTCATACCGCCCTGATCGTAGACGACGAACCCGATATCCGGGACCTCCTGGAAATTACTCTGACCCGAATGGGAATAACAACCCTGACTGCCCCCGACATCACCTGTGCGAAAAAGCTTCTGGGTGAGCACAAGCCACAACTCTGCCTCACAGATATGAACCTGCCCGACGGCAACGGCATCGAACTCGTGCAATGGATCCAGCACAATACGCCCAGCACCCCGGTGGCTGTCATTACTGCCTACGGCAACATGGATACGGCCATTGAGTCCCTGAAGGCCGGGGCCTTCGATTTTGTGTCCAAGCCGGTTGAGCTCCCGCGGCTTCGGGAGTTGGTCAACAGTGCTCTCAAACTGTCTGAGCCAGATCCAGAAGCGGACGCCGGCTCGGATGAGCCTGGCCTATTACTAGGCCAATCGTCTGAGATCAAGCGCCTGAGAAACCAGGTGCGAAAACTCGCCAGGAGCCAGGCGCCGGTATTCATCAGCGGCGAATCCGGCAGCGGCAAGGAGCTGGTTGCACGCATGATCCACATCCAGGGCCCCCGCCGGGACAAACCTTTTATCGCGGTTAACTGCGGCGCAATACCGTCGGAGTTGATGGAAAGCGAGTTTTTTGGCCACAAGAAAGGAAGTTTTACCGGTGCGGTGGACAACAAGGACGGACTCTTTCGTTCCGCCGATGGCGGCACCCTGTTTCTGGATGAAGTTGCTGACCTGCCGCTTGCAATGCAAGTAAAGTTGCTGCGTGCCATCCAGGAAAAAGCCGTTCGACCAGTAGGTGACACCAAGGAGGTGCCGGTGGACATCCGCGTGCTGAGCGCCACCCACAAAGACTTGCCCAATCTGGTACTGGAAGGTGAGTTTCGCCAGGATCTGTTCTACCGGATCAACGTCATCGAGTTGCCGGTGCCGGCGCTGAGAGACCGTCCGGATGATATTAACCTCCTCTCAAGACACATTCTCGAGCGCATTGCCCGGGAATATGAGTGTGAGCCAGCATCATTGACCCACGAGGCGATCGAGAGACTAAAAGGCTATGATTTCCCGGGCAATGTGCGAGAACTGGAGAACATCCTGGAGCGGGCTTTCACGCTCTGCGATGCAGACCTGATTGGCCCTGAGGACCTCCACCTTGGTAACGGCCCGACATCGTCCGGACTCGCACTCGCCGGCAGCACGGCGCTCTCCGCTGAGCATGACGCACTGGCCGTACCGGAGGGAGAAATTGACCTGGAAAACTACCTGGAAACCATTGAACGGCAAGCTATCGAGAAAGCCCTTGAGGCAACCCGATGGAACAAGACAGCGGCGGCCAAAAGGCTGGGGATCAGTTTCAGGGCGTTGAGGTATCGGTTGAAGAAGCTGGGGATGGAATGAAGTCGCTATCAGAAACTCAACTTAGACGTTAAACTGGCGGCCTGAGCAGGATGCTCCAGGCAACTCATCAATTCAAGGAAGATAATGATGCATTCTTATGCTGAGAGAGGACTAACTCTCATAGAACTGTGTATTGCGCTGACCATTTTATCGATCATAACCTTCACAGCAACCTCCTATTCTCTCAATCTAATAAAGAGCGGGAGGGGGCAGCATGCAATACAAAGCGCATACCAAGCGTTCAAGCTGGCAAGGAGCGAGGCAATCACTAGCGGAACGATTGTCACAGTTTGCCCGCTTGACCTTTCCAACCGATGCGGAAATTCGTGGGACCAGGACCTTTTCGTTTTTCGAGACGCGGATAACAGCCGGTCACTCACAAATGACGAAACGATTATCAGGCGAATACAAGTCCCATCAGTCGGCGCACTCATGCCCGCGCCAAGAAGTCGGCGATATTTTCAGTTCGGCCCGCTCGGAGAAGCCAAGGGCACACTGGGCAATGTGACCTATTGCCCGAAAAACCCTAACGACAAACACCTTATACGCCAGTTGATCATGAACTTTGCGGGGCGCGTAAGGTTTGCCCAAGACACCGATGGGGACAACGTTGTCAACAAGAGCGACGGGACACCTGTCTCTTGTGATTAAACCTCTTACTACTTGGCTAAAAAGAGGATCACCAGCAATCTGCATCGCCTGATTCGCTGGTTCTCACGCCTGCCTCATCAATTCGCAACCAACCGCAGTCGTCATTCGACTGACCTCCAGCTGGCGTCGCCTGCAGGACGAAAGTGGTCCTGCCAACAGCGCCCTGGAATGCGTAGTTATAGAACACAGGCGCTCCTTGTCTCGGTTGAGTGGTAAAAGGCAGAGCAGGCGCATTGCCAGCGCCATCTCTATAGTCATAGCCGTTTGTATATCTGCGTTCCATGAACTGGGATAGTTCAAGCAGATCTCCCTGTGCCGTTGTTCTTCGTGTGGATTCCACATACTGCTGATAGCTCGGCACTGCAATAGCGGCAATGATGCCGATAATGGCTACAACAATCATAAGCTCAATAAGCGTAAAACCACGTACTGATATCGTTAATTGCGCTTTGTTAACCATTTGAAACAGCCACCTTTATGAACAAAACAGAAACCTTTAGCCACACACTAGTGTGGCTATCTAAATTACCGTAGCTCTTCCCAGTTTTGACGCCCGAAATTGTACCCCTCGGCATCCCCACAGGTGGGTCCCTCACAGGGAGGGTTTCCGTCGTCGTCATCGTCATCGTCATCGCCGCCGTCACCATCATTGGGATCATCGGTCGTGGGGTCGATGGGGCCATCGTAATCGTCAGGCAGATTCTCAATGACAGAATCTACAAACAAGTCCGTTTGATTATCGAGGACGACCCGTATTTCTTCCCCCGACACAACGCCCTTGATACCGTTCACGACCGCCGACCCAGAAGCGTCTGCGGTGTCGAACTTGCCGTCGCGATTAAGGTCAAACACAGCGTTATCGGTCTTTCCGCCCGTCGCCAAATCAACATCCATCAGATACCCATCGCGACCGCCACCGCAATCATTATTATCTGGAATCAGAGTACTAAACCGCACTCTTTTCACAGGAAACCCTGATGGAAAGGAAGCACGACTGACAACTCGCTCTCCAGATGAGGTATCGAGATCCAGGTGCCAGCCGTCATCGGAGGCTCCAAGTGCATTATCTGATATGACCCGCACGTCTACCGATTCCGTCGAAATCGATCCGTCTCTATCAACCTGGTAATCGGTCTGGGTTTGGGTGGTTATTTCTTGCTCAAGTAAATCTCCGCGACCAAGATTGCTAGCCGACCCATCATCCAAAATGCCATAAAGACTTTGAATCTGATTGTCACCGCTGTCTGTTACGCGGAAATAGGATCCGGTCCCTACGACCACGACAATATCGCCAGGGCCACCGTTTGGATCAAGAGCCAAAGAAGGGGCAGCAGTAATCGGCTGGCGCGAACCATCGGTCAATTCTGCTGTAAAGAGTTTATCCAAAGCGCCGTTGGAACTCACATTACTGGCGGTCATATCTACTCGCCATAGATTTCCCTGCAGGTCTCCGGCATACGCTGCTTTGGCGATACCGCTACTCTGATTCACAAGAACCGCGGGGGTAGCCATACCATTGGGTGATCCAGAGTCCCCTTCACCAGTCTCGACCCGGGCGATCAGTGAACCGTCTTCAAGATCAACGATAAACATCGCTGACTCATTCGAATCGCTGTTGTAACCATTGCCAAAGACGGCCGCCCATTCCCCGGATGGCAACCGAACGATCTGCGGCGCCTCTACTCCATATCCCAACTCAGAATCAGTAAACTCCCAAAGGACATCATTTGCATCAAAGTTCTCGGGATCACTTACGTCGAGCGCGAACACCGTCTTTCCGCCAGCTCCCATCGTTCCGACTAACAGAGTTTTCCATTGGTCGTTGATATACGCGTCGCCGACAGTAGGTGTTCCGTCTACGAAGTAGCGATGACCATAGCCCGGGTCCATCAGGGCATTGATTTGCGCGAAATCAGAGCCTTCGGCAGGCTCCAACAACTCGCTCGGCATATATGCCAACAACTCTTCACCGTTCAAAGCGTTGAAACCGTGGAGATACCCGTCATTGGCACCAACGTAAATCACATCGGCACGATCCTGATAGTCCGAACTTGAACGGTATGTCGCATAAGAGCTACCTTCCGCACCTGGAAGGCGACGATGACCGAAGTTGGTCTTACCAGCAAATTGGGGGTCAGAACCGATAATGTCACCCAGTAGACGTAGCCTATCTGTGCCTTCGTCTGAAGGAGAATACATCCGATCCCTAAATCCGGCGTTGGCAGAGTTATCCCCACGAAGCCAATCAATACGATCCTGACCAAGACCGTCAACGGTCCCATCAAGACCAGTATTTAGTGCCGCCAACTGTGCAGCTGACAGACTGGCAAGATTACTCAGAGCTACTCCCGAACCACCAGAGGAAGTGAATATATTGCGGGCGGAGGCCCCTTTGCTTGCAAGTCCGAACTCAGCATCCCAAATCAGCCTTCCTCGAGCTCCTCCTGATAGAATCTCCGCTGCTTGCAATGCCCCGCTCCAATCTGTACTGCGGAAACCGGCAGAGAAGCTCAGGGCGTCCTCACGTAACACGGCGGAGCTTGCTGCTGCCGACGTTGAGGATTCCTCCACTCGCGACACAATATCAAAAAGAACGTCGGCAAGCTGGGTTGCAAAGGTATCGGGATCTGCCGCATTAAAGAAGCCGCCACGGCCATTCACAGCGGCATGCAGCAAGTCATCGACCTTCGCCGCATTATTGTTAGGGTTAGGCCAATCGATTTGATCGCCAGTGCTGATCGCATTGAATGCAGATGTGGGGTCTATGCTCCCAGTCACACCCAAGCCGACCCCAAAAGTCACCATGTGCTGCCAGAATGCCGGATCGATATTTCCGTCTTTTTGACTCACCGGCACGTCGTTTGGCAGATCCTCCCGGAGGTCTCGTGCCCAAAACCGCATAGCAACATCGGCCAAGGTATTGCTGTAATCATCTTCAAATGGGGAGACGGGTTTGTATTGGTAGTCGCCAATACTATCACCGTCAGATCCATCAACGTTCCCCAAATCTGGCGAAAATGAGCCGCTCCGATAACCATCTGTCATCAAAATCGTAAAGGACTGCCGGCACTCAAGATGGTCTGCATTATTGCTACCACCTGGCTCTGCCGCCCAAGGACCGGCATCGTCAGAACGCTCATAGTATCTGCCTGCTCGGTAAAGCGCGTTACGGAGCGGAGTACCTGCGTTCGGAACGCCGTCAGTGTAAAGGCGCGTAAAAAAACTCTCGCGGTCGGAGCCCTTGAAAAGACGGACGCCGTTGACTATCACCGAGGTGTTTACACCGTCAACGCTTCCAGAGTTTTTATTCAGACGGCCATAACCAACACGCATCCCCTCTTTCTGTTGGGAAAAGGCGTTACCGATACCAGAGCGCGCAGACAAGGTTCTTGATCTGTAGTAAGAGAACCAATTTGAAAAATTCTGGATTTCCTCTTCAACACTGCGAGTAGTATTTCCGAATTGAAAGCTCGAAATCTCTAACTCACCTCCGCCTTGAAGGTCGGTTTTATATGCCCGACCATCACGCACCTGATACTTGACATAACTATCCTTTTCAAACTCATCTTCCCCGTCTTTTTTGACATAGAAAGTAATTGGCCAGTAATCTCGCTCCTGGTTTGAGTCGTAATAACCGTTGTTGTTGCGCCTAACCCAACGGCTCCACTCCTGACTGGCAGTAAGATTCACCGTCCCCGACGCCACTCTTCCTGGGAAACGCAAGGCCCTCTCGGGATCAGCATCATCCCATTGAGATCTATCGCCCAAGAACCAAGGCTCGTAGGTCTTCTCTGGGTCATAAAAAAATGGATTACCGTCGTACGATCTAAATAGTCGATTCCGAGGATTGTCATCATCAAAATCAAAAATTCGCAAACTATAGATTCCGCTGCCGTACATATTGGACACTGGCGGGAACAAATAATCTGTATCCGAGCTGTAGGAACTTTCAGGCAATTCAAACTGCATCGAACCTGAATCATCAATAATGAACATGATGTTCGGAGCTACCGATCCACCCAGAAACGGAGGCACGTCCGCTATTTCAACCGGCGCAGCCAATGCAGAATGAACCGTCATTAAACTGAAAAGGCAACTAGCTAACGCAACATTGAAGCAATTCGGAATAAAGTTTCTAACAGTTTTATTTTTCATCACATCCCTCTCCTTCATAAACTTGAAGGTTGCTCTTTTCAGTTAAAGTGGTTGGGGCATAAACATGGATTGCAGAATTACAATAGAAGTGTCGGTACCGCCTTGTCCTCTCGACGTTACTGCAAATCGGTCAAAGCAAGCAGCACCGGCTTGCAGGCCTGGACAAAAAACAGCCACCCAGCCTGTATGATATGCAGGATCAGCCGATAGCTGATCGTCATTAGCCGCAACTGTAACCGCATCTGTGGCACCATCCCAGCTTTCGGGGTCGTCAAGCCGATCATTCGTAAGGGCAGAGCCGGCGGACGCAGCCAACCAGTTCTCCCCAACTCTCAGAGCACGCTCGCTTGCCTGGAAGGCGATATTCCTGTCGTGTAGATTCAACGCCATTCGCTCTTGCAAAATTGTGCCCTGCATACTGCCCACACCAATCAGCGAAATAAGCAGCAACATAATGAGCGACACAATGAGCGCACTGCCTGACTGTAAACATCTAGAATAACTGTTAGCTCTCATTGCCATTACTCCAAACGATTTCTTATTCCGATGGTGGATGCTGCAACCAGGCGCGCTCGACGGTCATTTTCTGAAGTAACCTCAGTGCCCAACAGGTTAAAAGTCCGGGTTACATTCTCACTATTCGCGCCATCATTGCTTCGCGCGATAAATGCAACACGCACGCTGACGACATTTTGCCAATTGCCCACGTTGTCAGCCGTTACATATGTATCCGCCCGTTTCACGGCTCCCGTAGACACGCCATACAAAACCTGCATGGACTCAACACCTTCGACCAACTCCTGAGGGCCTTCAGGTGCCGTATCCAGTCGCTGCCGGAACAACGATGGAGCACCGGAAGCTCCAATGCCTATGTAGTAAGCAACCGTGCTATGTGCTGCAACCTTTGCTCCTGCTGTGTAGGACAAAGCAAACGTTGAGGGGCTGTTTCCCGGATTAAAGCCGGCTCCAGCTATTGTGACTGAATTAGCGGTGGGAGCATTCGCCTTTTGGAACAATTCACCCGCAGAACAATCGTCAGTGACTGCGAGAATTATCCGTCCTTGAGGAATGCCTGACGCATCATCTATGTCGATTCTCCCATTTGAGCTGCCAGTCACTTCGACGGGAAGCGTCGAGATACTGTTCAGTATGAGAACATCAGTGCCACTAACAACTTCTCCTGTTAGCTCTGCTGGGAATACGCCTGTGCCCGCCCCTTCTGACCACTCGGCGGCATCGGCAGCCAAATCATCCCTGGCATCATGCTCATCATCGATCCCGGTTCCCGCAGCTTCCCAACCAAGGATACCGTCGCCGATCGGAACCACACGAGTTCCCTGGAGCTTAACGGTGACGTCACTGGTGTCCTGCAGGCACGCAAGCCCGCCCGCTCCGCGAACGTCGCGCTGAATCATTGAGGTAGCAAATCTGATATTTTCCTGAGCGTGAGCGACTGCATCGGTCAATCGATACGTCTGACTCGTGCCAAGATACACTTGAGTGGCACCCAGAGTAAGAATGACCCCCAGGAGCAATGCGATCATCAACTCTACGAGAGAGAGGCCAGCCATTTTTCTTTGATTGCCGGGAAAACGTGTACCCGAGCCTGATAAGGGAAGGCGATATGTCATGTTAAATTACCGTCCTGAGGTTCACCGCAGCACCATCAGGATCCTGCTTGACCCAATCCACTGTTACGGTGACTTCTCCTGTCGCGTTGTTGACCGCTACCGTTGCAGAACCTTCCGGAAGCAAACAAACAACAAGATTGGACCACTCCGCAATGTCGTTAGCACTGACTGAAGCAGCTGCATTGGGGGCAAAATCCGTCGCACATGCGGTATCATCCGGGTCAACCTCGAGCCCATCATAGTCTGCACGATTAACCCTGTTTGAGCGGATTCTGTCCATAATATCCGCCGTCAGCAAAACCGCCTGAGTTCGCTGTTCCGCCCCATTGGTCATTTGACTGGATTGGACCTGCATGGCGGCCATGCCAAGCAAGCCGACACCAAGTATGAGTACCGCAACCAAAACCTCAATCAGGGCGATGCCGGCGTGGACCCCAGGCTGCGCATAGCAGTAGTCTCTTTTCATTCTTCAAACCCTCAATTACATGCCTGCAAGTCCACAGACGCTCGCCCCGCCACCGACACGGATACGACCCGCATACGATTTTCACCGGCGATACACGTGGGAGGCTCAAGTTCAATTTGCGCGTTTGCTCCCGGCGCAACCTGATACCCTCTCGCATCGAACGTTATACCGGCGACACCAGCCTGGTTCACAGTGACCCCTTCCAGCGCCGGGAACTCACGTAACATTAGGGAATTATCTCGTGCATTCTGACAACCGCTCAGGTCGCCGGAAATAACACACCAGCCATCAACAAAGCCACCCGGTTCGTTTTGAACGGACACAGCAATACCGCGCTTTACCGCTTCACTTCGTGCAAAATTAACGGCACCCAACAGCGTATTGGATTGCGTGGTCACACGACTATTCTCAATCATGTTCACAAATGAGGGCACTGCAAACGCGAGGATGATCGCGAGAATAGTAATCGTTAATAATAACTCTATAAGAGTAAAACCTTTGGAACTCTGCATAGCGGGCCTCTACATCAGACAACATCACAATATCGATCACGAGAACGCCACACTACTTCGAAACGACGAGTGGCATAAAATCTGTAGACAAGTGGTTATATTCGGGGCGTGATCGTGACCAAGTTCACAAATCGAAGTCACGGTTCTACTGAGGCAATCTTCCGGTCGGGTAATACATATCCAATTCAAACGAGCTTAGGACACCTCCACTGCATCAATTCGCAGCTCCCTGGGCATTGAAAACACAATGCTTTCCTCTCGCCCGGCAATTTCTTGCGGCAGCTCCCCTCCCAGTTCACGGAGCCGCGCAATCACATCATTCACCAACACCTCCGGCGCTGATGCACCGGCCGTTACGCCAATTGAGGTTTTTCCCTCCAACCACTGCGGCTCAATCTGTGAAGCCTCGTCAATCAGATAGGCAGGCGTTCCCATACGCTCAGCGAGCTCCCGCAAGCGATTGGAGTTGGAACTGTTCGGAGAACCGACGACCAGCATCAGATCGCAGTCACCGGCCAGCTGTTTTACGGCATCCTGGCGGTTCTGGGTGGCATAGCATATGTCATTCTTGCGAGGCCCCTGGATTTCGGGGAACTTGGCACGCAAGGCGTCAATAACGCGAGCTGTATCGTCCATGGACAGCGTGGTTTGAGTAACATAGGACAGCTTGGAGGGATCTTTTACCGACAACTCAGTAACGTCTTTCTCGTCTTCAACCAGATAGATATCACCGCCATTACCATGGTCGTACTGTCCCATGGTCCCCTCCACTTCCGGGTGGCCATGATGGCCGATGAGGATGCATTCGCGCCCATCGCGACTGTACTTCATCACTTCGAGGTGAACCTTGGTCACCAGCGGACAGGTTGCGTCGAACACTTTCAACCCCCGGCGCGCGGCTTCATTCTGTACCGCCTGGGACACACCGTGGGCACTGAAAATTACTAACTTGTCGTCCGGCACCTCTTCCAACTCGTCCACAAAGATCGCGCCGCGGTTGCGCAGGTTGTCCACCACAAACTTGTTATGCACCACTTCATGGCGCACGTAGATGGGCGCACCAAAGACATCCAGGGCACGGTTCACTATTTCGATAGCGCGGTCGACACCGGCACAGAAGCCACGAGGATTAGCGAGTCGGATTTGCATAGAATTGCCCTGAGATATCAAACAAGTTTGCGGAAGCCTTTGGGAAGACCGAAATGCGGTTAATGGGCCCGGCCAACAGGCTCCACATCAATAACTTCCACTTCGAATGTCAGTGTACGCCCCGCCAGAGGGTGATTAAAGTCTACCTCAACCTGATCCCCTTCCACACGGCTAATGACGCCCGGCAACTCACTCTGACGCGCATCCGCGAATGAGATCATAACCCCCTTTTCAAGCACCATGTCCGCGCTGAACTCACTCCGCTTGAACGTTTGCACGTTACTCGGATTATGCTGCCCAAAGGCCTTTTCAGGAGGTACTTCGAAGCTATTGCTGTCGCCCGCCATCATACCCATCAGGTAGGCCTCAAAATTTTCCGGCAGGTTCTCGTCACCAATTTCCAGCGTTGCCGGCTCTTTCTCGAAAGTGGAATCAATAATCTCACCGTCACTGAACTTCAACGCAAAATGAAGCGTAACGCGTGTGCCCTGATCTACGGGAAGTTCTTTCATCAGCGATTGTCGCTCCTGTTGTCCGCATCCGGTTCCCGGGGCTTGCGGAAAATATCCAGAATCATCATGGCAGCACCAATGGTGATGGCCGTATCGGCGATGTTAAAGGCAGGGAAATGGTAGTCGTTCCAGTAAAAATGCAGGAAGTCGACCACGTAGCCATGAACAACGCGGTCGTAAACGTTACCCAGCGCCCCACCGAGAATTAATACGATGGCAATCGCCGACCAGGTTTCATGGCGCCGCAGGGATTTCAGCCATACAACCAGTACTACGCTGACCACCAGTGCCAGGGAGACAAAAAACCAGCGTTGCCAACCTGCGGCGCCGGCCAGAAAGCTAAACGCCGCGCCGGTGTTGTGCAGCAACGTCAGATTGAACAGTGGCATTACCGGTACCGGATTGCCGTACGTCAGCATGGCCGTAGCTACGGCCTTGCTGCCAAGGTCCAGCACGATAACGAGCACCGCCAGCCAGAGCCAGCGGAGCTTGGAGCCGGTTTCTTCCGTATTGTTCATTACGCTTTCCACAAGGCGACTTCCATCAGGCAAACGAGCGGGACTCGCCCTGCCCTTCCACGTTAGTCACACAACGACCACACAGATCGCTGTACTGCTCACTCTGACCGACATCGGCTCGATGATGCCAGCAGCGTTCACACTTGGCGTGTCCGGCCGGATTTACTTTCACAAGTAACCCCTCGTAGGATGTCGATTCCGCCCCATCGGCATCAGAGACCGGCGCCACCGTAGCTTCCGAGGTAATCAACACGAAGCGCAACTCTTCACCAAGGTACTGCAGATCCTTGGCAAGGTCGCCTTCGCAGTAGAGCGTCACTTCCGCACTCAGGGAACCTTTTATCTCTCCCCGGCCACGAACCTCTTCCAGGCACTTATTCACCGCTTCTTTAACGCTGTAAATACGGCTCCAGTAATCACGGCCCAGTTCAGCGTTGTCCGGCAGCGCCGTCAGGCCTTCGTACCAGGTTTCGTAGAACACGGTATCGCCACGCTTACCGGGCAGGTGCTGCCAGATTTCATCGGCCGTGAAGCTCAGGATCGGCGCAATCCAACGCACCAGCGCTTCCGCCACATGGAACAGGGCCGTCTGGCAAGAGCGGCGCTCGCGGCTGTCGGCCTGAGTGGTGTATTGCCTATCCTTGATAATATCCAGATAGAACCCGCCCAGGGTGGCCTCGCAGAAGTTGTACACCTTCTGGTAGATGCGCAGGAACGCGTAATTCTGATAATCCTCATGCAGCTCCGTCTGCAGCTGCAGGGCCTTGTCGACCATCCAGCGGTCCAGCGCGATCATATCCTCTGGCGCAACGGCATGCTGCTCCGGATCGAAACCGGTGAGGTTGCTGAGCAGGAAGCGGGCGGTATTCCGTATACGACGGTAACCGTCCGCAGTCTGTTTGAGGATGTCCTTGGAAACCGTCATTTCACCGCTGTAGTCGGTCGCGGACACCCAGAGACGCAGGATATCGGCACCCAGCTCGTTCATCACTTCCTGGGGCGCGATCACGTTGCCGAGGGACTTGGACATCTTGCGGCCCTTACCATCGACGGTGAAGCCATGGGTCAACACCTGCTTATACGGCGCCACGCCGTTCATCGCAATGGAGGTTTTCAGGGACGACTGGAACCAGCCACGGTGCTGATCAGAGCCTTCCAGGTACATATCCGCCGGGAACTGACCTAATTCGGTGCGGGGACGCAGCACGGATTCGTGGGTTACTCCGGAATCAAACCAGACGTCCAGGGTATCCATCACCTTTTCATACTGATCCGCATCACTGCCCAGCAGTTCGGTGGCGTCGATGTCGTACCAGGCGTCAATACCGCCCTTTTCGATTTCCTTCGCTGCCGCCTCAATCAGATTCTGGGTATCCGGATGCAGCTCCTGTGTTTCTTTGTGGATAAACAGTGTGATCGGCACACCCCATGTGCGCTGTCGTGAGATACACCAGTCCGGGGATTGCCTGAACATGGCCTCGATGCGGTTCTGGCCCCAGGCAGGCACCCAGCGCACGCCCTTGATAGCTTCCAGTGCGTCGTCACGGAGGCTTTCCTTGTCCATGCTGATAAACCACTGAGGAGTGGCGCGGTAGATAAGTGGTGTTTTGGTACGCCAGCAGTGGGGGTAGCTATGGCTGAACTTCTCCGCCCGAACCAGCTTGCCCTCGCGCTCCAAAGCGGAACACACGGGGTCGTCCGCCTTGTACACATGCACCCCGGCAAACTCACCGGCGGCCTGGGTATAGGTGCCATCGGCCTTGACCAGGCTGATGGTATCAATACCGTAGGCCTTGCCCACTTCAAAGTCTTCCACGCCGTGATCCGGGGCCGTATGGACGGCGCCGGTACCAGCATCGGTGGACACATGGTCGCCCAGGATCAGCGGCACCTGCTTGTCATACACCGGATGATGCAGATTCAGTTTCTCCAGCGTGGCGCCCGGTACAGCCGCCAGTACCTCATAGTTCTCAACACCCCAACGCGACATGATGCCGTCCACCATGTCGGCTGCGAGGATCATCCGCTCCTGTCCATGTCCGGTATCGGTCTGTACCAGAGCATATTCCAGCTCAGCGTGCAGCGAAACAGCCTGGTTTGCGGGGATGGTCCAGGGTGTAGTCGTCCAGATAACAACCGACACATCACCCTTGCCCTTGTCGGTACCAAACAGGTCGAACACGCGCGCCTGGTCTACGACCGTGAACCGCACATCGATCTGTACTGACGTCTTGTCCTGGTACTCAACTTCGGCTTCCGCCAGTGCAGACTGACCGACCACGCTCCAGTACACCGGCTTGAACCCGCGCACCAGATGGCCTTTTGCGACTATCTTGCCCAAAGCACGCACAATGCCCGCCTCGACCTTCGGATCCATGGTCAGGTACGGCTTTTCCCATTCACCCATCACCCCAAGGCGGATGAAATCGGCCTTCTGGCCGGCGATCTGTTTGGTAGCGTAGTCACGGCAGGCCTGACGGAAGGTCTTGTAATCCACCTTCACACCCGCCTTGCCAATCTCCTGCTCCACCTTGTGCTCAATTGGTAAGCCATGGCAGTCCCAGCCCGGCACATAAGGCGCGTCGTAACCCATGAAGCTGCGGGATTTAACGATCATATCCTTGAGGATTTTATTGACCGCATGACCGATATGAATGCTGCCATTGGCGTAGGGAGGGCCATCATGGAGGATGAACTTGTCCCGCCCCTCACGCTGCTTGCGCAGGTTGCCGTATACGTCCAGGTCCTGCCAGCGCTGGAGCATGTCCGGCTCGCGCTTGGCCAGGTTACCGCGCATGGGAAAGGCGGTTTCAGGCAGATTCAGAGTGTGCTTGTAGTCGCTCATGGTAATGGTGCGTAGCTCAGGTTGTTAAATGTCGGTCAATGTCCGGTGGCTGAGGAGCCATGGCCTGCAATCCACGCCCGCGCATTGTCAAAGTCACGGGCAATCTGCTCCTTGAGGTCATCCACCGAGTCGAATTTCACCTCGTCCCGCAGGGCATGGCGGAAAACCACATCAAGGCGCTGGCCATAAAGTGTGCCAGCAAAGTCAAACAGGTGCACTTCCAGGGACGGCTGCTTACCGTCCACTGTGGGGCGCAGACCAATGTTGGCAACGCCGTCCAGAACACGGCCGTCCTCAAGGGTAGCGCTTATCACGTAGACCCCTTTCAGCGCAGGCATATGAGGTAACAGAATGTTCGCCGTGGGCGCGCCAATCTGCCGCCCCAACTGGCGGCCATAAACGATTCGCCCTCGAATGCGATAAGGATGCCCCAGCAAATCCTCGGCGTCGTTGATCCGGTTCTCTGAAAGCACACCTCGAATTCGGGTGCTGCTGACACGCTCGCCGTGCACCGTCACGGTACGGGTATTCTCCACCGTGAATCCGCGTTGCTCGCCCACTTCCCGCAGCAGCGAAAAATCGCCGGCCCTGTCGCAACCGAAACGAAAATCGTCCCCCACCACAAGATGGCGAACACCGAGACCATCTATCAAAACGTCCTCAATAAAGCCCATACCAGAGTAACTCCGGAAGCGCTCGTTAAAACGCAGGCAGAGTACAAAGTCGATGCCAGACGCCAACAGCGATTCGAATTTCTGCCGGAACGGCATCAACCTTGGCGGAGCTTCACGGCCCTGGAAGAACTCACGGGGTTGGGGCTCAAAGACCATCACCACGGAAGGCACGCCGAGCTCCAGTGCTTTTTCATGAACCTGGTCAATGATGGTCTGGTGCCCAAGGTGAACCCCGTCGAAGTTCCCGATGGTGGCGACACACCCGTTCGCGAGCGGAGCTTCGTCCTGCTGCGAAAGGCTTTTCAGGTTGGTCAGGCCCCGGATCAGACGCATGTAAAGCGAACCCTTGTTTGCCAGCGGTGTGTGGTTTCACTGGTGAGAAAACGCGCGATTATAACCTACCTGTGGCGAAAATGTCTTACCCGAACCCCGGTCATTGCCAACACAATAAAGTACACCGCGACGCCCGAGACTACGAGAATACCCATATCCGTGGCCCGCTGGAGACCGCCGGCCATCAACCACTGGCCAACCGGCGGCTGCAACCAAAGGATGACAGCGGCTAAAGCCGCGTTAGCAAGCCCGATCTGGATCATGAACCGGACCCACCCGGGCTGCCATTTCCAGGCGCCCTCCCGAATCAGGCCACGCCATAACAGAGTGGCATTCAGCCATGCGGACAGGGATGTCGCCAACGCCAGCCCCGCGTGGGCGAGCGGGAAGATCAGCGCGAGGTTAAATACCATGTTGGCCACCATCGCGATAATGCCAATTTTGACCGGCGTCTTGGTGTCTTGCCGTGCGAAATACCCCGGCGCCAGCACCTTGATCAACATGAATGCCAGCAGTCCGGCGGAATATGCTCGCAGGCTTTGGGCCGCCATGGTTACGTCGCGATCGGTAACTTCTCCGTAGTGGAACAGCGTAGCAATCAACGGCTCAGCCAGAAGAGCCAGGGCCAACGCGGCAGGCAGACCGATAAGCAGGACCGCCCGCACAGCCCAGTCCAGGGTTGCGGCAAACTGGCCGGCCGATTCCGCTGCGTGTTTGCGGGACAGACTGGGAAGAATCACCGTGGCAATGGCGATACCGAATACGCCCAGGGGCAACTCCGACAGGCGATCCGAGTAGTAGAGCCAGGACACACTGCCGGTTTGCAGAAACGACGCGAGAACCGTGTCCAGAAGCAGGTTGATCTGGCTGACAGAAACCCCGAACAACGCCGGCACCATCAATTTCATGATGCGACGGACCCCTTCGTGCTTGTAATCCACTCTTGGCCGCGGCATCAATCCCAACTGCATCAGGAAGGGTAACTGAAAGAACAGCTGTAACGCCCCGGCGATAAACACTCCCCAAGCCAAAGCGATGACAGGCGTTTCCATCAGGGGTGAGAGGAATATGGCCGCGCTGATCATCGCCAGATTGAGCAACACTGGCGTAAACGCGGGAACGGCAAAGCGGTCGTAGCTATTGAGAATACTGCCCGCAAACGCCGTCAAGGAGACCAGCAGCAAATACGGGAAGGTAATCCGCAGCATATCGCTGGCCAGACCGAACTTGAGGTCGTCATCCAGAAAACCTGGCGCAAACACCGCGGTCAGAAGCGGCGCCCCCAACATGGCAACTGCCGTCACGCCCAACAGCACCAACCCAAGGACGCCTGCGACCGCATTAACCAAACGCCGGACTTCAGTGATGGATTCCTGCTGCCGATACGAGGAAAGCACCGGTACAAAGGCCTGTGCGAAGGCACCTTCGGCAAACAGACGACGCAGGAAGTTTGGAATTTTGAAGGCCACGAAGAACGCGTCGGCGCCCGCCCCGGCACCAAAATAACGCGCAATCACCATATCCCGGACCAAACCGAGAACTCGCGACAGCATCGTCATTGAGCCAACGACTCCAGATGACCTCAACAGCCCTGGCGGTTTGGGCAAAGCCTTTGGTGTTTCTGTCTGCTCAGGTTCGGACGACATTCTTGGCCTGGACAATGGTTCGGTATTTTCTGGATGTATCCGGGATGTAGGAGGCCATATTTCGGTAATTCCTTAGGGCCTTCACGGGACTCTCCGGCGATGAGCGGCGAGTTTACCACAGGGGCCGGAGATACCGGGATGAAATAGCGTTGAGCCTTGACATTTTGGGGCGTTGGCGGCATAGTTCCGCGTCATTTATTTCGACGCGCTGGTTTTGGCGCGCCCGCGATTTTTACGAATCGTTTCACACGAATTTCGGATTTCACAGATCTCAGGAGTTATACGGTGGCAAATACCCCGCAAGCCAAGAAGCGCGCACGTCAGAACGAGAAGAACCGCAAGCACAACGCCAGCCTGCGTTCCATGGCGCGTACTTACATCAAGAAGGTCCAGGCCAACATTGAGGCCGGCAAGCCAGAAGAAGCACACGCGGCTTTCCAGAAGGCTCAGCCGATTATGGACAGCATGGTTAACAAGGGCGTGTTCGCCAAGAACAAGATTGCTCGTCAGAAGAGCCGTCTGAGCGCCCGCATCAAGGCTCTGAAGAGCGCGTAACGCTTCTTCGGAACCTGAATGAAAAAACCGGCCTAATGGGCCGGTTTTTTTGTGCCTGCTGATTATCTTATCCGCCTACACAATCACCATGTTGTCGCGGTGGATCATTTCTTCGTCTGAGATATAGCCCAGAACCTCAGTTATCCGGTTGCTGGAGCGGCCAGCGATGGCTCTGGCTTCGTCCGCATCGTAATTGACCAGGCCGCGGGCGATTTCTTTGCCGTTGTCGTCCACGCAGGAGACCATTTCACCCCGGCGGAACTGGCCGGAAACGCTTTTTACGCCAACCGGTAAAAGACTGCGACCACCGCGGCAGAGGACGTTGACAGCACCCTGATCGAGGGTGAGCTTGCCGCGGGTCTGTAGATGGCTGGCAAGCCACTGTTTGCGGGCGGCAATTCGACCCTGCTCGGGGAGCAACAGGGTGCCGATGCTGTCGCCGTCGCGCAAGCGAGAGATAGCTTTCTCGATTCTGCCGCCGACGATGACCGTGAAGGCGCCAGATCGGGCAGCCAGGCGAGCGGCGCGGACCTTTGTTTGCATTCCACCGCGGCCCAATACACCAGCACCGCCACCGGCCATGGCGTCGAGTTCGGTGTCGCTGGCGCGGCGCTCATCAACCAGCTGGGCGTCGGGATTCTTGCGAGGGTCTTTGTCAAACAGGCCGAGCTGGTCGGTGAGGATGATCAAACCATCAGCTTCGATCAGGTTGGCAACCAATGCACCCAGGGTATCGTTGTCGCCGAAGCGGATTTCGTCGGTAACGACGGTGTCGTTTTCGTTGACGATGGGTACTACGCCGACATCGAGCAGCGCTCTCAAGGTGCTGCGGGCATTGAGGTAGCGCTTGCGATCAGACAGGTCGTCGTGGGTCAGCAGGACCTGTGCGGTGTGCAAATCATGTCGCTTGAACTGGGCTTCCCAGGTCTGCACCAGCCCCATCTGACCAACGGCGGCGGCAGCCTGAAGCTCATGCAGTTGCTCAGGGCGAACTGTCCAGCCCAGCCGGCTCATGCCTTCGGCCACAGAGCCGGATGACACCACCACCACTTCAACGCCAGCAGTGACCAGCTCTGCAATCTGGTCTACCCAAAGGCCCAGCGCGGCTGTATCAAGCCCTTTGCCATCATTGGTAAGCAGCGCACTTCCTATTTTAACTGCCAGGCGTCGAGCCTGGCGTAGCTGTATTCTTTTGCTCATGCTAACTCGATCCATGGACAAGCCGGCGCTACTCCACTATTCAGGAGCGTAGACCACCTCAACGTCGTAATCATCGTCATCGAAGTCGTCGTCATCATCGTCATCCTGACGGGCTTCGCGGCGAATCTGCCGCTCGGCTTCGATTCTCGCTCGCGCCTCTTCGTCCATTTTCCGGCGGCGTGCGGCTTCGCGCTCGGCGAACTCGGGGTTCTCCGCTTCTTCCTGGGCTTGATCTTCGATCCAGCGCATGACGGCCTGAGTCAACGGCTTGGTGCCCTCGCCGCTGAGTGCAGAAATGCTGAATACAGGGCCTTTCCAGTCAAGTTCATCGATGATGGCCTGGCAGTGGGCCTCACGGTCTTCTTCAGAGACCATATCTACTTTGTTCAGAACCAGCCAACGCTCGCGACTGGCGAGGGTTTCGCTGAACTTTTCCAGCTCGTGCTCAATGGCACGTACGCTTTCCACTGGCGAAGAACCGTCGTAAGGCGCCACGTCCACGAGATGCAGCAGCAAGCGTGTGCGCACCAGATGCTTGAGGAAACGGATTCCCAGCCCTGCGCCTTCCGCCGCGCCTTCAATCAAGCCCGGAATATCAGCAATAACGAAGCTCTGATGAGCTTGCACGCTGACCACGCCAAGGTTGGGCACCAGAGTGGTGAAGGGATAGTCCGCCACTTTCGGGCGAGCAGCTGATACGGAACGGATAAAGGTAGATTTACCGGCATTGGGCATACCCAGAAGACCGACATCCGCCAGCACTTTCAGCTCCAGCCTCAGATTGCGAAGCTCACCCTCGGAGCCTTTTGTGGTCTGACGCGGGGCGCGATTGACCGAGGACTTGAAGCGGGTGTTACCCAGCCCGTGAAAACCGGCCTGAGCCACCTTCAGGCGCTCACCGGCACGGGTCAGGTCACCCAGAACCTCATGAGTGTCCATATCCACAACCGTGGTGCCTACCGGCACCGGCAACACGAGGTCGTCGCCCTTGATGCCAGTGCAGTTGCGGCCGGAGCCTGGCTGACCATTCTCGGCTTTGTGTTTACGCTGGAACCGGTAATCGATCAGTGTATTGAGCGCACTGTCGGCCTCCAGGTATACAGAGCCGCCGTCGCCACCGTCACCACCATCGGGTCCGCCTTTGGGCACGTACTTTTCACGACGGAAACTCAGGCAACCGTGGCCGCCCTTGCCCGCTTCTACAATGATGGTGGCTTCGTCTACGAACTTCATCAATCAACCCTTTGCGCCCTGCGCATAAACTAAAAAGCCCCGCAGCCTCATGGAAGCTATGCGGGGCTCCAGGTGACACTGATATCAAATCATATCAGGGCCACCGAAGGTTCGACAGAACCCGAGATCGCCGCTGCTTACGCAGCCGGAACGATGCTCACGAACTTACGGTTCTCCGGACCCTTTACCTCAAACAAGACCTGTCCGTTTGCAGTTGCAAACAGCGTGTGGTCCTTGCCAAGGCCAACGTTGTGACCCGGGTGGAAACGGGTGCCGCGCTGACGAACGATGATGCTGCCCGCGGATACAGTCTCGCCGCCGAAGCGCTTCACACCAAGTCGTTTCGACTCGGAATCGCGACCGTTACGGGTACTACCTGCTGCCTTTTTATGAGCCATTACAAGCCTCCTTATCTAAGGGGTTACTCGAGGGTCTTAGCCCTGGATACCCGTGATCTTGACTTCAGTAAACCACTGACGGTGGCCCTGACGCTTCATGGAATGCTTCCGACGACGGAACTTGATGATCTGGATCTTGTCGTGACGGCCGTGGCTAACCACTTCCGCAGTCACTTTGGCACCATCAACAACCGGTGCACCAACCTGAACTTTTTCACCATCAGCGATCAGCAGAACGCGGTCAAACTCGACGTTGCCGCCTGTTTCCACTTCCAGCTTTTCCAGCTTCAGAGTTTCGCCTTCTTTTACACGGTGCTGTTTACCACCGCTAACAATAACTGCGTACATTAACGTTCTCCGCGATTGACCCATCCCTGCTCTTATCCACCTGGTTCTAAGGGAAGCGCTTCGGCAACCCTATAGCAGGGAGCGCAGGTTGGGATGAGTTGGGCGCGTGATTGTACGAAAACCGCCACCGCTTTACAAGCCAAGTTGACACCGATCACTGCAATACCTAGCATTGCGGCACCCGCCTATTTTTTCCAACGAAAACACCAGACAAGGGATCGGACCAGCCGAATGACAGCGCAGCGTATTTACGACACCGTCGCGGACGACTTCAGCCGCGTCAACGATCTGATCATCAAACGGCTTTCATCTGACGTTCCCCTGGTCGAAAAAATCGCCCAGTACATCATTGAAAGCGGCGGTAAACGCCTGAGACCATTGCTGGCATTACTTTCAAGCCGCGCGCTGGGCTATGAAAGGGACGATCACCTGAAGCTGGCTGCGGTCATCGAATTCCTGCACACCGCGACGCTCCTGCACGATGATGTGGTGGACACCTCAGACATGCGCCGCGGCCGCAGCACCGCCAATGCCCGCTGGGGCAACGCACCCAGCGTACTGGTAGGTGATTTCCTCTACGCCCGGGCCTTCGAGATGATGGTGGAGCTCCAAAATCTGAAAATCATGGACGTGCTTTCTCACGCCACGGCCGTGATTGCCGAAGGGGAAGTCCTTCAATTGATGAACGTTAAGAACCCGGACGTTAGCGAAGACAAGTACATGGAAGTGATTCACAACAAAACCGCCATGCTGTTCGAAGCAGCGTCCCACACCGGCGCGCTGTTGGCAGGCGCAGAGGAAGATCAGGAGCAGGCAATGAGCGCCTATGGCAAACACCTGGGCCTGGCGTTCCAACTGGTGGACGACGTACTGGATTATCGCGGCGATGCGGAAGCCATGGGCAAGAATGTTGGCGACGACCTGGCCGAGGGCAAACCCACCCTGCCACTGATTTACGCCATGGCCAACGGCAGTAATGATGAGAAGCAGCTCATACGGCAGGCTGTCCGCAAAGGTGGACTGGAGGACCTACCCAGTATCCTCGATATCGTGAACCGTTCGGGCGCACTGGAATACACCATGGAACGCGCGAAAGCAGAAGCCCAGGCAGCCCTCGACTGCCTGAAAGACATTCCCGAATCTGATCACCGGGATGCGCTTACGCTACTGACCGAAGTGGCGGTCGCACGGGTCAGCTGATCATCCCCAAACAGCCCTAGCCCTCAAAATCAGGCCCCAGCGCTTCCCGGTTGTGGGCCGATGTAAAATCCAGCCTTGGCCCCACCGGTACAATCTGCGTCGGATTGACCGTGCGCTGACTGACGTAGTAATGCCGCTTGATCTGCCGAATATCCACCGTATCCGCCACACCAGGCACTTGATAGAGATCCCGCAGGTACCCGGAGAGCGCCGGAAAATCCGCAATTCGCTGACGATTGCATTTGAAGTGACTGAAATACACTGCGTCGAACCGAATCAACGTGGTAAACAACCGCCAATCCGCCTCAGTCAACCGATTGCCAGCCAGATAACGCTGTTCTGAAAGGCGATCCTCCAACCAATCAAGAGACTCAAACAACGCCCCGTACGCCTCTTCGTATTTATCCTGGGCCGTCGCAAATCCGGCCTTATAAACACCATTGTTCACCGTGTGATAAACCCGCTCGTTCACCTCATCGATCTCACCGTGAAGTTCTTCAGGGTGAAAATCCAGATCACTCCGAACGCCATCCAGCCCATCGAATGCCGAGTTAAACATGCGGATAATATCCGCCGATTCATTACTGACAATTGTCTGCCTTTCCTTGTCCCACAGCGTCGGCACCGTCACCCGCCCGGAATAATCGGGCGCCGCCTTCAGATATACTTCGTACATGAAGCGCTTACCATTGGCCGAGTCCCGATGCGCCTCTTCATCCGGCCGAAACTCCCAGCCACTCTCAAGCATATCCGGATGCACAACCGACACCGAGATATGCTTCTCCAGCCCCTTCAGTGCCCGGAAAATCAACGTTCGATGGGCCCAGGGACACGCCATCGACACATACAGGTGATACCGGCCCGACTCCGCTGTAAAATCACCTTCCCCAGCGGGCCCCGGCGAGCCATCCGCCGTGACCCAGTTCCGGAACCGGGCGGACTCACGCTCAAACTTGCCGCCGGTTTTCGAGGTGTCGTACCACTGATCATGCCATTTGCCGTCGACGAGAAGTCCCATAACCCTATACTCCTGAACCTGATGTTTTGAGAAGGCGGCTGCGATCTGACTCCGAGCCTTCAAATTTCTGAATAAGCCTTAAATCTTTAACAGGAAGAATACCGGCCACCCTGCTACGCTCTCAAACAATCAATTCTGGCCAACACATTCAGATAATTCGAACATGCACACAGCCATCACCATAGACGCCCTCAAAGTCCTCGATGCCATCGACCGCAAAGGCAGCTTTGCCGGCGCCGCCAACGAACTCTTCCGCGTCCCTTCGGCAATCAGCTACACCGTCCAGAAGCTCGAAGAAGACCTCAACGTCGCCATCTTCGACCGCACCGGCCACCGAGCAGCCCTTACCCCAGCCGGGCGCTATCTGCTGGAAGAGGGCCGCACCCTGCTGGAAGCTGCTGAAAACCTGGCCCACACCACCCGCCAGGTGGCCCAGGGCTGGGAAACCCGACTGCGAATCGGATTCAACTCCCTGCTACCGGCCGAGTGCCTGTTTCCCACCGTAAAAGAGTTTTACGAACTCGGCGTGCCGGTGGAAGTGCAATTGGTAGAAGAAGTCTTCGCCGGCTCCTGGGATGCGCTGCAAAGCCGACGAATTGATCTGGTTGTGGGCGCCGATCAGGTGAGTAAACCTGCAGGCTCTTTCACCACAAAACCGTTGGGAAACATGACGTTCGTCTACGCAGTAGCACCGGACCACCCTCTGACAAGGGCCTCTCAGCCATTAAAGGAGGAGGATATTGCTCGCTTCCCCGCTGCAGTAGCTGCAGATACTTCCCGCTCCTTGCCCCCTGGCCACGCCGGCATATTCCGCCGTCAGCGAACCGTGACCGTTGCCAATATCGACCAGAAGATCGCCGTGCAAAAAACCGGCCTTGCGGTCGGATGGCTTCCGGAAGCACGCATACGCGACCAGCTAGCAGATGGCAGCCTGAAAGCACTCAGGGTTCATGAGCCCAGACAGGCCATCCAGCTTCATCTGGCCCGCCACGCCGAGGATCAGGGCAAGGCACTGATGTGGTTCTGGGAAAAGCTCGGAGACTCACCAGACATTGCCGCCTGGCTACAACCCTGAATGACCGCCAAAAATAGTCCTGACTTCACAACACAGGCCTCCCGGGCAAAACAGCCAACAGAATAGCGGCACAGTCGTTTATACTGCCCCCACGCAAGAACCTGTGAACGGAGCTCAAACCATGCGGCAGCTGTCGGAGCTGGATGCCTCATTCCTGTACCTGGAGTCCGAAACCGCCCCCATGCACATTGGCGGCATCTATCTTTTTGATGCCCGGGAGCGCGACACCCCCCTGGCCTTCAGCACCTTTGTCGCTTATCTGCGAAGCCGGCTTCATGTGGTCCCCCTCTTCCGCCAGCGCCTGAAGGAAATACCCCTGCGGCTGGGGCGTCCCTATTGGATTGACGATCCAGACTTCAGTATCGAGCGGCACCTGGCTTATGTGAACCTCGGCAACCACGGCAAAGTCGATAGCCTGATGGGACTGGCCTCGCGAATTCTCGAAGAACCGCTCAAACGGGATCGCCCACTGTGGCACATCACTTTTGTCGACGGATTCCAACTAGACGACGATGCAGACAGCAAAAGTTTCGCGCTCATCGTAAAACTGCATCATGCCGCCATTGATGCGTTCAGTGGCGAGGAAATCATTGGCAAACTTCTGGAATACTCACCAAAAGCGAGAGCGATAGAAACACCGCGCCCCTGGTACCCGCAGCCGGAACCGTCGGAAGAAAGGGTTATTCTCCAGACCGGCGCAAACCTGCTGCGCAAACCCTTGCAAGTGACGTCCCTCGCCATAAGTGCCGCCGAAGCCACTGCTCGCGGGCTCATACAAAAACAGATGCGAAAGCTGCCGCTGCCGTTCCCCCTGTTTTCCGCGCCTCACAGTCCGTTTAACCGCCAGATTACCGCCAACCGCAAGATCGTTTCGGCCAGCCTGGATCTGTCCCGGCTCAAGGCCATCAAGGCGGCACTCGGTGATGTAACCCTGAACGACGTCGTCCTCGGCCTGTGCGCTGAAACACTAAGCCGCTACTTGGCCAGAAGTGACGCCACAACGGAACGCTCGCTGGTAGCGATGACACCGATTTCCGTGCGCTCAAGCAGCCTTCGTAAGGCCACCGGCAACCAGATGTCCGCCATGTTACTGGATCTGGCCACCACCGAGCCCAATCCGGCCGAACGCATTCGGCGGATACACTGGAATGCGGTGGAATCCGAGCCCTACCGTGAAGCCATTGCAGCAGACAGGCTGACAGAACTCCTACCCTCCACCATGCTGGCACTCTCCGCGAGACTGTATTCCGAACTGCAGATTGCGCAACGGTATCAGCCGGTATTCAACCTTCCGATCACCAATGTACCCGGGCCGCAAGTGCCGCTGTACTTACAAGGTTCACGGTTGGTGAGGCAGTTCAACTCCGCCCCCCTGTTCGACAGTATGGGATTGGTGATTGTCGCAGTGAGCTATCAGGGCAGTCTGACGATCAATTTCACCCTGTGCCCCGACGTAGTGGCTGACGGCGACTCACTGCCGGAACTGCTTGAAAGCAGCCTGAAATCGATCGAGTCGGCGGCCGAGACTCTGCCGCCGTATGAAGAAGACGCGCGCGAGCACCCTGACAGTCATCCTACTCTGACTGACGAGGCACTGAACATCATGGAAGGTGTTCTACGGAGAACGTTCAGGCGATTTCGCAACTGAACGGCAGTGACGAGCGGCAGACAGAGTCGCCGCCCATCAGGATTGCATATTACTCGAAGGCCCAACGCAGGAACGCCCGCCTTTCTTCCTCATTGGCCTGACCCCAAAGCGACTTGAGCTCACCCAGAGTACTCACGGAGTCGGCGCTCGCGCCTCCGACACTTTCTTCTTCGCCACCAGAGCCGACGGGGGCCCTTGCAGCAGTTCGGGTGCCGGCAGGCTGGCCATCCCAGGCGCTGGCGGTGGCTACAACATTACCGGACCCATCAACCACATCAGCAGTGAAATTGTTGGCGAACGCCTCGGCATCGCTCTTGTTGGCGGGAGGCTCGAAACTGAAACGGTAGGTATCACCCGCTTGCGCATTGATCATCACGGCCTGGGGCGCTGTTTCAACGACGTGCACTTTGGATTCGCCATTACGCACCACGCCACTCTTGGCCCAGATCGTCTTATAGGTAAACACAACCTGATTTTCGCCCGGTAAAAGCTCGTAATTCAGGGCCAGGTCATCCATTAGAAAATTACCGAGTTTGCGCCCATTCACCTGCTGCACCCGAATTTCGCCCGGGGATTCAAGAACGGCGGCCTGCGAGGAATCCACAGCGTCACCCTCCCAGGTTTGGACGTTGCTCATGGTAGAGCTGCATCCCGCGAGCAAAGCCATGGCAACAAGGCCCATTGCACCGAATTGTACTTTCTTGAAAAAGACTAAAACGTGATAGATACTCATGCTATATCCTTGTGCTGTTCGCCAGCGTCCACTGGCGGATAATCACTTGTGGTTGAAAGGCATTTTGAAGAGTGGCCGAGCCAAGGGCAAGACATGCAGCCTGTTTACAGTAACCCGATGACACTCCGGTTACGAGGAAGGCATCAAGTCTACCCAAAAAATGTAAAAAAATGTTGAATTCGACAGGAATTGATTTAATTTTAAACAGTCAGAGAATTGAAATAGCGCCCACCCGGTGTCACAAATGCACCGAAGGGCTCAGGAGACAACATGGATACCCAACGTCGGTCCGGAGAAAACGGCCCCGCACCGTTCCGAAGCAGTCGGTTCTTCTGCGTCGGGAGCAAGTGGTATTTCACTACCCGGGAGGGCTTCGACAGCGGTCCCTTTGCCTCCCGACAACGCGCAGAAACCGGCCTCAGACGTTTCCTGCATGTTGTGCGACTTCTTCCGGAAGAGCAACAGGTCCACTGATCTGGACGGTCCTCCAGTCTCAGAACGATGTTCAGACAATGATCGGCATCAACCACCGGTCGATGGCGAGCAGGCACAGTAATGCCATGAACCCCGCCACGACATCGTCCACCATGATACCCAGCCCGCCCGGCAAATACTCATCCAACCAACTGATGGGCCAGGGCTTGAGCACGTCGAAAAGCCGGAACAATGTGAAGGCCATCAGAACGCCGTAAATGTTGTCCGGGAAAAGCCCCAGCGCAATCCACATGCCCACAAATTCGTCCCAGACGATGCCCCCATGGTCATGAACCTTGAGATCTTCTGCCGTCTTGCCACACAGCCAGATCCCAACCACGAAGGCCAGCAGGACAATCGCCCAGTAAGCGACGGGCGGCAACCAGGCAAAACAGAACCAGAGGGGAATCGCCGCGAGACTGCCCCAGGTACCAGGCGCCCTGGCAGCGGTACCACTGCCAAATCCAAACGCCAACAGGTGGACCGGATTACGAAGAAACCCTGGCGGCAGTAGTGCTTCAGTGAATTCCGGTTCCTGGAGGTTATTGTCGCTGCTCATGAATCAGTTCCTGAAATGATCGTATCCTCCCGCTGAGAGGTTCTCGATATGATCCCCCCAGTCAATGGTCACACCCTCCCCGGCAACGACTTCGCCAATAACGGTCAACTCACGCCGGACATCCTCGGGGAGGATAGCCCAAACCTGTGGAGGCAGCGTAACGCATAACTCGTAATCGTCTCCGGCATTCAATGCCAGGCCAGCAGCAGACTGGCCCACAAGGCGCTTCAGGTGTTGCGACAGTGGCAGCCGACTCGCATCGATACTGGCCGCAACTCCAGAGGCCTCAAGGATATGCCCCAGGTCTGCCACCAGGCCGTCAGATACATCCACGGCTGCAGTGGCGTACCCCCGAAGAGCCCTGCCAAGCACCAGCCTGGGCTCTGGAAAGTGGTATCTTCGCAGGACCGCCTGCACGTCCGGCCCGGGATCATCATTCTCAAGGTGATCCAATGCCGCTCCTGCCTCTCCCAGCATTCCGGAAACACAAATGTAATCCCCCACCTGGGCTCCAGACCTCAGGATGCCCCCACCTTTCGGTACCGTACCGTGAACCTGCATGCTCAGGGTCAATGGGCCACGCGTGGTGTCGCCGCCAGCCAGCGACAGCCCAAAGCGTCTCGCCGCACTTGCCAGTCCGTGCGCATAGGCGCTCAGCCAGTCTGGATCAGCATCGGGAAGGGTCAACGCGAGGGTAAAACACACCGGATCGGCCCCCATGGCGGCGAGATCACTCGCAGCCACGGCAAGGCTTCGCCAGCCCAGCTTTTCAGGATCGTAGTGGTGGGGAAAATGCACGCCCTCGACCAGGGCGTCCACCGAAAAGACCAGGTCCAGGCCTGGCTCAACACGCTGAATGGCGCAGTCGTCACCGGGGCCCAGCAGAACCGAGGAGGCATTTCCGACCTCGGCGATGGGAAAGAAATAACGGCGGATCAGCTCGAATTCACCCATCGCTCAGCGGGGACGGGTCTCGGCCAGTCTCAGGCGTTGACTGAGCTTGTCCAGAAGGCTGTTGACGAACTTATGGCCTTCGGTACCACCAAACCTCTTGGCCATCTCGATGCCTTCGTTGATCACTACTTTGTATGGAACGTCCAGTCGATGTTTGAGCTCGTATGCACCCAGGCGCACGATCGCCAGTTCGATGGCATCCACCTCATGGATCGGGCGATCGAGGAATGGCTCCAACAGACGGTCTAACTCAGCCTGCTCCCGGTGAACCCCCCGGAGGAGATCGCGGAAATAGGCCGCATCTACCTTCGACATGTCGTTGTCGACGATGAATTCGGATTCGATATCGGTGATCGAGCTCTTGCTGAAGTGTCGCTGGTAAAGGCCTTGCATCGCAAGAGCCCGGGCTCTGCGTTTATCGCCTGCCTTAGGTTGGCCCGCAGGGGCCGGTTGCGCGGCACTGTCTTCCGATGCGCTCATTATTCACCCAGCTTTTTGAAGAGGCTGACCATTTCCAGGGCCGTAATCGCCGCTTCGGCGCCTTTGTTACCGGCTTTGGTACCGGCCCGCTCGATTGCCTGCTCGATGGAATCGACCGTTAACACGCCGAACGTCACCGGCACATCCGTTTCGAGACTAACCGCACCCAGACCGCTGGAGGCTTCGCCTGCCACATAGTCGAAATGTGGTGTACCACCCCGAATAACCGCACCCAGCGCAACAATCGCATCGTGGTTGCCGGTTTCCGCCACACGCTTGACCGCAAGTGGCATCTCATAGGCGCCGGGAACCCGTACGATCGTGATATCGGAATCGGCGATACCGTGACGACGCAGGGTATCAACCGCACCCTCCACCAGGCTCTCAACCACAAAACCGTTGAAACGACCGACAACCAGTGCGTATTTACCGCTGCAGTGAGTGAAATCGCCTTCTATTACTTTAATGTCTGCCATGCATGGCTCCTTCATTGGCAACCCCGTCGTTACGATACGGGGCTGCCGGGGTTCATTATTCGGGTGTGTAGGGCACGTATTCCACGACTTCCAGCTCGAATCCGGAAATGGCAGAAAACTTGATGGGCGGACTCAGAAGGCGCATTTTGCCGACACCGAGATCCCTCAGAATCTGCGAGCCGGTACCAACAGTAAAATAAACACCGGAGCTGCCCTTACCCGCGGACTTTTTATCCTGCTCGAAAAATTCGTGGATACGATCCTCAAGATTGTAGCTGTCTTCGGCGCTATTGAGCAGGACAACGACGCCGCGACCTTCACTCGCCACCTTCTCCAGAGCATGATGCAATGGCCAGCTACGGGAATCGGCGCGGCGGGCACCGAGCAGGTCACGCAGAGTATCGGTGATGTGCACACGCACCAGCACCGGGTCCTCGGCCGCAATATCCCCCATCACCATGGCCAGATGGGTGGAACCCTGGATATTGTCGCGATAGGTGCGCAAGTTGAATACACCGTACTCGGTATCCAGGTCGTACTGCTCAACGCACTCAATGGTGCGCTCGTTCAATGTCCGATAGTGGATCAGATCCGCAATCGTGCCGATCTTCAGGTCGTGAGTGTCGGCAAATTTTTCCAGATCTTCACGGCGGGCCATGGACCCATCGTCGTTCATGATTTCGCAGATCACGCCGGCAGGCTCGCAGCCGGCGAGGGCTGCCAGATCACAGGATGCTTCGGTATGGCCGGCTCGGCTGAGCACCCCGCCCGGGTCCGACATCAGCGGAAAAATATGGCCTGGCTGAACCAGGTCAGACGCTTTTGCATCGCGGGCAACAGCGGCCTGGACCGTTCGCGCACGGTCGGCGGCAGAGATACCCGTCGTTACGCCTTCAGTCGCTTCAATGGAAAGGGTGAACTTGGTGCCAAAACCCGATGCATTCTGCTGCACCATCAACGGCAGGCCAAGCTGTTCGCAACGATGGCGCGTCATCGGCATGCAAATCAGCCCACGACCGAAGCGGGCCATGAAGTTGATAGCCTCTGGCGTACAGTGCTCTGCGGCCATCACCAGGTCACCTTCGTTTTCCCGGTCCTCATCGTCCATCAGGATAACCATCTTGCCCTGACGGATATCGTCGATAATGTCTTTAATGCTATTCAGTGCCATACCGTATTTGCATCCTGTTGGTCTGTCCGTCCGAGTGTCGGTGCCGGCAGCCATGAATTTAGTAACCGTTACCCCGGCGCGAGGATCAATCGCTGGTCCTCGCCCAGCTGACGGCGATCCAGCACTTTCCATTGCACCTTATCCGCCATGGATTCCAGTGGCAGATTGGCCGTGGGCCGGCCAGTGCTGCCCAGGAACACCGGTGCCTGGTAGAGCCATAGCTCATCTACCAGACGCTCATTGATAAACGTGCCTGCCAGCGTTGGGCCAGCTTCCACCAACAATTCGTTGATGCCCAACTCCCCCAGTGAGTCGAGCAACTCGCGAACATCAATTCCATTGTCTTTCCAGGCCACACCCGTCAGGCCCACGCCCAACGCGGCAAGGTCCTGTGCCGGCGCGGTTGCCAGTGTTGGGGAGGCGCAATACACCTGGACATTGCCACCCTGAAGGATCGTAGCGCCCGGCGGAGTACGCGCGTCCCGGTCCGCGATCACGCGCAGGGGCTGGCGGGACGGTTCCGTGGCATCGCCAATGTCACCCAACTCAGTCCGACGAACCGTCAGTGAGGGGTTGTCAGCCAGCACCGTGCCCACCCCTGTCAGAATGGCATCGCTGATGGCCCTGAGCCGCTGAACATCGCGGCGGGACTCCGAGCCGGTAATCCACTGACTTTCGCCGGAGGCCATGGCTGTCCTGCCGTCAAGGCTCGCAGCCATTTTTAGCCGGACATAGGGCCTGCCAACGTTCATTCGCTTCATGAAGCCGGGATTCAATCGCACGGCCTCTTCCGCTAGCAGGCCTTCCGTTACGCGAATGCCTGCCTCTCGGAGCATATCCAGGCCGCGACCGGATACCGATGGATTGGGATCCTTGGTCGCCGCAAACACGTGGGCAATGCCCGCTTCTATCAGCGCTTTGGCACAGGGAGGAGTACGGCCAAAATGACTGCAGGGCTCCAGCGTGACATAGGCCGTTGCGCCACGGGCATCTGGCCCAGCCAGACTGAGTGCTCGCGCTTCTGCGTGGGCCTCGCCCGCTCGCTCATGCCAGCCTTCGCCCAGAATTTTGCTCCCTCGGGCGATGACGCACCCCACCCGCGGGTTGGGATGCGTGGAATAGCGACCACGCCAGGCAAGCTGCACCGCCCGCGCCATAAACGCCGTGTCCTGAGCGTCGATCATGCCTGCCCTTCGGAAGAATGATTATCCGCCAGGGCCTTGGCTACATCCACCGGGTCTTCGCCCGAGGTCGCTGAAAGCCGCTCAATCTCTTCCTTGAACTCGTTGACGTCCTGAAAACTGCGGTACACCGACGCGAAGCGCACATAGGCCACTTTGTCCAATTGACGCAACTCGGTCATCACTTCTTCACCCAGTTGCATGGACTTGACCTCCCGCTCGCCGGTAGCCCGTAGCCGGAACCGGATGCGATTCAGCGCCGCCTCGATTTCCTCGATGCTCACCGGACGCTTTTCCAGGGCTTTCATCAGGCCGTCCCGGAGCTTGTCCTCATCGAAAGGCTGACGGGTGCCGTCCTGCTTGACCACCCGAGGCATCACAAGCTCAGCCGATTCGAACGTTGTAAAACGCTCACGGCAGGACAGACACTCCCTGCGGCGACGCACCTGATCACCCTCGGCCACCAGCCGGGAGTCGATTACCTTGGTATCCGCTTCACCACAGAAAGGACAATGCATACTCAGAAGCTCCTGCAAACCATCGGGCCAGGCAACAAGGCCTGCCCGAGGGCGCAATCAGGCAATTTAGCCGGCGTAAACCGGGAACCGCGAACACAGGCCGTCAACCTGCTCACGAACCCGGCCATTGACGGATTCATCTTCCAGGTTATCCAGGATATCGCACATCCAGCCAGCAAGATCGCGGCACTCAGACTCCCCGAAACCTCGCGTGGTCACCGCAGGCGTACCGATGCGTAGGCCAGAAGTCACGAACGGCGAGCGAGGATCGTTGGGTACTGCGTTCTTGTTCACGGTGATGTGCGCTCGGCCCAAGGCTGCGTCTGCGTCCTTACCGGTGATGTCCTGTTTGATCAGGCTGACCAGGAAAAGATGATTCTCTGTACCACCGGAAATCACATCAAACCCTCGCGACACAAACACCTCGGCCATGGCCTTGGCATTCTTGATCACCAGTTTCTGGTACGCCTTGAACTCGTCGCTCATGGCTTCCTTGAAGCAAACTGCTTTGGCAGCAATAACATGCATCAAGGGGCCGCCCTGGCCACCCGGGAATACAGCGGAGTTAAGCTTCTTCTGCAAATCGGCGTCATCACAGGCCAGGATCAAACCACCACGGGGGCCACGCAGAGTCTTATGGGTAGTCGTCGCAACCACGTGGGCATGAGGTACCGGGTCAGGATAAACACCAGCAGCCACCAGACCTGCCACGTGGGCCATGTCCACAAACAGATAGGCGCCAACCTTATCGGCAATCGCACGGAATCGCGCAAAGTCCAGCTCCTGGGAGTAGGCTGAGAAACCGGCGATGATCATCTTGGGTTTGTGCTCAACGGCAAGGCTCTCCACCTCATCGTAATCGATCAGCCCCGTATCCGGGTTCAAGCCATACTGGACGGCGTTGTAGATCTTGCCGGAGAAGTTGACGCTGGCACCATGGGTCAGGTGCCCACCATGGGCCAGGCTCATGCCCAGAACCGTGTCGCCCGGCTTGAGCAGCGCCATGAATACGGCAGAGTTGGCCTGTGAGCCGGAATGCGGCTGCACATTGGCGTAGGCAGCACCAAACAGTTCTTTGGCCCGGCTGATGGCCAGGTCCTCGGCGATGTCGACAAACTCACAGCCGCCGTAATAACGCTTACCGGGATAGCCTTCCGCATACTTGTTCGTCAGCGCACTACCCTGGGCTTCCATCACCCGAGGGCTGGTATAGTTCTCAGACGCGATCAGCTCGATATGAGCCTCCTGGCGTTTTTCTTCCGCCTGAATGGCGTTCCAGAGCTCGTCGTCAAAACCGGCGATCTTCATATCACGATTAAACATGGATGCGCTGCCCCTATGTGCTTAGCTGCCCGAAAAAATGGGCCGCTATTCTATCTTACAAATGGGTAAAAAATCACCCTTTATGCCGTCCGCAGATACCGACACGCCGCTGCCTGCGCTTTTTGCTCAATTGCTATCCCCGGTTGGTTTCGATACCTTACTCGGTCAATATTCATTGGTTGCGGCTACTAGCTATTGGAGTTACGGCCATCGGGCAGGGCGATCCGGGATACGCTGTGAATACGTCCCTGTACGCTCGACAAAATCATGCCTGATTTTGACGATCCCGGATCGCCCTGACCGACGGCCTTAGTCAGACACCATCAGTAATTCCGACACTTACACTCGCAAGAAGGATTCCGACACATGGCGCAATACGTATACACCATGAACCGCGTGGGCAAGGTGGTTCCGCCCAAGCGTGAAATCCTCAAAGACATTTCCCTGAGCTTTTTCCCAGGCGCGAAAATCGGCGTACTGGGCCTGAACGGCGCCGGTAAATCTACGTTGCTACGTATTATGGCCGGTATCGACCAGGATTACATTGGTGAGGCCCGTCCCCAGCCCGGCATCAACGTCGGTTATCTGCCCCAGGAACCGGAACTGGACGACGCCAAGACCGTCAAGGAAATCGTCGATGAGGCGGTCTCCGGCGTCCATGAGGCACTGGCGGAGCTGGATCAGGTCTATGCCGCCTATGCCGAGCCAGACGCCGACTTTGATGCCCTCGCCAAGAAACAGGGCGAACTGGAAGCCTTTATACAGGCTTCCGACGGCCACGACATTGAGCGCAAGATGGAAGTGGCAGCTGATGCCCTTCGCCTGCCGGCCTGGGACGCCATGGTGAAAAACCTCTCCGGCGGTGAGCGCCGCCGTGTGGCACTGTGCCGCCTGCTGCTGTCCAGCCCGGACATGTTGCTGCTGGACGAGCCCACCAACCACCTGGACGCTGAATCCGTGGCGTGGCTCGAGCGCTTCCTTCACGACTACACCGGCACAGTGGTTGCCATCACCCACGACCGCTACTTCCTGGACAACGTGGCCGGCTGGATTCTGGAACTGGACCGCGGCCAGGGCATTCCGTTTGAAGGCAACTACAGCCAATGGCTGGAAAACAAGGAAAAGCGCCTGGAAGTTGAAGCCAAACAGGAAGCGTCTCGCCAGAAGACCATCAAGCACGAGCTTGAATGGGTGCGCAGTAACGCCAAGGGACGCCAATCCAAGAGCAAGGCTCGCTTGGCCCGCTTTGAGGAAATGAGCTCCCAGGAATTCCAGAAACGCAACGAAACCAATGAATTGTATATTCCGCCAGGTCCCCGCCTGGGCGACAAGGTGATTGAGATCGACGGCATCAGTAAGTCCTTCGATGACCGCCTGCTCTACGAAGACGTATCGCTCAGCGTGCCTCCCGGCGCGATCGTTGGCATCATCGGTGGCAACGGCGCGGGCAAATCCACGCTGTTCCGGATGATCGGCGACTACGACAAGCCGGATTCCGGCACCATCACCGTCGGTGAAACCGTGAAACTGGCCTACGTGGACCAGATGCGGGACCTGAACGGCGACAATACCGTCTGGGAAGAGCTCAGCGACGGCAACGATATTATCAAGATCGGTAACTATGAGACCCCGTCACGAGCCTATGTCGGCCGCTTCAACTTCAAGGGCTCCGACCAGCAGAAGCGTGTGGCTGATCTGTCGGGCGGCGAACGCAACCGTCTTCACCTGGCCAAACTGCTCAAGGAAGGCGGCAACGTGCTGCTGCTGGACGAACCGACCAACGATCTGGACGTGGAAACCCTGCGTGCCCTGGAGGAAGCCCTGCTCAACTTCCCAGGCTCCGCCTTGGTGATCTCGCACGACCGCTGGTTCCTGGACCGCGTGGCCACTCACATCCTGGCGTTCGAGGACGACGGTGAAGTGGTCTACTTCGAAGGCAACTTCAGCGAATACGATGAGGATCACAAGAAGCGGAAGGGCGATTCTGCCATGGTGCCTCAGCGTATGAAGTATAAGAAGCTGGCCTGATGGCAAAAGCAAAAACCGCCTATGTCTGCACCGAATGCGGTGCAGACTATTCAAAGTGGCAGGGGCAATGCACCGCCTGCCAGGCCTGGAACACCATCAGTGAGGTTCGTGGCGTCAGTGGCGGCAACGCCAAGGGTGCCCGAGGGAGTCGCTTTGAGGGCTTTGCAGGCAGCCTGTCGGAGGTGAAAAGCCTGGATGACGTCAGCCTTGCCGAACAGCCCCGCATCAGCTCCGGCATGCAGGAGTTTGACCGCGTGTTGGGCGGCGGGCTTGTGGAAGGTTCCGCCATCCTGATGGGGGGCCATCCTGGCGCCGGTAAGAGTACCCTCTTGCTTCAGGCGGTCTGCCACCTGGCGTCCAGTGTTCCGGCCCTGTACGTCACGGGCGAGGAATCACTGCAACAGGTCGCCATGCGCGCCAAACGACTCGGGCTTCCCACCAAAGACCTGAAAATGCTCTCGGAAACGAGTGTCGAGCGGGTCATGCAGGTAGCAGAAGCGGAAAAGCCCCGCATTCTGGTGGTGGACAGTATCCAGGTGATGCATGTCGCCGAGTCGGAATCGGCTCCGGGCAGTGTCTCCCAGGTTCGCGAGAGCGCAGCTTACCTGACCCGCTTTGCCAAGCAGACTGGCACCATTCTGTTCCTGGTGGGCCACGTTACCAAGGATGGCAGCCTGGCTGGGCCGAAAGTACTGGAGCATATGATCGACTGCTCCATCCTGCTGGAAGGCTCCAGCGATAGCCGTTACCGCACCCTGAGGGGCATCAAGAACCGCTTTGGCGCGGTTAACGAACTGGGCGTGTTTGCGATGCTGGAACAGGGCCTGAAGGAAGTGAAGAACCCCAGTGCCATCTTCCTGAACCGCGGCGAGGAAGCGGCTCCCGGCAGCGTGGTGATGGTGGTGTGGGAAGGCACACGGCCGATGCTGGTGGAGATTCAAGCGCTGGTGGATATGGCGCAGGGGGGATACCCGAGACGCGTTGCGGTGGGCCTGGATCAGAATCGGCTGGCGATGCTGTTGGCGGTGCTGCATCGCCATGGTGGCATGCATGTGTCGGATCAGGATGTGTTTGTAAATGTGGTGGGCGGCGTGAAGGTCAATGAGACCAGTGCGGACTTGGCATTACTGGCGGCGATCGTGTCGTCCTTCCGTGACCGTGCCCTGCCCCAGGATCTGGTGATCTTCGGTGAGGTCGGCCTTTCTGGTGAGATTCGGCCGGTGCCCAGTGGTCAGGAACGCATTTACGAGGCTGCCAAGCATGGGTTTACCCGCGCTTTGGTGCCTAAGTCTAATGCGCCTCGTAAGGCTATTGAGGGGATGAAGGTTATTCCCGTGACCAAGCTTAGTGATGCGTTGTCGGCTTTGGAGGAGCTCTAGAGTTTGTGCCCTAGCCTGTCTGTTTGGTGCTTGGACGGGATTGGTAACACCTTTCCAAAAAACGCTACAAGCACATCCCTGTGCGCTTGGGCTCCGCCATCCATGGCTCCGCACATTTTTGGAAAGGTGTTACCAATCCCGTCACCAAATTTCGCAGTTATTTCTTTAACCGTAGGTCGGATTAGCAAAGCCGTAATCCGACAACCACCCCAGTAATTTCAATCAATCAGATGTGCAAACTCCCTCTCCAATAACGCTTGGTCCCCCAGATTCAGTTCCACCAGGCGTTTTAGGTGGGTCGCACTTTCAAGATCGATATATTGGCATTTGAACCCCAACCGCTCTTCCTCAATGTGCCGTAACTCCACCGCCATCACGATCCCGGTTTCGTGATCGTCGAGATGGATGATCACTTCGCAAGGCTGCTTCAGCGGAACGCTCCACCCTTCTGGCCGCTTCACCAACACGCCCTTCAGTGAAATATCCAGCACCTCACTCACCCACACGTCATCCTGCCAGTGGAGTTCGCACTCGGCATCGAAGGAGATTCTGTGGAAACGGCGTTTTTCCGGGGCTTTGGTTGGCAAGAGTTACTCCTGTTTACCAGTCCTGTCTGATACGACTATAGACCGCACAGGGGCATCTATCTAGCGTTAGCACCCAACGGGCCCAACAACCGCCCGAAACCCCAAGATATCAATCCTACTGGTGATACTCCGGACTCAGCTCAGTCACCTCGCGAATAAACGCACCGGCATGTTCCGGGTCTACATCCGGGGTAATGCCGTGCCCGAGGTTGAAAATGTGCCCCGGGCCGGTACCGTAGCGAGACAGGATATCGGCCACTTCCTGGCGAATCCGCTCCGGCGGCGCGTACAACATGGCCGGGTCCATGTTGCCCTGCAGGGCAACCCGATCACCGATCCGGGCGCGGGCGTTGCCGATGTCCGTTGTCCAGTCCAGACCAACCGCATCAGCGCCGGATTCCGCTATCGACTCCAGCCACTGGCCGCCATTCTTTGTGAACAGGATAACGGGTACGCGACGCCCGTCGTTCTCTCGAATCAGGCCGGCGACGATTTTTTTCATGTAGTTGAGGGAAAACTCCTGATACGCCCAACTACTCAGCACGCCGCCCCAGGTATCGAAGATCTGGACCGCCTGGGCGCCGGCTCGAATCTGTCCGTTCAGGTAATCAATCACCGAGTCCGCCAAATGCTCCAGCAACTGATGCATCACCTCCGGCTGGCCGTACATCAGCTTCTTGGCCTCGCGGAAGTCCTTGGAGGAGCCACCTTCAATCATGTACGTGGCAAGCGTCCAGGGGCTGCCGGAGAAGCCGATCAGCGGAACGCTGCCACTAAGCGCGCCACGGATGGTGGACACGGCATTCATCACGTAATCCAGGTCTGTTTCCGCATTGATTTTGGGCAACGCGGCTACGTCAGCAGCGGAGCGAATGGTGTTGCGAAATTTCGGGCCCTCGCCGGTTTCGAAGTACAGGCCAAGCCCCAGTGCATCAGGAATGGTGAGGATGTCTGAAAACAGGATGGCAGCATCCAGCGGGAATCGCTCCAGCGGCTGTAACGTCACTTCACAGGCCAGCGGTGTGTTTTTGCACAGACTGAGAAAGTCTCCGGCTTTGGCCCGAGTCGCTCGGTATTCCGGCAGGTATCGACCTGCCTGGCGCATCATCCACACTGGCGTGCGATCAACGGGCTGACGCATCAGCGCACGCAGGAAACGGTCATTTTTTAGCTCGGTCATAGCATTCCCAGTCTGCTGTCTGTCAAAGTTTAGGAGGGCAATGATACCCGGTTTGTGGCAATAAAAAAGGGCGGCCCGCCGTCTGCAAGCCGCCCTTCCAACCCGGATGAAACCGGGGGCTGTCAGATATCCAGGTAATCCATGATACCTTCCGCCGCCTGGCGGCCCTCCCAGATAGCCGTTACGACCAGATCCGACCCACGGACCATATCGCCACCGGCGAATATCTTGGGATTGCTGGTCTGGAAGCCGAACTCCACTTCCTCCGGGGCGCTAACACGACCGGAATCGTCGGTGTTTACCTTCTGCTCGTCAAACCAGTCGGCCGGGCTCGGGCGGAATCCGAAGGCCACCAGAACTGCATCGGCCGGAATCACTTCCTCACTGCCAGCGACCACTTCCGGACGACGGCGGCCGTTTTCGTCGGGTTCGCCGAGTCGAGTCTGAACCACCTTGACCCCCTCAACCCGGTCTTCGCCAATAATGGCGATCGGTTGACGGTTGAACATGAACTTAACGCCCTCTTCCTTGGCGTTGGACACTTCCCGACGTGAACCCGGCATGTTCTGTTCGTCACGGCGATAGGCACAGGTAACACTCGCTGCCTGTTGACGAATCGAGGTGCGGTTACAGTCCATGGCGGTATCGCCGCCACCGAGTACGACCACTCGCTTGCCTTTCATGTCGATGAAATCGTCGGCGTCTTTCTCGAACCCAAGACGACGATTCACGTTTGAGACCAGGAACGGCAGTGCATCATGAACGCCTGGCAGATCCTCGCCCGGGAAACCGCCTTTCATGTAGGTGTAGGTGCCCATGCCCATGAAGACAGCGTCGTACTCCTCGAGAATGTCGGCCATCATCACATCCTTGCCCACCTCTGTGGACAGGCGGAAATCCACGCCCATTTCCTCGAACACCTTGCGGCGACGGGTCATGACCGACTTCTCAAGCTTGAACTCGGGAATCCCGAAGGTCAGCAGGCCGCCAATTTCCGGGTATATATCAAACACCACCGGTTTTACACCGTTGCGCACCAGAACGTCGGCACAGCCAAGGCCAGCCGGGCCGGCACCGATCACGGCCACTTTTTTGTCGGTCCATTTGACGGCAGACATATCCGGCTTCCAGCCCAGAGCAAAGGCCGTATCGGTAATGTACTTTTCCACCGACCCGATGGTTACCGCACCATAGCCATCGTTCAGGGTACAGGCCCCTTCACACAGCCGATCCTGGGGGCAAACGCGACCACAGACTTCCGGCAGGGAGTTGGTCTGGTGACAGAGCTCAACTGCCCTCATGATGTTGCCTTCCGACACAAGCTTCAGCCAGTTCGGGATGTAGTTGTGTACCGGGCACTTCCACTCACAATACGGATTGCCGCACTCCAGGCAACGATGCGACTGCGACGCGGCATTATCCTGGGTGAATTGGTGATAGATTTCACCAAACTCTTTTTTGCGCTTCTTTGCCGGTACTTTTTTCGGGTCGACACGCCCTACTTCGACAAACTGGAAGTCGTTACTCAGTCGTTCTTTCATTGTGACGCTCTCATCAGACTCAATTTCGACGCGGGCGCTGCCTCTCAAGCAACGCCCTCAACCTGTTTCAACCGCTTTTACTCGGGGCGTGCCCGGGTACTGGCCAGCAGGCTACGAAGATTCGCCGCCTTGGGTTTGACCAGCCAGAAGCGGCCAATGTAGTCATCGAAATTGTCAAGAATATGCTCTGCCCACTCGCTCGCGGTTTCAGAAATGTGCTCGCGGACCACACCGCGCAGGTGATTACGGTAGGACTCCATTTCCTCGCTGGATATCCGCTGAATCTCGACCAGTTCATGGTTGTACTTGTCCACAAAGGTGTTGTTCAAGTCCAGCACATAGGCAAAACCGCCCGTCATGCCGGCACCAAAGTTATGACCAGTGCTGCCAAGAACCGTGATCAGGCCGCCTGTCATGTATTCACAGCAGTGATCGCCCACGCCTTCTACCACTGCATGGGCGCCGGAGTTACGAACACCAAAGCGCTCACCGGCGGTGCCAGCGGCAAACAGTTTGCCACCGGTTGCACCGTAGAGGCAGGTGTTACCGACAATCGAGGTATCCTGGGTTTTGAAGTCACTGCCGGATGGCGGCCGGATCACCAGCTTGCCGCCGGTCATGCCTTTGCCGACATAGTCGTTGGCATCGCCTTCCAGAATCAGGTTAAGGCCGCCCACGTTCCATACACCGAAGCTCTGGCCGGCGGTGCCTGTCAGATCCAGAGTGATGGGCGCCGAGACCATGCCCTGGTTGCCATGCAACTGGGCGATCTCACCCGACAGGCGAGCGCCAATCGACCGGTCACAGTTGGTGACCTTATAAGACCAGGTACCACCAGCCTTGCCAGCTATCGCATCCGCAGTGTCCTTCACCATCTGCTCGGCAAGCTTGCCTTCGTCAAACGGATGATTGCGCTCAACCTGACAGGTGTTGGGCTTGTCCGCCGGGATATGGTCGTTCGATAACAGACGCGTCAGATCCAGCTTCTTCTGGCGTGGGGTGTCGCCGGGCAGACGCTCCAGCAGATCAACACGCCCTACCAGCTCCTCCAGGTTGCGGACGCCCAGCTTGGCCATCCACTCCCGGGTCTCGGTCGCAACGAACCGGAAGAAGTTCATCGCCATTTCAACCGTGCCCTTGAAGTGTTCCTCCCGCAGGTGCTCGTTCTGGGTCGCGACGCCGGTGGCACAGTTGTTCAGATGACAGATACGCAGGTACTTACAACCCAGGGCAACCATTGGTGTGGTGCCGAACCCGAAGCTTTCGGCGCCCAGAATAGCGCCCTTGACCACATCCAGGCCGGTCTTGATACCGCCATCGGTCTGCAGGCGGATTTTGCCCCGCAGGTCGTTGGCGCGCAGCGCCTGCTGGGTTTCACTCAGGCCCAGTTCCCAGGGCGAACCGGCGTAACGGATCGAGGTCAACGGGCTAGCCGCTGTACCACCGTCGTAGCCGGAAACCGTAATCAGGTCCGCGTAGGCTTTCGCCACACCGGCAGCGATGGTGCCTACCCCAGGCTCCGATACCAGTTTCACGGAAACCAGCGCACTTGGATTGACTTGCTTGAGATCGAAGATCAACTGCGCGAGATCCTCGATCGAATAGATATCGTGGTGCGGTGGCGGCGAGATCAGCGTCACGCCGGGCACTGAATAGCGCAGGCGGGCAATCAGGTCATTGACCTTTCCACCGGGTAGCTGACCTCCCTCACCGGGCTTGGCACCCTGGGCCACCTTGATCTGCATGACATCGGCACTGCGCAGGTATTCTGCGGTGACGCCGAAGCGGCCAGAAGCCACCTGCTTGATCTTGGAACGTTTCTCCGTGCCATAACGGGCTGGATCTTCGCCCCCCTCTCCGGAGTTTGATCGGCCACCCAGAGTGTTCATGGCCACTGCCAGGGCTTCGTGTGCCTCAGGGGACAACGCACCCAGGGACATGGCCGCCGAGTCGAAGCGCGGGAAGATATTCTCCACCGGCTCTACCTCGGACAGATCAATCGCCTTGATGTCCTTGCGGAACCCCAGAAGATCCCTAAGCGTGGACACCGGGCGCTCGTTAACCAGCCCGGCATACTCCATGTACTCCCCGTAATCACCACTGGTCACGGCTTCCTGGAGCTTACCCACCACATCCGGGTTGAATGCGTGGTACTCCTGGCCGTGGACATACTTCAACAGGCCGCCCTGGCTGATAGGCTTGCGATGCTTCCAGGCCACACCCGCCAGCTGTTCCTGATCCTGCTGGAAATCAAAGAAACCGGCGCCCTGGATACGGCTGGGAACACCTTTGAAACACAGATCCACTACGTCGTCCGCCAATCCGATCGCCTCAAACAACTGCGCGCCCCGGTAGGAGGTGATGGTGGAAATCCCCATCTTGGAAAGGATCTTCAGCAGGCCCTTGTTGACGCCCTTGCGATAGTTATTCTTCGCATCAATGGGGTCCATCATCAGTTCGCCAGTGCGAATCAGGTCGTTAAGCACCTGGTACGCCAGGTACGGATAGACCGCCGTAGCACCAAAACCAAACAACACAGCAAACTGGTGCGGATCGCGGGCCCAACCGGTTTCAACCAGGATGTTGGAGTCACACCGGAGGCCTTTCTTGACCAGGTGATGGTGAACGGCGCCGGTTGCCATCATGGCGTTGACCGGCAGCTCACCTTCTTTCAGATCCTTGTCGGTCAGGATCAGGATGACCTTGCCACTGCGGACTGCCTGCTCAGCCTCGTCGCACACTTTACGCACAGCCTGCTCAAGCCCCAACTCCGGGCTGTAGCTCATGTTGATTCGAGCAACTTCGAATCCGGGCCGATCATTGTTGGCAATTTTCAGGTACTTGGCCGGCGAAAGCACCGGTGTTGTAAGGATGATCCGGTTGGCGTGCTCGGGCGTTTCCTCGAACACGTTACGTTCCGCGCCAATGCACGTTTCCAGGGACATCACGATGGACTCCCGGAGCGGATCGATGGCCGGATTGGTCACCTGGGCAAATTTCTGACGGAAGTAGTCAGCCACATGCCGGACACGGCTCGAAAGCACGGCCATGGGCGTATCGTCCCCCATCGACCCTACTGCTTCCTGACTGTTTTCAGCCAATGGGCGCAGCACCTGATCACGCTCCTCGTAGGAAATCATGAACATCTTCTGGTGTATGTGGAGCTCGTCGGACTGCATCAGTTTGAAGTCAGGTGTGTCCTGATTCAGCGTGGTTTCAACCCGCAGGGAGTTCTCCCGCAGCCAGCGCTTGTAGGGCTGGGCCGACTTCAGGCGATTATCCACGTCTTTCGTATGCAGGACTTCGCCGGACTCGGTATCAATAGCAAGCATTTGCCCCGGACCCACACGTCCCTTGGCCACCACGTCTTCGGGCTTATAGTCATAGGTGCCGATCTCGGACGCCAGGGTAATGAAGTCGTCTTTGGTGATTACCCAGCGAGCCGGGCGAAGTCCGTTCCGATCCAGCATACAGACGGCATAGCGACCGTCGGAGAGAACCAGGCCAGCTGGCCCATCCCACGGCTCCATATGCATGGAGTTGTACTCATAGAATGCCCGCAACTCGGAATCCATGGTATCCACATTCTGCCAGGCAGGCGGGATCATCATTCTCACGGCACGGAACAGGTCAACACCACCGGCCAGCAGCACTTCCAGCATATTGTCCATGCTGGAAGAATCTGAGCCCGTCAGGTTAACCAGCGGCTGCAGCGTCTGTAGGTCCGGCAGTTCCGGTGCGCTGAATTTGGCGGCACGGGCAATTGCCCAGTTACGGTTGCCGTCAACGGTATTGATCTCCCCATTGTGGGCGAGATAGCGGAAAGGCTGCGCCAGCGGCCAACGCGGCATGGTGTTGGTGGAAAAGCGCTGGTGGAAGACACAGATAGCGGTCTGCAGATCCGGATCACCCAGGTCCTTGTAGAAGTTCGCCAGGTCCGCAGGCATCATCAGGCCCTTGTAGGCCAAGGTGCGGTGAGACAGGCTACAGATATAGAATTCGGAGTCATCGGCCATGTCCCGCTCAGCGTGGCGACGGCCAACAAACAGCGCGATGGCGAATTCCTGCTCGGTTTTACCGGCGGGAACCACAAACACCTGCTCAATCCAGGGCAAACAGTCGAGCGCCATCGGCCCAAGGCAACTGTCGTCCGTAGGCACCTTCCGCCAACCCATGATTTCCAGGCCCTGCTCTGCCAGGCGCTTTTCCACGGCAGCACGGCCGGCAGCCGCCTTGTTCTCATCCGGATTAAGGAATACCTGGCCCACAGCGAACAGCTCTTCAGGCTCTCTGCCAAATTCCGCTTTGGCGGCCTTGCGCAAAAAGGCATCCGGGCTCTGGATCAGGAGGCCACAACCATCGCCGGTCTTTCCGTCTGCAGCGATACCACCACGGTGGGTCATGCAGGTCAGTGACTCGATGGCAGTTTGCAACAACTTGTGGCTGGCCTCGCCCTTCATATGGGCGATCAGACCGAAGCCGCAGTTGTCCCTGAATTCGTCGGGATGATACAAACCTGTCATCATAAGCGTTCTCTCGCGTAGAAATGCTTTTCAATCAAAGGGTTATTGGTAAACAGACAATAAACTCACCCTTCGACACTGAAAATGGGGGCTGGCTATTTTACACGCGTAGAAATACGTACTCAAACCAAAGCGTTTTTATTTTAGGGGGCAAGCACGTTCAATACGCGTACTGCGCTAGACAGCACACACCATGAAACAAAGGCTCAGGTTATTGTTTTTATAGAATAAAATACGAAAATAAGGCAGGCACCGACAATCAAAAATCGCGTGATTGCCTGATCCAGGGAGACTGGTCCCGCAGGGCCTGAGGGAGACGCTCAACGGCTTTTCGGGCCTCATCACGCGAGGAAAACTCGCCGTAGAAGCCAACAAACCAGTCCTGCCCCTGCCTCTGGGTATAGGTGTAGAGTATACCGGAAACGGACGCGTACCGATCCATCAGATTCAGCACCGTTTGTTCCTGGTTCCCGGCAATCAATTGAACTGTCCAGCCTTCACGCGCCCTTACGCTCTCAAGATCCATAAATGCAGATGGACGGGAGGGAGAGAAACCGGGCTCTGGCTCTGGCTCTGGCTCTGGCTCTGGCTCTGGCTCTGGCACAGGCTGATCAGGCTCGTCCGTCAGAGGCAACTCTGGCTCGGCGGCCGGCTCTGGCAATCCTTCGCCGGTATCAATCGGCTCAATATCCGGATTGTCAGGGCCAATGGTGATGCTCTTGCGTAAGACTTCAGGCTCAGGTTCTGACTGCTCCCGTGCGACAGAATCATCATATTGCTGCGATACTAGCCACCAGGAACCAGCAAGCATAACCAAAGCCAGCGCAGGCCAACGCAGGTTAATCGGCACCGAAAACGTCCGTTTGGCGCCATTTTCAGTCGACACCATATCCAGCCATACAGCTGGTGTCACTCGCTTGAGACGGGAAAAGCTCCCCTGGCTCAAACTGTGCAACTGTGACAACTTCCCTGGCGACAGCAAGTCCTTGGCACTGCCACCAGCGCGGTGAACTCGGGGCTCCAGGTACGCAGCGACTTCGTCTTTTGTCAGTGGGCGAAGGTGAATCTGATGCACCCCGGCACCGTCCCCTGACAACCCAAGCATCTCGATCAATCGCCCGCTGCCACTGAACACGGGAACCGCCGCCGCAGAGCGGTCTGCAGCCTCAAAGGCAGAAAACAACAATCTCAGCAGCTCGGCGGGTGCACGGTCCGCATCATCGATCAGCAGGACCATACGCTGCCCCTTCCGAGCCCTACTTTCAGACCATCGGAAAAAGCCGTAAATGGCGTCACGCGCACCTTCGCCGGGGTTCAACCCTTTATGTGCAATACCGAGCAGCGCCCGTGACAGCGCCTGCGTACTCGTCAGTGCGGCGGCCGACACTCGATGAAAATCGAGACGGGAGGATTCGCTCCTCACCAGTTCCGCGAGCAACCGGCTTTTGCCCGCCCCAGCATCACCAGTGAGAAGCAAAGCGAGGTCACCAAAGCCACAGAGGTGGCGAAGCGTTTCCAGGGCGTGGTGGCGGGAGGCATCCGGAAAGAAGGGTGTTTCCATATCCAACGGATCGGCCCTTAACCCATAACGCTCCTGGAGCCGCGGAAACAGGCCGCCACCGTCATGACTGTTGAGCCCTTCGTCATTCACCGTCATTCCCTGCTTTATCCCAGATCAATACCTGTTCAGACTTCTCTACAAAAGCCCCGAAGCGTGGCATCCAGTTCTCGCCTATCCACCGCATCCGTCACCACAGCATCCCCGAGCCTGCGAAGGAGGACCAAGCGTAACGAACCATCCACATTCTTCTTGTCGACTGCCATCAATCGCAGAAAATCATCGGGAGACATCCCCGTGGGTGCAAACGCCGGAAGCTTGGCTCTCTCGATAATGCGCACAACCCTGGCACGATCCTCTTCGGTTATCATGCCCTGGCGCAAGGAAAGATCCGCAGCCATCATCATGCCAGTACCAACAGCCTCGCCGTGCAGCCAGTTGCCGTATCCAGCGAAGGTCTCAATGGCATGACCAAACGTGTGCCCAAGGTTGAGTATTGCCCGTAAACCACCTTCTCTTTCATCTTTTGCTACAACGTCCGCCTTGCAGGCGCATGAGCGATAGATAGCTTCCACCAAGGCTGTTGTTTTCAGATCAATGAGCGACGTAATTTCTTTCTCAAGCCAGGCCAGAAAATCGGTGTCCCGAATCAGGCCATACTTGATAACTTCCGCAAGGCCAGCAGACACCTCCCTTGGAGAAAGGCTCCTCAGACTGTCGGTATCGATCAGTACAACTTCCGGTTGGTGGAACGCACCGATCATATTCTTGCCCAACGGGTGATTGATACCGGTCTTTCCTCCGACCGAGGAGTCCACCTGCGACAACAATGTCGTCGGGATCTGGATAAAAGAGACACCACGCTGGTAGGAAGCGGCGGCAAACCCGGTCATATCCCCAACCACGCCACCCCCCAAAGCAACCAGCGTGGTTTTGCGGGAGTGACGCTTCTCCAGCAAACCGTCGAAGATACGGTTTAGCGTCTGCCAATCCTTGTATTTTTCACCGTCTGGAAGCACAACCGTATCTACCTGCTTTCCAGGGAAACAGGCTCGGGCTGACTCAAGATACAAGGGCGCAACCGTTTCGTTGGTGACGATCATGACTTGTGAACCAGAGACAAAGGGACTCAGATCATAGCTACCCAGCAGCCCCTGACCGATAACGATTGGGTAACTTCGATCGCCCAGCTCAACCGTCAACTCCCGCAGTGAGTCACGCATGATTTCTGCCTTCCTTACGTATTTGCCTTTTGTGGCGAGGTGTCCTCGGATTAATCCGGTTCACCAATTGCCGTACGACCAGTCTGGGGCTCTTGCGGTCAGTAAACATGACGACATCGGCCAAGAGCGAATAGATAGGGTCCCGCACGGCAAACAGATTTCTAAGGACCGCCTCGGGGTCGTCATTCTGCAACAGGGGACGATTGCGATCCCGCCTCGTTCTTTCAACTTGCTGCTCAATCGAGGTTTTCAGGTACACCACGACGGAATCGCGTTTAAGATGCGCGTGATTCTCTTCTTTCATCACCGCGCCACCGCCCGTCGCCAACACTGTCTGTGGATATTCCGACAGTTCAGCCAACATGGCCGTTTCACGATGCCGAAAGCCGTCTTCCCCTTCTACGTCGAAGATCCAGGGAATATTGGCGCCGCACCGCTCTTCAATAATCCGATCGGAATCGAGAAAGCGATAGCCCAGCTCTTTGGCCAGCATGCGACCAATTGTGCTTTTTCCCGCACCCATTGGGCCGACCAGGACAACTCGTTTTGGCAAGGACATAACTTCCGCTCATCTACATTCCGGCGCGTGAGAATATCACAGGGTAACGTTTTCCATAAGTTTCAGGAAATGAACCGACAAAAAAACCGCCGTGCGGAACACGGCGGTTTTTTTGTCGGATGCAACCCGATTACTGAATCAGGTCGCTCTTGATGATCTTCGGTGTGATGAAGATCAACAGTTCGCTACGCTCATCGATATGCTCGGTGCGCTTGAAGAGTCGGCCAAGATAAGGAATATCACCCAAGAAAGGCGTCTTGGTCGTGGTGGTCGCTACTTCTGATTGGAAAATACCCCCCAAGACCACAGTTTCGCCATTTCCAACCAACACCTGCGTCGTTACCTCATTAGTGTTGATAGCCGGAATACCGGCGGTTACTTCGCCACGAGAGTCCTGATTAACCACCAGATCCATAATGATTTTGTCATCCGGGGTAATCTGAGGGGTTACTTCAAGCGACAGTGCCGCTTCCTTGAACGATACGGAAGTCGCGCCGCTGGAAGCAGCCTCTTGGTAAGGAATCTCCTCACCAGACTTGATTTTTGCAGTCTGGCGATCAGCAGTCACCACACGAGGTTGGGAGACAACTTCTGCCTGCCCGTCACTTTCCAGGGCGGAAAGCTCTAGATCCACAAGGAAGTCGTCACTACCCCAACCAATAGCGAAAGAGGATGCGCCTTGCCCTGAGACACCAAGATCAACTGCCAGAGCACCAGGGAAAGTAATGGTATTGTTATTGCCATTGGCCGCATCACGAGCCTCGCCAACAGCCCCCTGAGAGCCACCGACAGAGATAACACTACCATCGCCCCTGACATCATAGGCGGCACCGCCCCAACGAACGCCGAGGTTTTCAGCAACGTTGGTTTGCGCCCTTACAATTCGGGCCTCAATGGAAACCTGACGAACCGGAACGTCCCACGTCGAAACCAGACGACGAATTTCGTCGAGCTTTTCCGAGGTTTCACGAACACTGATGGTATTGGTACGCGCATCCGAAGATACGAATCCCCGGGAAGAGATCAATTCTTCATCCGCCTCGATCAGCGCAACAACGTCTGCAGCTTTGGCATAATTCACCTGAATGATATCCAGACGAACCGGCGCAAGCTCAGCGATCTGCTTGGACGTCTCCAGCTCAAGCTTCTCACGGGCGGCAATTTCGTCAGCCGGCGCAACCAGCAGTACGTTACCAATCTGGCGCTTGTCCAATCCCTTTGTCTTAAGGATCAGGTCCAGAGCCTGGTCCCAGGGCACATTCTGCAAACGCAGCGTGATGCTGCCACTGACCGTATCGCTGGCAACAAGGTTCAGACCAGTAAAGTCGGCAATCAACTGCAATACCGAACGAACTTCGATGTCCTGGAAGTTGAGAGAGAGCTTGTCGCCGGTGTACGGGAACTTCTCCTCTCGACGAGACTCAGCTTCCTCTTCTGTCAGCCTTTCCACGCTAACGGTAAACTGCGAACCGGACTGGTAGGCAATGTAGTCGTAGTTGCCTTCCGGACGAATTTCCACAACCGCATTACCATCTTCCATGTAGGTATCAACCCGGGTTACCGGTGTCGCGAAATCGGTAACATCAAGGCGGCGACGAAGATTATCCGGCACACTGGTACCGTCCATCGTCAAGCGAATCTTGCCCCCGAGCTCGGACAGATCCACGGATGCATTGGCACTACCCAGATCCACGATCACGCGTCCTTCGCCATTCTGCCCACGCCTAAAATCGACTCCCGCCAGGTCGTTGCCTGCCGATGAGACCGACTGTCCGCCCGATGCGGTAGTCATCGGTGTAGAGGAAGAAGTCGAGCCTGACGCTGCGACACCACTACCCTGACTGCCGATTGTGACGACCAGGCTGTTCTGGGTACGCACCGTCTCATAGGGAGCCAGCTCTGCCAGGTTGAAGATCAGGCGAGTGCGATCCTTGGTTTCGACAACCGTCATGCTCTGGGCGTTACCGCCCCCGAGCGAGATGTTGCGACTGTCGAGGCCGCTGTTCGTGTCCCGCAGGTCCACTGCGATCCTCGCAGGTCGCTCGATCGTATACCCGGTCGGTTCTGGTGGCTGGCCGTCAAACGACAGCGTCACCTCGACCCGATCCCCGGACAGCGACGAAAACGACACGTCTTCCAGCGTGACCGCATTGGCCAGGCCGGATAACAACCCAAAAGCAATCACGCCGACGTATACATTGAGTTTTCTGAACATCGCTAGCCTCGACCCCAAACTTTTTTGTTCATGCATGTTTCTTTCAATAATCATAATGCCGCTCCTTAGCCCTCATTCTCATCCAGCGACAGCGAGCGTGGACGCTCGACCCATCCGCCCCGGCCATTGGGAACGATTTCAATTAGCTCGATCCGGGTTTCATTGACACCAATAATCCGGCCATAATTCTGCCCCATGTAGTTTCCAGTGCGCACTCTGTGGATGCCGCCCGTGTCATCCTTTATAAGGGCAAACAGATTTCCGGATGCGTCACTCAAAGTACCGACCATGGAGAGCCCCTTCAGATCAAAGTTCTCAAGAACCTCTCTCGGCCGATCAAGGTCCGGCTCGATATCGCTTTCGGGTTCCTGATCAACCATGGTGAGCTGCACATCAATAGGCGGCTCGAAAGGTGCTCTACGATCCGCTGCCGAATAACTGAACGCCTCGTAAGCCTTGAACTCCGGTAAGGGTTCAACATGCCCCCGAGGTTTGGCCCGGGTATCTGCCATAAACTTATCGAGATCGGAAAAGCCACTTCCCTGAGAACACGCCGTCAGAAAAGATACCAGACAAATACCCATCCAGGCTTTTGCCGCATGCTGTCGCGCCATGCTCATTCTCCAGCCCGGTAGCGGTAGGTACGTGCAAGAACCTGCATATTCAGCTGCTCTCCATCACCGCCTGTTGGTGTTATCGTTAGGTCATGCAACGTCACAATCCGCGGCAGGCTCGCCACACTGCTGACGAACGTCGCCAATTCGTGATACGAACCCGATACCCGGATGTTGATCGGAAGCTCCGCGTAGAAATCACGCCGCTGCTCCCCCTGCAACTTGACTTCCTGGAGCGAAAGGCCGCTACCCAACGCCGTATTGGTAATATCCTCCAGCAGGCCAGGCACTTCGGTTTCACTCGGGAGTTGACGCACAAGCGCGCCGAAGGTCTCTTCCATTTCCTCCATTTGCGCCTTGAATACTTCGAGGTTAGCCACCTGATAAGCCTTGTCTTCGTAGCGCTTCCGAAGCTCCTGCTCGGTCTTTTCGACACGGTCAAGCTGGGCATACTGATCTTTGACAAAGAACCAGTAACCACCACCCAGTATCAGGCCAAAAATGATAAGCGCTACGATTGCCTTGATCGGGGCGGGCCAAATACCGGCATTGTTGACGTCCAGATCATTGATATCAAATTCATTGAGGTTCTTGAGTGAGTCCGCGAGGCTCATTATTTGTCCTCCCCTTCGGGCTCTGGTGTTTGTTGCTGCACCGACAGGTTGAACTGGCTGTAACCAGCACGACGGTTATCGGCGGCAGACACGTTTGACAGGTTAGGGTTAGTGAACCAGTCGGACTCTTCAAAACGTCTCATAAGGGCGGAAATTCGGCTATTGGACTCCGACATACCAACGATACCCACAGTGTCTCCGGTCTTTTTGAGGCTCGTGTAAAAAAGTCCATCTGGCAGGGTGCGGACCAGTTCGTCAAAAACCCGCACGATAACCGGGCGCTTGCCCTGGAGATCCTGAATGACCTGCATGCGCGACAGCAGCTCGTCCCGCTTGCGCTTCAAATCCTCGATCTCTTTAATCTGCTTATCCAGCTGCTTGGTTGCGGTTTCGATATAGGCGTTTCTGGATTCCTGGTAGGCGATACGGTTGTCCATATCGGTTTTCCAGAGAAAAGTCAGGCCGACAGCTATAAAAGCCGCGCCCAGAATCATCACCACAAACTGCTTCTGCTTCTCCGCCCGGAGTTCTTCGCGCCAGGGTCTGAGGTTAATCTTTGCCATCAGTCAAAGCTCCTCATTGCCAGCCCGCAGGCGATCATGAGCGAAGGTGCATCATTGCTCAGCGAAGACGCATTCACTCTTGACCCCACCGCCATGTCCGCGAAAGGATTTGCGACCAGCGTTGGTGTGCCTGTTTTTTCCTCGACCATCTCTGTCAGCCCCTGAATAAATGCCGTGCCACCTGCCAGGACCACGTAGTCAACCGCATTGTACTGGCTTGCGCCGAAGAAGAACTGCAGCGCCCTTGCGACCTGCTGAACTACCGCTTCGCGGAAAGGCGTCAGAACTTCGGAATCGTAGTCGTCCGGAAGACCGCCCTGTTTCTTGGCCAGGCCGGCTTCTTCAAGGGATAAACCATAACGACGCTGAATTTCTTCGGTGAGTTGCTTCCCCCCGAAAATCTGCTCGCGAGTGTAAACCGTCTTGCCTTCCGCCAACACGCTCAGTGTGGTCATGGTGGCGCCGATATCGACGATCGCCACAACGAGTTCTTCACCCTGGGAATCAAGCTGAGACTCAATGAGTGCGTATGCGCGCTCAAGTGCATAGGCCTCGACGTCCACGATCTTGGTGGTCAAAGACCCAATCTCTAGAGCGTCTTCCCGAATATCGACGTTTTCTTTCCGGCACGCCGCAAGAAGTACATCGACCTGGTCCGGGTTGGTCTCAGACGGCCCCTGAACCTCGAAGTCGATCGCCACTTCATCCAGCGGATAGGGGATATACTGATCGGCCTCAAGCGTTATCTGATCTTCCATCTCAAACTCGTTGAGACCACTGTCCATCTGGATCAGCTTGGTAATAACGGCGGAACCAGAGACCGCCACAGCCACCTGCTTGACGCTCGTACGTGATTTGGATGCGACACGCTTGAGCACCTCGCCCACCGCCTCGACATCCGTGATGTTTTTCTCTACCACAGCATTGGCCGGTAGTGGCTCAACTGCGTAGCTCTCGACCTTATAGCGGTCGCCCTGCTTCGATAGTTCCAGTAGTTTGACCGAGCTGGAACTGATATCCACGCCCAGCACCGAACTGGATTTCTTTCCTAACAATCCGAACACGCGCTCACCCTATACCTGGTTACATGCACCGGGTTATGAAAACTCCCGACGGAGTTCTTTCATATGTGTTTTTTATTTAAGAGAATTTCTTTAGTTTTCCGTCTACAATGCTCGTTCTTCTTTAATTGAGAAGCATTGCACCCGGGAAGCGGCTAGCCCTTCCTAAAGCAATTTCTCAAATGATAGACCTATATCCAACAGTTGTCAGAAAAAAATGTCTCATTTGTTGCGTACATCTCGCCTGTTTGCATGGCTATTTCTCACTGGACTCAGTCTCGCCACAATCGTGGCGTCAGGATTTTATCTTTATCTCCGCCCTGGTTTGCCTCCTGTGGAGCAACTCCTGGACATCAAGTTGCAGACCCCCTTGAGGGTCTACAGCGCAGACGACAAATTAATAGCAGAATTCGGTGAAAAGAGAAGGGCACCGGTCACAATAGAACAGATCCCTACAATTCAGTTACATGCCTTTATGGCAGCCGAAGACGCCCGTTTTTACGAACACTTTGGGGTCGACTTTAAAGGCCTGATGCGGGCTGCCATCGAACTGATCTCCACCGGCGAGATCCAGTCCGGGGGCAGTACCATCACAATGCAGGTTGCAAAAAATTACTTTTTGTCACGCGATCGGACGTTTATTCGCAAGTTCAACGAGATACTTCTGGCTCTTCAGATCGAGCGTGAACTGGACAAAAACCGCATCATGGAGCTCTACCTCAACAAGATTTACCTGGGCAATCGCGCCTATGGTATTGCTGCCGCCGCCCAGGTGTATTACGACAAACCCGTGACCGAGCTTTCTCTGGCAGAAATGGCCATGCTTGCCGGGCTGCCCAAGGCTCCCTCCGCCTACAACCCTCTGGCAAACCCCGAACGAGCACAGATTCGTCGTAACTGGATACTGGGACGCATGCGCGACCTCCAATACATCACCAGTGACGCCTATGAGCTGGCAGCCAACGCCCCCCTGACCGCAAGCTTTAACGCCCCGTCCACTGAGGTTGATGCCGACCACGTTGCGGAAATGGCCCGAGCTGAACTGGTCAGGCGATTCGGCGATGCCGCCTACACCGACGGCTATGAAGTCAAACTGACCGTTGAAAGCGAGAAGCAACAGGAAGCGACGAGAGCCCTAAGAGCAGGATTGGAAGCATACGACCGGCGCCACGGTTTCCGCGGCCCCATTGGACAAGTGGATGAAGAGCAACTGGAACCGGACAACCTCACAAATCTGATGGCAAATTATCCCCGCGTGGCCGAACTCGTGCCGGCAGTTGTAACCCGAGTAAGAGACAAAGACAGTGAAGTTGATCTTTACGCCCGTCAGCTTGGCGAGTCCGTCATGGCATTCTCCACAATGACTTGGGCCAAACGATACAAAACCGAAAACCTGACAGGGTCCGAACCAGAAAAGCCGTCCGACGTAGTCGCTGCGGGTGACATCGTTTACGTAAAGCCCATGGTAGTGATGACCCCTGAGCAGCCAGGTGAATCCGACACCCAGAAGCAAAACGATGAACAGAAAGCCCTGGATATCGCCGAAGTCCGGCGCGTTGCCCTCTCGCAGGTACCTGCAGTACAGGGCGCACTGATCTCCCTTGACGCACAAACCGGCGCCATTGAAGCACTCGCTGGCGGATACAGTTTCAGCCAGAACAAATACAATCGCGCCACCCAGGCGAGGAGGCAGCCGGGCTCAACCTTCAAGCCATTCCTGTATCTGAGCGCACTTGAAAGCGGCATGACACCCGCAACCATCTACAACGACGCACCTATTGTGTTTGACGACTCCGAATTAGAGACCACATGGCGCCCACAGAATTCATCAGGACAGTTTTACGGCCCTACTCGCCTGCGAGAAGCCCTGTATCGGTCCCGCAACCTGGTGTCAGTACGCTTGCTTCGGGACCTGGGCATCCAGAACACCATAGACTACCTTGAGCAGCTTCAGATCCCCACGGAGGACATGCAAAAAGATCTGTCACTCTCGCTGGGCAGCGGACTTCTGACACCGATGGACCTGGCCCGAGGGTTCGCGGTGATCGCCAACGGCGGCTACGACGTCGAGCCCTACCTCATTAGCCAGATCTCGGATATCAACAACGAAACAATCTTCGAAGCGCCAGACGTCACACTCTGCGATGAAAACTGCACAGAGAAACAGGAGAACAACTCCGACGACGAGAAAGAAGTTCGCATTGCCAGGCGTCTGGCCGATGAACGCTCGGTATACATCCTGCATTCCATGATGCGGGATGTAATCAGACGAGGCACCGGCCGACGCGCTCAGGCCCTGGGACGGGATGATATCAGCGGCAAAACCGGCACCACCAATGAACAGAGGGACACCTGGTTCGGCGGCTTCAACCATGACGTAGCCACCACAGTATGGGTTGGCTTTGATCAACCACAACCTCTTGGCCGCCGAGAGTTCGGCGCCAGCACTGCCCTGCCCGTCTGGCTTGATTACATGAAAGTGGCACTAGAGGGCGAACCGCCGTCATTGATGGCAAGACCCAATGGCATCGTTAACATCCGCATCGACCCGGAAACAGGCCGGCGAGCAAGGCCGGGGCAAGAAGGTGCCATGTTCGAAATATTCCGTGAAGAGGATGCCCCGCCGCCGTTAGATCCTCAGGATGAGTCATCGGCCGGCGGCAACAATGGCAGTAGCGATGACCTGTCGAGACAGATATTCTGACACCAGGCAAGCGGGGCGAAAAAGTCTCGCGGCCACAAAAAAACCGGCGACTTAACAGTCGCCGGTTTTTTATTTCCCGAAATCAATGGGCTATATCAGATGATATCGTCCATTGATTTCAGCGGGTAATGGGCCGGGTAGCCGTTACGGGCAACGCCCGAGTCAACCGCCGCGCGAGCGACTGCCGCCGGAACAACTTCCAGCAGGCGCACGTCCATCGGCTTGGGAATGATGTACTCCCGGCCAAACTCGAAACTTGCAACGTCATAGGCTTCACAAATTTCCTGCGGAACCGGCTCTTTCGCCAACTCGCGAATCGCGTGAACAGCCGCCACTTTCATTTCTTCGTTGATTGCGGTCGCCCTCACGTCCAGAGCACCACGGAAGATGAACGGGAAGCCAAGCACGTTATTCACCTGATTCGGGTAGTCTGAGCGGCCCGTAGCCATGATCAGGTCATCACGGGTAGCCAGCGCCACTTCAGGGCTGATCTCAGGGTCCGGGTTGGAGCAGGCAAACACAATCGGATTCGGAGCCATCAGCTTAAGCTGGTCCGCGCTCAGCAAATCCGGGCCGGAAAGCCCGAGAAATACATCCGCGCCGTCCATCGCATCATCAAGCGTGCGCTTGTCCGTGTCGTTGGCAAACATCGCCTTGTACTGGTTCAGGTCCTCGCGACCGGAATGAATCACGCCCTTGCGGTCCAGCATGTAGATGTTTTCGGACCGAACGCCACAGCTGATCAGCAGCTTCATGCAAGCGATAGCCGCTGCGCCTGCTCCGAGGCAGACCACTTTGGCCTCATCGATTTTCTTGCCCTGCAACTCCAGGGCGTTAATCATGCCTGCAGCGGTTACGATGGCCGTGCCGTGCTGATCATCATGGAAGATGGGTACACTGCACTTTTCGATCAACGCGCGCTCAATTTCGAAGCACTCGGGAGCCTTGATGTCTTCAAGGTTGATACCGCCGAAGGTGTCGGCAATACGTTCAACCGTTTCTATAAATGCCTGGGGGCTTTCGGAATTGACCTCGATATCGAACACATCAATCCCAGCAAAGCGTTTGAACAGTACGCCTTTGCCTTCCATAACCGGCTTGCTCGCCAGCGGACCCAGATTACCCAGACCAAGGATTGCAGTGCCGTCTGAAATCACGGCTACCAGATTACCCTTGGCGGTGTATTTGTATGCGTTCTCGGGGTCCTTCGCGATCTCGCGGACCGGCTCGGCAACCCCGGGGCTGTACGCCAGGGAAAGGTCGCGGGAGGTCTTGGTGGGCTTGGTGATTTCAACACTCAGCTTACCAGGCCGCGGCTTGGCGTGGTATTCAAGGGCTGCTTCTTTCAGATCTTGAGACATTGCCACTGTTCCGTTTGTCACGTTTAAGAGGTAATAAGCCACCGGGCCTTGCCCAGCGGAGCGCGACATTATGGCGCGAAGGGCTGCATCAGACAAGGCCAGATTGGCCACTTGTTAATCAGTCAATACGGCTTTTTGCGTATGCATTCACAACAGGCGCGCCCTCCAGGGCGAGCCTGCAGATACAAAAAAAGCGCCTCGCAAGGCGCTTTTTCACTATCAACATTCGGATCAGGCTTTCTTGCCACCGATGCGACCACCGAAACGCTTCTGGAAACGGTCGATACGGCCGCCGGTGTCCATCACTTTCTGCTTACCGGTGTAGAAAGGGTGACACTGGGAGCATACATCCAGAGTCAGGTCCTGAGTAAACGTAGAGCGGGTCTTGAGAACATTACCGCAGGAACAGGTAGCGGTAATTTCGGCATACTTGGGGTGAATACCTTCTTTCATGGCGAACCTCTATCGGTCATGCCGCTACCAGATCACGGGATTGTCCGCGTTGCTAAACAATCCGGGTGTCGGGCACCGCATGTTTGAATCAATTGACAAGACGGGGCACAATCATGCCCTGCCGGAAACAGACCGCGAATCTTACTTGCAAATGCGGTATCAGGCAAGCCCCGGACCGTCTTATCATCCCGCCCGACACGGGACACGCCGGATTGCAGCCCTTTTAAAGGATAGGCAGATACCGTGACACCTTTATCGCCATGGAGCCAGATGTGCCCCGAACTGCGCGTATAGCATTGAATCGCCCTCTCCGGCGGCTGTTCGACTACCTGGTACCAGACCACCTGACATTACAAAAGGGCCAACGAGTCACCGTCCCCTTCGGCAGGCAATCGGCCACCGGTCTGGTGGTCGAGACTGACGCCCGACCGCCAGAGAGCATCACTCTCAAGCCGGTCCGATCAGCCAGCGAGGCATGGCCTGCACTGCCCCCGGAAACCTTCCGCCTACTCAGCTGGGCGTCGGATTACTATCAGCACCCGCTCGGTGAATGCCTTTTTACCGCACTGCCGCCCGCGCTGCGTCGCGGCAGGCCTGCCGTGGAGCATGCCGAACCTTATTGGCAAGCCTGCGGCGATCCTGCGCTGCTGCCCGGTAATGCAACGCGACAGAGAGAACTGCTGGCCTGGCTGAAGCGCCAGCCCGGGGGCGCGGGCAGCAAACAGATTGTGCGCGCTGGTTTCACACAGTCGCAAATCCGGAGCCTTCAGGAAAAAGAGCTGATCGCCGAGACCACGCCACCCTCACCAAGTGGTGCATCGGAGGAAACCCGGAATCGTATCCCCGTGCTGTCTCCGGCCCAACAAGAAGCTGCTGACCAACTTCCATCGTCTGATGACGGCTTCACGACGGCACTCCTGTTCGGTATCACAGGCAGCGGCAAAACCGAGCTTTATCTCCACTACCTCAAGACTCACCTGGACGACAAGCACCAGGCGCTCGTTCTGGTACCTGAGATCAACCTGACGCCGCAGACCGTAGCCCGCTTCCAACACTATTTCGGGTCACGCATCGCGGTATGGCACTCGGCACTAAAAGACAGCGAACGGCTTTCAACCTGGCTGAGAATCCGCAATGGCGAGCCAGTCATTCTGATCGGTACCCGCTCGGCTGTATTGCTCCCCTTCACCGACCTGAAAACCATCATCGTGGATGAGGAACACGACAGTTCCTATAAACAGGGGGAAGGATTCCGCTATTCCGGCAGGGACACCGCAGTCTATCGTGCACACCTCAATGATTGCCCCGTCATTCTTGGCTCCGCAACCCCCTCTATGGAGTCCTACCACAACGCCCTTACCGGCAAATACACTCTGGTTCGACTTGAGGAGCGTGCAGGCAATGCCAAACTACCGACGATCAAGTTACTGGACATTCGTAGCCGACCTCTGGAGGGTGGCCTCTCACGACCTGCGATGCGCGCTATCGAGAAATGCCTGAACGCCGGACAGCAGGCTTTGGTGTTTGTGAATCGCAGGGGGTTTGCTCCAGTCATGATGTGTTTCGACTGCGGCCACATGGTTGAATGCCCCCGCTGCGACACCCGCCTTACCTATCATCGCCGCGACCGTGCCATGCGCTGCCACCATTGCGACTTCCAGACCGCTGCGACAGACCACTGCCCAAAATGCAGCAGCGAGTCATTCAAGCCAGTCGGCCAAGGCACTGAAAGAAGCGAAGATGTATTGGCAACACAGTTTCCGGACGCCCCCGTCGTGCGGGTAGATCGGGACAGCACTCAACGCAAAGGCAGCATTCAAGGTATTCTCGACACAGTGAACAGCGGCAACCCCTGCATACTGGTGGGCACACAGATGCTGGCCAAGGGACACGACTTCCCAAACGTTACGCTCGTCGTTGTTGTTAATGCTGATGGCGGGCTATTCAGCGTGGACTTTCGCGCCCCCGAACAGTTGATCCAGACCCTACTGCAAGTGAGCGGGCGAGCCGGACGTGGTGAAAAATCAGGGGAAGTACTGGTGCAGACCTGCCATAGCGACCACCCACTGCTGCGATCATTAGCCGCGGGCTACTATCTCCCTGTTGCTGACCAATTGCTTGCCGAACGAGAAACCAGCCAACTCCCGCCCTATCGGGCAATGGCCATACTTCGAGCCGAGTCAAACATCATGGCATCGAGCCTCAAACTACTTGATGGCATGAAATCAAAGGCATCAGACTGCGGCATTGAGTCTTGGGGGCCATTGCCTGCACTGATCGCGCGCAGGGCTGATCGTCACCGGGCCCAACTGATTTTGGTTTCAAGCAACCGAATTCGGCTTAACCGTCAACTGGCAGCGCTTTGCCAGGAACTCGACCTGATGAAACTTCCCGCCGACATTAAATGGGCAATCGACGTTGATCCGCTAGAAACCGGGTGACCCACCAGAACTGTGACAAAGAGGGCCTTTTTGCAATATTTTACAACCTGCCAATGGCCCGAGCATTTCTTGGCCATCGAAGCCTGCTAGTATTCATGTATTACACTGGGCAGAGTCAGCATGGGCACGGCGAACAAAACGTCGACGCGCAATAAAAACGACACAAAGAAATTGGAGCTTCAAATGTCAGGGATGGTACTCAGTACACGCTTACCGCTTTTTGCGGCCTGCCTTTTGATCACAGCCTGTGGTGGCGGCGAGAGCTCCCAGCCACTCGCTGACGGAAGCGATCCCACGGCACTGACTGAGGGAGGCCCCTGGTCTACCCCACTGGTTGATGGCACCAACGGTTCTTCGGACAGCCTGGGAAGCGCCAATGATGGCGGCGACACCGGTCTCAGACCTGGCGTCTATTTAACCGACATTGATTCTAACAATGGCGGTTCCGATGAAGCTATTACCTGGATAAGCGGCTCTGGTCGTTTTGTGACGGCCATCAACTCGGTTAATTCCGTGTTTGGTAATGTTGAAGCAGACTCTGAAGGCGCCCAATTCAGCGGAAGTGCAGCCAACCTGTTCTACACTGACCAGTGGAATCGGGCCGAGGGCAGCCTCAACGGCATCGTGGAAGACCCGCAAAGCCTCAGCTACAGCATCAGCGGGGAATACAATGGCAGCGCAGCCCTGATGAGGCTGGTCGATCTGAGCAATGAGTCAATCTCGCTGGACATCCTGTCTGACTCCTACCTCTCCCTTGATCAAACTACGAGTTTCACGATAGGAAGCCAAGGCGGCCTTACCGGATCGGATTCAACAGGCTGTGTTTTTGATGGGCAGATTTCAATCCAGTCCTCAAGCGTCAACGTCTTTGACGTCACGTTTGAAGCCACCAACTGTGGGGCCATACCCACCTCATCGCCGTCCGAACGCAATGGCCGCTATAACGGCTTGGGCTCCTACGACAGCATCAACCTCCGTATAAGCTTCATGAGCGCCAATAATACGGTGATCCTTCCTTTCCAAGGAGACTGAAGCAGCACCAACACACCCTGCAGCATCGGGAGCACTGCGCGCCTGGGGGGAACGCAACTGGCCTCGAACAGCGTAATTTGAGTCGCCCGCACCTTTCCGCGATAATAGCGTCCTTCGACATCTCCGGCGGGACGCTTCCGCCGTTCTTCCATTCTCTTGCAACCCGAGTCATCCGACAGCATGAAAGAGACCGTATCCGAACTTCTCCAGTCTGCGCTGGCGACCCTGCAATCTGAAGGCACTTTGCCCGCAGATCAGACCTTTACAGCACAGGTAGGCAACACCAAGGACAAATCCCATGGTGATTACGCCTGCAATATTGCCCTGGTGGCATCGAAGGCTGCCGGTTGCCCGCCACGAAAGCTGGCAGAAGCATTGGTCGAACGGCTACCGAACAGCAACGCTGTCGAGAAGGTTGAAATTGCGGGCCCCGGATTTATCAACTTTTTCATGAGTACTGCCAGCGCCTTTGAAGTGGTCAACACCATACTCGACGACGCCGGGCAATACGGCCGCAACAACAACGGCGAAGGCAAGAAGGTCCAGGTGGAATTTGTCTCTGCCAACCCAACCGGCCCCTTGCACGTGGGTCATGGCCGTGGTGCGGCGATTGGTGACTGCCTGAGCCGCCTGCTGGAAGCCAATGGTTACCAAGTCACCCGCGAGTTTTACTACAATGATGCGGGCGCGCAGATCAACAATCTGGCGCTTTCAGTGCAATCACGGGTGAAAGGACTAACACCGGAAGACGAAAACTGGCCTGCCGATGGCTACCGCGGTGACTACATCACCGATGTGGCCAACGCCTATCTCGCCGGCGAAACCGTTATCGCGGACGACCGGGAAGTCACCGGTAAAGCCGATCCGGACGATCAACAAGCCATCCAGGAATTTGCCGTTGCCTACCTGCGTCGTGAGCAGGACCTGGATCTGAAAGCCTTTGGCGTGGAATTCGACGTGTACTTCCTTGAGTCATCGCTGTATGAAGATGGCAAGGTAGAGGAAGCTGTCGAACGCCTGCAGGAAAATGGCTATACCTACGAACACGACGGCGCTATGTGGCTGAAAACCACCGAATTCGGTGACGATAAAGACCGCGTGATGCGCAAGAAAGATGGCGGCTACACCTATTTCCTGCCAGACGTGGCCTACCATCTGGACAAGTGGCAACGGGGCTTCACCACGGTTATCAATGAGCAGGGTGCCGACCACCACTCTACCGTCACGCGGGTTCGTGCCGGTCTGCAAGCGCTGAACGCTAACATCCCAAAGGAGTGGCCGGACTATGTGCTTCACCAGATGGTGATGGTGACCAGGTCTGGACAGGAAGTGAAGATTTCCAAGCGCGCGGGCAGCTACGTGACGGTCCGTGACCTGATCGACGAAGTGGGCCGCGACGCCACCCGCTTCTTCCTTGCGGCCCGCAGAGTCGACTCCCAGTTGACCTTCGATATCGATCTGGCCCGCTCCCAGACCAATGAAAACCCGGTCTATTACATTCAGTATGCCCATGCACGCATCTGCAGCGTGCTCAGAAAGCTGAAAGAAGAAGGGGTTGAACGCGGCCTGAACGAATGCGTGGGAGATCTGTCCTTGCTGACACTCGACGAGGAAAAGGATCTCGCTAACCAGCTGGCCAAGTACCCCGAGCTGATAGAAAGCTCAGCCAAACTGAGAGAACCACATCACCTGACGCACTATCTCAGGGATCTTGCCGGGCAGTTCCACACCTACTACAACGCCCACAAAGTTCTGATCGAGGATACCGCTGTCCGGGACGCTCGCGTTTCCCTGTATCTTGCGGTTCGGCAGGTGATCGCCAATGGTCTTGATCTGCTTGGCGTGAGCGCTCCCGACGAAATGTAGCAAGTCAGGCTTCATGATCTGAATATTCAGGCACGCAACAGGAACTAACCCGGCCATGTCCCGAGACTATGCCCGCAAATCCAGACCGGCCAGCAAGCCGGCAACATCAACAAAATCCGCAAGGCCTGCGCGTAAGCAGAAGCAGCCCCCAAAACGCCCTGCTGCCGCCAAGTCACAGCGGGGCGGCTTGTCATTGAAGTGGATTCTGTCACTGGCAGCTGTGGGTGGTTTTATCGGCTTTATTGCCTATCTCAACGCACTTCCTACATCCGAGCCTCGCCAGGGTGAAAAAACCACAACAGCCGAAACGCCTGCGGTAAAGGAAAAGCCTCCGGAAACCGCCGCAAAAGAAAAACCCGGCTTTCGCTTTTACGACATGCTTCCTGACTCGGAGGTGGTTCCTCCCGAGGTTGAGGAGTATACCCCAGGGCCAGGACAGCAAACGTTTGATTACCTGGTGCAGACGGGGTCTTTCCGACAACAGCAAGATGCGGAGAGGCAGCGGGCCGAAATCGCATTCCAGGGCCTCCGTGCCCAGGTCAAACGCATTGACCTCGACAGCGGAAGCACCTGGTACCGCGTCAATGTAGGCCCCTTCACCTCTCGCAGCCAGATGAATGCGGTTATCGACAAACTGGTCGACCTCAACATTCAGCCTCTGGTCAGGAAGATTCCCAAGGAGGGCTGAGATGCCCTCCTGACTCTCTTTCCTCCCGCCCTTGAAAACCTCCCCCTCGCCTCCATAACTGCTGGATACCGTTTTCTATCAGGCAAATGGAGCCAGAATGACTACCATACTCTCTGTCAGGCGTGACGATGAAGTTGCCATGGGTGGCGACGGCCAGGTCTCCCTCGGCAATACCGTAATGAAGGGCAATGCCCGCAAGGTTCGCCGGCTCTATAATGACAAGGTGCTGGCCGGTTTTGCGGGTGGTACCGCCGACGCATTCACCCTGTTCGAGCGCTTTGAAGCCCAGCTTGAGAAACACCAGGGCAACCTTACGCGCGCTGCTGTCGAGCTGGCCAAAGACTGGCGAACCGACCGGGCCCTTCGCCGCCTGGAAGCCTTGCTGGCCGTCGCGGATAAAACCGCATCGCTTATCATCACTGGCAACGGCGATGTTATCGAACCAGAACAGGGGTTGATCGCGATCGGCTCCGGCGGTCCGTTTGCACAGGCTTCCGCAAGAGCCCTGCTGGAAAACACCGACCTGAAAGCCAACGAGATTGTGGAGAAGGGCCTGGATATCGCGGCCGACATCTGCATCTACACCAACCACAATCGCACCCTCGAAGTACTCTCAGCCAACGATTGATCCGGAGCTAGCATGTCTGCAATGACCCCCCGTGAGATTGTCCACGAGCTCAACAAACACATCGTGGGCCAGGAAGAGGCCAAACGTTCCGTGGCCATCGCCCTGCGCAATCGCTGGCGCAGGATGCAGCTGGACAGTGGTCTGCGCGAGGAGATCACACCAAAAAACATCCTCATGATCGGCCCCACCGGTGTTGGCAAAACCGAAATCGCACGCCGTCTCGCCAAATTGGCGGACGCTCCATTTCTGAAAGTGGAAGCGACCAAGTTTACCGAAGTGGGCTACGTGGGCCGGGACGTCGAGTCCATTATCCGTGATCTGGCGGACATGGCCATCAAGATGCTGCGCGAGAAGGAAATGAAACGCCACGAGCATCGCGCTATGGATGCCGCCGAGGAACGTATTCTGGACGCCCTGATTCCGCCGCCCCGGGACTTCAAGGAAGACAGCCAGAAAACCGAAGACTCTTCCACCCGCCAGCTGTTCCGCAAGAAACTGCGTGAGGGCGAGCTGGACGACAAGGAAATCGAAATCGACCTGAGTAACAGCGGCGCCGGCGTTGAAATCATGGCACCTCCCGGCATGGAGGAGATGACCAGCCAGCTACAGAATATGTTCTCGAGCATGTCCTCTGATAAGCGCAAGACCCGCAAGATGAAGGTCGCTGACGCCATGAAGCACGTTCGCGACGAGGAAGCCGCCAAGCTGGTCAATGAAGAGGAAATCAAGCAGAAAGCCATCCAGACCGTCGAGCAGAATGGCATCGTCTTCATCGACGAAATCGACAAGGTGGCCAAGCGCTCCGAGAACACTTCATCGGACGTATCACGGGAAGGTGTACAACGGGATCTGCTGCCCCTGATCGAAGGCAGCACCGTCAGCACCAAGTATGGTTCCGTGCGAACGGACCACATCCTGTTTATCGCGTCCGGCGCGTTTCACCTGTCGAAGCCGTCTGACCTGATCCCGGAATTACAGGGCAGACTGCCGATCCGCGTTGAGCTGCAGGCACTGACCCCGGATGATTTCAAGCGCATCCTCACGGAGCCGGACGCCTCCCTGGTACAGCAGTACGAAGCCCTGATGGACACAGAGGGTGTCAAATTGACCTTCACAGAGGACGCCATCGCCCGTATTGCAGAGGTCGCCTATAAGGTCAACGAGACCACGGAAAATATCGGTGCAAGACGCCTACATACGGTGCTGGAACGACTGTTGGAGAGTCTGTCTTACGAGGCAGGCGATCAGGTTACCGACAGCTTCGAGGTGACGGCGACGTTTGTGGATGAAAAACTGGGTGAGTTGGCTGAGGATGAAGATCTGAGCCGCTATATCCTGTGACCTGCAAGGGCTGGAAGGCCCGAATGTACCCTATCGGGGCGCGCGTTCTTCGCGCCCCCTCTTATCTCCTTCCACAGCACCGAATCACGCCCTCTACTGAGCTTTGCTGAACAGCTCCGACACATTATCAAAGCCGGTTGCCAGCTTTCCTTTCTGGGCTCGTTTCTTACGGCCTTTCGCCACATAGAGTGGAAGCATCTCGCCGTACAGACTGGTACTGATCGTACGCTGCTCATCTTCCAGGCGATCCCGACGCAAACGAATACCGTACTTCGCAAGTTTCGGCTCCAGCTCATCCGCGCGGTTCAGCAGGTCACGCCGCGTCATCTGGTAGGCATGCTCACACACCATTCGGCGGGATTGGAAACTGAACACATTGGAGAAGAACAGCTTGGCATCGTCACGGGTGGGCTCAAAAAGCAGGATATCTTTATCCGGGTAATCCCGGGTGTACTGCGCGATGCCCGACTGCATCCGCGAGTAAACCATGGTACGGAACATCTGTGACAGCAAGTTGGGCATACCGGACCGGGTCAGCTCCCCCGGCCCCATGGTGCCGGCCCGCACGGCTGAACTCGCATCGATAGGAACCTGTGGATTGACCGCAAAGACCAGATCCGCACCGTCCTCAAACGCCACGGACGCATGCAGCCCCTTTCTCAGGGTGCCATCCACGTAGTAGCGACCATCAATGGTGACCGGAACATAGATGCCCGGAGACGATGTACTCGCCTGAATCGCCTTTGATATGGGTACATGATCAAAACCAGGGGCACCGAAACAAACCGCCTCGGTGCTTTCCACATCCGCCGCAACGATGTACAGACTGCGCTTGAGCTGACGGAAATCGTTGGTGCGGCCAAGCATGGTAAAGGCCCGCTGCAAATATTCATGCAAGCCTTCATTGTCAAAAAGACCCGCAGGCGCAGCCTGCGCAAGGATCGTCAGCGCTTCCAGCAAGCTCTGGTCATAAGGGTTATTCACGAACCGTCGCACAGCCGTCGTCACCAAGCCCGGAACCGCCAGCAAGCGACTGCCCAGTTCCCGGAACGCCGGGCGATAAAACACTTCCGTATGGAATGGGTGTACTTCCGCTTCATTGCGCACAAAAATCCGGCACAACTGGGCCGTGGTCATCTGGTTGGCCAGATTGGCCGCAACAAAAGAGCCCGCGTTCACTCCCACGTACACATCAATATTATTGAAATCAAGACCATCCAGCGCCTCATCCAGTGCGCGCAACGCCCCGATTTCGTATATACCACCCAGCGGGCCACCGCCGCCAAGGGCAAGGCCGATGCGAGGTTCGGGCTTAATCGCTGTTGTGGTTGCGGTCATTCAATATCCCCATGCGGGTGCGGTTGGCCATTGCAACTAACACTAGCAGCCAGTTTTAGAGTACACACCCTATATAGGACCAATTGGCCATACGCCTTCACGAAAGCGCCCTTTCGGCATGGGCAATGGCACCAGTCTTGCCGGGCCGCAGGTAGCGACCAAATCCGGCATTGCGCAACGCCAAGTCCACACAGCTTTTAATTACGTGGGGAGAATCCAGCAGCAGAACATCCTCCAGCAATTGCGCAGACCACTCACGGCTTACGCTACGGATAACGGACTTGACCTTCGGCAGGCTGGCCGCATTCATGGACAGGGAATCGTAGCCCATCGCCATCAACAGCAGCGCGCCGCCAGGGTCACCCGCCAACTCGCCGCAGATACCGACAGGCTTGCCGACCGCATGGGCGTCCTGGGCCACGCGTACCAGCGCCTGTAACACGGCGGGATGATAGGAATGGTACAGCTGCGCGACCCTGGGGTTGTTGCGATCCACCGCTAGCAGGTACTGGGTCAGGTCGTTTGAGCCCACAGATAGGAAATCCACGCGATCCGCCAGTTCGCGAATCTGATACACCGCCGCCGGAATCTCCACCATTACCCCGACCTTGGGCATATGGATATTGTAACCCTCCTCCCTGACCTCATGATAAACCCGATAAATCAGGTGGAGGGACTCTTCCACTTCTGAAATATTGCTGATCATCGGCAGCATGATCTGCAGATTGTTCAGGCCCTCACTCGCCTTGAGCATCGCCCGCACCTGAACCAGGAATATCTCCGGGTGATCCAGGGTTACCCGGATACCGCGCCAGCCCAGAAACGGGTTCTCTTCCTGGATCGGGAAGTACGTCAGCGCCTTATCGCCGCCGATGTCCAGCGTACGCATGGTGACAGGATTCGGCGCAAAGGCTTCCAGTTGCTCGCGGTAATATTCGCGTTGTTCCTGTTCCGACGGGAATCGGTCCTTGATCATGAACGGCACCTCGGTTCGGTACAGACCGATACCTTCGGCACCATGGCTCAAAGAACGCACCACATCGGTCATCAGACCGGTATTCACCAACAGCGACACCCGGTGGTTATCGGTGGTTTCGCAAGGCAGATCCCGCAGGGCTTCCAGCCCTTTGATCAACTCGTCTTCCTCGTCACAGATTTCCTGGTAGAAGTTCCTCAGGTCCGTGGAGGGTGACGCAAAAATCTGCCCTTCAAAGCCATCAACAATCAGGTCCTTGCCATCCAGTTGGTTGACGGGAATATCTACCAGACCCATGACCGTGGGCACACCCATGGCACGAGCCAGGATGGCAACGTGGGAGTTGCTGGAGCCCTTGACCGACACCAAACCGACCAGTTGCCCCTTGGGCACTTCCCCGAGCATGGCCGGTGTCAGTTCTTCACTGACCAGGACCGTGTTCTCAGGATAGACCGTGTCCTTCTGCTCACCTTCCTGCAAGTGGGACAACAAACGGCGGCCGAGATCCCTGATGTCTACAGCCCGCTCCTGCAGGTAGTGGTCGTCCATCATTTCAAAGTGACGAACGTACTGTTGAACCACCTGTTTCAGTGCGCCCTGGGCCCAGAAACCTTCTTTGATCCGGTTGCCTACCTCACCTGGCATTGCGTCATCGCCCAGCATACGCAAATAGACATCGAACAGAGCCTGTTCTTCCGGCCGAAGCTGGGAAGCAAGCCGGGCCGCTACCCGCTCAATGTCTTCCCGAACTGCTGTTACCGCGCCTTCAAACAGCGACAGTTCCAGCTCAACATCATCGGTGGGTTTCTCAGGTACAACATCCAGGTCGGCGGCTGGGTACACCACCACGCCCTTGCCAATGGCAACGCCCGGCGCACCAGGCACACCACTGAAACTGACATCAGTCGCTTCTTCACCGGTCAGGGAAAGACCGCTGATGGCGCCCGTTGCCTCGCTGTGGGCGATAACACCGGCCAATTGAGCCGAAACGGTAACCAGGAAGGCTTCTTCACCCTCGTCAAAGCAGCGCGAACTTTCCCGTTGCTGAACAACAAGAACACCAAGAACCCGGCGATGGTGAATGATGGGAACACCCAGGAACGAGCGGAAACGCTCTTCGCCAGTCTCAGGAAAGTAACGATAGCGGGGGTGGGATGGAGCATCTTCAAGGTTGATAGGCTCCTCCCGGGAGCCAACCAGACCAATCAGGCCCTCGGAATAAGCCAGGCTGACCTGCCCTACTGCTTGCTGGTACAAGCCTTCCGTGGCCATTAATATGTAGCGATTTGTGGCTGGGTCAAGCAGGTAAACCGAGCAAACCTCGGTATCCATGGCTTTCTGCACCCGCGAAACAATGACATCCAGCGCCTCCTGCAAATCGCGGGCACTGTTTACCTCTTGTACAAGACTTCGCAGTATGCTCAGCATGGCGGGTTCAATCCGTCATTTCTGTGTGTCCTTCGCGCGTCGGGAAGGCTCGCTCTGGCGCCACTGTTCCATGTCGTAAAACAGCCGCGGCGCGAGCTCTCGCAGCGCACGTCGATAGACCTCGCGTTTGAACGAGACGACCTGCCCAAGCGGGTACCAGTAGCTAACCCACTGCCAGCCGTCGAATTCCGGCGAGTCCGTGCCGTCTACGCGCACCTGCGCGTCCGGCGAAAGCATCCTCAGCAGGAACCATTTCTGTTTTTGTCCCACGCAGACCGGGTGCGAATTGTGGCGCACCATCCTGCGAGGGAGGCGGTATCTCAGCCAGCCACGGGTACAGCTGATGATTTCCACATCGCCTGTACCGAGACCAATTTCCTCCGCCAGTTCCCTGTAAAGGGCCTCTTCCGGTGATTCGTCGTGCTTGATACCACCTTGAGGGAACTGCCAGGAGTCCTGCCCTATTCGCCTTGCCCAGAGGACTTCCCCCCTGTGATTGGCCAGAATGATTCCGACGTTGGGTCTGAAACCGTCCGAATCGATCACGGCACAGTCCTCTTAAAAGTCGGTTGGCCGGATTAAAAATTCACCGGCCGGATTTATCCAAGTTGCTCTCATTCTTACAGAATCCCAAGGCTTCGGCAAACGAAGCCGACGGCGGCGCGTCATGCTAGACTGTTGCGCCTGTGACAGTCGTCGTTTTTGCCGGAGGTATCCAAGTTGACGCTCGCGATTTTTGATCTCGATAACACCCTGCTCGCCGGAGACAGCGACCATGCCTGGGGGGAATTCCTGGTAGAAGAGTCGATTGTGGATGCGGAGGAATACCGGCTGGCAAACGACCGCTTCTATGAGGAGTATCTGAATGGCGAGCTGGACATCATGCGCTACCTGAGCTTTGCCCTTCAGCCTCTTGCACAGCATGACACGGAACAGCTGCTGGCCTGGCGCGAACAGTTTATGGCGAAGAAAATCCAGCCTATGATGCTCGAAAAAGCCAAGGCATTGCTGGATAGCCATCGGGCCGATGGCCATACCTTGATGATCATCACTGCAACCAACCGGTTCGTTACCGAGCCAGTGGCTAAGCTGCTGGACATTGATCACCTGATTGCCACTGAGCCAGAGATGGTCAATGGGCGCTATACGGGGGAGGTTGCAGGTATTCCCAGCTTCCAGGACGGGAAGGTAGCCCGCCTGAATGACTGGCTGGAATCAACTGGAGAAAGTCTCGAGGGCGCCTGGTTCTATAGCGACTCCCACAACGATGCCCCCTTACTGCGCAAAGTCGCAAATCCGGTAGCGGTAGACCCGGATCCGACGCTTGAAAACATTGCGAAAGAAAATGGCTGGAAGATTATGAGCCTTAGAGGCTGACTGGCCTCCCCCAAGCTCAAAGAAACCCAGTCAACGACCGAACAAAACAGCTTTTAATATAATCCGTCTCCGGAATCCCCGGTACTACCGGATGATCCGGCGCTTGATGGCCTTGCTCCAATAATTGAACAAACCGGTCAATCTTGCGGCCGCTGCTGCGGATAATATCCGTCAGCTTCTCTTGGGACAGATGCATAGAGCAGGAAGCCGACACCAGTAGTCCATCCCGATCAAGCAGCCGAAGTCCCAACTGGTTCAGGCGCGCATAAGCCTCTTCCCCAGCCTTCTGGTCACGCCGCCGGGGGATCAGTGCCGGTGGGTCGAGGACAACGATGTCGAACTTTTCCTTCTCATCGCACAGCGCTTTCAGGGCGTCGAAGGCATCACCCTCTATCGTCTCGATGTTATCAAGGCCATTGATCTTCGCATTGTGATGAACAGAGTCGATGGCACCAGAGGAACTGTCCACACAGGTCACCTGCGTAGCCCCGGCACAGGCTGCCTGAATACCCCAGCCACCCACATAGCTGAACACGTCCAGGACCCGCTTGCCCGGCGCATAGGCCTGCAACCGCTGCCGGTTCATGCGGTGATCATAAAACCACCCCGTTTTCTGCCCGCCTTCCATGGGCACCTCGAATCGCACGCCATTCTCCTCAACCGGCAGGAGATCAATCTCCGGGCCATGAGCCTGCTCAACGTAGGTATCCAGCCCTTCCACCTTCCGCATCTTGCCGTCGTTCTTGAGGATAATCGCCCGAGGATGTGCCAGCCGCTGCACCGCCCGAACAATCGACTCCTTCATCTGTTCCATGCCGGCCGTGGAAATCTGAACCACTACAACATCATCAAACCGATCAATCACCAGCCCGGACAGCCCGTCACTGTCACCAAACACCCAGCGATAAAACGGCTTATCAAACAACCGCTCCCGCAACGCCAGCGCCGTCTCAACCCGTTCGGTGAGCCGTTGCGGCGTCATGCCATGGGCGGCATTCCGGCTGATCAAACGACCGCAAATCAGCGCATGCGGATTCACGAACACCGTACCCATGGGTTTATCGTTGGCCGCACGCAACTCAGCCTGGGCACCGGCTTCAAACTCGGTCAGAGGGGAACGATGGGTATCCACTTCATTGCTGTAGACCCACAGATGGCCGGCTCTCAAACGGCGCTCGGCGCCTTTACGTAAATATAAGACCGGGAAATTCATAACAACCACCTGTCAGAGTTGGGAAAAAGCGCAAATTATACATTAAGTGTCGGCACGGGCAGCCGAACTATGGGAGGGAGTGGGCAGGGCTGCCCAAAGCTGTGCGGAGCCATGGATGGCGGAGCTCAAGCGTACAGGGACGTATTTACAGCGTGTTTTGGGCAGCCCTGACCGCTCGCTCTTCCACCATCCGCACAAAATTATTCCTCGGCAGCCACATGCTCCGCGTAGGCCACAGAATCCATCAGGCCATCCATCTCACCGGCATCCGCCAACCGCACCCGGAACAACCAGCCATCGCCATAAGGATCCTCATTCACCTTCTCAGGCTCATCCTCCAGGCTCTCATTAACCTCAATCACCTCACCGGTCACCGGACTGAACACATCCGACGCCGACTTCACCGACTCGGCAACACCCGCCTCTTCAGCACCAGTTACCGTCGAACCCACATCCGGAACACCGATAAAAACGATATCCCCCAGTTGATCCTGGGCAAAATCCGTGATTCCGACGGTTGCGGTGCCGTCGTCGGCCACACGCACCCACTGGTGCGTTTCAATGTATTTCAGATCTGCGGGTGTTTCGCTCATGGTCACATGTCCCCGATGAATAATTTCGCGCATTTTAACCGAAGAACGACGCCCCCGCGAACATCTCAACCAAAGTTGCGACGGATTCCAGCTTCAATCCAGCCCCCAGGTCGTTTCCCGCGCCATCGTCATGAACGACTGAAGATAGGCCACATCCACATCCCGCTCACGGAGGCCCAGGAAAATCTGCTTATCAATACCCTCCCGCCCCAGCCGTACCGGGCTGATCGGCATCTGATGGGCGTACTCTTCCACCAGCCAACGGGGCAGTGCCGATACCCCCCGCCCTGCCGCGACCATTTGCAGCATGATGTCCGTGGTTTCAATGGTCTTATGCCGGGCCGGGCTGCTGTGGGCCGGCACCAGAAACCGGGTATAGATGTCCAGCCGCTCGGCATCCACCGGATAGGTAATCAGAGTCTCACTTTCAAGATCAGATGGCTCCGCCCAAGGCCTGGAGGCCAGCGGGTGATCGCTCGGCACTACGAGAACCTGCTCGTAATCAAAGACCGGCTCGTAAACGAGCCCCTTGCGGTGCAATGGGTCCGGCGTCACCAACACATCGATGTCGTAGCCAAACAAAGCACCGATACCACCAAACTGGAAGCGCTGCTTCACATCCACATCCACGCCTGGCCATTGCTCAAGATACGGCCCAACCACCTTGAGCAGCCACTGGTAACAGGGATGACATTCCATACCGATTCGCAGGCTGCCCCGCTGCCCTCGGGCAATCTGACCCACCAATTCCTCGGCATGCTCAAACTGCGGCAACAAACGATTCGCGAGTGACAGTAAATACAACCCGGATTGAGTTGGCCGCAGTTTACGGCCTTCACGCACCCACACGGGCGTTCCCAGCTGCTGCTCCAGCTTCTTCATGGCATGACTGAGGGCAGACTGGGTGAGGCACAGCGCGTCCGCCGCCGCCGTCAATGAGCCGCTCCGATCCACTTCACGGACGATCTCCAGATGATTGCGCTCTATCATTGGCCGACCTTAGTTGAAAAAAATTCATGGATTCATGAGATTTTACCATTATTTTTCATGTCAGATCAGCACTAGCCTTGAAGGCCTGAATGACGACAGGAGATTCATCATGGTAACCACCCATAACCTGGGCTTTCCCAGAATTGGCCAACGTCGCGAACTCAAATTTGCCCTTGAGGGTTATTGGAAAGGCGAGTTAAGCGAAGACAACCTACAGCAAACCGCGGCAGGGCTCCGCGCCAGCAACTGGCAGAGGCAGCGCCCGCTCACGCTGGCGCCGGTCGGCGACTTCTCGCTCTACGACCAGGTACTGGACATGAGCGCCACAATCGGTAACCTGCCACAGCGCGCCGGCACAGCCGATGACAACGAACTCAACCGCTACTTCCGCATTGCCCGTGGCCGGTCCCCGGCTGATAACGATTGCTGTGGCGTCCATGCCGGTGAAATGACCAAGTGGTTCGACACCAACTACCACTATATTGTCCCGGAATTCGACGCGGACACACGGTTCAGCCTGAATTCCACGCGTTTACTGGAACAACTGGCCGAAGCCAGGGCCGTAGGCGTCAATGCCAAGCCAGTTATCATCGGCCCTGTCACCTACCTCTGGCTTGGCAAATCCAAGGACGATACAGACCGGCTCAGCCTGCTGGATGACTTACTGCCGGTCTATGCGGAGCTGTTACAGCTTCTTGCCGACAATGGCGCAGAGTGGGTGCAGATTGACGAGCCAATCCTGGTCACAGAATTGGAAGGCGACTGGCGGCACGCCCTGAACCTGGCTTACCACAACCTCAAGGCAAGCCCGGTAAAACTGTTGCTGACCACCTATTTCGGCCAACTGCGGGAAAACCTGCAACTGGCCTGTGAACTACCGGTTGCCGGCCTGCACCTGGATGCGACAAAAGCCCGCGACGAAGTGTCCCGCGTGACTGACTGGCTGCCGGGGCACAAGGTTCTCTCACTGGGCGTGATCGACGGTCGCAATATCTGGAAAACCGACCTGGAAGCCACCCTCGACTGGCTGGAACCGGTTTATCAGAAGCTGCGTGAACGACTCTGGATTGCGCCATCCTGCTCACTTCTACATGTGCCGGTAGACCTGGACAACGAAACCACCATGGACCCGGAGATACGCTCCTGGCTGGCCTTTGCGCGGCAAAAGCTGGAAGAACTGCAGCTGTTGGCCACGGCACTTACCGATGGCCAGGATGCGGTGGCCCGGGAACTGAAGAGCAATGCAGACGCCATACTCAGCCGCAGGAACTCAACCCGCGTGACGGACCCACAGGTTCGCAAGGCGGTCGCGGCGATCACGCCTGAGCTGGGTCAACGCAAGAGCAGCTACCAGCAGCGCTCGGCGATCCAGGCAAGCCACCTGAAGCTGCCGCGCTACCCCACAACCACTATCGGCTCGTTCCCCCAGACCAAGGATATCCGCCAAACACGGCTCAAATTTCGTAAGGGTGAGCTCGCACCCGAGGAATATCACGAGCGAATCCGCGCAGAAATCCGCCACTGCGTTGAGGAACAGGAACAGTTGGGGCTGGACGTGCTGGTCCACGGCGAGGCGGAACGTAACGACATGGTGGAGTACTTCGGCGAGCAACTGGAAGGCTACGTGTTCAGCCGCTTCGGCTGGGTACAGTCCTACGGTTCCCGCTGCGTGAAACCACCCATCCTGTTCGGCGATATCTCCCGGCCCAAAGCCATGACCGTGGAATGGATCCGTTACGCCCAGTCGCTGACAGACAAGCCCCTGAAAGGGATGCTCACCGGCCCGGTCACCATCCTCAACTGGTCTTTCGTGCGCGACGACCAGCCCCGGAAAGACACCTGTCTGCAACTGGCACTGGCGATCCGCGAGGAAGTACTGGACCTGGAACAGGCTGGAGTGAACATCATTCAGATTGACGAAGCCGCCCTTCGCGAAGGCCTGCCCCTGCGCCAGAGCGACTGGGAGACCTACCTGGACTGGGCCATCGAAGCCTTCCGGATTACCGCCAATGGCGTGCAAAACGAAACCCAGATACACACCCATATGTGCTATTCGGAATTCAACGACATCATCGAAGCCATCGCCCGCATGGATGCCGATGTCATCACCATCGAAACCTCCCGATCTGACATGGAGCTGCTGGATGCCTTCAAGGGATTCCAGTATCCCAATGATATTGGTCCGGGTGTCTACGATATTCACTCGCCCAACGTGCCGGGGACTGAGCAGATCGTGTCGCTGATGAACAAGGCCGCGGAAAGAATCCCCGCCGAGCGACTCTGGATCAACCCGGACTGCGGGTTGAAAACCCGGTCGTGGGATGAGGTGATTCCGGCGTTGAGGGGAATGGTGGCTGCAGCTCGGGAGTTGCGGGAGGCGTGAGCTTGGGGGGAGAGACATGGATGGTCTCTCCCCACTTCAATTTCAGGACGCCAATTTTGGCAGAAAGGAGGTATCTACCCAATACTGCCCGGGGTTTGTCGGGTTGATATAAACAGGGATCGAATCACCAAGGATATGGCTTGAGGGATTGAACCACAGGTTACCGCTCCTGAATACGTGGATATCTGAAGTAACCGGGTTCTGCCACTGACACACAATCTGATATGGGCTCTTACCATTCATAACGAGCCTCTCGTTTCTTTCCACCCCCTGATAGCGGGATTGAACCAGCTGTCCCGTTTTGCGCAGTTTTGCCGCACTCCCGTTCCTGATGGCAGGCACCACAAACATACCAGCGCCAACCAAAAAGAACGCTGCTCCAATCCCGCCGACAATAAGGGCCACGCCCCAAAGCGAGAAGAAATCATCGATACGTGCCGACTCCGGTTCACCCGGCGCAAAAAGTACACGTACTTCCTCTCCACGACTGTAACTCGCAGGGTTGCTGCCGCTTGAGGACTGAAATTCCACCGGTCTGCCCGACTCATACTCAAATCGGACAATGGGATAATAGGCGTTGGAATCACTGGACCGTGAGCGAATCAGGTCAGATACAACCCCGGGCTTGGCTGTTGCGGTTTCAAGAAAGGTTGAAGTGCTCTGGAATGCGAAAAAGGCGCCGGCCAGCATGCCGAGGCCTACGAGCGTAAAGATAAGACGCAGGGTTTTAAAAGTTTTCATCTCAGTTCCTTTGATCGTTTCGTCCATAGCCGAAAACGACCTGTTTTCGGCTATGGGAATTATACGCGGATGGGCTCCTATTGAAATGGTGAAGTTTGATCCCTACCTGTCTCCGACACAGTTCGCGTTAAAGGTGCCGGCTTCGACAGAAATTATGCCTACCGGACTGCAGCGATGTTTGTTTGATATACCACTCATGCGAGACCAAGATGAATTAGATCAATACCCTTTGCAGTCAACCGCCCCTGACTCCTTGCTCGATATCTCTCCGCTACTGAGCATCGGCGCATATGATCTTCCAGTTTGTCAGAACGGACGAAAGCAACGTGTTTGTTACCTGCCAGTCGAAGCTTGGCCCTTGTCAGCCAGACAGGTAGAATACCCGCGTACATGGAATGTCACTCAATGGACTGGAATGACTATGACCACCCGCCGTACCCAGCAATCCTTTTTGCTTGCGTTATCATTGACGGCCCTGACTGGCTGCGATGCCATCAACGACTGGCACGCCATTGAGATGGTCCAGCGCAACATGGACAACATGGTGTTCGTTGAAGGAGGTGAATTCCTGATGGGCAACCCAGGCGGATGGGCCATGGGGGCCGATACCGTTCCCGCTCATGATGTAGTGCTTGATGACTTTCATATCCAAAAGTACGAAGTCACCCAAGGGGATTTTGAGACTTTTGTGGAAGCCTCTGGTCATGTGATAAAAGCCCGCAGTTATGAAGACGATAGGCAACGATATCCCGAGCGGTTCTCCGAGGAGCTACCCGCCGTGGTTTCCTGGTTGGATGCCAAGGCCTTCTGCCAGTGGCTCGGGAAGCAATCCGACCGCAACGTGGACTTGCCTACAGAGGCACAATGGGAATACGCCGCCCGCTCTGGAGGCAAGTCATTTCGCCACGCCACTGATAACGGAGAACTAGAGCCGGGGCGGAACATTAGCGAAGCCAATGACCCAGCCCTGGCCCTTTACGGCAATGACCAGGACATCCCCGAACCTCCCGGTCTTTACCCTCCCAACCCTCTAGGGCTGTATGACATGTCAGCCAATGTGAGTGAATGGGTCAACGACTACTACCAACCGGACTACTACCAGCACTCGGAACGGGTCAACCCAAAAGGACCAGAAACGGGTGAGCGCAGTTCTTTTTTTGACGCGCCACTAAGGGTTATGCGCGGAGGGGACTTCGAGGTTCCCCTCGTCGGTAGTTCTACTGTTATTCGATTGCGGGGCACTCAATCACTCGCGCCTTTGGATGGCGGATTCCGCTGTGCAGCGAACTGAATGCCTCTCAATGGACTGGACGCCCGCCGTGCCCAGCAATCCCTCGTGCTTGCGTTATCATTGACGGCCCTGACTGGCTGCGATGCCATCAACGACTGGCACGCCATTGAGATGGTCCAGCGCAACATGGACAACATGGTGTTCGTTGAAGGAGGTGAATTCCTGATGGGCAACCCAGGCGGATGGGCCATGGGGGCCGATACCGTTCCCGCTCATGATGTAGTGCTTGATGACTTTCATATCCAAAAGTACGAAGTCACCCAAGGGGATTTTGAGACTTTTGTGGAAGCCTCAGGACACGAAATTAAAGCGCGCTTTTAGGAAGACAAACGCAGTGAGTCCCCTGAAAGCTTTGCAAGCGAGCTCCCCGCACCTGTCTCCTAGCACGATGCTAAAGCATTCTGTCTATGGCTAGGGGAACAGACTGGTCACAAAGTGGATCTGCCCACTGAGGCCCAGTGGGAATATGCAGTACGCTCGGCAGGTAAACCGCTTCGCCATGCAACCGACAACGGAACACTGGAGCCGGGAAGGAATATCAGCGAAGCCAATGACCCCGCTCTGGCCCGTTACGGCAACGATCTGGATATCCCCGAACCGCCCGGCCGTTATCCCCTAACCCGCTCGGGCTCTAAGACATGTCCGGCAATGTAGCAGAGTGGGTCAACGACTATTACGCCCCAGATTACTACCAGAAATCGGAGAAAGTTAATCCCACGGGCCCAGAAACAGGTAAAGCGGTACCCGTAACCCCTAAACAAAAAGAACCCGAAAGAGTCATGCGTGGTGCTGACTACGAAGGTCCAATTATCAACAGTTCTGCCGTTTCCCGGCGAGTAGTTCCTGAATCAGCTGTACCACTGAATAGCGGGTTCCGCTGTGTAAGAAACTAGGCTTCCGACCAAACGGGAGGGAGCAGATGGTTAAGAGTATAACGTCGAAAGCCATTGTTCTGTATCCTGGGCCTTGTTGGGCGATTGATACAAAAACCGCAGTACCAAACTCACATAGTTATTCTTGAGATCAACTACGCTACCCTTAGCTCCCCCTGCCTGTCCCATACGCCGGAGTATTTCCGTAAACTCTCGGTGCGTTTTTACAGTATTCACAACAGAGAAAGCGGCGGATGCCAATTGCCTGTGGTCATCCCCATTCTGGCGAGGGACCCGAGACACATTCTTTGAAAACAAGTGAAGCAATTCCGCCTTGGCTTCAGGTGTGTAAGTGGCAATCTCACCATTTGTCGCCAGTTGACTCGCTGCATTAATGGCCGCTTGGTAACTTTCCCTGGCTTCATCCCAATATTTCCTAAGATCGAGAATTGGCTTGGCTACGATATCGACCAAATCTTCGCCGCTGATCGCTTGAACACGTAACATTAGGGAGATCAGTGAAAACGCCTCGCTCTCTACCCATTCCAGGAACCGGAAATCGGACTGCTCCAAGGACCAGCGTATAAACTGCACCAGTTCCACAACCTGCAATACGCTCAGTTCAGCTGCAACGCCACCGCCACCGCCAGGCCCGAGAACTAAGTGACCTTTCAAAGTCATATAAATCTTATCCTGTGGAGATAGCCCGATCTTAAACTCGAATCCTGCTCCGAGCCCCGCAGACAATGCGAGTTCCGGCTTTACCTCCAGCAAAGACTTGAAGTCCTTATCCGCCCCATCCCGCCTTTCCTGTTCTTCTTCGGAAAGGGTTTCACCCTGGCCTGGGGCCTGATCTCCCTGAACCTCCGCATATGCCGCTTTCCACTTCACACTAAAGGCCGCTTCGTTTTTCAGGGTACCGCCAACAAATGCTTCGCCGTTGGACTCTCCACTAATTCCAACATTCTGGGGAGCGGAAGCCACCTTCACACTGGCTCCCAGAGAAGCACAGGCGCCTGCGAAGCCCTGAATAACATATTCCGCATCAGTCCGAATAAGGCCACAATGCAGCGAAACCAATTCGCCTTTCCTGTCCTGGTAGGACAGTCTGAAAGGCATGCCACCCTCGTTAGGAAACTTTGCTGCCAGGGAGGCCTTGCCTTCAAGCAAGCTGTAAGCACCCTCCATCTTGCCACCCACATGGGCTTCCTGCTTAACCGGATTGTAGGATGCCGACAATCCGGCTTGGGCGGCAAAGCGGAACATCTGTGCTTCCGTCGCCGCCGAGAATCGACCATCGCTTGTGGATATATCTTCCTTGAACAACTCAATATTGAGTTGATTGAAAAAGTTGTCTTCCTTACTCTTCCATTCTGCGAGTTTGAGCTTCAGCTCACGGCTTGTCTGCAAGGCACTCAAGGCTTGTTTGCCTGCTCCCTTGAACTGGTTGGCAGACATCGCTTCTCTCACGTCTGCCATTCTCATCGGCCGCCATCCCCGGCGAAGTTGCTCCAGCGCCTCCCGGTGTATATAACGGTAACCGGATTCACCGGAGCGCTTAATCTCTGCCACATTCCAGGCTCGGGTATTACCAACATTCGGGCTGGCAAATACCTCATTGTTGGACGGCGGGCTACCCTCCACCAAACGGCTTAGGGCTTGCTCCTGTTCCAACAACAATTGTTCTTTTTCGTCCTGAAGTTCCCGATACTGCTCTACTTCTTCCGTATCCACCAGGCTCCACATCGTTGGGGTCGGACTGCTCGTAGAAAAGTACTCAGCAAGAGAGCGCCACCAAGAGGGGGTTGGTGTGTTCTCGATTTGATTCAGTCGCTCCCTGCGCCTTGCTAACGCTGCGATATCCCTCTCAGCGATGAACTCCGGCCAACGTGTCTGCTCTTTGAGAACCCTGGTTTCATGGGCCAATTGGGCCAGGGTTTCGTCACTAGCGTTACCGGAAGCCCGCTCAACACGGTACGCAATCTCCGCCTCTAGCCCCGCTCGAAGGTATTCCATCCGCTCATCCAGTGTTTCAAAGGCTTGCTGCTGTCTTACAACACTGTTTCGGTGAGCATTCAGAACGGTTTCGATATCCGGCAATGTCCGTTCCAGTTCGTGAGAGAGTCTGATAAACATTCGAAGAGTCAGTTGATCCTTCGGCTCATTCGTTGGGCGCCGATACATCGGGCTCAAGACCTCACGTCGAAGTTGTTCCACCTCTCTGCGGATACGAGCACGTCGGCGCTCCTGCCGATCAAGGCGTTGTTGCGCGTGCTGCCATCGCCCCCGATATTCCTGGAGCAGTTCTCCAGCGGAATTGCTTGTAGACGTCGGCGGCAAGGCATCAAGCTCTTTCAATTCCCGCCAGACTTCTGCCTTGGCTTCGGGAATACGGTTCTGGGATTTACCTTCCGCCTGTTGAAGCTTTTGCAATGGCGCCCGAAGTTCGTTGATCGCATGGCTCAACTCATTGCACTGTCTCTCGGTCAGTGCATGTACCACATCCGCTTCACCAGTAATGTGGAGTAACTCGACAAACTCGACCTGACAATCGGCGCAAGAGGCCTCGGTGGAACTTGAATCATTTGCGGCTCGTGGCGGAGCCAAGTTATTTCCTGGCTGTACGTCATGCTGTTGCGACATAGTCCGACTTCCTTATGCTTTCCATAGCTGTCAGCCTTTCACTAGCTGACCATTGTTCCTGTTTTAGAATTTCCCGGTACTCCCTGATTTCCGGAAAGTCATCACCATGCACTATGGCCAATCGTAACCAGCGTTCCTGGTCCGACACTTTTGTCATCCCTGCCCTATGCGCTTCCAACAACCGGTCCAAAACCCAAACAGAGGGATCTTTGTGCGAAATGAGGTTACTTTCGTAATAGCTGGCGAAATCCTGGGCCTGGGCGGCGAGCCGGTAATGGGATGCTTGTCGAAGCTGATCCTCACTGACAGGGGATAGGGGCTCTTCATTTAGCACAGCATTATCGGTAACTGCCGCTATGTGCGTTCGCCAAACCCCGCCATCGTGCCAGGTCCACTGTTCCCCCGGAGGCACAAACTGATGCCGCTGCGCGTCCCCCATGACGCACAATAGCGGCCCGAGCATCCTGGGTTCATGAAAGCGCAGTAGCCGCGAACTTTCCGAGCCAAGTAACCACTTCTGACAACGATCCCGCAGGTTTGTCGGCTCCAACGATGTATGGATCAGGACACCCAGGGGGCGGGCCTCCATGTCTTCCGTAAGCTGCTGTGTAAGCGAATGGCTGTTTCGCAGGTCCACCAGGATTGGACCACTAGACCAATTTGGTTGCCATTCACTGCCTTCAAACAAACTCCACCACGCAACGGTTTCGTTGGCCATTACATTGTAGAGCTGTTTCAGGAAGTCGTGAGCTATGGCCAGGTCGATAATCGCATAAGAAGCAACCTGAGGTTTGTCACTCTTAGGAGACATCTCCTCAAGTGTGGTTATGTAATATGCAGCGTCCATGCTCATCATACTCACAGTTGGCAATAGCCAGGTTGCCTGAATCCGCAGCCTCCTTCAGCAGGCTAGCTCTTGAAGGATCAGGGCTGGCGTTAGATCTCTGATTCGTGCCGCCCAGCACCGCTTGATCGTTATTTGGCGCAACACCTTCCGATAAAAGCTGAGGTACTTCTGGAACCTGGGCCGAAGCGCCGGCCCCACTTCCAGGCTCACCCCCGGAATTCATCTTCACCATGGGCCCGGACACGGTCACACCGCTGGGGTCCACCTTCACAAAGCTACCACCGGCTTTCAGGGTTACTTCCGCACCCGCTTCGATCACGATTTTCATACCGGCCTTGTGGTGGATTTCGCTGCCGGCTTCAATGAGCTGGTTCTTGCCCTGTTTGCTGTGGTAGCTGCCGTTGACGGTGAGGCTTGAGTCACCGCCGATGGATTCCCGTTTCTCACCATCCACGGTGGCGTGGTCATTGCCCTTGATGTGGGCCTTTCGGTGGTTGTCCACGGTCAGGTGGCTGTCATTTTTGATGACTTCGGTGCGGTTGTTTTCCGTCAGCAGGTCCAGGTCTTTCTGGGCGTGGACGTAGATCTGTTCCTTGTCCGCTTCATCCTCGAATCGCAGTTCGTTGCTGCCCTCACCCTTGTGGGTCTGGGTCTTGAGAGTGGTTCTGGTCTTGTGCTCCGGCAGCGCGTACGGCGGGGTGTTGGTGGCGTGGTAGGTTCTTCCGGTAATGATCGGCTGGTCCGGGTCGCCGTCCAGGAAGCTGACGATGACTTCGTTGCCGATTCTCGGCAGCGCCATGAAGCCATACTGGCCACCGGCCCAGCCTTGGCTGACTCTGAGCCAGGCGCTGCTGTGTTCGTCGTTTTTACTGTAACGGTCCCACGGGAATCGGACTTTGACGCGTCCGTGTTCGTCGCAGTGGATCTCTTCGCCTTTGGGGCCGGTGACAATGGCAACCTGGGGGCCGTCCATCAACGGGCGATGCTCGACCTGGGGCCGCCAGGTGCGGTCCGCGGGGATGGCGTTGAAGGCGTTGTGGTAGGTGGTGGCGCCGTTGTTGCCATCCTCTTCCAGGGCCTGGGGTTGTTCTCCGGTGTGGGTGATGCTGGTGAACAGCCATTCCCGGTTCAGGCGTGGGTTGTCGTGGTCGGTGAGTTCGACTTTGGCACCCACGGTGAAGTCGGGGCGGTTGCTCTGGCCATCGGCGATGGCGGCGTCGTTCCTGAGGGCATCGAGACGGCTTTCGGTAAAGGGCTGGCCGCTGGCATCCTGCTTGAAGCGGCCGGGGTAGTCGTAATGCTGGTAGTCTTCCCGCTGGCCGTCCAGTTTGTCGGCCTGATGTTCGTGCATCAGGGCGTAGGCGGGATTCTTGAAGGTGTAGTCCTTCATGGCCACGGAGGCGGCTTTCACCCGTTCCCGGTAGCGGAACTGGAAGACGGTACTCTGGCGGGTGCTGCCGCCAGCCTTGGCGTTGTATTCCACCGGCTCGAGCCGGGGGGCATCGCCGTGGTGGTCGGCGATGATCAGGGCGGGTTGGTCGTTGCCTTCCACATCGCCGTGGTAATAACGGTAGTGCCAGCCTTCTTCGGCGGCCAAGCGCTCGACAAAGGCCAGGTCGCTTTCCCGGTGCTGGACGCAGTATTCCCGTTCTTCGGGGGTGCGTTTCAAATCAAACACGGTATCGATAAGGCCCCGCTCTTCCAGCAGGGTGCGCACGATGGCGTCGGTGGCCTGGGTCTGGAAGATGCGGCTGTTGTGCATCAGGTCGAGGCGCCACAGGGGTGGCTGGACGATGACGTCGTAACGGGTGCGGCGGTGGCCGGAGTCGCCCCGGACGAATTCGTTGACCACGCCGGTAAAGCGCCGCAGCGGAACGCCATCCTGCCACATCACCAGTTCCACGGGCTGTTCCAGCACGTCTTCGGGGGCAATATCGGGCGAGGTACTGGCCAGTTCCAGCTTGCAATGGCACAGCCTGGAAAGGTGCTCGGTCAGCTCGAAACGGGCGACCACGAACAGGTCTTTGGGGAGTTGGCCAAGGGTGGCCGTGAACTGCAGTCCGGTTGCCTGGGGCATGTCTTCGATCCCTGAAGAAGTGAATGTCTCTTGCTCGTCCTGAGCGAAGCCTGAATTATATACGCAATAAGGTGGCCATTAACAGGCCGCCTACCGATCAGCAACCCGCTAATATCCGGTGCTGTTGCTATCCAGCTCGAACACAAAATCCGTCGCCCGGCTGACTTCAGTGGAAAACTCACCCGACGGCAACAATTCGAACCACCGATAGCCCGGCGCCTTATCCTCCACCGAAAACTCCACGGAGCCGGCTGTAAACTGTATGCAGGTCGACGGCGTCGCCAGCAGGCGCGCACTCTTGCGGGTTTGATCCAGTTCCTGATGGATATGGCCCCAGAGGACGATTTTTACCTGCGGGAAACGATCGATCACCTGCCAGAACGCGTCACGATTGCGAAGCCCGATCGGTGACATCCAGCGGGTATCGATTTCAACCGGATGGTGGTGAAGAGCGACCAGTGCTGGCAGGTCGGGATTCTCACTCAGGGTCTTCTCCAGGAACGCCAGCTCAGGCTCCGAAAGCTCACCGAACACCTTCCCGGGAACCGAGGTGTCCAGCAGCACAAACTGCCACCCACCCTGGATAATATGGCGCTGATTGGCTCCTCGCTCGGCGGCGATACGGGATAGCAGTGGCGAATCGTCATGATTGCCGGCCATCCAGGCCGTGTCACACTGAAAGACCTCCAACTTGTCGCCAAACAGGCGGTAGGCTTCTTCGCTTGCATCCTGGGCAATATCACCCGTGGCGAGGATAAGGTCCGGCTGGCCATGGTCCCGGAAAACCTGAGCAATCACGGCATCCAGGCTGTCCCTCGTATTGACACCCAGCAGCCCACCCGCCGGATCGGCCATCAGGTGCGGGTCAGTCAGTTGTAGCACCCGGAGGGCACGCTGGTTGTCGTTCTCTGTCATGGCACTCGTGGTTCTTGCGTTTGCGCAACACACACCGGTGAAGCAGACCTACTGGCAGGTTATTGAGTTTTTCCGCCTGCATCCAGAATATTCATCACATTCTGCTCAGGCTTTCCCAGGCAATTGCCGGTTTTGACAACTCTCGCACAGTCTACGCGCACTCTATGCCATTGGATGCAGAGCAGACATACAACCTTAGTCCACGCCCTCTCCGGCGGACCAGGCGGCATGTTCCATCGGCAAGTGGCCGAAACGCAGGCAGTAATCCAGCCAGTCGGCCAGGAAACTGTTGACCTGAACTTTTTCGTCAGGGTGGTGCATGAAACGGTTCGGGTAGTCGTTCACCGGCGCAATCTGTCGATCGCGGTAACAACTGATAACCTCGGCCATGGTTGCATCGTGATAGACCCGAACCGTCAACTGGGGATTATTCAGCCAGCGCCCGGAGTTGTGCACCTGTTCAAGCAGCAGGGTTTCCGTAAACTTTGTGGTTTGCAGCACTTCGATGCGAACACGGCCCAGGTACTGGTCCTCACGATGAAGCTCGAATTCACAAATGGGGCGGCCCTTGGCTTCAAGCCTCCGCAGGCGGTGAAGCCGCATGTAATTGCCATCACACAGCGCGCCGAAACGTCTTAGATCCGGTACATAACGCCGGGGTTTCATTACCCACTCTGTCATATCAGCTCCAACCTTCCCGCAAACGCGGGCGATTCAACTGCAACCACTGCAGCGCGATGATCGCGGCAGCGTTATTGATACGTCCATCATAAATCATTGCGATGGCTTCGTCGGCGCTGAATACATGAGCACGGATATCTTCGTGTTCATGCTCCATGCCAAACAAACCGCCGGCGGATTTGGTGCTGATGCGACCGCAGTATAGGTGGATCAGCTCTGTGCTCCCGCCGGGAGACACAAGATAGTCGCAGATTTTGTCCAGCGGTTTAAACGTCAGGCCGGCTTCTTCCTGGCCTTCTCGCTGGGCAACATCTTCGGGCGACTCACCCTCCTCGTTCATGCCAGCCACGAGTTCCAGTAACCAGGGAGACTGCTTCCGACCTAAAGCGCCGAGGCGGAATTGTTCGAGAAGAACAACTTCGTCACGATCGGGATCGTAAGGTAATACGCAGGTAGCGTCGCCGCGGATGAAGAGTTCGCGGGTGAATGTTGGCATTTGCCCGCCGTCAAAGCGCGGGTGCGTCAGCCAGAGCTTGTCCATGCGGAAGAAGCCATGGAACACGGTTTCGCGTTTTTCGATTTTTACGTCACGGTCTTTAAACTGGAACGGTTCGGTCATTACTGGTTTCAGATCCGTTTGTGAGAACGATTCTGAACGATAGCCGGATTTACGGGGCTACTGCAAGCTCGGGCCCCAGCCTTAAATCACGGGGAGGCAGCAATTGGGAACCCCTTTTCCAAAACACGCTCAAGCCCGTCCCTGGGGCGCTTGAGCTCCGCCATCCATGGCTCCGCACAGTTTTGGAAAAGGGGTTCCCAATAACTGCTTCGAGCATTTGTGCAATCCTCAAAAAGCGACCAACGAGGCGATGACTGCCAATACCAGATTGAGCCAGGGTGGTGGCCCCGTTCAGAAACGTGCGGAGCCAGGGATGGCGGAGCCCGAGACGCACAGGGACGTCTCGAGTCGTTTTCTGAACGGGGCCACCACCCTGGCTCACACTCCGAACCAAGCAGTCTTACAAAAGGTCAAACCTTGTCATAAAGCTTGGACCCAGCCTCCACAAACTCCCGGGATTTCTCCTTCATGCCGGCATCCACCGCAGACACCTCGTCTAGGCCATTCTCCTTGGCATACTCCCGAACTTCCTGGGAAATCTGCATGGAACAGAACTTCGGGCCACACATGGAGCAGAAGTGAGCCACCTTCGCGGAGTCCTTGGGCAGGGTTTCGTCGTGGAAGGCACGAGCGGTGTCCGGGTCGAGGCCGAGGTTGAACTGATCTTCCCAGCGGAACTCGAAGCGGGCTTTGGACAGCGCGTTGTCGCGGATCTGGGCACCGGGGTGGCCTTTTGCCAGATCAGCGGCATGAGCTGCGATTTTGTAGGTAATGATGCCGGTCTTTACATCGTCCTTGTTGGGCAGGCCCAGATGCTCCTTCGGGGTAACGTAGCAAAGCATGGCGCAGCCGTACCAGCCGATCATTGCCGCGCCGATACCGGACGTAATGTGGTCGTAGCCAGGGGCAATGTCCGTGGTCAGTGGCCCGAGGGTGTAGAACGGTGCCTCATCACAGCATTCCAGCTGCTTGTCCATGTTTTCCTTGATCAGCTGCATGGGCACATGGCCCGGCCCTTCGATCATTACCTGAACATCGTGCTTCCAGGCAATCTTGGTGAGCTCACCCAGGGTTTCGAGCTCGCCGAACTGGGCTTCGTCGTTGGCATCGGCAATGGAGCCGGGACGCAGGCCGTCGCCGAGACTGAAGGCCACGTCGTAGGCTTTCATAATTTCGCAGATGTCTTCGAAGTGCTCGTATAGGAAGCTTTCCTGATGATGGGCCAAACACCACTTGGCCATGATGGAGCCGCCACGGGACACAATGCCGGTGGTACGCTTGGCCGTCATAGGCACATGATGCAGGCGCACGCCAGCGTGGATGGTGAAGTAGTCGACGCCCTGCTCTGCTTGTTCAATCAGCGTGTCACGGAAAATCTCCCAGGTCAGGTCTTCGGCAGCGCCGCCGACTTTTTCCAATGCCTGGTAGATGGGCACGGTGCCGATGGGAACCGGCGAGTTGCGGATAATCCATTCACGGGTTTCATGGATATTCTTGCCGGTAGACAGATCCATGATGGTGTCAGAGCCCCAACGGGTGCCCCAGGTAAGCTTTTCGACTTCTTCCTCGATGGAAGAGCTGACCGCTGAGTTGCCGATGTTGCCGTTGATCTTCACCAGGAAGTTGCGGCCGATGATCATCGGTTCTGTTTCCGGGTGGTTGATGTTATTGGGAATGATCGCTCGGCCCCGAGCAACTTCGTCCCGTACAAACTCAGGGGTAATTTCCTGCGGCAGAGACGCTCCGAATGACTGGCCCGGATGCTGATCTTTCAGGAGCCCCTGTTCCCGGGCTTCCTGCAGCTTCATATTCTCGCGAATGGCGATGAATTCCATTTCCGGCGTGATGATCCCCTGGCGGGCATAGTGCATCTGGCTGACGTTCTTGCCGAGCTTGGCCTTCAGCGGCTTGCGCTCGTCCATAAAACGGAGTGGGTCCAGCAGGGGGTCTTTCATCCGGCGACGCGTGAATTCAGAGGTGTAATCGGATAGCTGCTCTACATCTCCGCGCTCCTCAATCCAGGCCGAACGGATGGGCTTGAGCCCCTTTCGCAGGTCAATAGTGGCTTCAGGGTCGCTGTACGGACCGGAGGTGTCATAAACGGCGACGGGCGCATTTTTCTCGCCACCCATGTCGGTCGGCGTGTCGCCCACAGTAATTTCCCTCATGGGCACCCGAATATCAGGTCGGCTACCCTGTACGTAGATTTTTCGGGACTGGGGCAGCGGCTTGATGGCTGCAGAATCGACTTTTGCTGAATCGCTAAGATAGGAAGGTATTGTTGTCATAGTGCGTCCCCGGGTTGATTAGGTATACGGGTCGCGCATGACGGGCAGTGATCACAGAACGGTTCTGTGTCGTTGCAGCATATTGTCTCAAATCCCTACGCCGATATTATCCGGATCAGGTTGCGGGTTCTGCATGGCAATCTCAGCCGGCGGTCAGATGTTCTGACGCCAGCACCCCGTCAAGACGCGAAATCAATGTAATTGACACTTACAATCAGTGCCGACTGCAAGTGTAGAGCTCAGGCCGATTATTGTCCATAATGGCGAGCCTGAAACGCTCAATGGTTATCTGAACATATGTGGCCAGGTATTCCAACACGCCGGGTGATTCACTAACAGGAGACATCATGAAGAAACGACTGCTTTCCGGGCTGATTGGACTGCTCGCAGCCCAGCCTGCACTATCCATGGATCTGGTTGAGACGTACGAGAAAGCACTCTCCTATGATTCCGGCATTGCATCGGCTCAGGCTCAGTTCCAGGCGCAGCAAGCTGCCGTTGACGTCAGTAAAAGCTCCCTGCTGCCGCAAATCACGGCAACAGGGTCAGTAAACCACACAGATTTTGAGCCCCATAACGCATTCAGCGGCTCAGGGAACGATGAGTTGGCGCGACAGTTTTTTTCGGGTGACAGCTACAAGGCTTATCGTTACGGCGTTGAGTTGAGCCAACCTATATTCCAGGCCAGCGACTGGTTTACATACGAAGCCAGCCAATTCCAAACAAAGGCTGCTGAAGCCCAATACAACCTGTCCCAACAACAACTGATTCTCGATGCAGCAACCGCCTATTTCAATGTTTTGCGGGCTCAGGATACAGTTACCACCGCGAGAGCAACTGAAGCTGCCATTCAGCGCCAATATGATCAGGCCCAGGAACGCTTTGAAGTGGGCCTTATCGCCATAACCGAAGTATACGAAGCGCGGGCCAGCTATGACGATGCCAGAAGCCAACGCATCGCTGCTGAAAATCAACTGAACATTGCAAAAGAACAACTGGCGCGACTAACCGGCGATTACCCTACCGCTCTGGAAAACCTTCGGCAGAACTTCCCTCTTAGGCGCCCTGAACCGGCAAACCCAGCATCCTGGGAGTCAAGAGCCCTCAAAAACAACTGGTCTCTTCAAACGACCCTTTTCCAGCTTAACGCAAGTCAGTCCGACCTGAAAGCGGCCAAGTCAGGCCATTTGCCAACGCTTGAGCTTACCGCCTCCTATCGTGAAACTCGTCTCGACAACGCCTTATCAACAACGCAAGAAGGCACTGAGGGCGTCATTGGCCTGTCCCTCAATATTCCTCTATATACAGGAGGAGGAACGAAGGCTAGCGTGCGTCAACAGCGCTCGCTGGTGACGGCTGCCGAACATGACCTGAATACAGCGCGCCGCGATGTACGTGTAAACACGCGCAGCCTGTTCCTGACCATTGACAACAACATTGAGGCCGCCAATGCACTTGAACAGACCATCATTTCCCGCCGCAGTGCATTGGATGCCACCCGTGCCGGTTACGAAGTGGGTACACGGAACATCGTGGAAGTGCTGGATGCGGAACGGAACTATTACGTGGCACTGCGTGACTTCGCCAATGCCCGTTACGACTACGTGATTAACACCCTGAACCTGAAACAGGCAGCTGGCACCCTAAGCCCTCAGGATCTGGTTGACCTGAACAATTGGCTGAGCGCATCAGCGCCGGGGATTGAAGCCATGGCTAACGAACAGGAAACCATCGACAACCCCTCTCAGTAAACTGATGCAAACCAGGCCGGGGCACCATGCCCCGGCCAATAACAAAACGCCGGCATCACACCTTAGACCCGCTTAACAATCCCATCGACCACTTTTTCGAGCGCACCACGGTTGGCATTCACAACCGCCAGCGCGTTGTGCCCCGCCTTTTGAGCAGAAGATTTATCCGAAAAGAGATGAACGACGCACTGGGCAAGAGACTCCGCCGAATCCGTAATAAACAGCCCCTGCCCTGAATCAAGGCGGTCGTAAATGGTTTCGAAATTGAATATGTGCGGCCCGGAAACAACAGGTATTCCCCAAGCGGCTGGCTCCAGCGGGTTGTGGCCGCCGCGCTCAATCAGCGAACCGCCCACAAAGGCCACATCGGAGGCGCCGTACAGCATTAACAATTCACCCATAGTGTCACCAAGATACACCTCGCTCCCCACCTTTCCGCCCCCGTCACTTCCTGACTGGGACCGACGGACAAGAGAGAGCCCCATGGCGTCAATGAGCCTGGCCACATCATCAAAACGCTCTGGATGCCGCGGCACAATCATCAGCAATGCGTTCGGGAAATGCTCGAGGATTTGTTGGTGAGCTTCCAATATCTGGCGATCCTCACCGTCGTGGGTACTGGCTGCGATCCAAACCGGACGGTCAGCGCCCAGCGCCGCCCTCAGCCCCGAAGATTCGGCGCGCACTTCGTCCGAGACCTCAACATCAAACTTGATACTGCCGGTCACCGACACCGACTCCGGCGTGGCCCCAATACGCAGGAACCGGCCAGCGTCTTCCTCTGCTTGCGCGGCTATCCAGCTAATACTGCGGAGCAGCGGGCGAACCAGTGACGCCACCCGCTCATATCCCCGCGCGGAACGGCTGGAAAGGCGCGCATTAATGAGAAAAATGGGCACCTCGCGTTGGCGGCTAAGAGCAATCATATTGGGCCAAAGCTCAGTTTCCATAATCACAAGCGCCCGGGGCCTTACGCGGCCAACAAAACGGCGCACCGCACCGGGTGTGTCATAAGGTGAGAAAGCATAGTGGACCCGGTCACCGAACAAAGCCCTGGCTCGGGCCGAGCCGGTCGGTGTCATCGCGGTCATCAATATGGGGATATCAGGATTACGCCTCAGCAAGGCTTTCACCAGGGGGGCTGCGGCAATGGTTTCACCCACCGATACGGCATGAACCCATATGACCGGCTCATCGAAGGCCTCCACGTACCCCAGGCGCTCCTGCCAGCGCACGAACGCTTCAGGATTGGTACGCCCGATCCACCACAACCGCAGCAACACAAACGGCAGCGCGATGCGGAAAAAAAGGGAGTAGAAAAAATGAAGCATGGTAACTCCGGCCGGGTCGATGCGGCGGTCATTCTACATAAAGCGGTGGCCGGCGTCTGCGACCTGGAATTCATGATTTTCCGCAACTTGCGGATATTGCGGCTTTAGCCGGAGATAATGGCCCTGCTAAACTCCGGTTCTTGCCGTTAAAAATCATCAGGGACTGACACGAGTGAAGACCGCTAAACAGAGAACTCGCGACACCCGCTATACCAGCTACCTTCATCCGCGCTGGTGGCCAACCTGGATCGGGGTCGCCGCCATGTGGCTGGGTGCCCAATTGCCACTGAAGTTACAATGGTGGCTGGGCAAACGGGTTGGTGACATAGCCTATCGCTTTGCCGGCCGTCGCAAGCAAATCACCGATGTGAATATTCGCCTGTGCTTTCCAGAGTTATCCGAAACGGAAAAGCAGGCACTGGTGAAGGCGTCTTTCCGCGCCAACGGCATCGGTGTCATGGAGATTGGGCTGGCCTGGTTCCGCAGTCCCACCAGCTTCATGCCCATTACAGAAGTCCACGGCCTTGAACATGTCGACGCTGCCCTTGCCAGAGGCAAGGGCATCCTGTTGCTGGGCGGTCACTACAGCACTCTTGACCTGGGGGGCGCCCTGGTCACCGAATACATCGAGGCCGACGTGATGCAGCGCGACCATAACAACCCATTGATGAACGCGGTGATGACCCGCGCCAGGGAGCGTCGTTATGGGGTGGCACTGGACAGCCGGAACCTGCGCGGCCTGCTCAAACAGCTCAAAAACAACCGTATCGTCTGGTACGCCACAGATCAGGACTACGGCCGCAAAGGCATCGTTTTTGCCCCATTTTTCGGAGTACCTGCGGGGTCCATCACCGCCACCTCGCGCATAGCCGACCGTAGCGGCTGTGCCGTGGTGCCCTTCAGCCATTTCCGACGGGAACACGCTCCAGGGTACGATATCTACTTCCATCCTCCACTGGAGAACTTTCCTTCCGGAGATGACATGGCGGACGCCACATTGGTGAACAAGACCATCGAAAACGAAATCCGAAAACACCCGGACCAGTACCTCTGGATGCATCGCCGCTTCAAGACCCGTCCTTCCAGGGAAGATCCGAACCTGTACAGCAAGGACGCAAACTGAATGCGCTCCCACACCGGCTCCCCCGCCCCGGTTGTCTGGCTACTGACCGATAATAAGCCTGGCCATCACAACCAGCTGAAAGGGTTGGGCAACCGCCTTCGGGTGCTGGCTGGCGCCAGCGTGAGTGAAATCGATGCGACCGAAGCGCCCCCGCCCTTGTGGCGGGCGCTGCTTGGCGTTGCGCCGGCCATGGATAAAGCCCTGGGAAGACCAAACCTGATTATCGCAGCCGGCAGCGGTACCCACCGCCTGTTGCTATCCCTGCGGCGGCTCCGAAAGGTAAAAACCGTGGTTTTAATGAAACCGGGCTTCCCTCTCAACTGGGTCGATGCGGCCATCATTCCAGAACACGATAAGGTCCCCCCAGCCAGACATGTCCTTGCCACCGAAGGTGTCATAAATGCAATCACGCCCCTGGCCAGAATTACCGACAAACCCGAAGGCCTTGTTCTCGTAGGCGGCCCCTCCCCCCATTTCGACTGGGATGACGACGTTATTCTCGGACAGTTATCCCAGCTAATGGGTCGCTACCCGGAATGGCGCTGGACGATCAGCGGCTCTCGCCGTACGCCCGAAAACCTGTTGATGCGACTGAACGACCTGGCAGGCCCGAAGGTCACGGTCGTGGATCCCAGGCGAACGCACGCCAGCTGGCTTCCCCATCAACTCGCCGCCTCCCGCGCGGTGTGGGTCACACCAGACAGCGCCTCCATGGCCTGCGAAGCTGCCACCTCCGGCGTGCCTACGGGTCTGTTTGAGCTCGCGCCCAAGAATAACAGCCGGGTCGCCCGGGGCATGGCCAGCCTGGTAGAGAAAGGGTACGTCGCGCACTGGAGTGACCATGCCTCGGTTATGGCTGGAAAATTGCGCGGATCGCAGGAGCTTTGGGAGGCTGATAGGGCCGCAAGGTGGCTGATTGAACACTTTTTAAGGGGAGGCAAACGTTGAGGATTCTGCAGGCGTTACCCGCGCTATACAGTGGCGGGGTGGAACGAGGCACCGTGGAGTTCGCCGCCGACCTGGTGAAACGTGGGCACGAGTCCTATGTGGTTTCGAAAGGCGGGCCCATGGCGGAGCAGCTTCGCGGGCAAGGCTCTGAACACATATTCATGCCAATACACCGGAAGAACCCGGCGTCGTTCGGGCAAATCCTGCCCATGCGCAAGCTGCTTCTGGAGCTGAAACCGGACATCATACATGTCCGCTCCCGCATGCCCGCCTGGATCATCTTCCTGGCCCTGAAGACCATTCCAGCCAACCAGCGCCCGGCCGTCGTCTCAACCTTTCACGGCATGTATTCCGTGACCCCCTACAGCGCCATCATGACCCGGGCTGATCACATCATCGCCGTGTCCGGTTGTGTTCGGGATTATGTGCTGAACAAATACCCGGTGCCGGAAGAAAAACTGACCGTCATCCAACGGGGCGTGGACGTGAGTGCTTTTCGACAACGGGAGCTCAGCCCACAATGGCTGGACCGCTGGTTCCGACAGTACCCACAATTGGCCCAGAAAAAGATCATCATGATGCCCGGGCGCATTTCCCGCTGGAAAGGCCAACTGGACTTTCTGGCCATGATGGCGCAGCTGGTGCAAAAACGACCGGACTGCCACGGCATCATTGTCGGCGGCGCTGAACCTGGCAAGGAGCAGTTTCTGGAGGAGCTGGAAAAGGAACGTGCCCGCCTGAACCTGACCGACAAGGTTAGTTTCCTCGGCCAGCGCAACGATATGACCACCCTCTACCTTCTGGCGGACGTGGTCTGCCACATGTCCACGAAACCAGAACCTTTCGGCCGCACCGTTACCGAAGCCCTGGCCTCCGGCACACCGGTGGCCGCCTTTGACCGAGGTGGCGCAGCCGAAACACTGCGCGCCTGTTTCTCCGACGGACTGGTACCGCCAGACAATATAGAAGCGTTTGCCCAGACCGCGCTCGCCCTCCTCGACAATCCCCGACCTGAGATAGAGATACCGTGGCGATTCCAACTGGAAGCACAGACCGAAACCACGCTGAAGGTCTATGAGAACCTTCTTGCGCGGAGGCCTGCGCACCAATGAATGCGCAAGGCCCGCTGACAATCGCGCTGATTATCGCCACGCCCGGCACGGGCTGGGGCGGTATGGAAACGCACACAGCCGACCTCGCGAACGCCCTCTCGACAAGAGGCCACACCGTTCACGTTCTGGCACACAGCCACTACAGCGAACGCTTCGCCTCGCCGGTTTGTTTCCATCCACTGCCCGTTCAGCTCGGCCGACGCAACCCATGGCTGCACTACCGCCTGCGGCGACTGCTTCGCTCCATCCACCCGGACATCGTTCATGCCCAGGGTAACAAGGCCGCAAACCTGATCAGTTCAGCCCGTCATCTGAACAGTGCAACAGTGGGCACGCTTCATGGCACCAAGCGCTCCCATAAGGGGTTTGAGCGGCTGGATGGCGTGATTGGTGTCAGCCGTGATATTACCGACACCATTGCCCACGCCAATGCTCGGCTGATCCACAATGGCTTACCGCCTGTGGACACCTCCGGCGAAGAAAAGACGGAGGCCCCGACCTTCGAAATTCCTGCAGATCGCCCTCTCCTGTTAGCCGCAGGCCGTCTGGAACCAGTCAAACAGTTCGACCGGCTGATTCGCGCCTGGGCCAGGGCCGACTGCGGTGGCAGTCTGGTTATCCTGGGTGATGGTAGCCAGCGTGCTCAACTAGGTACCCTGATTCAGGAGCTGGACGTCTCAGACCACGTACTGCTTCCAGGCCATGAGCTCCATATGAAGCCCTGGCTCCAAGCCGCCACCGCCTGCATCATCAGCTCCAGCCGCGAAGGTTTTCCTTATATCATGGTGGAAGCGCTGATGGCGGGTTGCCCGGTACTGTCAACGCCAGTCAGCGGAGTGGGGGAATTTCTGCCAGAACAGAGTATTGCCGCGTCTGACCGCGTTGAGGATATCGCCACACTGGTTCGCACCAATCTCCGCAGCCCGATGGTTATGAGAGATTCCCAAAACGGCAGTTTCCTGTGGGCCCGGGAGCAACTCAGCCTTGAGGCGATGGTATCGAAGACTGAGGCTTTTTATCGGGACCTGTTGGCCAGTATGTCGACAGCGCGCTGATCACCGTATCCGCCAGGAGTCGATGCCCTGTTTCGGTAAGGTGGGTTCCGTCTGCCATCAAGGACTCGGCTTTCCGCTGCCATAATGGGTGGTAGGCATCGGCAAAAAATGCATTTGGCTCTCGTATGGCTAACTCTCGCAGGCCCTCATTGTAGCGCTCAATGCGCGGGTTCCGGGGCTCGTCGAGGTTCGGCGGCGTGGACACCAACGCGAACAGGGTGTCGGGGGCCGAGCGCAACACACGCTCAATATTGCCCAGATACTCATCCAGCGGCACCTGCTCCACCGCGCCCCAACGATCCTGCAGGTGGAGACGCCGGGCCCATTTCTTCAGCTTTTTGACGAGCTTTCGGGCAAGCTTCCTGCGGGGGCTGTCCGGGTAATAAAGCACATAGGGCGCACCACGAAAGGTGAGCCAGGAATCAACGAGCCCGTACTGAATAAACGCCAATTGATAGTTCCTGGGCGGGAAGGCCTCAGCATACTGAAGCAGCTCACGGGTTGTGCTCATGGTATGACCACAATTGGTGAGCGAAAGACCCAATTGCTTCGCAACGATCTGCGGCCAGACCGGTTCATGATAGTCTTTCAGGCCCTCGGTATTACAATCACCGTAGGCAATACAACCGTTCATAACGTGGCTTCCCGAGGCTTCCGTTGCACAAGGCAATAAAACGAGATTCGGATACGATCCATGATTGACCTGTCAGGCATTGAGCCATTCGCCTCTGGCTACAACCGACACTGCTACCGGCATCCGGATGATTCGGCATTGTGTCTCAAAGTACTGCGGCCTGAAAACATCGAAGCACGGTTCCAGCGACAAGCCTGGCCAAAGAAAATGCTCGGCAGAGCGAGGATTGATGACAACCGCCAGGAACTCCGGGCGCATCAACAGCAGGCCATCCGGGCACTGATCAAAGACGGCCACAACGAATTGGTTTGGGCACACCTGCCGCAATTTCATGGCGCGGTGGAAACCTCACTCGGCCTGGCAAACATGAGTGAGCTCCTCATCGACCACGACGGCGTACCGGGCGAAACGCTCGAACACTACCTGAAACACCGAGGGTTTGACCAACCGATTCAGGACGCCGCAGACCGCTTCTGCAACTGGTTGCTCGAAACCGGCATTCTCACCCGGAACCTGCTGCCCCACAACCTGGTTATCGCCGACAGGGGCGGGCAACCGGAGCTATTCCTGGTTGACGGGCTCGGCGCCCCCGCCATCCCGGACAAACTGGCCACTCTTCCCGCTTGGCGACAGCGATACATTGGCCGTCGTATCCGGCGCTTTTACCTGAGGATTGGCTGGGAAACCGGCGACCGAAGCACGAGCTGGGAAGCCTCGCAGAAGCTGTAATCGCCAGCGGTGACATTCACCAACCTTGCCGCCCACGCCGGATGGTGGTAGCTTCCGCTCATCCTGTTTCCTGTTGATAGTCCTCTGGATTATGGCGCTTTCCAAAGCAACGTTTCTGATTACCGCTCTCCGGCTTGCCGGCAAACTCCCCCTGCGTGGCGCCCAGCTTATCGGGCGTTTCCTTGGCATGATCAGTTGGATGTCCAAATCCCAGTACCGCACGGTTACCGACATCAACCTGAAAATCTGCCTGCCGGAGCTGACGGACGACCAGCATGACCGGATGGTGCGCTCCAGCCTGCGGCACACCGGCCAGACCATGATGGAAATCCCCCTGATGTGGGAATGGCCAGTGGAACGCTGCCTGGGCCTGATCCGTGAGATCGAAGGCGAAGAACTGCTCGCAGAGGCGAAAAAGGACGGCCGGGGGCTGTTGCTGCTGGCACCGCATCTCGGCAACTGGGAGCTCACCGGGCTTTATTTTTCCTCGCGATACCGCATGGCGGCCCTCTACAGCCCACCCCATATCCGGGAATTCGAGGATTACATGATCCAGGTTCGCGGGCGCATGGGTTCGGAGCTGGTTCGTGGTGACCGTCGCGGGCTGGCAAGACTGATCACTCTGTTGCGGGAAGGCGAGGTCGCCGGCATCCTCCCGGACCAGAGTCCAAGGGGCAAAGGCAACGCGTACGCGCCTTTCTTCGGCATCGAGGTGCGCACCATGACGTTGGTCTCGAAGCTGCTGCAGAAGTCCGGCGCCAAACCCCTGGTCACCTACTCCGAACGCCTGAAAGATGGCGAAGGTTTCCGGCTGGTGATCCGCGAATGCGAACCAGGCATTGCCGACCCGGACCCGGTGACTGCCACAACCGCGCTGAATAAATCCATCGAGAATGTGGTACGGGAGGTGCCGGAACAGTACCAGTGGGAATACAAACGCTTTCGCCATCGCCCACCGGGCCTGCCCCACCCTTACCGACCCGGCAGAGTGTGTAAGTAAATCCCGCTTACACAGCCGGTGCCCGCCAGGGCCTAAAACTGTATAATCCGGGTACCAAAACAGTTTCCACGACTGTCTGTTTTCCCTGAATAAAGGCCGGGCCGGATCCATGTCACCAAAACGCATTGGCGTTGTCATCACCACCTACAATTCCCCGTTATGGCTAAGCAAGGTTCTGACGGGTTATGAAAACCAGAGCCAGCCGGACTTTCGGGTAATCATTGCTGATGACGGGTCAACCGACGAGACCCGCACCCTGATCGACCAGTTCAGCGAACGCAGCATCCTGCGGATCGATCATGTCTGGCACGAGGACCATGGCTTTCGCAAGTGCCAGATCCTCAACAAGGCCATCCGGGAAACCGACTGCGACTACCTGATCTTCACGGACGGCGACTGCATCCCGGAACCAGACTTCATCGCCACCCATCAACGACTGGCCGAGCCGGGCGTGTTCCTGTCGGGCGGCTACATCAAACTCACCATGCCAGTTTCGGAAGCGATTTCCGACGACGATATCCGCAACGGTGTCATCTTTTACCCCCGGTGGCTGATCAGCAAGGGCCAACCGAAGAACCACAAGCTCTGGAAGCTGTCCAGCTCGTCCCTGAAGAAGACACTCCTGAATGCCGTCACACCCGCAGCCGCCAGCTGGAACGGCATGAACAGCTCCACCTGGACCAAAGACCTGATTGCCGTTAATGGCTTCAACGAAGACATGCAATACGGTGGCCTGGACCGCGAACTTGGCGAGCGCCTCTGGAACTTTGGTCACAAATCCCGGCAGATTCGCTACAGCACCGTTTGCCTGCACCTGGACCACGCTCGGGGTTACTCGAAGCCTGAGATCTGGGCGAAGAATCGGGCCATCCGAAAATCCGTGAAACAGAATGGAACCTTCTGGGCAGTAAATGGCATCGATAAACGAGAGAATACTCAGCCGTCCTGACGTGTTGAACTCTCATTACTGCTGAAGGAGCGAACCATGAAAGTTAAAGAGTATCCGCCGTCACTGGCGCGCATGATATATCTGAACTCCCTGAATACCGCGGGGTTACACGATCCATCCAGAGGTGACGAGCTCCCGGTCATTGTTTCACTCACATCCATTGAGTCACGACTTAAGTGTGTGCATCTGGCCGTTCGCAGTGTGCTGAGGCAATCACAACCGCCGAAGAAGATCATCCTTTGGCTAGGAAATGACTGCGAAAACAAGATCCCGGAAAAGTTGCATCGCCTGCAAGGACAGCGCTTTGAAATAAAATTCAGGCCCGATGTTGGTCCACACACGAAACTGATTTACTGCCTCAAAGAAAACCCCTCGGAAACGATCGTGACCTGTGATGACGACCTTATGTATCCCCAGGGATGGCTGCAATCTCTTTACCATGCCCACACAAAAAATCCGGATGAGATCATAGGCCACCAGTGCCGAAGAATTCGCTACTCGGAAGCAAGATCTCCGGCGCCGTATCGCCAATGGACCTATGAGACCCCAGACAGCTCTGACACATACACTATGCCATTAGGTTACGGTGGCGTGCTCTATCCGCCGGGGTCCCTGTCAGAGATGTCTACGTCGAGTGACTTGTTCTTGAAGCTATCCCCCAAAGCAGATGATCTTTGGTTCAAGGCAATGAGCCTCCTGGCGGGAACTTCTTCTCGAAATACGACGAAAACGGAACGCAAACCCTACCCGATTCCATTCTCGCAAGGCGTTGCTCTGAAGAAGTCCAATGTCAGAGAAGACGCGAACAGAGATCAGTGGATGGAGCTCGCGGAACACTTTGACCTCCATCCTTAACGCCAGCCAAAACTGATGAAATATCTATATCATCCAGATTATCAAGCACTCACTCTCTCGGAGCGGACCGTCTTGTTCGCAAAAGACACGATTGGTGCTGCTTCAGCGTCGGAAAATTCCTGGCAACAGGAAATTTGTCGAATGCTCGACTCCGAAGAACCAAAATTGACAACATCGTTGGCCAGTCATAACCCTCCGCTGTTGCTGAAAACAAACACACTTAAATATTTCAGCCAAAGGGTTCGGGCACGCTTTGGAATTCAGCGACAAGGACGCTTCGAGTGGGCGACTGCAGAACTCGACACTGCCCTTCGCATGCAGGGCAAGCCATACATACCAGAGATCTACGCCTACGGTTGGCGGGTTGATGGTTTTGGGCTTCCCGAGCAGACGTTCTCGGTGACGGAAAACTTGAGTAATACTGTTACTCTGGAAGAGTACATCCTAAAGCAACCTGAGCGCTCCACAGACGCAATGAAGCTGGCGTTCGATACGCTGCTGACTGCAATGAAAGATGGTTTGCTGCACCTTGATCCCTGGGCCGGCAATTTTTTACTTTGCCCAGACCTCAGCCAATGTTGGCTTATCGATCTTGAGTTTTCGAAGATAAATTCTCCCGCTCCTCTGGAGAAACAGCTTGGATTTGCGTTCGGTTTTTTCTACCGCAACAAATTTGAGAAACACTGTTCACGGACAAGTTATCTTTCGTTCGTTGAAGGCTGGCTTTCGGCGTCTGCTCCTGAGCTCAGTTTTGAAGACTTTCAGGAGCATTTTCGGTTTTATCTGGATAACCACGTGAAACGCAAGAAACGCTTTGCAGCTTTCTAGATATATGCTTTCACTTGGGGTTAGGTAGGCAATTATCATGCGGCTAGCATTTACTGGTTGGCCTGTTTTTAGTTCGCACTTGGGCTGAGCATATCTTCACTATGACAACATCGATCGCCGTTATCATTACTACGAAAAACCGCCCCATCTATGTTGCGGAGGCTATTGAGTCTGTCGTCAATCAGACAAAGCCGGCCAGTTCGATCATTATTGTCGATGACGGAAGCGACATCCCCATCGCAGACCAGCTCGACCCAAGGCTTACCGAACGCTGCACCGTAATTCGAAACGAAAATAGCGCTGGAGTATCTGCCGCTCGCAATCAAGGCGTTAAAGCCGCTACTGCAGAGTGGATTGTGTTTCTTGATGACGACGACTGGATAGATCCAAATTTCGTTCAGTCGATTGATCTCACAATTAACGAACAGTGCGCAGCCAGAATCTTCTGGCCTTCCCGTTTGATGGTTAACGAGACGACAGGTGAAACCAAATCCAGAAAAACACCGGCAGTAGCTTCGGGCACTGAAACACTCAGCACGGAGTTAATGGTCAGTCTGATGGAAACCGGCTGTTCCGGCACAACCGTTCGCAAATCTGCCTTTGATAAAGCCGGAGGTTTCGACGAATCACTCGTTGTTTCCGAGGATCGCGATCTGACGTTCCGCCTGCTGGCAGCCGGTTTCCTTGCGCTTCCTGTTCAGCACGCCGTGATCAACATACGAGTGCATGAGGGCCCGCGCCTCAGCAGCCACGAAAAAGGTGAACTTCAGGTCAAATCAGATTTGAAAGCGATTGAAAAGAATTTGGATTTCTTGAAAACGCACCCTGTTCTCGCGGAAAAGTTCATGGGCAGGGCCGCGAAGCGTTTGTGGGAACGCAATCACCAACGCGAAGCGCTATACGTCATCAAACTGTTGGCCAAGATTTGCCCCTACTCCATTCGCGTGCGTCAAAGACAGCTAAAGTGGCTGGTCGCTTCAGCCTTTTCCTAGTAACTGAAGAGCGCGCCAGATACCGTTATATTTGGCTTAAGGACTTGGCAGCTCTGCAACGTTCCTAACAATAGGCATCCTTCGGAAACGAGCCCTCAAGTCTTTCTTTATTCTCATTGAATCGTTTTACAGAAGCCAGACCCCCGATTGACTCCAGACAAGCGCCCAATTCCTTCTCGTCCGTTATGCGAACGAGATACAACCAGAACCAGATGCCCGCCACTATAAATTCTCTGGTGTACGGTATTGTTTTGAAGTGCAGCGGCTGGGATCATTGGCCACGAACTGCCTAAAGCAACGAGAGCCGCCATGTCGCGACAGAAAAGCAAAGCAAAAATTCAGATCAAACACTTTCTTAATCTCAGGTACCACCGGGCGTTACAGAGCTCATATCGCCTAGAAAAATTCAACGAATACAACATGATATTCATTCACATCCCAAAGGCAGCAGGGACGGCCATCAATCAAGGTCTTTTCGGGCGTTTAGCGGGACTGGGCCACGCTTCATGCCAGAAGTACCTACAGATATACGGCAGCGCCAAGTTCAACTCAATGTTCAAGTTCACCTTCACACGCAATCCCTATGATCGCTTTGTTTCAGCCTACGAATACCTGAAAACCGGTGGAAACAATTCCCACGACGCCCTATTTAAAAGAGAATTTATCGATAAATATCGGAGTTTTGATGACTTTGTGCTGAATGGCTTCTCGAAAAACGACGATATACGAAAGCATATTCACTTCAGGAAGCAAGCCGACTTTATTTTTATCGACGACAAACTTGCCGTTGATTTCGTTGGCCGCCACGAGAATATTCAGGATGACTACCAGTATATTGCGAGTATGATTCATGACGCCAAGGATCTTAAAACCAAGAACGCAAGTACTCGGGAGAAAAGCTTCGAAGACTATTTTCAGACTGACTCCATAAGAAGCGTCATCAATGAATTCTACGAACCAGACTTCAGATTGCTGAAGTACGATTTCCAATAATCCAAGACATCTACTGAAGGTCTGAATTTAATGAACCCTGGCACCTATCCGATCTATCTCGTTTCTCTGGATCAGGACTCGGAAAAACGGGAAACGCTCAAGAATCGATTCCCCCGCTACTCAGCCACGATGACAAGAATCAATGCGGTAGATGGCAGAAAACTCCCTGCAAAGGAGTTTTTTGATCATATAGCAACGCCACTGGCACTAGGTCATCGACTGATGCTTCCCGGCGAGGTTGGGTGCAGCTTAAGCCATGTGCACGCACTCGAGTCCTTCCTGAGTTCGGGTGAAAACTACGCATTGATCCTTGAGGATGATGTTATCGGCGGTGATGACGATATAGATGCCATTATGACGTTGGTCTCAGCCCTACCGCCGGAATCATTGCTGATCTGCGGAGGGCAGCAAGGGATGCCTGCGCGAAAATATGTCTTCGGAAAGACAGCCGGCGCAGAAGGATTGTTTCGTCTTGCACGATACTCGAACAACCATATATTTCGCACATGTTGCTACGTGGTTACGCCAGTGAGCGCCAAGCAAATCCTCGACATGCAAAGCGAGTCTCTAACGCTCGCAGACGCTTGGGGAACATTTTTCCGAGGATCAGGAACCAATATCTACTACACAGACAAACTCGCACATCCTAAAGAACTGTCTGGCAGCCACCTCGAACAAGAGCGCTCCAGGTTGGGATATGAATCGATGTTTGGTATCCGTAAAATCATCGCTCTGGCACAGCGACGATTGTCCCGTATTGCACGTAAACTCGGGGCTTTATTGTGTTTACTGCAAGGATACCGCCGGGTGGTCAAATGACCTCCCCGGATTCATTCAGCTCTTCAAGGAATCTGGTGGCAGGCGCTCAACTCTCTGCGCCTGGAGGCCCTTAAAAATAAATGAAACAGGGATTCCCAGCAATAGAGTCATGACGTGCAACCCATATACGTCGTCAAAGAAAAGGCCATAAAAATTTGCGGTAAGCATAAACAGAGCAACCGAAGTGAACGTAAAGTTTCTCAGCTCCTTCGACATGCTCCCCCGCTTACACGCTTGATTAGACTGATACAACACCCAGCCAAACAAAGAGAGCATGATAAAAAGCCCACCGAGCCCATAGCGAACTGTCAATTCGAGATATGAGTTATGTAACTGGCGATAATGTTTAAACTGTTTATTTGTCCTGGACTCTTGCTCAAGAACATATCGTCCAGCCCGATAGCCCCAGCCAGCCAATGGCCTCTCGCTGATCCACTTCACACCGACCACCCAAAACTGCGCTCTCAGCCCCCAACTGCTATTTGGCAGATCCTCCAGATCTCCGTCCAGGATTGTGTCGACCGTTGATAATTCTCGACTAAATTTCTCATAATTCGTACCCGCCAAATCGGTCTGAGCCCCTACAAGCAGCAACAGAAGAAAAGCCAACAAGCTTAGCCCGGCACGAAACTTGTTTCGAAGAAAAATCTTTCGCTTGCGCAATACTCCATACAATCCAAAGACCAGAATAACCAACACCAGACACGCCAGAACGCCTCTCGTCTGCGTCATCAAAAGTGTACCGATGGATAAAAGAAAGAGGGTCATCCAGATCAACGTACCAAAAGACAGGATAGTGTTGATCCCAAAAAAACGTTTTCTGAAGGCGAGAAGACCAAGCACAATGAGCGACAGATACAGGGCTGTTCTGATAGGGTTCAGGCCCAGGCCTTCCCTGCCCCCCCGCAAACCATGAAAGAAATCATCCACCCCGCCTCCCAGAACCCAAGGAATCATGAATATCAGTGCAGCCACTAGGAAAACCAGAGCAGTTAGATTCCTGGACTTTCCCCCAAGGGCAATTGCTACAATCAAAAAGGCAAACTTGTCCAGATAGTCCTCAAGCGAAGGACCACTTCTAGCAATCTCCGGGTGGTCAATTAGCAATGCAATCCAAGTGAACGTCATTTGCACGATCACGAATAACATCAACCAAACCGGATAAGATGACCTGGCAACCGGAGAAAACCGAAACAAAACGAAAGCACCGAAGAGATAAAACGGAATCTTCAATGAGTCAAACCAATCGACAGAAAGCAACGGGGTCGCCACGAAACCCAGTGCGCACAATAGTAGGAGCCACCGATAAAGTACGGGCGCGTTAACCAATGGGTTTTCCACAGCTTTACCTAGCCGCATGATTCTTTCTGGCGGGCTCATTCATGCTCCAAAAACAAATGATATCGTGATTCGAAACCTGACCATTATGTAGTCAATCAAACTGCCTGGGCTGGATATTTCGGCTCGCCCGCTTGGCGTCCAGCATCGACCTCCAGCCTTTGACGCTCGCCCAGAACGCACCTTCATCCCACTCAGAACCTTTCCCGACGAAGGTCATGTCCAGATAGGCGGTCAGCAGAGTTGCGACCATTTCCTCATCTGGCAAACGAGCCGCTACATTAGCCAGGTTGGAGACCGCAACCCCCAGAGGAAGCATTTGAGAGTAGATGCGGATATCGTCCTCATCGACCATGCAAATAGTGTCGTCCGCACCCATCAGAAAGTTGGTCAGATTTCCGTCTGGCTGCTCGATACCTCGCTTGTGTACGTCCGCCATTGTCTGGCCCAACAGGCGAATTATCTGGAGCTGCCTCGAGCGGGATGACTCATCCATCAGAATGGCCCTAAGAGGGCGGAACCCTTCCAGAAACGCAGTGCCATACCCAAAACAGCGCTCCGACGGCAACCACCCTGAAAAGATGATTGGCGGCACAGGCCCACCAGCGCTCCTTATTTTCTTTCCCCGACGAATAGCCCTTATCCAGTGAATCAGTCCGAAAAGCGGTTTTCGATAACACTTGATCGCAACGGGCTGCCCATCAACCTTCCCCCGATAGGTGATTCGGGTTCTACGGGTATTGGAATGGAGTTCTTCCTCAAGTCTGACGATGGTCATCAAGGTTGGCCGGGCATGAAGGTAAGTTTAGCCCGCGGGCTGATGGTGGTATGCCTGCAGCAATTGTTGCCAGAGCTTCTCCCGCTGGGAAGCGGATAAACTCGGACACCTTTTTCTGACAGAACGCTGAAGCCGTTCAAGGTTTCTTCGCTTCCATGCTGAATGCGCTTCATTATTGCTCTCAGATACCAGTTTGCAGCGATCAAAATCGATCAGATAAAGCTGATCCTCTGCCACTAGTATGTTGTCGCAGTTCAAATCAACATGGTCTAACCCATTATCGTGAAAACGGCGAATGACCTGTCCCAGCTGAGCCCAAAGCGCTTCGTCGACCAATCGGGCGCTGTCGCTAAACGTGACAGAATTCGGTATCCGCCGTACCAGTATAGCGGCGCGATACCAGAATAGCCGGTACTTCCAGGCAACGGCTGCTACCGGAACGGGCACCGGCAACCCCAGTGACTTCAGCTTTACCAACAATCGGAATTCCGCCAGAGACCTAGCCTTGTCAAAGCCAATAAACAGATAGGTCTTTTCCGCAAATCGGGCCATAAGGCCACCTCGCCGGTAATGACGAAGTACCATCCCCGACGGTTCCATATCGATAAACCAGGCACCACCGCGACCTCCCGAAGTAACCGGCGTTGCCCGATTTTTCCAGAAGCCAGGGGAAAACCAGGACGAAGTCACCCCTTCATACTCCGGCGAAACTAGGAGTAATGACTTTCCGGAACCTGAATAATCATCCGCAGCCAGTGTCAAAAGATCGGTACCCTCGCCCCGGCATACCTTAAGCCGCCGGGTAAAGACGTTAAAAGCCCAGTAGGCTAGAATGGCGCACAGTTTACCAACGAGCCACGTCAGGCTCCACATCCGGCGATGAAAGATTGGAAACGGACCGTAACTTGATTAACTCCATCTGTATATTGCGTCTGTCCGCCATTGGCGACGTCACTCATGTCATCCCCGTGGTATTAAGCCTTCAGGAACAGTTACCAGGCGTTAAGATCACCTGGGTGATCGGCAAGATTGAAGCCAAGCTGATTGGTGATCTGCCCGGCGTCGAGTTCGTTATCTTCGACAAAAAAGCCGGGCGCAAAGGGTACGCTGATTTGCGCAACACCCTTAAAGCCAGGAAGTTTGATGCGTTGCTCCACATGCAGGTAGCCTTCAGAGCCAATCTGGCAGCAGCGATGATTCCGGCCAGGGTGAAGGTTGGCTATGACAAGGCGCGCAGCAAAGACCTACACAGTTTGTTTATTAACCGGCGGATTGCCCCCGCAGCACAACAACACGTGCGAGATTGCCTGGCAAGCTTCCTGGAGCCACTTGGCCTGGAACCCGCCGCACCAAAATGGGTCATCCCACTGACCTCCGAAGACCATGAGTTCGCTGGGCAACACCTCGTCGCGGACCGCAGGAACCTCGTGATCAGCCCCTGTGCCAGCCACACGCTTCGCAATTGGCCTGCCGAGCGCTATGCGCATCTGGCGGATCACGCCATCCGCACTCACGGCATGAAAGTGATCCTCGTGGGCAGCCCCGCGCCTTTTGAGGCGGAATTTTGCACAGCGATTGAAAGCTCCATGGAGGAGCAAGCGCACAATATCTGTGGCAAGGATACGCTGAAGCAGCTTACCGCCCTGCTGGGCAAGGCCGACCTGGTGGTCGCGCCTGATACCGGCCCCGCGCATATTGCCAGTGCTATGGGGACCGATGTGCTTGGTATTTATGCGGCCAGCAATCCCTACCGTTCCGGGCCCTACAATTCGCTGAAATGGTGTGTGAATCGGTATCCAGAGGCACTGGAGCGGTTTGCTGGGAAAACAGTTGAGGACGCTCGCTGGGGTGCCAAAGCGGAGTTTGAGGGGGCTATGGAAATGGTGACGGTGGAGGAAGTGACGAAAATGCTGGATCGGTGGGTTGAGCAGCACTGATCAATACAGCCCTCTCTCCCGCTAGGGGAGAGGGGATGGAGGCTTCAGCGCCGAAGTAGGCTATTTTACTTGCGGGCGGTGTAATCCTGGTAGGACTTTTCTTCCACAAATCGTGAACCCAGGGCCAGGTTAACGTCCTTCTTGATGGAGGCGCGCTTGTCGTTGGTGACATAAACGGCGCGAGCCAGCTCAATAAACTTTGCGCCGAAATCCTGAGCAGCTTCCTGATCACGAATGTCGTCTTCGATTTCCCAGAGCGCCTCGTTCACTTCTTTAAGCTGCTTGCGCAGATCTGCGATGGCGGCCTGATCCTGAACTGCCTCGTTCCAGGTGGCGCTCAGTTCGTCCAGCTCGAGCCGAACATTTTTGACCTTTTCCGCGTCTGCAATGCGTTCAGACTTGATCTCCAGAATGGTGATCTTGTCCAGCACTTCGCCGAAGGAGACCGGCACTTTGATAACGTCTGCCATTTGCTCTTCCTGCAGGTGTTGTTAGTGGAACACGGCGTTAACCGTTGACCGCTGTCAGCCAGTGTGAATGCGCAGCGCTCTTGCCCTTCACGGCATCGAAATACATACCCTGCAACTTTTCGGTCAGCGGGCCGCGCTTGCCTGCGCCAATCAAACGGCCATCCAGTTCACGGATCGGCAGTACTTCTGCAGCGGTGCCGGTGAAGAAGGCTTCATCCGCGATGTAGACCTCGTCCCGGGTGATACGGCGCTCTTTTACCGGAATGTTCAGCTCTTTCGCGAAATCGAGGATGGTCTGGCGGGTGATGCCTTCCAGGCAGGACGTCAGTTCCGGCGTATGGAGCACACCATCTCGCATAATGAAGATGTTTTCGCCGGAACCCTCAGCCACGTAGCCTTCGTTGTCCAGCAACAGGGCTTCTTCACAGCCACTGGCGATGGCTTCGTTCAGGGCCAGCATGGAGTTGATGTAATTACCGTTGGCCTTGGCCTTACACATGGTGATGTTGACGTGATGCCGCGTGTAGGAAGAGGTGCGAACCTTGATGCCCAACTCTTTCGCTTCCGGTGACATGTAGGATGGCCAGCTCCAGGCGGCGACCATGACATGAACCTTGAGGTTGTCGGCACGCAGCCCCATACCTTCAGAGCCGAGAAATACCATCGGGCGCAGGTAGGCTTCGTCCAGGTTATTCTCCCGTACTGCAGCGATCTGCGCCGCATTCAACTCATCCTTGCTGAACGGCATGGTCATGTTGAGGATATGCGCGGAGCGGAAAAGACGATTGGTGTGATCTTCCAGCCGAAAAATCGCAGCACCCTTTTCAGTGCTGTAGGCGCGGACACCCTCGAAACAACCCAGGCCGTAGTGCAGGGTGTGGGTCAGCACGTGAGTTTTGGCTTCCCGCCAGGGAACCATTTCACCATCCAGCCAGATCAGGCCATCGCGATCAGCCATCGACATTGTTTCTGCTCCTAAAGCACTCTATTCGGGAAACCGGCATTCTAGCAGGAAAACTCGGGGTTACGAAGGGGCGCAATCACTCTTCCATCAACCCAACATAACCCGTTTCCACATACTTTGGATGTAATCACGTTCTTCGGGAAACGCGTCACCCGCCACCTGGCTGTTCAGGTTCTGCAGTGCCCGCCGGTGTATCGTGGAGCGCAGGGTGATGAACGTTTCCCTGAGTTTCTCGGTGTCTTCCACCGGCAAAACCCCCGCCCGGCCCAGCTCCTCCATCTGGCGAATATTATCGGACCACTGCGTCAATTCCGGATGCTCGGAACAACAGGCCAGCATCAGGTACTGCACCATGAACTCGATATCGATAATACCGCCATAGTCGTGTTTGATATGGAAAACCTCAGGCACCTTGCCTTCGATTTGCGGGGTGCCCAGAGCGGTGCGCATTTTCTCGCGCATGCTGATCACTTCTTCTTTTAGCTTGCCCTGGTCCCTTTGTTGGCACAGGATGTCGGCGCGCAGCTTTTCAAACGCTTCCAACGTTTCCCGGCAGCCTGCCACACCACGAGCACGGGCCAGCGCTTGGTGCTCCCAGGTCCAGGCGTCCTTACGCTGGTACTTCTCAAAAGCAGACAGGGTACTGACCAGCAACCCCGAACTCCCTGATGGTCGCAGGCGCATATCCACTTCGTAGAGTTGGCCAGACGGCGTCTGGGTGTTGAGAATGTGTACGATGCGCTGCCCGAGCCGAGTGTAGAAAACGGCGTTATCGATGGGCTTGTCACCATCCGTTGACTGTTCCGGATCGGCATTGTGGATAAAGACCAGGTCGAGGTCCGAGGTATAGCCAAGTTCGATACCGCCCAGCTTGCCGTAGCCAACGACGGCGAAATCGGTGTCACAGGCAGAGCCATCCTTGCGCCGGGGGTAACCATGGCGGCTGACCAGGTTAGCGAACGCCACGTCGACTACATGGTCCAACACCACTTCGGCAATCCACGTCAGGTAGTCACTGACCTTCATTAACGGCAGGGTTTCCCGTATTTCCGAGGCGGCCACCCGCAATATGTGAGCCTTTTTGAAGTGTCGCAGAGTTTCCATCTGCTCCTCGAGATCTTCGTAGGGAATCCGCAGCATTTGCTGGCGCAGGTCATCCTGGAGCTCGGTTTTTGCGGGCGGACTGTACAGGCTCTCTGCGTTCAGCAGCTCATCGAGCAGCAAGGGCGTTTCCGCCAGTTGGCTTGCGATCCAGGGACTCTCACTGCACAGGCGGACCAGTTGGGTCCTGGCTCCCGGATTCTCCAGCAGCAACACCATGTAGGCGGTTCTGCGCAGGATCGCCTCTACCAGTTGGAGAACCCGCGCCAGCGTCTGGGACGGCCTCTCCACGTGAGTAAGCGCTTCCAACAGTACCGGCATGAATTTGTTCAACCGCTGCCGACCTTGAGTTTGCAACGTTTGCAGGGTGCGGGTCCCACGCAGGTCGCTGAGGGCGGAATAGCTGCCTTCGGCGTCCTCAAAACCATGTTCATCGAGCCAGACGGTCGCCGCCTCCTCGTCCATTTCACCCAGCCAAAGTTCCTGCCAGCCGTCATCAAGCGACGCCACCTCGTGCTCTTCATCTTCGATGGCGATGATATCCGCAAAATGCGTGGCCACCCGTCCGCGATGCTTCTCCAGTTCCGCAATGCAGGCCGCCCAATCATCAAACCCCATGATCAGCGCTACACGAGCTCGGGACAGATCGTCTTCCGGCAGCAGTTGGGTTTGCTTGTCTTCCATGCCCTGAAGGGCATGTTCAAGATTGCGAAGGAACACATAGGCCTCCTTCAGCTCCTTCACCACTGCTGACGGCAGCAGCTCCAGCTCTTCCAGCTCCTTCAGGATCACCAGAAGTTCCCGTTGCTGTAATTCCCGCTCCCGGCCGCCCCGGATTAACTGGAAAGCCTGCACCACGAATTCAATCTCGCGGATACCTCCGTTGCCGAGCTTGATATTATTTTCCAGCCCCTTACGGCGCACTTCCCGGCTGATCATGGACTTCATGGCACGCAGGGACTCAAACGCACTGAAGTCGATGTATTTGCGATAAACGAAAGGTTTCAAGCTATCCATCAGGACTTGTCCCGCTTGCTGATCACCAGCCACAACCCGCGCCTTTACCATCGCATAGCGCTCCCAGTCCCGCCCCTGGTCCTGGTAATAGGTTTCCAGCGCAGCAAAACTTAACGCCAGCGCCCCACTCTGGCCATAGGGGCGCAGGCGCATATCCACGCGGAACACAAAGCCGTCTGCGGTGATCTGGTCCAGCGCCTGGATCAGCCTCTGGCCCAGGCGTATGAAAAACTGCTGGTTATCAATCGATCGGCGCCCGCCACGGGTTTCGCCCTTCCCGGGGAACGCGAAGATGAGATCAATGTCTGACGACACGTTGAGCTCGTGCCCGCCCAGTTTCCCCATTCCCAGAACAATCAAGGGTTGCGGGCCTTCCTTTCCCGTCGCCGGATTTACTCCCCACGGCGTTCCTGATTGCTCGCAGGTGTCTTCGTACAACCAGTCCAGGGCACCCTGGATACAGGTGTCGGCGAAGTCACTTGTGGCCGCCATGGTTTCGGCAAGGTCTGCCCAGCGCATCAGGTCCCGCCAGATAATCCGGAACTGTATTTCCGTCCGGAATTGCCGCAACGACGCGTGGAGACTGCCTTCATCAACCACGTCTGACAGGAATTCCTGCCAGCGCTGGCGCAGGTAATCCGCAGTGGTGCGCTCAGTCAGCGGGCGCGAGTGACATAGTGCCGCGACCTGTTCCAGATGGCGTTCAAGGGTGCGCCTGACAAAAGGGCTGCGAGCGACGGCCTGGGCCACATCCTCATCGGATACGCCACCCTGAGTGCCCAGAAAACTGGGCATGCCCTCGGAAAATACCGAAGACCAGGCACCGCCAACCTCATCTGCCAGACTCTTCGGTAAGGAGCGCCACGGCTCGGACATAATGCAAACCCCTGTGTCTCTGTTATATTTCCCGTACTGTATAACGAACTCTCCCCCGACAGAACCGTTGTAAGGACACCGATGCAGAGGAATCGCCGGCCGCTGAACCCGGAACATCAGCTTTCCCACCTGCCTATGTCCGGGATTATCCGGTCACGCATCAAGCGGCTTTTCACCATTCTTGGCGGGCTGCTGGTCACTCAGGTGGTGATCATATGGGCGGCAGAGGACCTCACGCTGTTCGAGTCTGCGTGGATGACCATGACAACGCTGGTTACCGTGGGCTACGGTGATTTTGCGCCGCAGACCATCATCGGACGACTCAGCACCGTTTTGCTGATGTTCATTGCCGCCATCACGCTGTTGACGCTTATCGTCAGTGATTATATTGAATACCGGTTCTACCGCCGGGAACGTATCTTAACCGGACGCTGGATATACGCCATGAAAGACCACATCGTTATCGTCAACACACCGCAGACGGGCGGAGAACAGTATTTTTCTCGCTTTGCCTCCCAAATGCGGGCCGTGCCCGGTTATGAAACCGTTCCCATCATCATATTGACCAGTCAGTTTCCCAACGGGCTTCCGCCCGAACTGGCGGACAATGGCCTGGTTCACTTTCATGGCTCCGGTAGTGACCCGGAAGCTCTCAAGGCGGTGCACGCTGGTTCAGCCCGACATATTGTTGTATTAGCCGCTGACGAATCCGACCCGACCTCCGACAGCCTGACCTTTGATATTGCCCACAGGCTGAGTGAGTCCAACCTTGGCCAGAAAGTTACAGCGGAGTGCGTGCGGGATGAAAATCGTGATCGCTTTACATCAGTTGGTGTCCGTACCGTTATCCGGCCGGTTAGAACCTACCCGGAGATCATGGTGCGCTCGGTCATCGCACCAGGGTCAGAGAAAGTCCTTGAGGATTTGTTTAACTATCAACACGACCACCCCCACCGCTACGAAATTGAACTGGACGACCTGAACTGGGCGGATATCGTCAGTGCGCTGATTCGGCACGGTATCGGCACCGCTCTCGCCTACATTGACAACAGCGACGAAGTCGTTTGCCATCCGCCCACCGATAAGGAAATCGAAGGTAAGGGCCTGATCGTTCTCGTGAAATCCAGTGAGACGCCGGACGTGGAAGTAGTGAAAGAGGCCCTGTCCCACTATCGCGATTTTATTAACAAATGGCACAACCTGCAGAAAAAGGCCTCCCAAGAGGATAGCAGCGCCGCCAAAGCGGCCGACAAGTCGTAAACTATGCCGCCGCGATGGCCAGTTGTAGTTGGCCAAGCTCCCGACTGGCTACCATCTCACCAATGCTCGTCCCCTCTGCCAGCGAACGGAACACGTGCTGATAGAGATCCTGGACTCCGCGCTCGCCAGCCATCCGACCTATCGCCCCAAAATTGTCTCTATCTGCGGGAACGGGCTGCCCGGTGAGCCATGACACGCTGAGGAGAAAGAGGAATTCATTCACCGATAACTCAGTATGCTGCACTGCTTTCGGAACCGGGTTATAAAGCCCCGCGAGGTAATACCCCTGCTCCGCTTTGCTGACAAGGTTCAGAAACACCGGCACTTCATCCGCCAGACGTCGCGCCCACGTTAGTAACAGTGAGGCGTCCCCGGCCTTAAGTTCAAATTCAATTTCACTGAGCGGGCGAGACTGCTCGCCTGCTACAATCTCTCCGGAATCAATGGCCACTTCAACCAGGCTTTCCCCTTGCTCGATCATGACCACACGACGCTGAAAGTTGGTCTCAAATACCGGCTGCAGTTTGGCAAGGTTCACGCTCTGCCCCACAGGTGTGTCGGCAATTAGTCCCATATTGAGCGTGGTACCGATCAGCGGCCACTCCCACTCCTGGCGACGATGAGCACCGTCAACGAACTCACCACGGGTCTTCAGGGTCTGGATGTGTCTGTCACCCACCTTACGGATTCGCAGGGCAATCTTATGGCGGTTGAGATCCCCATCGGGCGTGTCGTAGTAGGTGTTCCCCAGTTGCAGGGTCTCGGACTCATAAGTGTTTGGCTGACCCAACAGCCAGTCAACGGCTCGATCCAGATCAGGCTGCGCCACGCTGAGCTTGATTTCCAGTTCCTGGGCCATCGCCCCTCCTGCCTTGGGAAATTTGATATCAGCATAATCGAGTAGGAGGGGGAGTCACCTCCCCCGCCCTCTCACACCACCGTACATACGGTTCCGTATACGGCGGTTCATGGCTGACTCTGAAGCCGGGCCATCGTATCCAGCAAGCGTACCAGAGACAAGCCGTTGAACACCTTCTTAGGCAGCGCCGCATTCATGTGAGAGGCGCCGCTAGCAGGGGGCGCAGTTTGGCCCTAAAAACCTTCAGGCTCTCGGGTGCAATCCTTAGTTGGACCTGTCATTTATGCCAGCTCACGCTGTAACCCAGAAAGCTCCGACGCCAGGGGCGATCCACAGCGCTCTTCGCCGTGTTTACCGTTAGGCGCAGGTGCGTTTCCAGGTAGTGGCTGATACTGGCATCTGATCGACACCTGCCGCGCCTTTGTTAGACACCACCCGCTGATACGCACGCATCAGGTTCTGGCGCTCAAGCACCTGCTCCATCAGCGTGTTCGGCTCCGCGTTCGTCCACGAGTGAGCCTCCGTGTCTGCCTCGACACGGGCTTCAGTCTCTGCCGGATACCGTCCGGCGCCTCTCTGAATGCCCTGACCCATCCGGGTCGCTTCTGTCTTCATAAGCACACTACGAGAACTCGTCGCCTACTAGCGGCCAACCATGTTCGGTCCTTCAGTGCGCGGTGACGCACCTACTATGACCTCAGCTGAGTTCTGGCTCCCCATCCCCACCCCTCACGAGGTGAGTAGCACCATGGCAGAGAACCAGACTTCCCAGGGTAAGACGCGTGACCTTCACACTTATGCCCGCCGCATCTACGTCCACACCTTCCGTGCAAGTATCGGGCTTTGACGATAGTGGCCGCCTTACCCGGTGTGACCGCCTCATGCGATTCCTGTTCGTCGGGCCAGTGTTTTGCCTGCGGCTTCCTTCAGATTCCACCTCGCGATGGACACCCTTGCCGTCCGGCTAATGGTTCCCCTTACCGGGCCCATAGGGGACTTGCACCCCCAAGTCATCCGGCCAGCACCACCTGCACCGGAACAGCGCCGTCAAGGCGCTACGCGCCATGCCTGGCGCACCATAAAAAAACCGGCAGCCCGAAGGCTGCCGGTTTTCGACTACTTGATAGATTAGCTGGTTAGCTGATCAGAAGTAGTAAACACCACCAACGGCCAGCGCAGCACCAGAAAGGACCACCGACCGTTGCAATGCCTCGCAATAGGGCGACACCTCAACCCCGCCCCGGCACACCTCCAACCTCCAGAAGAAACGTGACCGGCCCATCGTTTACCAAGGCCACCTTCATGTCCGCGCCGAACCGCCCCTGGCCAACCCGAGCTGCGCCCAACTGCGACCCACACGAGGCCACGAATTCATGAAACAGTGTTTCGGCAGATTCCGGGCCCGCTGCTACCGAAAATCCCGGACGGGATCCGGACCGGGTATCAGCAGCAAGCGTAAACTGGGGAACAACGAGGAGGGAGCCGCCCGTATCGAGCAGGCTGCGATTCATCCGTCCCTGGTCGTCGGGAAATACCCGGTAGGCGAGTAATTTTCGACACAGTTCCCGCACCGTGCTGGAGTCGTCTGACTTCTCCACACCGAGCAACAACAAAAGCCCCGAACCAATCTCGGAGATGATCTCATTGTCGACGGTGACGCTGGCGTGGGTAACCCGCTGTATCAGCCCTTTCATCAAGCTCCCTGCGCAAGGACTCAAAATTCGGAAGGAAGTTTATCCACGCACCAGGCTCGCCGCAACCTTCTTCATGTGACTTTACGTATCCCTACCTTCAAGCTTCGCAGCGACCTCATCGACACCACGCATCAGGGCATCAATGATGGCGGGCTCGGACGCCGAGTGCCCTGCATCCCGTATGATCCTCAAGTCTGCTTCCGGCCAGGCCTGGCTCAAAGCCAGAGCATTGTCCAGCGGACAAACCATATCGTAACGGCCATGGACAATGATGCCTGGAATATCCTTGAGCAACGCCGCGTCACGTACGATCTGATCATCTTCCAGAAACGCATTATTCATGAAGTAATGGCATTCGATTCGGGCCAGGGCAATGGCCACATGGGGATGCCCAAAGTGCTCAACCACACGCGGATTCGGGTGCAGGGTCGCACACCGTCCCTCCCAGATGGACCACGCCTTGGCAGCCTGTATCTGTTCCAGTTCGTTGCTGCTCGTCAGGCGACGGTAATAGGCCGCGACGAGATCGCCACGCTCACCCTCCGGAATGGGCGCCAGGAAATCCCGCCAGTAATCGGGAAACACGCGGCTTGCGCCTTCCTGGTAAAACCAGTGAATATCCCTGGGCCGACAAAGAAAAATCCCCCTTAGCACCAGGCCAAGCACCCTGTCCGGGTGCGACTGGGCATACACCAGGCTCAGCGTAGACCCCCAACTGCCGCCAAACAGTATCCATCGGTCCACCCCGAGAAAGGTCCGCACCGTTTCTATATCGTCCACAAGATTTTGCGTAGTGTTTCCAACAAACTCCGCTAGAGGCCTCGAACGGCCTGCACCACGCTGATCCATCAGAATAATCCGGTAGCGCTCGGCATCGAAAAAACGGCGGTGATAGTCCTCGCACCCACCACCCGGCCCACCATGGACGACCAGAACAGGAATGCCATCCGGATTGCCGCTTTCTTCAACAAAAAGCTCATGAGGGGGATCAACTGCGATGCGATGTTGGGCGTTGGGCTTGATATCTGGGAACAGGGTGAGCATGGGGCGCTCCGGAAAGAGGATTTAACCGGAGTTTAGCTGAAGAGAACATCGAGTAGGGTGAGGCGACACCGCCTCATCCCTCTCACAGAACCGTACATACGGGCCACGTATACGGCTCATGCCATTAACTTACCCCGAACTCGGGAACAGTGATGCCGGTTTTGACCTTCGTAAGATCCATCAACTTCAGGTCATTGTGCAAGTAGGTGTTGGGCAGGGCCAGACTGGCCAGTGGGGACGCCGCATTGCGCCAGCTTTGCATCTTGATGTGCCGGAACGGGGGCTTGTAGCCCAACTGTTTCAGCCTCCGATGCAGCCGGCTCGGCTTCTTCCACTGCTTGAGCTGGATGCAGCGCAGTCGCCGCCTTAACCAGCTCATCACCTGCTTCAGCACCCGCGCGCAGTTTGCCACCCGGAAGTAGCTGGCAAAGCCCCGTAGCACCGGGTTCAGCTCGCGGATGATCGCCGCAAGCCCGATGCCCCGGTTTCGCTTCGTCAGCGCTTTCAGCGTCTGCTTGAGCTTCACCACCTTCTTGTCCTGGATGCGGGTGTAGTTCATGTGGATCACCACGCCCAGGAACTTCACCCCCTCATCGCTGTGGGCGATGTGGGTTTTGGTGGCGTTAACCGTCAGCTTCAGCTTCCCTTCCAGGTAGCTTTGGGCCACCCGTAACGCATTCTCCGCGCCCGCTCGTGAACCGCACAGGATCAGGATGTCGTCCGCATAGCGGACGATCCGGTGACCCCGCGCCTTCATGAACTGGTCGAAGGCGTCCAGATAGAACGTTCGCAATCAGCGGACTGATCACGCCGCCCTGCGGGCTTCCCAGCTCCGTGTCTTCAAGGTGGTACCCCACCATCACCCCGCTTTCCAGACACTGGCGCAACAGTGACAGAACACTGCCGTCCGTGATCCGTTGGCGGAACTGGCGGATGATCAGATCGTGGTTTAACGTGTCGAAGCATTTCGACAGGTCCATATCCACAACCCAGTCACGACGGTAGCGGCGGATGAACCGCTCCGCCTTGCCAATGGCATGGTGACCACTGCGTCCCGGACGGTACCCGTAGCTCGACGGGTGGAAGTCCGGCTCGAAGATCGGTTCGATGATGCTGCGCAACGCCTGTTGCACCACCCGGTCCCGAACCGTCGGAATGCCCAGCAGACGCTCACCGCCGTCATCCTTGGCGATGGCTACGCGTCTGACTGGCTGCGCCCGATAGCGCTTTTCCTTCAGCTCGAGCAACAGGCACGACAGCTCCACCTCCAGATCCGCCTCAAACGCACTCAGGCTCTGCCCATCGATTCCGGCCGCGCCCTTGTTGCGTTTGATGTGTCTGAAGGCTTCATACAGGCGCTGTTTTGACAGCAATTGCCCGTACAGACTGTAGTATTTCCTCATGCCTGCTCATCTCTGTGGTGACGGCTTCGAGGATCGGTCTGGCTGCCGGTCTGTTTCAAGCAATCCGTCCGGGTACTAGCACTCTGGCAATCTGCCGCCACGGTATCGCTTTACTCCCTTGCCCGGAGAACACCGAAGCCACTACGTTCCCGCAGCACCTCAATGCACGTCCCTGCCCCGTCGGGCAGCTTGTGAGCGCAGCGTCCACCTGTTCGCTCGTCGTCCGTCACTCTCGTTAATGACTTCCGCCCTTCGCATCCGACCAGAGCTTTTGACCCTGGCCGGTCCGCTGAACCTCCGTCAGCGGTCGTTCCGGTTTTGTCCTCCACGCTGTTACCAGGCTTCTCAGGCCGGAACTTCCTCACTACTACGGCATCATCTGCCACCTCGCACCGACTGCGGCCTCGGCTTTCGCCTTGCGCCACAGCCTCCGGCGTCGCCGGATTCGGTGTCAGGCTTCCCCGGTTACTGCACCGGCTCCCTGTTAACGATGCCACCCTCAAGCACAGCCCAGGTCTGACTGAGTATCGGGCTTCGCGTTATTTTGCACGCTGACCCACCTGGACTGCCGAAACAGGTTCACTTGCGTTGTGTACCGTTAACTTCCTATGGCTTCCTTCAGACCCCACCGTTGGCCAGTGACGCCCTTGCCAGTCGGATTGTCTTCCCCTCAGTCGGGGTGACGCCACCTTCTTTCAGATGGCCGGGTTTGCCGGCTTCGCCGGGCAATCGAGTAGGAGGGGGAGTTACCTCCCCCGTCCTCTCACACCACCGGGCATACGGTTCCGTACCACGGCGGTTCATGGTCGGCTCTGAAGCCGAGTCATCGTATCCAGCAAGCTTACCAGAGACAGACGGTCGAATACCCTCTTAGGCAGGGCCGCGTTCATATGAGTCGCGCCACTGTTCCACCAGGGTCCACGACCATTGGTCGCGCTCCTCCAAGCCCTTATCTCAGTCAAGCCTAGCCGTACCAGGTTGCGGGCCCGCGTGCGGGTCCGCTTCCACTGCTGCCACAGGATCAGGCGAAGCCGCCGTCTTATCCAGCCATCCAGGGCTTCGACCGAACGCTTCGAGGCGGTCAGGCGATAGTAATTTGCCCAGCCTCTCAGCACCGGGTTCAGGTTCCGGATGGTGGTCGTCAACGACTGTCCCCGTGACCGTTTCAGCAGGGGGCGAAGCTTGGCCATGAAGGCCTTCAGGCTTTTGGGCGCGACTCTCAACCGGACCTGACGTTTATGCCAGCTCACGCTGTAACCCAGAAAGCTCCGACGCCAGGGGCGGTCCACGGCGCTTTTCACCGTATTCACCTTCAGGCGCAAGCGCGTTTCCAGGAAGTGGGTAATACTGGCCATCACCCGTTCGCCGGATCTTTTGCTGCTGACGTAAATGTTGCAGTCGTCCGCATAGCGGCAGAACCGGTGTCCCCGCCGCTCCAGCTCCCGATCCAGTTCGGTCAGGAGCACGTTAGAGAGCAAGGGCGACAGGGGGCCGCCTTGCGGCGTGCCTTCCCGTCTCGGGCTGACCAGTCCTCCTTCGAGCATGCCGGCTTGCAGGTAACGCCGGATCAGGGTGAGTATCCGCCGGTCGGCTATGCGACAAGCCAGCAGGCTCATCAGCACATCGTGGTTGACCCGGTCAAAGAACTGGGCCAGATCCAGATCGACCACCCAGCGGTGGCCGTCGTTGATGTGTTGCTGCATCGCCTTGACCGCCTGGTGGGCACTTCGACCGGGGCGGAACCCATAGCTGTGATCCGAGAAGGTCGGTTCCAGCGTCGGGCTCAGCACCTGGTGAAGGGCTTGTTGGATCAGGCGGTCCTGCACCGTTGGGATACCCAGTGTCCGCTCCCCGCCTTGCGGCTTGGGGATACTGACCCGGCGGACCGGTTGAGGATGGTAGTCTCCGGCCAACAGCCGCTCGCGCAGCGTTGGCCAATGCTGTTGCAGGTGGCCCTTCAGGGCCATCACCGGCATCTGATCGACACCGGCGGCACCCTTATTGGATACCACCCGCTGATACGCACGCATCAGGTTCGGGCGCTCAAGCACCTGTTCCATCAGCGTGTTCGGCTCCGCGTTCGTCCACGAGTGAGCCCCCGCGTCTGCCTCGACACGGACTTCAGTCTCTGCCGGATACCGTCCAGCGCCTTCCTGAATGCCCTGCCCCATCCGGGTCGCTTCTGTCTTCATAAGCACACTACGAGAACTCATCGCCTACTAACGGCCAACCATGTTCGGCCCTTCCGTACGCGGTGACGCACCTACTATGGCCTCGGCTGAGTTCTGGCTCCCCATCCCCACCTCTCGCGAAGTGAGTAGCACAGCGGCAGAGAACCAGACTTCCCAGGGTAAGACGCGTGACCTTCACACTTATGCCCGCCGCATTTACGTCCACACCTTCCGTGCAAGTACAGGGCTTTGACGATAGTTGACGCCTTACCCGGTGTGACCGCCTCATATGCGATTTCTGTTCGTCAGGCCAGTGCTTTGCCTGCGGCTTCCTTCAGATTCCATCTCACGATGGACACCCTTGCCGTCCGGCTAGTGGTTCCCCTTGCCGGGTCCACAGGGGACTTGCACCCCCAAGTCATCCGGCCAGCACCACCTGTACCGGAACAGCGCCCGTCAAGGCGCTACGCGCCATGCCTGGCGCACAACAAAAAAGGGGCGGGCCACATTGGCACCGCCCCTTGATATCACTTACTGACGATTACTTCTTATGAGCGCGCTTACGCTCATTCTCAGTCAGAAGCTTCTTGCGCAGCCGGATCGACTTGGGCGTCACTTCCACCAATTCGTCTTCATCGATGAACTCCAGAGCCTGCTCAAGAGTATGCTTGATCGGTGGCACCAGGCCGATAACCTCGTCCTTGCCAGACGCGCGCATGTTGTCCAGCTTTTTCCCCTTGGTGGGGTTAATCACCAGATCGTTGTCGCGGCTGTGAATACCACATAACTGGCCTTCATAGATTTCCTGGCCGGGATCCAGGAACAGCTTGCCTCGGCTCTGCAGTGTTTCCAGCGAGTAAGTCAACGCCGCACCCGTAGCCATTGACACCAGCACACCGTTCTGACGACTGGTCACATCACCGCTCTTGATAGGGCCGTAATGGCTGAAGGTTGAAGTCAAAATACCCGAACCGGAGGTCATGGTCAGGAAGGCGTTACGGAAACCGATCAGCCCGCGCGCCGGAATCGTATACTCAAGACGCATACGGCCCTTTCCGTCCGGCACCATGTTGGTCATTTCACCCTTGCGGAGCCCCATCTGATCCATAAGCGCACCCTGGTGCTGCTCTTCGATGTCGATGATGACGTTTTCGTACGGCTCCTGTTTAACACCATCGATCTCACGGATAACCACTTCCGGACGACCCACGGCGAGCTCAAAGTTCTCGCGACGCATGTTTTCGATCAACACTGAGAGGTGCAGCTCGCCACGGCCGGATACCTTGAACTTATCTGCCGACTCACCTTCTTCAACTCGCAGAGCAACGTTGTGCAGCAGCTCTTTTTCCAAACGCTCTTTGATGTTGCGGCTGGTGACAAACTTACCTTCCTTGCCACAAAACGGTGAGTCGTTGACCTGGAACGTCATGGAAACCGTCGGCTCATCCACCGTCAACGGCGGCAAGGCTTCAACATTGGCCTGGTCACACAAGGTGTCAGAGATGTACAGCTCATCCATGCCGCTGACGCAAATAATGTCGCCCGCCTGCGCTTCGTCGACTTCAACACGCTGCAGCCCGGAATGGCCCATGATCTTGAGAATACGGCCCTGGCGCTTTTTGCCGTTGGCACCAATGGCCGTAACCGGAGAGTTGGTTTTAATCTTGCCGCGCATAATGCGGCCGATGCCAATAACGCCCAGGAAGCTGTTGTAGTCCAACTGAGAAATCTGCATCTGGAACGGACCGTCCCGGTCGACGTTGGGGGCAGGCACGTGATCAACGATGGCCTGGAAAACCGCGTCCATGTTGTCGTCCAGCTTTTCGTGATCCATTCCGGCAATGCCGTTCAGGGCGCTGGCATAGACAATCGGAAAGTCCAGCTGCTCATCGCTGGCTCCAAGGTTGTCGAACAAATCAAACACCTGATCCACCACCCAATCCGGGCGAGCTCCAGGGCGGTCAATTTTGTTCACGACGACAATCGGGTGCAAGCCCGCGTCGAACGCTTTCTGGGTCACGAACCGGGTTTGCGGCATCGGGCCGTCAATGGAGTCAACCACCAGCAACACGCAATCGACCATGCTCATGACACGCTCGACTTCACCGCCGAAATCGGCGTGACCCGGAGTGTCCACGATATTGATGTCGTAGTCGTGCCATTTCAGCGCCGTATTCTTGGCCAGAATGGTAATGCCACGCTCTTTTTCCTGATCATTGGAGTCCATGACACGCTCGTTTTCGAGCTCTTTACGGTCCAGCGTGCCGGACTGACGAAGAAGCTGGTCAACCAGCGTGGTCTTGCCATGGTCGACGTGGGCGATGATGGCGATATTACGAAGTTTATCAATCACAACTATAATCCTGCAGCATGCACCGAATGACCTGAGAGGTCTTCAGTAAGCGCAAAGCCCCTTACATGCCGTCTCAAATCCGTAAAATGAATTTCATTTGTCGGGCCGGGAAGCCCGAATACCCCCTGAAGAAACTCAGCGTCTGTGCTGAATACCTGAGGCAAAAATGAAGTGGCGCGCAGTATATAGCAAACTCACTTGCGTTTATATGAAGAAAAACGCCTATCGAAGCAACAACCCATCTGCATCATTTTGGTGCATTATTTCAGCTATCGCACCGTTTTAACGCACCACGAAAGAGCGATAGGGCCACCCAATCAGCACATATCGCTCCAAAACAGCCCGAACGCCTTGGTATTGCGCACTTGTGGCGCATGCATCAAAAACTGGCAAGGCTATTGCTAAACCTTAAGCAGCCGAATTTGCAGGTAACTCGCAACAGCTTTTGTTAAGCTGCCCTACCTGAAAGAAAGATCGGGAGTCAGCACTGCTGAACGATCCGGCAACAATGTACACAGAAATCGCCCGCACGGCGGGATAACAGACGGAGCATGCACAATGTCCAAGACGATTGATCTGATCAAGGAACACGAAGTCAAATGGATCGACCTGAGATTCACTGACAGCCGTGGCAAAGAACAACACGTAACGCTGCCGGCCACCGAGGTGGACGAGGACTTTTTCAGCGACGGCAAGATGTTCGACGGCTCTTCAATCTCCGGCTGGAAAGGCATCAATGAATCCGACATGATTCTGATGCCGGACGACAGCACCTCCGTGCTGGACCCGTTCACCGAAGAAACCACACTGAACATTACCTGTGACATCGTAGAGCCTTCCACCATGCAGGGCTATGAGCGTGACCCACGCTCCGTTGCCCGCCGTGCGGAAGAGTACCTCAAGTCCACGGGCATCGCTGACGGTGCCCTGTTTGGTCCGGAACCTGAGTTCTTTGTTTTCGATTCTGTTAAATGGAATGTGGATATGCAGGGCGCTTCCTACCACATCCACTCTGAAGAAGCCGCCTGGGTATCCGGCGAAGACTTCGATCGCAACAACATCGGTCACCGCCCGGGTGTTAAAGGTGGTTACTTCCCGGTTCCGCCAGTGGATAGCCTGCACGACCTGCGTGGCGCCATGTGTGCCGCTATGGAATCCATGGGCCTGGAAATTGAGGTTCATCACCACGAAGTCGGCACCGCTGGCCAGTGTGAAATCGGCGTTGGCGCCAACACCCTGACCCGCAAGGCTGACGAAGTGCAGATTCTCAAGTACTGCGTACACAACGTGGCCCACGCCTACGGTAAAACCGCCACCTTCATGCCCAAGCCTGTGGTTGGTGATAACGGCTCCGGCATGCACGTACACATGTCCCTGAGCAAAGACGGCAAGAACCTGTTCGCAGGTGACAGCTATGCCGGCCTGAGCGAAGCAGCGCTTTACTATATCGGTGGTGTCGTCAAGCACGCCAAGGCCATCAACGCCTTTACCAACCCTGCAACCAATAGCTACAAGCGTCTGGTTCCGGGCTACGAAGCACCGGTTATGCTGGCCTACTCCGCCCGTAACCGTTCGGCCTCCATCCGTATTCCATACGTGAACAGCCCGAAAGCACGTCGTATCGAAGTGCGTTTCCCTGACCCGGCGGCCAACCCGTACCTGGCGTTCGCTGCATTGATGATGGCCGGCCTGGATGGTATCCAGAACAAGATCCACCCGGGCGATGCCATGGACAAGGATCTGTACGACCTGCCGAAGGAAGAAGCGCTGAACATTCCGAAGGTTGCTGAAACCCTGTCCGAAGCTCTGGATTGCCTGGCTGAAGATCATGAATTCCTGACCCGCGGCGGCGTGTTCACCGAGGACATGATTGCCGGCTACATCGATCTGAAGCGCGGTGAAGTTGAGAAACTGAACATGACCACGCATCCGGTCGAGTTCCAGCTCTACTACTCCTGCTGATCCGTTCGTAAGGATCAGCAACCCAGAGAAGCCCCGCCTTGCGCGGGGCTTTTTTGTGTACGGCCGCACATTTCGACCAGCCTTAACGGAATGTAACCAAGCTGCCGGGTAATGGCGTTGAAATACTCATGACTGGCGCTGATAATCGGGTAAAACAATCAGACAGGTTGTCTCTATGAACGCACGGCTTGCACTACTCTCTGGCATTGTCGCTCTTGCGGCGCTTCCGGTTTCCGCCGAGGTCTATCGTCAGGTGGATGCTCAGGGCAACGTTACCTATACCGACGAGCCCTCGGAAGGCACCCCTGCTGAGGAGATCAAGGTAAAACCGGTCACCACGGTCACTCTGCCAAAACTCGAAGCGGTTCGGGAGCCAGAGCGGTTGCGGGAAAAAGTGCAACAGGAAGGCTCCGTCTACGACAGCGTCCGCTTCCTCGCGCCGGGTGATGACCAGGCCTTCCACAGTGGCAGCGGCGACGTGGAATTCCGCGTGACCAGTTCACCTGGCCTTCGGGGCAGCCACAAGTACGAAGTAACTCTCGACGGCCAACCGGTTGGCCAGAGCGCTTCCGGGACAGTGATGGTGCGCAATGTGTTTCGCGGCACCCACGATGCAGGCGTCAATATCGTCGACAGCAACGGTGTTACCGTCAAGAGCGGCGAAACCATTACCTTCACCATCCACCGGCCCAGCGTCAACAACTGATGCACCCTTCCGGGGCCCCGACCGTTTCGGGCCGGGGCGCCATACAAACGCAGACCTGTAGCGGTTAGCGAACCACCACGCCATTCCTGCTTGCCCCATTTTAGTGCGGTCGCACCATAAAAAAGCCATACTCTGACCATTCCCAGGGCGGATATCCGCGGGCAGGCTTTACGCAATGATATTTCTGCACTACACCACGCCGTGTTCACAGGCCTGTAACCCGCATGCCCGCTAAATGCGCACTGTCATCGCCACGAACAGCCAATGTGGTTCGTTTTTTGCAAAACTGCCTTAGCAACCCGCAAGGCCCATCAAAAGGGACAAACGAATGGCAATACCGGCCGGATACAAAAGCATACTGGACAGCCTGACCACAGCCGTACTGGTGCTGAGTGACGGGTTAAGAGTCCAGTACCTGAATCCGGCGGCCGAAAGTCTGTTTGAAACCAGCGTAACCAGAAGTAAGGGAGCCCCGATCAACGACATCCTGATCGACTCTGAAGATGCCCTGCAAACACTGTATGCAGCAGCCGAGAATGGCCAGTCGTACACCAGACGCGAAGCGGAATTCATACTGACAAGCGGGTTGCGGCTGACGGTTGATTATTCGGTGTCCCCCATAAGCCTTGAGCCAACGGAACTGTTGATCGAAATCCAGCCCAGGGACCGCTTGCTAAGGATCAGCCGGGAAGAAGACATTATCTCCCAGCAGGAAACCACCCGGATACTGGTCCGGGGCATGGCCCATGAAATCAAAAACCCTCTTGGAGGTATTCGCGGGGCGGCCCAGTTGCTGGACCGCGAACTGCACAACGAAGACCAGAAAGAATACACCCAGGTGATCATTGCAGAAGCGGACCGCCTGCGAACCCTGGTGGACCGCATGCTCGGCCCGAACAAAGCCCCAAAAATGGCGTCCACCAATATTCATGAGGTTCTGGAGCGCGTCAAAACCCTTTTGGAAGCTGAGAGCCGCGGCCGCCTGAACTTCCGGAGAGATTACGATCCCAGCCTGCCCGAGTTCCAGGGCGACAAGGAACAGCTGATTCAGGCTTTCCTTAACATCGCCCGCAACGCCATGGAAGCCGCGTTCGAGAACCAGGCGGAGATGACCGGCGACGAACAGCCGACGATCACCTTCCGCACACGCGCATTGCGACAGTTCACCATCGGCCACAAACGCCATCGCCTGGTGTGCCGTGTGGATGTGATTGATAACGGCCCGGGCATACCACCGGATCTGTTGCAAAATGTTTTCTACCCGATGATCAGTGGGCGAGCCAGCGGCACGGGCCTCGGCCTCTCCATCACCCAAAGCATCATCGGGCAACATCACGGGCTTGTTGAATGCGAGAGCGAGCCCGGAAAAACCGACTTCATCATCTTCCTGCCCCTGGAGGAAAACCAATGAGCCAACCGGCAAACGTCTGGATAATTGACGACGATCGCAGTATACGTTGGGTGCTGGAGCGCGCCCTGAACCAGGCCGGTATGCAGCCCCGGGTGTTTGAAAGTGGCGAAAGCATCATGATGAGGCTGGAGCACGAACAGCCCGATGCCATCATCAGCGACATCCGTATGCCCGGCGTCGACGGCATCACCTTGCTCTCACAGATTGTTGACTCACACCCGGATCTGCCGGTGATCATCATGACCGCCCATTCCGACCTGGAAAGCGCGGTGACCAGCTACCAGACGGGCGCCTTCGAGTATCTTCCGAAACCGTTTGATGTGGATGACGCCGTTGCTTTGGTGAAGCGGGCCGTGGCTCACAGCCACGAACGCCGTGCCACCTCAGAGCCGCAGGCCGAAAGCACACAGAGAAATGCCGAAATCATCGGTGAAGCACCTGCGATGCAGGAAGTGTTCAGGGCCATCGGCCGACTGTCCCACTCCAACATTACCGTACTGATCAACGGTGAAAGCGGTACCGGTAAGGAACTGGTCGCCCAGGCCCTGCACAACCACAGCCCTCGGGCGAGCCACCCCTTCATCGCACTCAATATGGCTGCGATTCCCAAGGACCTGATTGAGTCCGAACTGTTTGGCCATGAAAAAGGCGCATTCACAGGCGCAGCGGCGGCAAGGCAGGGCCGCTTTGAGCAATCCAATGGCGGCACCCTGTTTCTGGACGAAATCGGCGACATGCCCGCCGACACCCAGACCCGACTGCTGCGGGTACTGGCCGATGGCGAATTCTACCGGGTGGGCGGCACCACCCCCATCAAAGTGGATGTGCGCATCATCGCCGCCACGCACCAGGACCTGGAAAAACTGGTGCAGGCCGGCAGCTTCCGCGAAGACTTGTTCCACCGCCTGAACGTAATTCGCGTACACCTGCCCAAACTGGCTGAACGCCGGGAAGACATCCCCAAACTGATGCAGCACTTCCTGAAACGGGCCGCCAAGGAACTGTCGGTAGAAGCGAAAATACTGCGGCCAGATGCCGAAGAATACCTGACCACCCTGCCCTGGCCCGGCAACGTGCGCCAGCTGGAAAACACCTGCCGCTGGCTGACCGTAATGGCCAGCGGCCGGGAAATCCACGTAGACGACCTGCCCCCGGAACTGCTGCACCAGGCGGAAAGTGAGCACAGCGCCACTGGCCAGACCTGGCAGGAAGGCCTGAAAAACTGGGCAGAACAGGAACTGAAGCGCGGCAAGAAGTCGATCCTGGACACCGCCGTACCGGAGTTCGAGAAGATTATGATTGAGGTGGCCCTGAAGCACACCGGCGGGCGCCGCCGGGATGCGTCCGTGCTGCTTGGCTGGGGCAGGAATACGCTGACCCGGAAGATTAACGAACTGAAAATCGATTCTGCTGAGGACGCGGAAGACTAAGCAGCCGTTACTCCTGGGAAACGGATGCCGCTGGCTGCGTGCAGATTTGAACCAGCCCGGCATCAATGGCGAAGAAGACCAGCTTCGCCATCGACTCGATTCCAAGGCTGCTCTTAATGGCGGTCACCGTATTGGCCACGGTTTTCTTTTCGATTGCCAGGGCATGGGCAATTTCATCATTGCTTAACCCGCGAGCCAGCATGGAAAACACTTCAAACTGGCGGCGCGTCAACTGCTGCAATTTTGCGGACTCGGAGGCCTGATCGTTGAACGACGACTTCATAATCAGATCGTACTCGACAAAAATTTCACCTTCGGCAACGCGCTGAACCGCCTTGATCAGGGTATCGGTGTCGCAGGACTTGGTGATATAGCCCATGGCGCCCACCTGAAGGGCACGTTTAACGATAGGCACTTCGTTGTACATACTGAAGAAGAGTATTCGGGCGTCTTTCTGGGCTTCCAGAATTCGGGCCGCTGCTTCTATGCCGCTGATGCCCGGCAAGCCTACGTCCATAATAATCAGATCCGGCTGATGCCTCCTGCTGAAGTCGCAGGCTTCCTCCCCAGATGCCGCCTCCATAATTTCGCAGGGTTCCAAGGCCATCGATAACAGGCTGGCATAACCCTGTCGCACCACCGCATGATCATCCGCAATCAGAATTTTCATCTCGGACTCTTTTGTTGTTGGTATTCACCCGCCAAGATTATCACAACCCCCTCGGGCGTTTGTTCCCCCCTGACACGAAAAAAGCTCCGGCCGCAGAGCGGCCGGAGCATCGGAAGAAAAATGCCGGGAAAAGGAAGGAAACCCGGCCAAGCGATATGACTAACCGAGGGTCATATCAAAACCTCACTGTTGCGCCAGCAACAACCGTTCTCGGAGCGCCGGGGCGGATGCCGTCCTGCACATCCGAGATATACAGCTTGTCTGACAGGTTGCGCCCCTGAACCCACAAGGTTGCATCCGTGGTGGTTGGCAACTTGTAGCTTGCCCGTGCCGAGAACAGGGTACGGCTCGGCACCTTGCCCGCCTCGCCGTCGGAGGTCAGCTCACGGGTATTTTCGATATCACTGTAGAAGGACCCCAGATGGCTGACAGTGGCGCTCAAGTGCCAGCCGGCCATGTGATCCATCCCAACGGTGAAGCTGCCTGCCCGGGTCGGGATTTCAGGTACCCGATTGTCGTCCAGGGGTCCGGTGGTGAAACGGGCATCGGTGTAATTCAGCGCAGCTTCGGCGAACAGGTTGTAATCCGCCAGATAGAAGGCAGAGGAATCGATTCTGGCGCCGACATCGACGCCGGTACTGCGCGAATCCGCTGCGTTTACAAACAACGCATCGCCGAATTCGTCCACATCATCACGAATCAACGTGTCCTTGATGCGATTGTGGAACACAGCTGCATCGAGGCTGACGCCTTTGATTGCGCTGGTACGGACACCCAACTGGCTGTTCACGCCGGTTTCCGGGGTGAGCGGAAACTCATCCGAGCGAGCCGAGGCAGGCGCATAACCGCGATGGATGCCGGCGTAGATCTCTGATTGCGCAAACCCTGTGTAAAGCAGGCTGATCCCAGGCAGGAACAATGAGTTGGAATCCTTTTCCCGAACACCTTCGTCACTGCTACCAGGGCGAAACACCGTGTCTTTGTATTGGTTGTAGGTTTCATAACGAAGGCCCGGGGTCACCGTCCAATCACCAAAGCTCATGCTATTCTGGATATATCCGGAAACCGCCTCGGCATCGTATTCCACCAGGCGCCCGTCACGGGTGTAACCGTCCTCGCCAGAGACCGCCAACAAACGGCCGCGGTTGCCCTCATCCAGCTTCTCACCCGGCAGGCCAACAGGGCGGCGGTCCTCAAAGTTATGGTTTTCGTAGCGTACGCCGGTCTGGATACGATGGGTCAGCCCAAGCGCTTCAATGTTGGCCCACTCCAGTCGGCTCTCAACCCCCAGGTTCTCATAACGGCGATCCCGGCCTTCCATCACGCCGCCGTCTGCAGGTGCCGTGCCGCGAGTCTGGAAACGCGGGCGGTCCAGGTCTGTAAAGAAGACTTTACTGGACACGCTGACATCGTCCGTCACCTGCAGGTTATGGGTCAGGTCGTACTTCAGGTAGTTCACCGAAATGTTGTTATCTTCGCGCCCCTCATCGAAACGGCTCTTGTTGCGGGGCGCGTCACGATACTCCTGCAGGGAAAGGTTCGCTTCGTCGTAACCATCGCTGCGCTCACGCAAGTAGGTCACAGACGCCGCCAGCTGGTTGCGTTCATTAACCTGCCATTCCAGGCCAGTGTAGAAATCGTCGTACTGCTGCTCTTCCACATCAAAGGTTCCGTCAGCACGCTTGCCGGTGTAGGAGAACACCATGCCGACATCGCCTTCAGTGCGGCGATGGTGAATATGCTGCTGGATGGTGTCCTGGTTGCCCACGCCCACTTCGATGACGGTTTCCGGCACCGGGGTAGGTTTCAGGTTACGGAAATTGACGATGCCGTTGTTGTTCAGAGGGCCGTGGACAATCTGCCCTGCGCCCTTGTAAACCTCAACGCGCTCCAGGCGCTCCAACGGTGGGGTGTAATGCGCACCGGAATCGAGGTATGCACTGTTGTTGATCGGCGTGCCGTCTTCGAGCAAGAGCACCTTACGGGAACGGCGCGGAGGTGCACCGCGAACACCAATACCGGAGCGCCGGCCGAGGACATCGTCGTCGATGGTGCGCACGCCCGGCACAAAATCCAGGGCATCATGCAGGGTGTAGGGCTTATACACATCGATCTGGTCACGGGTCAGCACGCTCGCGGCACCCGGCATGCCCTCAACAGACGTGGGCACCAGGCTACGCACATCCAGTGCCGGCAGATACACTGCCTCGCCTGTCTGCTGGGCCATCACAATGCCCGGAACGGAAGCCAGAACGGCGAAACGCACCGCGCGGATTATTGGTTTCAACATCAAACTCATCGTATTCCCCTTAGCACAGGTTTTTATTGCTGTTGGGGTAACCTTAGAGTGGGGAGCGATTCGGGAGAACTGAACGATGGAACCTGAGGAGGCCTACTTTGGGTCGGGACATTTTCCCGTTAAAGCCGGGCGTTACCGCAGGGAGAAGGCGACGGGCAAGGTCACCGTCAACTCGGGCCGGCCATAATCCGCAGGCACTCCGGGTAACGGTACCGCCCTGGACAACATATCCCGCACCTCGTCATCCAGGGGGCGAAAGCCCGCACTCTTTACCACCCGGGCGTCTGCCACCTGGCCTTGCCGGTTAACCGTAAAGGTCACCTCGACCACACCTTCCCGACGCATGCGGCGGGCAGAATCGGGGTAACGTTTATAGCGGTTCAGGTGGCCCAGTAACGCTTGCAGATAACGGGCTTCATCGTTCACCACACCACCGGTATCTGCCTGTGTCGCGGGGGTTGCCGAGGCATCTTCGGCGGGGGCCAAGTTAGGCTCTGCGGTGGGTGCCGGGTCGGCGCCACTGATTTCGGGCACCTCCTGCTCCTCTACGTCCCTATCGGGTTCTGACGTTGTCGATACTGGCTCGACAGGCTCCGGCTCTGGCTCTGGCGTTGGTTGTGGCTTGAGCTCTGGTTCTGGCAGGGGTTCTGGCTTTGTTTCTGGCGACGGCGCGGGCATGGGGGCCTGCAAGGAATCAGGCTTCTGCAGGGGCTCCTCTTTCGGGGTGGCCTGTACCGGCTCCGGATCAGTATCAGAAGGATTTTCAGCAGGCGACATGTCAGCACTCGCCAGCGTCACAAAAACACCATCGGCCCCTTCATCCGCGGCCACATCCAGCACCGGCTGGTGCGCCAATACACCCTGCACGACCAGAAAGGCTCCGGCATGAAACGCCAGTGCACAGAGCGCACCCGCAAACAGATACCGACGCTTCAAGCCCATCACGGGCTCCGCCGCGTGGACAGGTGCACCGATTCAAACCCTGCTTCCGACACCCAGGCCAACACCGGCTGCCATTGCTCTGCCGTTAACGTCTGATCAATCTTGACCAGCACCGGGGATTGGGAGCGCGCCGCTCCCTCCACACCCCAGCCATCCGCCAATGCCCTCGAGAGCTCGTCGTGCTGGACCGGGGTGCCATTGAGAAAAACCTCACCACCTTCCGTCATCAGAATCTCGACCTGCGCTGACACCTCCGGTTCGCCGGAGTCCATGGCTGGCGGAACAAACGGCAAACCATCAGACGCCCGAATCTGACCGGCCAGCATGAAGAAGATCAGCATCAGAAAGACCACGTTGATCAGCGGTATCAGATGATCGTCATTACTGGCCGCCGGAGCGCTGCCACGTTTGATGTTCATTCTGCCGCCCCAGTGTTCACCGAGACGCTGGCTGCACCCAATCCCCCTACCTTATCGAGCAACCAGACCACCTGTTGTATTGAACTCGCTGGATGGGGTGTGAGGATCACGGTTCGGTCGCCTCCTGCGAGCAGGTCACTCAGCTGCCTGTCATCCAGAAACACGAGCGGCTCATCCGGCAGGATTGGTCGGCCATCCGGTGCCATCCCCAGCATCAATGGTGGCTCACCGGAGACCTCTGAGCCCTCGCCCGTCGACATCGTCAAGTCGAGACTCTGCCACTGGATAAACGAGGAGGTCAGCATGAAAAACAGCAGCAGAATGAACACCACATCAATCAGTGGTGTCAGACCAATCAGCTTTCGGGAGGGTGCCGCAGGGCGATCAAGCTGCATGGCCCCGCCGCTCATCACTGGCGTTAAGAGGATTAGCCGCCGGCTCAGACACATTCACCGCGCCGGAAGTATTGCCAACCAAGGGTCCGGTAAATACCGCGGTCAGCGCATCTTCCATATCATCCACCAGGCGGTCCGTTTTACGCTCAAGGTAGCTGTGCAACATGACCACGGGAATGGCCACAATCAGGCCCGCAGCCGTGGTCAGCAGCGCCTGCCAGATCCCTCCCGACAGCACCGACGGGTCCACCTGGTTACCCGCCGCCTCCATCTGCTGGAACGCCAGAATCATCCCCATTACCGTACCCAGAAGGCCCAGCAATGGGCTTAGCGTGGCTATGACTTCCAACGGTTTCAGATAACTCTTGAGCGATGCCGAGTGCCGGGACGCCTGGCGAGCCAGCTCCTCCCGAACCAGCGGCGCGTCACCATGGCGCATCACCGAGGCCATGGCACTGGCCACCAATGCCGGCACCGGCTGTTGGCTGGTCATCAAGAGACTGTGGGCGTCACGCACTTGGCCATCCCGCCACAAAGATAGACTGTTCGAAACTTTTGTTTTGGATTGCCAGGTGACTAAAAGCAACTGCAGGGATTTGCCAACAATCAACGTAACGGCAACCATGGAGAATACCAACAAGATCGCCACCACCGGCCCGCCAATACCCAGCAGTTCCACCAACCCGAGCGTCAACACACCCATTTCCACCAACGGACTCAACCACTCAGACATCACGTCACCCAATCCCGCGCAAATGGCACTGATTCAACCTGAGCGTGACACAATGCCAGGACCGCATGAACCGCCCTTTGGTCGCCACTTCCCCAACTTTGGTCGTACTACGGAAAGACGCTAGGTGTCCCGACTTTTCCGCTGATACTGTCAAGGAAAGTGGATGAGGAGAACGACAAGATGAAACTCTGGATGACGGCACTGGTGGCAGGCATCACCTTGTCATTTCAGGCTCACAGTGAAGGCGACCTGACCAGGCAAATGCCGATCGTAGTGGAAGTCGAACTGGGCACAACTGAGGGTGAGATGCGATTCAGCCCCTCACATCTTGAGTTCGAGACCGGAAAGCTTTACCGGCTGGTACTGAAAAACAACAGCCCCCACCCACACTACTTCTCCTCAATGGGTATGGCGCGCTCGGTGTTTACCCGCAAGGCACAAACCTACACCGCGGATGGCCAGCGCACAGCCGAAATCAAAGGGCACATCCATGAAATTGAGGTGTTTCCGGGACACCAGGCAGACTGGTGGTTTGTGCCCGTGCAAACCGGTGAGTTCAACGACCTGACCTGCCCGGTAGCCGGTCATCAGGAGGCAGGAATGACCGGCAGCATACGCATCTATTGATGATGCCGGAGGCTCAGTTGGCGGGCACTTCCCGCCAGTAGATGATGCGGTCGTTGCCTCGGTAGACGCCGAAGGTGGCGGTGGCGCGGGGGTTCACCAGAGTATCTTCCTGATTCCAGTCATCCTGCAGCCATACCGGAACGTCCCACTCCAGGGTGGCTTCGCCCCGATTACCCGTTGGCACCAGCTCCAGCGGCGTAGCTGAACCCTGTTCGAGCTCACCGGACAAATCCGCCAGCTCAGCCATTACTCCGTCCTGATCGGTCACAGTGATATCGCTGGTGGCCCAGGACGAACAGCTGTCATCGGTGTTGGTTACAAACCGGCTGCCATCCCAGTAGGTGGCGCGGAACGGCATTAACAGGGGGTCGCCGGTTTCAGGGCCGTAGAGGTTTTCTAACTCCAGCCGGCCATAGCGGATTTTGAAACCCGCAGCAGGTTCAGGCGTTAGCGCCAACCCACGGGCCGGTATTCCTTCCACCGGAATGTTGTCCAGGTCAGACAACGGCTTTAACAAAAACTCCAGATCCGGATCAAAAGGTGTAATTCGACTGCCAGGCCACTTCGGATACACAAACTGCTCATCCGGCCGAAGTACATAGCGGGCTACACCTGCTGATTGCTCCTCTACCACCCCCGTCGCCAGAAATTCTGCTGAAGAATCCGTGCGGAAAGGCACCGGAGTTTCTGCTTCATCGTTCCATTTTTCGGTGCCGTCAGCCTCCGGAACCTCAACGATGAAACGCCCGGCAGGCAGCTGGCCCAGAACATCTTCGTGGGTGTAGTTGGCGGTAAGCGCTGGTGTCGCGCTACCATTCCAGGCTTCTACCAGCACGACCGGATTGAAGTCCTGCTGCCAGCCAAAGTTCTGGCCCGTGTATGCAAACCCTGAACACTCCGTAGCGGAATCCAGCACCCCATGCTCTGCAACAGACGCCTCTAGTCTGGCCGGAATCATCCGCGCCGTAGTCGCAGGATCCGATGCGGGAATATCGCGCCCCAGATAGCCTCCCTCAACGGCCTCGGTCTGAATCTCGAAGACACCAACTTCTGTCAACGTCAGGTTTTGTTGGCCTGCACCATAGCTAAGCGTTGATTCCAGTAGAGTGCCTGGCTGGCCGCCCTCGGGAAATAACAATTGGTGAGCGACCGGAACATCGCCCAGAGCAAACGACGGCGCAGGGAGCTTGTTGTTACAACTGAGTGCATCTACGCCTGAGCTATAACGATAGGCTTTGGGCGTAACATCAAAGGGTGTTCCGGCTATGTGCGTGTCAGAACAGGTAAGATCGGCAATTCCACACTGCGCCTCTGAAATCAGGCAAAGACCGTAGGGTGTGGACACGTAGTTTGAAGAGCCCTGAATAATCAAAGTGCCTCCGTCTGGCTGATCTTCCTCAACATAACGGGCGGTTAGGTTGTTTTGACCTGCGTCGTCGTAACGGATGCGTACTCCCTCGGCCATCCCGTTCTCATCAAAGGTGACCTCCACCCTTGTCAGGTTCGTCCCATCCGATGCCACGGGTGTGTTATTGATGACGGTAGAGAAAGACTCGGCCCTGTTCTCGGGGCCGGGAGTAAGGTAGGTAGTGCCGAACTCAATGGTTCGGGTTTCCCCTGCAAAAAGGGCAGCACAGTCGCCGGTTCCCTCCACGGTTTCCACGGCGGCGATAGAGAAGCTATTCTCCTCCCCCGCCACCAAATCCGGCACATCCAATAGCAAGCCTGAATTCCGGAAAGTCATGTCACAACTGCCAGACCCGTCTGGAGCAATGCACTCCAAGCCCGACGACGGGCCGCTCAGACCAAGGGTCACAGTTTCCTCGCTAGAGCGTTGAAACTGCAGATCAGCAGCACCAGAGATCGTTACATTTTGAGACGGAAGCCAACCAGCGGGCTGCAGGTTTAGTGCCACCGGGTCTGAGTAAAGGCTGGAGCACTCCGAATTTGCACAAGCCAGCACCTGCACACTTGCAGGCTGACATGTCAAACCCCAGCCGGGGTGCACGATACGAATGTGATCAAGCTCTGACGCAGGCGGCTCCTCCTGCAAACAGGAGCCGCCGAAGTCGACACTTTCGACTGCCTCTGGGTCATAAGTCACCGGATCCTGGGTATTAGCCCGGTCTAGGATTTGCCCCTTCAAAGCCAGCGCACCAACGACAACCATATTGTTGCCAAAGCTAACGTTTCCGGTAACGTAAATAACCGCGTTAATTTTGACGTTGGGCTTGGAGATAACCAGGTCACCGTCCACGATCAGCACCAAGTCACTCGCGGCACCATCAAGGTTCATCGCAAAATTGGAGGAATCAATTGTCAAATTGCCGTCGACTAGAACCCGGGCCCTGCCAGCCACGGTATAACCGCTCACGTTATTACCAAACGTCTCGCTCTGGTAGACATGACTGCCCGCCGGTATCACATTATTACTCGGCCATTGCTGGGGAGCACGGGGGTCAAAAACACTTAAATCCAACCGTTGCTCGACCGGCACCGACTCTGTAATGCCATCGCTCGGATCGAAAATAGCAGAGCACTGGGGCAGCGGTAACACCTCATACGTCAGGCGGATCTGGCCGTCGCCTCCTGCACCACCGCTTTGGAAGCTTCCACCGCCGCCTCCGCCGCCGCCAGGGATTGCACCGGGCTCTCCATCACCCCCAAAAACAATCAAGGCAGTGCCACCCTCATCACCTCCATCGCCACCGTCTACTGGAGCATCGGCTCCTTGGCCGCCAATGGCGTCCGCGCCGCGCTTATTAGAACCTGCTGAAGATCCACCGCCACCACCTCCAGTGGCAAAAACACCATCAGCACCATTCCCTCCCCGATAACGCACTGCTCCGGCCCCGTCTTGCGCACTTCCACCGTCAGCTCCTGTGCGACCGCTGGCACTATTCCCGCCTTTTGCGAGTATCAGCGAACGGCTACCGAACCAACTATCACCACCGGGGCCATCACTACCCGCCGGTGCTCCGCCCCCCACCTGATACGTGAAGCTGTCTCCAGGGCTCACCTCCAGGGTCTGACGCGAATAAGCGCCACCACCACCTCCTCCTCTGTTAGTACCCTCTCCACTACCACCAGCCCCCCAGGTCTCGACAGTAATTTCATACACTCTCGACGGAACTGTGAAAGTGTTCCCACCCGGCGTAGTAATAGTCTCGACCTCCTGAGCCTTTAGTAGGGCAGGCAGCGAAAGCATCACCAGTAAGAGCGCTCCAAAACACCTTGAAAAAATTGCCAAGTGCAGGCAACAGGCCTGAATGTTCAAAAATTCGGCGAATTTTACACAGCCTTACATGATAGATGAGAAGTTGAACCTAACTCCACGGTTTGCGGAAGATTTCACGGAAATTTTGCAAGTCGGTAAATCGGGATAGGGGGGAACCAGCAGGTTCCGCCCCTCCCACACCACCCGGCAAGCGGGTCCGCACCGGGCGGTTCGAGAAGTTGAGGTATCACGAGAGGCGCGGCACACCCAACCGGTCGAAGTAGGCAGTCGTCAGCACATTGTGAATGGCGGAGCGACTGTTATGCCACCAGCGGTGGCTCAGAGCCGCCACGGATTCCGCCACCCAGGGACTTGCGCCCAAGCGCAACAGCTCCCGGTAGATGGTCTTGCCCCGCCGCCACTGTTTAAGATGCAGGGCTCTCAGGCGACGACGTATCCACTCATCCAGCGATCGCCAGATGCGAGGCGTTTGCGCCAGTCTGAAGTACCCTTTCCATCCGAGCAGGTAGCTGCGGAGCTTTTCCACCACTTGTGAGATGCTGCGACCACCTGACCCTCGGGTCAGTTGCCTGATCCTCAGCTTGAACGCCTGTAACGCTTTTGTTGATACGGCGCGCCGGACGTCTCCATCCTTTGTCTGCCATAGGGCATAACCGAGGAACTTACGGCCGAACACGCTGGTGACTGCACTTTTGGATGCGTTGATCACCAAGTGCAATTTGTCGTAACAACGGTGTAGCAACCGCATCACCCGCTCTCCCGCTTTATGACTGCGAACGTAGACGTTGCAGTCGTCGGCATAACGAGCGAAGCAGTGCCCCCGGCGTTCCAGTTCCCGATCCACCTCATCCAGCAGAACATTCGCCAGCAGTGGCGACAGTGGCCCGCCTTGCGGCGTGCCCTCGTATCGTTCTATAACTACGCCACCGTCCATGATGCCCGCATTCAGATACGCACGAACCAGCCGGATGACTCCGGGGTCGTTCACGCGCTTCCTCAGGCGGTCGATCAGGATGTCGTGATTAACCCGGTCGAAGAACTTCGACAGGTCAACGTCCACAACGATGTGGCAGCCCTGCTGGGCGTAGCGTTGCGCAGCCAGAACCGCATCCTGGGCCCGACGACCCGGACGGAAGCCATGGCTGTGTTCGCTGAAGGTGGGATCAATCAGAGGTTGCAGCGCTTGCAACAGTGCCTGTTGAATCAGACGGTCGGTGACGGTAGGGATACCCAGTTCCCGTTCACTGCCGTCCGGCTTCGGGATGCCTACCCGACGGACAGGCTGTGGCCGATAGGAGCCCTCCAGCAGTTGCTGCCGGAGCGCCGGCCACGTCCATCTCAGGTGTTCGGCGGTCTGGGCAATGTCCAGTCCATCAACACCCGCAGATCCCTTGTTGGCCTTCACGCGCTTCCATGCCCGCTGCATGTTCTCTCGTGCGAACGCCTGCTCCAGCAGGTGTCGCCCTGCGCCTTCCGATTCTTGTCGCGGGAGTCCTGTTTCATCGCGGGTCACGTCCGGCAAGGCTTCACCTTCCCGTCCTGCAACCCGCTCCGCTGACGCGGACATCTGATGCTGTACAGTACTCATCGACAAGGCGTTTGACGCTCCTTCTCGTTCAGCCCTTCACCCTGAATAAGCGGCTACTATGGCCTCTGCTGACTTCTCGCTCCGTGTTACCACGTCGCCCTTTCAGGCATGAGGCGAGATCTCCCCGGGTAAGAACACACTCCTTCACCGCACAACCGCCGGATTTACACCACCTCGCCTTGGCCACAAGAGCTTCGCGGCTTTTGGCCCGCTCACCCTGCTCGGCAATGCCTCATATCCGATTCTTGTTCATCGGCTCACGGTTTACGCTCCACGCTTCCTCTCCACGGTCGGTCACCCTTCCGCAGTTGCGCTTCACTTCGTTCGCTGTGGCCAGCTCACGGGAGGACTTCCACCTCCAGGAGTGCGCCCGTGCCGGGCGCACCAAAAAGCCCGCGCAGAGCGCGGGCCTTTGATCTGGGTCAGAACGGAATATCATCGTCGAAGTCGTCAATCGGCTCCGGCATGCCGCCGCCCTGCTGCTGGGGCGGCTGGTTGCTGTATCCGCCACCCTGGTTACCCTGGCCACCCTGCTGCTGTTGCGGGGGCGGGTTGTTGTAGCTGGCCGCTTGCTGGGGCCGGCCCTGGGGCGCGCCCTGGTTCATGCCGCCTTCGCCACCACGGCTGTCGAGCATCTGCATCTGGCCGTTGATATCCACCACGATCTCGGTGGTGTAACGGTCCTGGCCGTCCTGCCCCTGCCATTTGCGGGTTTGCAGGCGCCCTTCGATATACACCTTGGAACCTTTGCGCAGGTACTGCCCCGCCACTTCAGCCACCTTGCCGAACAACACCACCCGGTGCCACTCGGTTTTCGGTACCAGCTGGCCGGATTGACGATCCTTGTAGCTTTCATCGGTCGCCAGGTTGAGGTTTACCACCGCGTTGCCGTTCGGGGTGTAACGGGTATCCGGATCCTGGCCCAGATTACCGATAAGAATTACCTTGTTTACGCCTCGTGCCATTGTATGCTCCTGGTCTCTTTTGCTGAACGCCTGCGTTCCATGCAGGCATCCTGTGTTTTAAGTAGTGCTACCCTGCCGCACAAATTCAAAGTGCGCAAGCTGCTCTTCCCGAAAATGCTGACGGTCTACCTTCAGGTACGCCATGGCGGCCTCTTCCACGATCACCACGTCTTCCACGCCCGGCAGTTTTCGCAGGTTCTGGTCGATCTCGTCAAAACTGATACTCACGGCGTTTTTCAGCTGTACCACAAAACTGGTGGTGTAACCCGGTGCAGGCATGGTTAACGCCACCAGCAGCCAAACCACCAGCGCTGCGGCCATCAGCCAGAGCACACCGTCCAGGCCAGCGGTCTGCAACAGCCCGCCACCCAGTGCGCCGCCCAGAAACGCGCCGAAGAACTGGGAAGTGGAATACACGCCCATGGCCGTGCCCTTGGCCGCGGCTGGGGCTTCTTTGCTGATCAGCGACGGCAAGCTGGCTTCCAGCAGGTTGAACGCCATAAAGAAGAAGAATAGCACAGCCCACGCCAGCCACAGGCTCTGGCCAACACCGGTCATCGACGCAGCCGCCAATGCCAGCAAGGCGATGGCACCGCACAGCACCGGTTTCATTTTGCGTTTCTTCTCGCCAATGATAATGAAAGGCACCATGGCGAAGAACGAAGTAATCATAACGCTGAGATAGAACCACCAGTGGGAACTGGCCTTCAGACCCAACTGGTCCTGCAACATGGTGGGGAACACCAGGAACAGCGCGGTCAGCACAAAGTGCAGGATGAAAATGCCGAAATCGAGCCGCAGCAGCCGGCCATCAGCCAGGACACGGCTGACCATTTCCCGGGCCGGATGGGTGTCGGCACTGACCTTGTGCTGGTGCGGCGTGGGCACAACCCGGGCAACCACCACCAACGCCAGAACCGCCAGTACCGCGGTGGTATAGAAAATCCCCGACAGCCCCCAGGCCGCACCCAGCAGCGGACCCATAACCAGGGAGACCGAAAACGACAGGCCAATGGAAATGCCCACGGTGGCCATGGCCTTGGTGCGCTGCTCCTCCCGGGTGAGATCACTGAGCAACGCCATCAGTACGCTGGCAATCGCGCCGGCGCCCTGAAGAATCCGCCCGGCAATAACTACGTATATGGAATCGGTAGCGCCTGCCAGCACACTACCGGCTGCGAACAGAATCAGGCCGATGTAGATCATCCGTTTGCGGCCAACCCGGTCTGACAGCAAACCGAACGGAATCTGCAGCAGTGCCTGGCTCAGGCCGTAGGCACCAATCGCGAAACCGATCAGCGCGGGCGTCGCGCCTTCGAGGTCGCTGCCCAGCAAAACGAAGACCGGCATTACCATGAACAGGCCCAGCATACGCATGGCGTATACCGATGCCAGAGCTACTACTGAGCGTTTTTCAAGCGCGTTCATGCTAACCCGTGCCGGACTGGTTGAATGTATAGGCGCAGCCTGTCACTGCGAGCGGCGCATTGTACCAGAAGCGCTATGCAGACGGGACTACTCACAACGGGGTGGCAGAAAGCGGCTGCGGGCGGCCTAGAGCAGCCAGAGGAATCTGTACACGGTTTAGCCGGCGCCACCCGAAAACGATATAATCGACGTTTTTACCCAAGCGAGGTGTTATGGACCATATCCAGATCAAGGGTGCACGCACCCACAACCTGAAGAACATCGACCTGGATATGCCGCGGGACAAGCTGATTGTCATCACAGGCCTTTCCGGTTCCGGTAAATCTTCCCTGGCGTTCGATACGCTCTATGCCGAAGGCCAGCGCCGGTACGTGGAATCGTTGTCCACCTATGCCCGCCAGTTCCTGTCGATGATGGAAAAACCCGATGTGGACCACATCGAAGGCCTTTCCCCGGCCATTTCCATCGAGCAGAAGTCCACCTCACACAACCCGCGCTCCACTGTGGGTACCATTACCGAGATATACGACTACCTGCGCCTGCTGTTCGCCCGCGCCGGCGAACCCCGCTGCCCGGACCACGGCCAGCCGCTGGAAGCCCAGACCGTGAGCCAGATGGTGGACCAGGTGATGGCCATGCCGGAAGGCAGCAAACTGATGATCCTGGCGCCGGTCATCCGGGATCGCAAAGGCGAACACCTGCAGGTGATCGACACCATGCGCAGCCAGGGCTTTATTCGCTTGCGGGTCGACGGCACCGTTTACGATATCGACGATGTACCGGCGCTGGATAAAAAGCGCAAACACCAGATTGATGTGGTGGTCGACCGGTTCAAGGTGAAGGAAGGCCTGGAGCAGCGGTTGGCCGAGAGCTTTGAAACCGCCCTGGAACTGGCCGACGGCATTGCCCTGGTCGCGCCCATGACCGGCGAAGGCGAGGAACACACCTTCTCAGCCCGCTACGCCTGTACCCAATGCGGCTACGCCCTGAGCGAACTGGAACCCAAGCTGTTCTCTTTCAACAACCCGGCCGGCGCCTGCCCCACCTGTGACGGCCTGGGCGTGCGCCAGTTTTTCGACGCCGAAAAGGTTATCCAGAGCCCGGAAGCCACCCTGGCCTCCGGCGCCATCAAAGGCTGGGACCGCCGCGCCGTGTACTACTTCCAGATGCTCACCAGCGTGGCGGAGCACTACGGTATTGATCTTGAAACACCCTGGGAAGAGCTCCCGGAGAACTTCCAGCAGGCCCTGCTGTATGGTTCCGGCGATGAAGACATCACCTTCCGGTATGTGAATTCCCGCGGCCATATCATGGAAAAGGCGCACCCGTTCGAGGGCATACTGCCCAACCTGGAACGCCGCTACCGGGAAACCGACTCCCAGAGCATGCGGGAAGAACTGGCCCGCAACCTCAGCACCCAGCCCTGTAAGGATTGTGGCGGCTCACGCTTGCGCCGCAGCGCCCGCCATGTGTTTATCGAAGAGCGTACCCTGCCGGAAATCACCCGACTGCCTGTCGGCGACGCCCATCGTTACGTGAGCGAACTGGCCCTGCCCGGCCGCAAAGGTGAAATTGCCGAGAAAATCCTCAAGGAAGTACGCGAACGCCTGCAATTCCTGGTTAACGTCGGGCTGGAATACCTCACACTGGAACGCAGCGCCGACACCCTGTCCGGCGGTGAAGCCCAACGCATCCGCCTGGCCAGCCAGATAGGCGCGGGCCTGGTGGGCGTCATGTACATACTGGATGAGCCATCCATCGGCCTGCACCAGCGTGACAACGACCGCCTGCTGGCAACCCTCACTCACCTCCGGGACCTGGGCAACACCGTGATCGTGGTGGAGCACGACGAAGACGCCATCCGCGCCGCCGACTACGTCATCGACATCGGCCCGGGCGCCGGCGTACACGGCGGCGAAATCGTCGCCCGCGGCACCCCCGCCGAGATCATCGCCAACCCGGCCTCCATGACCGGCCAGTATCTCAGTGGCGAAATGGAAATTGCCGTTCCCAAAGCCCGAAACAAAGGCAACGGCAAAAAACTGGTGCTATCCGGCGCCTCCGGAAACAACCTGCAGAACGTCACCCTGAACCTGCCACTGGGCGTGATGACTTGCATCACCGGCGTATCCGGCTCCGGCAAATCCACCCTGATCAACGCCACCCTTTATCCGGTAGCGGCAGCCAAGCTGAACAAAGCCACCAGCCTGAGCCACGCCCCCTACAAAAACCTCAAGGGCCTGGACCACCTGGACAAGGTCATCGACATAGACCAGAGCCCCATCGGCCGAACCCCCAGATCCAACCCGGCTACCTACACCGGCCTGTTCACCCCCATCCGTGAACTCTTCGCCGGCACCCAGGAGGCCCGGTCCAGAGGCTACAAACCCGGCCGATTCTCATTCAACGTCAAAGGCGGCCGCTGCGAAGCCTGCCAGGGCGATGGCGTAATCAAAGTAGAAATGCACTTCCTGCCCGACGTGTACGTGCCCTGCGACATCTGCAAAGGCAAACGCTACAACCGCGAAACCCTGGAAGTCCGCTACAAAGGCAAAAACATCAACGAAGTGCTGGAAATGACCGTTGAAGAAGGCCGTGAATTCTTCGACGCCGTGCCCTTCATCGCCCGAAAACTGCAAACCCTGATCGACGTGGGCTTGTCCTACATCCGCCTCGGCCAAAGCGCCGTCACATTGTCCGGCGGAGAAGCCCAGCGGGTAAAACTGGCCAAGGAACTGTCCAAGCGCGATACCGGTAAAACCCTGTACATCCTCGACGAGCCGACCACCGGCCTGCACTTCTACGACATCCAACAATTGCTGAACGTACTGGAGCGACTGCGGGACCATGGCAACACCATTGTAGTGATCGAGCACAACCTGGATGTGATTAAAACGGCGGACTGGATTGTGGACCTCGGACCCGAGGGTGGTTCTGGTGGCGGGCAGATTATTGCCGAGGGAACTCCGGAGGAGGTGGCGGACAATCCGGCGTCCCACACAGGACGCTACCTGAAACCAATGCACATCAAATAGCCCGCCGGAGGAGCGGGCACAAAAAAACCGGGAACCTCACGGAACCCGGTTTTTTTATGGACTCGGAAGAACTTACTCTTCGTCGTCCACTTCTTCAGCTTCGATGTCCAGCGGACGACCAACCAGCTCTACAAATGCCATGGGGGCATTGTCGCCGGCACGGAAGCCACACTTCAGGATACGAAGGTAACCACCCGGACGCTCGTTGTAACGGGGACCAAGCTCATTGAACAGCTTGGCAACCGCCGCATCGTCACGCAGGCGAGAAAACGCCAGACGACGATTCGCGACCGAATCATTCTTTGACAGCGTGATCAAAGGCTCCGCTACCCGGCGAAGTTCTTTCGCTTTCGGGAGCGTAGTTTTGATCAGCTCGTGTTCAACCAGTGACGCAGTCATGTTACGGAACATGGCCTTGCGATGCGCACTGGTCCTGCTGAACTTACGACCACTCTTACGATGACGCATTGCTCTGATTCCTTACCTTAAACTAATCGGCGATTAACCGCCCAGGACCCGGTCGTCGCCACGAAGGCTAGCCGGCGGCCAGTTATCAAGACGCATACCCAGTGACAGACCGCGGGACGCGAGCACGTCCTTGATCTCAGTAAGCGACTTTTTACCAAGGTTAGGCGTCTTCAGCAGCTCAACTTCAGTGCGCTGGATCAGATCGCCGATGTAGTAAATATTCTCAGCCTTCAAGCAGTTAGCTGAACGCACTGTCAATTCCAGATCATCAACCGGACGCAGGAGGATCGGATCGATTTCTTCCTCTTCCTCAACACGCTCGGGCTCTTTCTCGTGATCGAAATCAACAAACACGGCCAGTTGTTGCTGGAGGATGGTCGCGGCCCGGCGAATCGCTTCTTCCGGGTCGATCGTACCATTGGTTTCCAGATCAATAACCAGCTTGTCCAGGTCGGTGCGCTGTTCTACCCGTGCACTTTCCACGGCGTAGGCAACACGGCGGACCGGACTGAAAGTTGCGTCCAGTTGCAGGCGTCCAATGGCGCGAGTTTCGTCCTCGTCCAGACCCCGCTGATCAGCAGGCTCATAGCCGCGACCACGGGCAACCTTAAGACGCATGTTCACTTCACCATTGGCACTCAGGTGACAGATCACATGTTCCGGGTTGGTGATCTCGACATCGTGATCCAGCTTGATATCACCGGCAGTGACGACGCCCGGGCCTTTCTTGCTGAGGGTTACCTCGGCATCGTCCCGGCCGCCCATTTTCACGGCCACGCCTTTAAGATTCAGAAGAATCTCAATGACGTCTTCCTGAACACCTTCGATCGCGCTGTACTCGTGCAACACGCCGTCGATCTGCGCCTCGGTAATGGCACAGCCCGGCATGGAGGACAAGAGTATCCGACGCAGTGCGCTACCAAGAGTATGACCGAAGCCCCTTTCCAGAGGCTCCAAGGTCACTTTGGCGCGCATGGCGCTTGATTCTTTCACGTCAATGGTACGAGGTGTCAATAACTCATGTACTGAACGCTGCATAGACGCCCCTAATTGCTCTCGTTGCTAACTGGGCTTTACTTGGAGTAAAGCTCGACGATGAGGTTCTCGTTGATGTCGGCCGGCAATTCAGTGCGCTCGGGCACTGACCTGTAAACGCCGGACATCTTGCTGGCGTCGACCTCTACCCAGCTCACCGGTGCGCGGCTGGAAGACAGGTCCAGCGCGCCTTTAACGCGAAGCTGGTTTTTTGCCTTCTCACGCACGCTCACAACATCCCCTGGACGCACCTGATAAGACGGGATATTCACCAGCTTATCGTTGACCAGGATCGCTTTGTGAGAAACGAGCTGACGGGACTCAGCACGGGTAGAACCAAAACCCATGCGATAGACAACGTTATCAAGACGGCCTTCCAGCAGCTGCAACAGGTTCTCACCGGTTGCACCCTTGATGCGGGCGGCCTCTTTGTAATAGTTGCGGAATTGCTTCTCCAGTACGCCGTAGATACGACGGACTTTCTGTTTTTCACGAAGCTGTACGCCATATTCGGACAGACGACCGCGACGCGCGCCGTGCATACCCGGCGGAGTCTCGATGTTGCACTTGGAATCGAGCGCGCGAACACCGCTCTTCAGAAAAAGATCTGTCCCTTCACGACGAGACAGCTTGCACTTCGGGCCTATGTAACGAGCCATAATTCACTGTCTCCTGTGTTAGACGCGGCGCTTTTTGGGCGGACGACAACCGTTATGGGGAATCGGCGTCACATCAGTGATGTTAGTGATCTTGTAGCCGCACGCGTTCAGCGCACGAACCGCAGATTCACGTCCGGGCCCCGGACCTTTAACCTCTACGTCCAGGTTTTTAAGGCCGTATTCAGCAGCCGCATTACCGGCTCTTTCAGCTGCTACCTGCGCAGCAAAAGGTGTACTCTTGCGCGACCCACGGAAACCAGAACCACCAGAGGTGGCCCAGGACAATACGTTGCCCTGACGGTCGGAAATGGTCACGATAGTGTTGTTGAAGGACGCGTGAATGTGCGCGACGCCATCAACAACCGTCTTTTTCACCTTTTTACGGGTACGTGTACCTGGCTTTGCCATGTTTGCCTACCTGTTACTTACGAATAGGTTTGCGAGGACCTTTACGGGTGCGGGCGTTGGTCTTTGTGCGCTGGCCACGGACAGGAAGTCCATGACGGTGGCGCAGACCACGGTGGCAACCGAGATCCTTCAAACGCTTAATGTTCATCTGAACTTCACGACGCAGATCGCCTTCGACAGCCAGCTTGCCTACTTCGGTACGAAGTGATTCAAGCTGCTCGTCGGACAGGTCCTTGACCTTGACGTCCGGCTTAACACCGGTTGCATCGCAAAGCTTCTGGGCTGCTGTCTTACCGACTCCAAAAATGTAAGTCAGAGAGATAACAGCATGTTTGTGATCGGGTATATTGACACCGGCTATACGTGCCATCCAAATTACTCCGCGTTCAAAGCTTTGCTGTGTGAATTTTCCGCCACTATAAAAGGGCGCGAAATAATAGCGCCTGACCCCACCCGAGGTCAAGCGCCATTAATCGTACCCTTTACAATGTCAGTGTTGAATCCGTAAGGATTAACCCTGACGCTGCTTGTGGCGAGGCTCCGAGCAAATGACTCGTACTGAGCCATTGCGACGAATTACTTTGCAGTTACGGCAAATTTTCTTTACCGAAGCGCGTACTTTCATTGTCGACTCCAGTTTTCAAGGGGAACGGGATTATCCGTTCCGACCATAGCCCTTGAGATTGGACTTCTTCATCAACGAATCATATTGATGAGACATCAGGTGCGACTGAACCTGAGCCATGAAATCCATCACCACGACTACAACAATCAGCAGAGACGTGCCGCCCAGGTAGAACGGCACATTCCCGGCAACCATCAGAAACTGAGGGAACAGGGACACTGCTGCAATGTACATTGCACCGAACAGAGTCAGGCGGGTCAGCACACCATCAATATACTTGGCAGTCTGATCGCCCGGACGAATGCCCGGAATAAACGCGCCTGAGCGCTTGAGGTTATCCGCAACTTCTTTCGGGTTATACATCAACGCTGTATAGAAGAAGCAGAAGAAAACGACTGCTGCTGCAAACAGAATGATGTATAGAGGCTGACTAGGTGCCAATGCCTGAGAAATATCACTCAGCCATTCCATGCCCTCGCCCTGGCCGAACCACTGACCCAGCGACGCCGGAAACAGCAGAATGGAGGAAGCGAAGATCGGCGGAATGACGCCAGCCATATTCACTTTTAGCGGCAAATGGCTGGACTGTTGAGCAAATACCCGCCGGCCTTGCTGGCGCTTGGCGTAATTGATGGTCAGTCGACGCTGACCACGCTCCATAAACACCACGAAGCCAATTACCGCAACCGCCAGGATGCCAATACCCAGAACCACTAACAGACTCATCTCGCCGTTGCGAGCTTGCTCCAGGGTCTGCCCTATGGCACCCGGAAGGCCAGCAACAATACCGGCGAAAATCAGTAGGGAAATCCCGTTACCGACGCCGCGCTCGGTGATCTGCTCACCCAACCACATCATGAACACGGCACCACTGACAAAGGATACCACGGCCACAAAGTGGAAGCTGAAGCTGTCGTTGAAGGTTACACCCTGGGATGCCAGCCCGACAGAAATACCGAAGCCCTGAACCAGAGCCAGGATAACCGTACCATACCGCGTGTACTGACTGATCTTGCGACGGCCAGCTTCACCCTCTTTCTTCAGCTGCTCCAGCGTCGGACTGACCGCTGTCATCAGCTGCATAATAATAGAGGCTGAAATGTACGGCATGATACCAAGTGCGAAGATACTCATTCGCTCAAGCGCACCACCGGAAAACATGTTGAACATGCTCAGGATTGTGCCCTGGTTCTGTTCAAACAGTGCTGCCAGACGGTCGGGGTTGATACCCGGCACCGGGATGTGGGCACCGATCCGGTACACCAGCAATGCCAGGAAGACAAACCAGAGCCGCGATCGCAGCTCTGCCAGTCCTTTACCCGCGCCCGCAGGCAATGATGCGTTCTTGGCCATTTAGTCCTCGACTCGCCTTAGTCTTCGACTTTACCGCCCGCGGCAGTGATCGCCTCGCGTGCGCCTTTGGTCACCTTCAGACCCTTGACAGTCACTGCGCGGCTCAGTTCGCCGGACAGAATAACCTTCGCTTCACGAATTTCTTCGCGAACGATGTCAGCCTTCTTCAGGGCTTCAAGATCGGCTACGTCACCGTCAACTTTCGCCAGTTCGTTCAGACGAATTTCAGCCACATAGCGCTGCTGGCGCGATGTGAAACCGAATTTCGGCAGACGACGGGCCAACGGCTGCTGACCACCTTCGAAACCAGGTGCAACACTGCCGCCGGAACGAGCTTTCAGACCCTTGTGACCACGACCACCGGTCTTGCCGATACCGCTACCGATACCGCGACCCACGCGCTTGGCGGCGGGACGTGAACCAGGCTCCGGACTAAGTTCGTTTAGACGCATCTTAGTTCTCCTCTACCTGCACCAGGTAGTTAACCCGGTTGATCATACCGCGGATGGAAGGTGTATCTTCCACTTCCACGGTGTGACCGATTTTACGAAGACCCAAGCCCTTGACGCACAGCTTGTGCTTGGGCTGACAGCCGATGGGGCTGCGGGTCAGTGTTACTTTGATCGTTTTTGCGTTCGCCATGACTTCAACCCAGAATCTCTTCCACGGATTTACCGCGCTTGGCTGCAATATCTTCAGGCGCTTGAGTTGCCTGGAGACCCTTGATGGTGGAACGTACCACGTTCACCGGGTTAGTAGACCCGTAACACTTGGACAGTACGTTCTGCACACCCGCTACTTCCAGTACCGCACGCATCGCGCCACCGGCGATGATACCGGTACCTTCTGATGCAGGCTGCATGTAAACCTTGGAGCCACCATGCTGCGCTTTAACCGCATACTGCAGGGTATTTCCGTCAAGCGGGATGTCGACCATGTTCTTGCGTGCAGCTTCCATCGCTTTCTGGATCGCAACCGGCACTTCACGCGCCTTGCCACGACCGAAACCAACGCGTCCTTTACCATCACCCACTACAGTCAGTGCAGTGAAGGCAAAAATACGACCGCCCTTAACAACCTTGGCGACGCGATTGACCTGAACCAGCTTCTCCTGGAGCTCAGGCGCCTTCTGTTCGTTAACGCTCATCTTCTCCACCTCTTAGAATTGCAAGCCAGCTTCACGGGCTGCGTCGGCCAGAGCCTGGACGCGACCATGATAACGGTAACCGGAGCGGTCAAAAGCGACCTGCTCTACACCTGCTGCCTTGGCACGCTCAGCAATCAGCTGACCGACCTTTTTGGCAGCGTCCACGTTACCGGTTGCACCCTGGCGCAGGTCCTTATCCAACGTGGAGGCAGCCGCCAGCACCTTGCTGCCGTCTGCAGTCGTAACCTGGGCGTACATGTGCCGAGGTGTACGATGTACACACAGGCGGTTGCTGCCCAGCTTACGGATCTTCATGCGCACTTTGCGTGCGCGACGCAATCTTTCGTTATTCGCGCTCATAGTCCCGCCTTATTTCTTCTTGGCTTCTTTGCGTCTGACCTGCTCATCCGCATAACGCACACCCTTGCCTTTGTAAGGCTCTGGCGGACGGAATGCGCGGACTTCTGCAGCGACCTGGCCAACCTGTTGCTTGTCGATTCCGCGAATCACAACTTCCGTATTGGACGGAGTTTCAGCGGTAATCCCCTCGGGCAGCTCATATTCAACCGGGTGTGAAAAACCCAGTGTCAGATTGAGCTTCTTACCTTGCGCCTGGGCACGGTAGCCTACGCCCGTCAGCGCGAGCTTGCGCTCAAAGCCTGCAGACACACCGGTCACCATATTGTTGACCAATGCGCGGGTAGTACCAGCAAGAGCGCGGGACTGTTTGGCTCCATCACGGGGTGCGAAGCGCAGAACACTTTCTTCCTGCGTAACCTCTACCACATGGTGGATGGTGAATTGAAGCGATCCCTTGGACCCCTTCACATTAATTTCCTGTCCGTTCAGCTTAACCTCAACACCGGAAGGCAGCACGACAGGATTATTGGCAACCCTGGACATGTGTATCTCCTAAAATACGGTGCAGATGACTTCGCCACCCACGCCGGCAGCACGTGCAGCGCGGTCTGTCATTACGCCCTTGGACGTAGAGACAATCGCGACTCCCAGACCACCGGATACCTTCGGCAGCTCCCCAGCGCCCTTGTACTGGCGCAGACTCGGACGGCTGACCCGCTTGATTTCCTCAATAACCGGCTTGCCACCGAAATACTTGAGGTTAATGGTCAGCTCGGGTTTCGCGTCAGCTGAGACGGAAAAATCGGCTACGTAACCTTCGTCCTTAAGGACCTGGGCTACGGAGATCTTCATCTTTGAAGATGGCATGGCCACATCGACCTTCTGTGCCATCTGGGCATTACGGATACGGGTAAACATATCCGCAAGCGTATCTTGCATACTCATTGGTATGAGACTCCTGATCTTTTTAGTTGTGCAGCGGCGCGCCGCACCGCTTACCAACGGGCACCTGACCTGCGGTCAGAGTACCTGCCTTACCAGCTTGCTTTGGTCAGGCCCGGGACATCACCGCGCATGCCAGCTTCACGCAACTTGATACGTGACAACTTGAACTTGCGCAGAACGCCATGGGGACGACCTGTAACCTGGCAACGATTACGAAGACGCGAGGGAGACGCATCACGAGGAAGCTGTTGCAGCTTCATCTGTGCATCCCAACGGTCATCATCGCTGGTATTCGGGTTCTTGATAATCGCCTTGAGTTCTGCGCGCTTCGCTGCGTACTTCGCAACGGTTTTTTCACGCTTGAACTCGCGGTTCTTCATGGAAACCTTAGCCATTACACTCGTTCCTTATTTCTTGAACGGAAAGCCGAAGGCTTTCAACAGTTCGCGACCTTCATCGTCGGTACCGGCAGTGGTGGTAATGGTGATATCAAGTCCGCGGATCTTGTCGACTCTGTCGTACTCGATCTCGGGGAAAATGATCTGCTCACGCACACCCATGCTGTAGTTACCGCGACCATCGAAGGACTTGGGATTCAGACCGCGGAAGTCACGAATGCGGGGTACCGCAATGTGAACCAGACGATCAAAGAAATCCCACATACGCTCACCGCGCAGGGTAACTTTACAACCGATCGGCCAACCTTCACGGATTTTAAAGCCCGCTACGGATTTACGTGCCAAAGTGACAACCGCTTTTTGACCTGCCAGGCGTTCTAGATCCGCCACAGCATTTTCAATCAGCTTCTTGTCACCGACCGCTTCGCCGACACCCATATTCAGGGTGATCTTTTCGATACACGGCACCTGCATGATGTTCTTGTAGCTGAACTCTTTCTGCAGGGCGGGTACCACTTCCTTACTGTACTGCTCTTTCATGTTAAGCATCGTAACCACCACCGCTTACTGGTTATCGACGACTTCTTTCGTGGACTTAAAGATCCGCACTTTAGCGCCGTCTTCCTTGATCTGGAAGCCTACGCGATCGGCTTTGCCGGTCTGCGGATTAAAAATAGCCACGTTGGAAGCCTGGATAGGTGCTTCTTTTTCGACGATGCCACCTGGGGTGCCGAGCATCGGGTTTGGCTTGGTGTGTTTCTTGATCATATTGATCCCAGAAACAACAACCCGGCCATCGTCCTGAACCTTCAGGACTTTACCACGTTTGCCTTGGTCTTTCCCCGTAGTGACGATTACTTCGTCATCTCGTTTGATCTTTTTCATAACCGGCCTCTGGTCCTTAAAGTACTTCGGGTGCCAGTGAAATAATTTTCATGAACTTCTCATTTCGCAGTTCACGGGTAACCGGTCCGAAGATACGGGTACCAATGGGTGCGTCCTGAGTGTTCAGAAGTACTGCCGCGTTTCCGTCGAAACGAATAAGCGACCCGTCGGGACGACGCACACCTTTACGGGTACGTACAACAACAGCTTTCAGGACCTGGCCTTTTTTCACTTTACCGCGGGGGATGGCTTCCTTAACGGTTACCTTGATGATATCCCCAACGCTGGCATAACGCCGATGTGAACCGCCCAGGACCTTGATGCACATAACCTGACGTGCACCGCTGTTGTCCGCGACTTCAAGCATTGTTTGAGTCTGAATCATGGTTATTCTCCAGCAGAAACCACTTTGCCGTTACGACAAGACTCACCGTCCGGGCGAGTTACACCTTCGATGCGCGTTCGGTGACTTCCACCAGAGCCCAGCTTTTGGTCTTAGAGACCGGGCGGGTTTCCTGGATTGTAACGGTGTCACCGATGTTGCACTGATTGCTCTCGTCGTGAGCATGAATTTTGGATGAACGCTTCATGTACTTACCGTACAGAGGATGCTTAACCTGGCGCTCAACCAGAACCACAATGGATTTCTCCATTTTGTTGCTCACGACCTTGCCGCTCAGGGTTCTGGCAGTTTGGGTAGCTTCAGTCATGTTACTGTCCTGCCTTTTCATTCATAACTGTTTTCACGCGAGCAATGTCACGCTTCACCTTCGGAAGAAGATGAGACTGATTCAGCTGACCTGTCGCCTTACGCATGCGCAGGTTGAACTGCTCCTTCAGGAGGTCGATCAGCTCTTTGTTCAGCTCCTCGACTGACTTGTCACGCAGCTCTGTTGCTTTCATCACATCACCGTCCTCGTTACAAAGGTGGTCTGTACGGGCAGCTTGGCCGCAGCAAGAGTGAACGCATCACGAGCGATTTCCTCGGAAACACCTTCCATCTCATACAGCATCCGGCCTGGCTGAATTTCAGCCACCCAGTACTCGACAGAACCCTTACCTTTACCCATTCGTACTTCGAGCGGCTTGCTGGAGATCGGCTTGTCCGGGAAAATCCGGATCCAGATCTTACCGCCCCGCTTGATGCGGCGAGTCATGGTACGACGCGCTGCCTCAATCTGGCGCGCAGTTATACGTCCACGGCTTGTCGCCTTCAATCCGTATTCACCGAAGCTCACCTTGTTAGCACGGTGCGCAAGACCGGTGTTACGGCCTTTCATTACCTTGCGAAATTTGGTGCGTTTTGGTTGCAGCATTTGAGTGCCCCTTTACTTAGAACCTTTCTTCCCAGAGGCTTTCTTGTCAGCACGGACCTGCTCCATACCACCAAGAATCTCACCTTTGAAGATCCATACCTTGACGCCGATAATGCCGTAAGTGGTTTTCGCTTCGTAGGTCGAGTAATCAATGTCTGCACGCAGTGTGTGCAGCGGTACACGACCTTCGCGATACCACTCGGAACGGGCAATTTCAGCACCCCCGAGACGACCGCCTACCTGAATCTTGATGCCTTTCGCACCCTGGCGCATGGCGTTCTGTACCGCACGCTTCATAGCGCGACGGAACATCACACGACGCTCCAGCTGACCGGCAACGTTCTGCGCGACCAAGCGGGCATCCAGGTCCGGCTTGCGGACTTCTTCGATGTTGATGTGCACGGGCACACCCATCATGTCGCTGACTTCGCGACGCAGACGGTCAACATCTTCACCCTTCTTACCGATAACAATACCGGGACGGGCTGTATGGATCGTGATACGGGCGTTCTGAGCAGGGCGCTCGATCACAATCTTGCTGACAGACGCCTTTACCAGACGCTTGTCCAGGAATTCGCGAACCTGAATATCGTTCAACAGGTTGTTCGCGTATTCCGCCTTTTCGGCATACCACACTGAGTTGTGCTCTTTGATCACACCCAGGCGCATGCCGGTTGGATTTACTTTATGACCCATCTGAGCATCTCCTACTTGTCGGCGACCTTGACGGTGATATGACAGGTGCGCTTGAAAATCCGGTCAGCGCGCCCCTTGGCTCGAGCTTTGATTCGCTTGAGCGTCGGACCCTCATCCACCATAACGGTGGAAACCCGCAAATCATCTACGTCCAGACCTTCGTTGTGCTCAGCGTTAGCGATGGCAGACTCAAGGGCTTTCTTGAGAATGACCGCCGCCTTCTTCGGGCTGAAAGTCAGAATGTTCAGGGCGTCCTCAACAGCCTTGCCGCGCACTTGGTCAGCGACAAGACGGGCTTTCTGAGCTGAGAGGCGAGCGCCCTTGTACTTGGCTGCTACTTCCATTTCTATTACCTCACAATCAGCGTTTAGCTTTCTTGTCGGCCGCATGACCACGATAAGTACGCGTCGCCGCGAACTCACCCAGCTTATGCCCGACCATATCTTCGGTGACATAAACCGGCACGTGCTGCTTGCCGTTGTGGACTGCAATGGTCAGGCCTACCATCTCCGGAAACACTGTCGACCGGCGGGACCAGGTTTTGATCGGCCGCTTGTCGTTAGCTTCCAGAGCTGCCTCGACCTTCTTCAACAGATGCAGGTCTATAAAAGGACCTTTCTTCAAAGAACGTGGCACAGCATTTACCTCTATGTAGTCGTTTACTTGGCTGAACGACGACGTACTATCATCTTATCAGTACGTTTGTTCTTACGAGTCTTATGCCCTTTGGTCGGAACACCCCACGGAGTAACCGGGTGACGCCCGCCAGAGGTACGCCCTTCACCACCACCATGTGGGTGGTCAACTGGGTTCATAGCAACACCACGTACTGTTGGACGTTTACCGCGCCAACGTGATGCACCCGCTTTACCAAGCTGCTTGAGGCTGTGTTCGCTGTTGGACACTTCGCCCAACGTTGCGCGACAGTCAACAAGCACCTTACGCATTTCACCTGAGCGCAGGCGGATGGTGGCATAAGCCCCTTCCCGAGCAACCAGCTGTACGGATGCGCCCGCAGAGCGAGCCAGCTGAGCACCTTTGCCAGGCTTGATTTCGACGCAGTGAATCACGGAACCGACCGGAATATTCCGGAGCGGAAGCGTGCTTCCTACTTTAATCGGCGCGTCGATGCCGGAGCGCACAGGGTCACCAATCTGCATACCTTTGGGAGCGATAATGTAGCGACGCTCGCCATCGGCGTACTTGATCAGCGCGATGTGCGCAGAGCGGTTAGGATCGTATTCCAGGCGCTCGATAGTCGCCGGGATACCATCTTTGGTCCGCTTAAAGTCAATGACACGGTAGTGTTTTTTATGTCCACCACCAATGTGACGGGTAGTGATGCGACCAAAATGGTTACGACCACCCGATTTACTCAGAGTTTCTACCAACGGCTCGTAAGGGCGCCCCTTGTGAAGATCAGGGTTAAAGAGCTTAACAACGTGACGGCGGCCGGCAGATGTTGGCTTGGTTTTGACGATCGGCATTTTACGACCCCTTTACCTTATTCCACATCCAGAAAATCAATGTCCTGACCGTCCGCAAGCTTAACGTAAGCCTTACGAATGTCAGCACGCTTGCCGAAGCCGCGAACGGTACGCTTGAGCTTACCCTTACGGTTCAGAACCTGAACACCTTCGACGGTGACGTTGAACAGCTGCTCAACGGCTTTCTTGATCTCGGGCTTGGTTGCGTCAGGGGCTACACGGAATACCACCTGACCACTTTCCGCGACCAGAGAGGCTTTCTCTGATACGTGAGGCCCAAGAAGAACCTTGTAAATACGTTCCTGATTCATCCCAGCATCTCCTCGATTTTCTTCAGAGCGGGAACAGTCACAACCACTTTGTCGAAGGCGACAAGGCTAACCGGGTCAAGGCCGGCGACATCACGCACATCAACGTGCGGGATATTGCGCGAGGCCAGGTGCAGGTTCTGCTCGACGTTGTCGGACAGAATCAGCGCGTTACTGACACCGATATCGCTCAGCTTGGCAGTGAAGGCCTTGGTCTTGGGCGTTTCGACATTCATGTCGTCGACCACAACCAGGCGCTCCTGACGGACCAGCTCGGAAAAAATGGAGCGCATCGCTGCGCGGTACATTTTGCGGTTTACCTTCTGCTCAAAACTCTGAGGCTTGGCAGCGAAGGTAACACCACCGGACCGCCACAGCGGACTGCGGATGGTACCGGCACGGGCACGACCCGTACCCTTCTGACGCCAGGGCTTCTTACCACCACCAGCGACTTCCGAACGTGTTTTCTGAGCACGGGTACCCTGGCGCGCACCGGACATATACGCGGTGACAACCTGGTGAACCAGTGACTCATTAAAATCTTTGGCGAATGCAGCGTCGGAAACCGAGATTCCCTTGCCGCTACCTGTAATAGTCAATTCCATCGCACCGCTCCTCAGGCTTTAACTGCAGGCTTGATGACAACATTTCCGCCGGTCGCGCCCGGAACGGCACCACGAATCAGCAGAAGGTTGCGCTCGGCGTCGACACGGACGACTTGCAGGTTCTGCACGGTCACCTGCGCATTGCCCATCTGGCCCGCCATCTTTTTGCCCTTGAATACCTTGCCCGGAGTCTGGTTCTGACCGATGGAACCCGGAGCACGATGAGAAAGGGAGTTACCGTGTGTGGCGTCCTGCATGGAGAAGTTCCAGCGCTTTACGCCGCCCTGGAAACCTTTACCCTTGGACTGACCAACAGCATCAACGACCTGGCCATCTTCAAAGATGGAAGCGGTAATCTCTCCGCCTGCAGCCAGCTCTTCGCCTTCGCCATCAGCGAGACGGAATTCCCACAGACCACGACCAGCCTCGACTCCGGCTTTGGCGTAATGGCCCGCTTCGCTTTTAGTCACACGAGAGGAACGACGCTTACCAACGGTTACCTGAACCGCGCGATAGCCATCGCTTTCAAGAGTTTTCAGCTGGGTAATGCGGTTGGGCTCAACCTCAATTACCGTTACGGACACTGCTTGCCCGTCTTCCGTAAAAATACGGGTCATACCGGCCTTGCGACCGACAATTCCAATTGCCATGTTTCACCTCTTAAGTGTACGGGGCTCTCACCCTCTATGGCCTTATGACAGTTACACAGACTAACGCTTGGCGTTAGCCGAGGCTGATCTGAACGTCTACACCTGCTGCCAGATCCAGCTTCATCAAAGCATCTACTGTCTTTTCCGTCGGCTCGACGATATCCAGCAAACGCTTGTGTGTACGAATCTCGTACTGATCGCGCGCGTCTTTGTTGACGTGCGGTGAAATCAGAACGGTGTACTTTTCCTTCCGCGTCGGCAGAGGGATTGGTCCACGCACTTGAGCGCCGGTCCGCTTCGCGGTATCGACAATCTCCTGCGTTGACTGGTCGATCAGGCGATAATCAAACGCCTTCAACCGGATTCGAATTTTTTGGCTTTGCATGATGCACCAAACTCCACTCGTAGCAGCTACTAGTTAGCCGACCTTCAAAAAAAGGAGCCGCATTGTATGCATAATACCCAGCAGTGTCAACTGCGATGAGCAGCGACTCTACCAGGTCAGATTGTGCGGCTGAAACAGAAAAAGGGGCTGACTTTCAGCCCCTTTTTCCTTAGATCATTCGAATAATTTATTCGATGATCTTTGAGACTACGCCGGCACCAACGGTACGGCCACCTTCACGAATCGCGAAGCGCAGACCATCTTCCATGGCGATCGGAGCAATCAGGGTAACACTCATCTTCACGTTGTCACCCGGCATAACCATTTCCACACCTTCCGGCAGCTCACAGGAACCTGTGACGTCGGTGGTACGGAAGTAAAACTGCGGACGGTAACCCTTAAAGAACGGGGTATGACGACCACCTTCTTCTTTGCTCAGCACGTACACTTCGCACTCGAACTTGGTGTGCGGCTTGATGGAGCCCGGCACACACAGAACCTGACCACGCTCAACGTCGTCACGCTTGGTACCACGCAGCAGAACACCAACGTTCTCACCAGCACGACCTTCGTCCAGCAGCTTGCGGAACATCTCAACACCGGTACAAACGGTCTTCACGGTATCTTTGATACCGACGATTTCCACTTCGTCACCAACCTTGATGATGCCACGCTCTACACGACCGGTTACAACCGTACCGCGACCAGAGATGGAGAACACGTCCTCGATCGGCATCAGGAACGGCTGATCAATCGCACGCTCCGGATCCGGGATGTACTCGTCCAGGGCTTCTACCAGCTTCTTAACAGCGGTAGTACCCATTTCGTTGTCATCCTTACCTTCCAGCGCCATCAGCGCGGAACCGGTAACGATCGGCGTGTCGTCGCCCGGGAAGTCGTACTGGCTCAGCAGTTCGCGAACTTCCATCTCGACCAGCTCCAGCAGCTCCTCGTCATCAACCATGTCCGCCTTGTTCAGGAACACAACGATGAAAGGAACGCCAACCTGGCGGGACAGCAGGATGTGCTCGCGAGTCTGCGGCATAGGGCCGTCAGCTGCGGAACAAACCAGGATCGCGCCGTCCATCTGCGCCGCACCCGTGATCATGTTCTTCACGTAGTCAGCGTGGCCCGGGCAGTCAACGTGCGCATAGTGACGCGCCGGCGAATCGTACTCAACGTGAGAGGTCGCGATGGTGATACCACGCGCCTTCTCTTCCGGTGCGTTATCGATCTGGTCGAATGCGCTTGCACTACCAGTACCCCACACTTCGTGACACACACGAGTCAGCGCGGCTGTCAGCGTGGTCTTGCCATGGTCTACGTGACCAATGGTGCCCACGTTTACGTGCGGCTTATTACGCTCAAATTTTGCTTTAGACACGGTTACACCTCTTCCTGTTTCTTAAGTCCTGGGGATCAACCCTTTTTAATGATCGCTTCGGCAATGTTCGAGGGAGCTTCCATATAGCGGGAGAACTCCATCGCATAAGACGCCCGACCCTGCGTTGCAGAACGCAGATCGGTGGCGTAACCGAACATCTCCGACAACGGAACCTCGGCACGGATTGTCTTGCCCGATGGGCCGTCTTCCATACCCTGAACCAGACCACGACGGCGGTTCAGATCACCAACGACGTCACCCATATACTCTTCAGGGGTAACGCACTCGACCTTCATGAGCGGCTCAAGAAGGGCCGGACTAGCCTCCAACGCGCCTTTCTTCATCGCCATGGATCCGGCGACCTTGAACGCCATCTCGTTGGAGTCAACGTCATGGTAGGAACCATCGTACAGCGTGGCCTTGATCCGCAGCAGAGGATAACCGGCCAGACAGCCGTTCTTCATCTGCTCTTCAATGCCCTGCTGAACAGCGGGAATGTATTCCTTGGGAACCACACCACCAACGATTTCGTTTACGAAGATGAAGTTCTCGCCATCCTCCTCGTCGAGAGGCAGCGGCTCAAGCTTGAGCTTGACATGACCATACTGACCACGACCGCCAGACTGACGTACGAACTTACCTTCCACATCCACGTTCTTACGGATGCATTCACGATAAGCCACCTGCGGCTTACCAATGTTCGCTTCAACCTTGAACTCGCGACGCATTCGGTCAACGATGATGTCCAGGTGAAGCTCACCCATACCGGAGATGATGGTCTGGCCAGATTCTTCATCAGTACGAACCTGGAAAGACGGATCTTCCTGAGCAAGCTTGCCCAGAGCAACACCCATTTTCTCCTGGTCAGCCTTGGACTTCGGCTCAACGGCTACAGAAATAACCGGCTCAGGGAACTCCATGCGTTCCAGGATAATTTTATGATTCTCATCACAAAGGGTATCACCGGTGGTGACACTCTTCAGGCCGATTGCCGCAGCAATATCACCCGCGAGAACTTCCTTGATCTCCTGACGCTCTTTGGAGTGCATCTGAACCATACGGCCGACGCGTTCCTTCTTGCTCTTTACGGAGTTGTAGACTGCATTACCAGATTCGAGCTTACCGGAGTAAACCCGGAAGAAGGTTAGCGTGCCAACAAACGGATCGGTGGCGATTTTGAACGCGAGAGCCGAGAAAGGCGCGTCGTCGTCAGCCTGACGGGTTTCTTCAGTACCGTCTTCATCGACCTCACCACGGATGGCTTTGACTTCGTCCGGAGCCGGCAGGAATTCGATCACCGAATCCAGCACCGCCTGAACACCCTTGTTCTTAAAGGCAGAACCACATGTCGCGACAACAATCTCGTTGGCGAGCGTACGGATACGCAGACCTTTCTTGATGTCTTCAATGCTGAGCTCGCCCTCTTCAAGGTAGCGCTCCATCAGCTCTTCATTAGCTTCAGCAGCCGCTTCCATCATTTCTTCGCGGTACTTCGCTACTTCGTCAGCCATTTCGGCAGGAACGTCGCGCTGGTCATAGGTAGCACCGGCATCATCTTCGTTCCAGTAAATCGCCTTGTTACGAATCAGGTCAACCAGACCAGCGAACTCGTCTTCGGCACCGATCGGCAACTGAATGGGAACGGCAGTCGCACCCAGACGGTTCTTAATCTGATTCACAACGCGAAGGAAGTTGGCACCGGCACGGTCCATCTTGTTGACGAACACCATGCGGGGCACTTCGTACTTGTTGGCCTGACGCCAAACAGTCTCAGACTGCGGCTCAACACCTGAGGAGCCACAGAACACGACAACCGCACCGTCGAGCACACGCAGGGAACGCTCTACCTCGATGGTAAAGTCGACGTGCCCCGGGGTGTCGATGATATTGATGCGGTGTTCGGGATACTGCTTATCCATGCCCTGCCAGAAACAGGTGGTTGCAGCAGACGTGATGGTAATACCACGCTCCTGCTCCTGCTCCATCCAGTCCATGGTCGCCGCGCCATCATGAACCTCACCGATTTTGTGGGAAATGCCTGTGTAGAACAGAACCCGCTCGGTGGTTGTGGTCTTGCCCGCATCAACGTGCGCACAAATACCAATGTTTCTGTATCTCTTGATCGGAGTCTTGCGTGCCACTGTATGAACCTCGGCTGATTAGAAACGGAAGTGAGAGAACGCCTTGTTGGCTTCCGCCATGCGATGAACGTCTTCGCGCTTCTTAACAGCGGAGCCCTTGCTATCAGCGGCATCCAGAATCTCACCTGCCAGACGCTGCGCCATGGACTTTTCACCACGCTTCCGTGAAAATTCTACGAGCCAGCGCATGGCCAGCGCGTTCTGACGGGAAGGCCGTACTTCGACAGGCACCTGGTAGGTAGCACCACCCACACGACGGGATTTAACTTCGACCATCGGCTGGATGTTTTCCAGGGCCTTCTCGAACATGTCGATCGGCTCTTCCTTGGACTTGTCGGCAACGATATCGAGCGCGCCATAAACAATGCGCTCAGCAACAGCTTTTTTGCCGCTTTCCATCACATGGTTGATGAACTTGGCCAGCCGTGCACTGCCGAATTTGGGATCCGGGATAATTTCCCGTTTTGCTGCAACTCTTCTTCTAGGCATCGATAAGCCCTTATCTATTAAAAGGTCTTCAGGAACCCCTGAGATAGCATCAGCTACTCAGCCTTACTCTTACCGTTCTACGTAGCAACGATAAAAGACACCCGTGTGGGACATCAGGACTTGGGTCGTTTTGCACCGTACTTGGAGCGGCCCTGCTTACGGTTCTGCACACCCTGGGTGTCCAGTGTTCCGCGAACAGTGTGATAGCGCACACCCGGAAGGTCTTTTACTCGACCGCCACGGATCAGCACAACACTGTGCTCCTGAAGGTTGTGACCTTCACCACCAATGTATGAGGAAACCTCGTAGCCGTTGGTCAGGCGAACACGGCACACTTTACGCAGTGCTGAGTTCGGCTTCTTCGGCGTTGTGGTGTACACACGAGTACAAACACCACGGCGCTGCGGGCAAGCCTGCAGAGCAGGAACGTCGCTCTTGGCCGCTTTGCGTTTACGAGGCTTACGCACCAACTGATTAATCGTTGCCATGTAAGCAAACTCCAAAAAACCGTATCAATGAAACTTACCCCCGACAGGCGGGGGTAAAATTTGAGGGTCGCAAGTTTAAGCCTGCGCCCTTGAACAGTCAAGATGACTGATCTCTTTTTAACCACCCGCCGAGTAAGTAACTACCGGCGGGTGGCGTTACCGGCCAACTCAACTTTCGCGGTTGAGCTCGGCGCTCAGAGCTTCTTCGACATCCGCTGCCGTTACGCCCTGCTCTTCCAGGTCACGCTTGCGGCGGCGTTCGGCGTGGTATGCCAGACCGGTGCCAGCCGGAATCAAGCGACCAACGACCACGTTTTCCTTCAGGCCACGGAGGTAATCCCGCTTGCCGGTGACGGCGCCTTCGGTCAGAACCCGTGTGGTTTCCTGGAACGATGCCGCGGAAATGAACGACTCTGTCGCCAGAGAAGCCTTGGTGATACCCAACAGCAAGCGCTCGCAACGCGCGGTTTCCTTGTCCGCCGCTTCCGCTTTTTCGTTCTCTTCCATGAACTGGGTGATTTCCACCTGATCGCCAGCCAGCAGGCTGGTATCACCGGCATCCGTGATCTCTACCTTACGGAGCATCTGTCGAACGATAACCTCAATATGCTTATCGTTGATGACAACACCCTGTAGACGGTAAACGTCCTGGATTTCGTTGGTGATGTACTTGGCCAACGCAACCACACCCAGAAGACGAAGGATATCGTGCGGGTTGGACGGGCCATCAGAGATAACCTCACCCTTCTCGACCGTTTCACCCTCGAACACGTTCATCTGGCGATGCTTGGGAATCAGCACCTCATATGGGTCCGCATCCTTCGGCGTGATCACCAGGCGCTTCTTGCCCTTGGTTTCCTTGCCGAAGGACACCACACCACTGACTTCGGCCAGGATGGACGACTCTTTCGGGCGACGGGCCTCGAACAGGTCGGCGACCCGCGGCAGACCACCGGTGATATCCCGGGTCTTCGAGCTTTCCTGCGGAATACGGGCAACCACGTCACCCAGCTCGATCTTGGCGCCATTGGCCATGGTCACCAGCGCGTTGGCTGGCAGGAAGAAGATCGCGGTACCACCGCCTGGCAACTCGACATCGTTACCCTTGTCGTCGATCAGCTGTATCGCAGGACGGATGTCCTTACCAGCGGCCGGACGCTCTTTCGGGTCGATGACCTCCATCGTGGAAAGACCTGTCAGTTCATCGGTCTGGGTGCGGACGGTAATGCCCTGATCCATGTTGACGAACTTGGCAGTACCTTCCGCTTCGGCGATGATCGGGTGCGTGTGCGGGTCCCACTTGGCAACGGCAACTCCAGCTTCCACGGTGTCACCGTGCTTGACGGACAGCACCGCACCATAGGGCAGCTTGTACCACTCACGCTCACGACCCTGCTCATCGGCAATGGCCAGCGCTGACGAACGCGACACAACAACCAGAGTGCCGTCGCTCTTCTCGATCGATTTCAGGTTGTGCAGACGAACGGTGCCGCCGTGCTTGACCTGAATGTTGTCGACCGCGGACGCCCGGCTTGCAGCACCACCGATGTGGAACGTACGCATGGTCAGCTGGGTACCCGGCTCACCGATGGACTGTGCGGCGATAACACCGACAGCCTCACCCACATTGACCTCGTGGCCACGGGCCAGGTCACGGCCATAACACTTGGAGCAGATACCGTGGCGAGTCTCACAGGTGATCGCAGAGCGAACCCAGACTTCGTCCACACCGGCACGCTCAAGGGATTCAACCGCTTTCTCGTCCAGCAGGACGCCGGCCTCGACAACGGCATTGTCCTTGTCCGTTGGCGTAAAGGCTGCACGAGCCGTAACACGACCAAGCACACGATCACCCAGCGGTACAACAACGTCGCCACCCTCGATGTGCGGCGTCATCAGCAGACCTTCTTCGGTACCACAGTCGGTTTCGGTAACGACCAGATCCTGGGAAACGTTTACCAGACGGCGAGTCAGGTAACCTGAGTTCGCGGTCTTCAGCGCCGTATCCGCCAGACCCTTACGGGCACCATGGGTGGATATGAAGTACTGGAGTACGTTCAGACCCTCGCGGAAGTTCGCAGTGATCGGCGTCTCGATGATGGAGCCGTCCGGCTTCGCCATCAGGCCACGCATACCAGCCAGCTGGCGAATCTGAGCCGCGGAACCCCGGGCACCGGAATCAGCCATCATGTAGACCGAGTTGAACGACTCCTGCATCAGGTCTTCGCCGTCCTCACCCTTAACCGGTTTGCCGTCTGGTCCGATAACCTGCTCCTTCGAGAGCCGATCCATCATCGCCTTCGACACCTTGTCGTTGGCACGGGACCAGATATCGATAACCTTGTTGTACTTCTCACCCTGGGTCAGCAGACCGGATGCGTACTGGGTTTCGATGTCCTTGACTTCTTCGGAGGCAGCATCCACCAGCTCGTATTTCTCCGGAGGAATCTCGAAGTCGTTGAAGCCGATCGAGATACCGGAAACCGTCGCATAGTGGTAGCCCATGTACATGAGCTGGTCAGCAAAGATAACGGTATCCTTGAGGCCGGCATCACGGTAACAGGTGTTGATCAGATTCGAGATCGACTTCTTGACCATCGGCTTGTTGACCAGCTCATAGGACAGGCCGTCAGGAACGATATCGAACAACAGCGCACGACCGACCGTGGTGTCAACGATCTTGTACTCTTCGGTACGCTCGCCGTCTTCCTGGATCGTGACTTCCTTGACCCGGACCCTGACGATCGCCTGAAGGTCAACCTTGCCAGCACCATAGGCACGGTGCGCTTCTTTAACATCGGCAAACACCATGCCTTCACCGACGGCACTCTTGCGCTCGCGGGTCATGTAGTAAAGACCCAGTACCACATCCTGGGACGGCACGATGATCGGCTCGCCGTTGGCCGGCGACAGCACGTTGTTGGTGGACATCATCAACGCACGGGCTTCGAGCTGGGCTTCCAGGGTCAGCGGTACGTGTACCGCCATCTGGTCACCGTCGAAGTCGGCGTTGTAGGCCGCACACACCAGCGGATGCAGCTGAATGGCCTTGCCTTCGATAAGTACCGGCTCGAACGCCTGGATACCCAGACGGTGAAGAGTCGGTGCCCGGTTCAGCATGATCGGATGCTCACGGATGACCTCGTCCAGGATATCCCAGACCACGCCTTCCTCACGCTCGACCATCTTCTTGGCGGCCTTGATGGTGGTCGCCAAGCCACGATGCTCAAGCTTCGAGAAGATGAACGGCTTGAACAGCTCCAAAGCCATCTTCTTGGGCAGACCACACTGGTGCAGACGCAGGTACGGACCAACCACGATCACAGAACGACCGGAGTAGTCCACACGCTTACCGAGCAGGTTCTGACGGAAGCGACCTTGCTTACCCTTGATCATGTCGGCCAGGGACTTCAGCGGACGCTTGTTGGTGCCAGTGATGGCGCGACCACGACGGCCGTTATCCAACAGCGCATCAACCGCTTCCTGTAGCATCCGCTTCTCGTTGCGCACAATAATGTCCGGAGCATTCAGCTCCAACAGGCGCTTGAGGCGGTTGTTACGGTTGATCACCCGGCGATACAGGTCGTTCAGGTCAGAGGTGGCAAAACGGCCACCATCCAGCGGCACCAGCGGACGAAGATCCGGCGGCAGAACCGGCAGAACGGTCATGACCATGTCGCCCGGCTTATTGCCGGAATACAGGAAAGCCTCAAGAATCTTCAGGCGCTTGCTGAACTTCTTGATCTTGGTCTCGGAGTTGGTCTGGGGAATCTCTTCCCGCAAGGCCTCAACCTCGGCCTGCAGATCAATACCTTCCAGCAGCTCCTGGACGGCTTCGGCACCCATGCGGGCATCGAATTCGTCACCGAACTCTTCAAGGGCTTCGTAATACTGCTCGTCGTTCAGCAATTGACCGCGCTCAAGCGTCGTCATGCCCGGCTCGATCACGATGAACGACTCAAAATACAGGACCCGCTCGATATCGCGCAGGGTCATGTCCAGCATCAGGCCGATGCGGGACGGCAGTGATTTCAGGAACCAGATGTGGGCGACCGGGCTGGCGAGCTCGATGTGACCCATGCGCTCACGGCGCACACTGGCCAGTGCCACTTCAACACCGCACTTCTCGCAGATGACACCACGATGCTTGAGCCGCTTGTACTTGCCGCACAGGCACTCGTAATCCTTGATCGGGCCGAAGATCTTGGCACAGAAAAGACCGTCACGCTCAGGCTTGAACGTACGGTAGTTGATGGTCTCAGGCTTTTTGACCTCACCAAAAGACCATGAACGGATCATGTCAGGCGACGCCAGGCCAATACGGATGGCGTCAAATTCCTGCTTCTGGTTCTGGTTTTTGAGAAGATTCAGCAAATCTTTCATCAGTAACAGCTCCGGATGGCGTTATTCTCGGGCGGGTACCGACCGGTACCCGCTCACGCTGCCAAAAACAATTCGGCTCAGTCGGATTCCAGCTCGATGTCGATACCCAGCGAGCGGATTTCCTTGACCAGAACATTGAAGGACTCGGGCATGCCCGGCTCCATACGATGATCGCCATCGACAATGTTCTTGTACATCTTGGTCCGACCATTCACATCATCAGACTTCACGGTAAGCATTTCCTGCAGCGTATACGCCGCACCGTAGGCCTCGAGTGCCCACACTTCCATCTCACCGAAGCGCTGACCACCGAACTGCGCCTTACCACCCAGCGGCTGCTGGGTAACCAGGCTGTACGAACCGGTGGAACGAGCGTGCATCTTGTCGTCGATCAAGTGGTTCAGCTTGAGGATGTACATGTAGCCAACCGTTACCGGGCGGTCAAATTCATCACCCGTACGGCCGTCATACAACACAGTCTGGCCAGTCGTACTCAGACCTGCCAGCTCAAGCATACGCTTGACCTCTGCTTCCTTGGCACCGTCGAAGACCGGCGTTGCCATGGGGACACCTGTGCGCAGATTGTTAGCCAGGGCCAGGATCTCTTTGTCACTCAGCGAATCCAGGTCCACCTTGGTGACCTCGTCCGAGTGGTTATAGATCTCGTCCAGCAAATTGCGGAGCTCAGCGATCTTACGCTGCTCATCCAGCATCTGGCTGATGCGCTCACCCAGCCCTTTGGCTGCTGCACCCAGGTGCGTTTCAAGAACCTGACCGACGTTCATCCGCGACGGAACACCCAAGGGGTTGAGAACCACGTCAACTGTGTTGCCATGTTCATCATAAGGCATGTCCTCAATCGGCATGACCGATGAAATAACACCCTTGTTACCATGACGTCCGGCCATCTTGTCGCCCGGCTGAATCCGACGCTTGATCGCGAGGTACACCTTGACGATCTTGAGAACACCCGGGGCAAGGTCATCACCCTGCTGAAGCTTGCCTTTCTTATCGTCAAAGCGCGCTTCGTGCTCTTTTTTGCGATCTTCAAGACCCTGCTCGGATTTTTCAAGCAGCTCATTCAGCGCCTCATCTTTCATCCGTAGCTTGAACCAGTCGTCGCGCGGCAACTCTGCCAGGTACGATTCGTCCAACTTGGCGCCTTTCTTGAGACCAGGACCACTGATGACTTCCTGCCCCTTGAGGGCATTGGTCAAACGCTCGAAGGTGGCACCTTCTACAATGCGATACTCGTCCTTCAGGTCCTTGCGATACTCGTCCAACTGCTCTTTTTCGATGGACTGGGCACGCGTGTCCTTTTCGATGCCGTCACGGGTAAAGACCTGAACGTCGATAACCGTGCCACGGGTGCCAGTGGGCACACGTGAGGACGTGTCCTTCACGTCCGAAGCCTTCTCGCCGAAGATGGCCCTCAGCAGCTTCTCCTCCGGGGTCAACTGGGTTTCACCTTTCGGTGTTACCTTGCCAACCAGGATATCGCCAGGACCTACTTCCGCACCGATATACACGATGCCGGACTCATCCAGCTTGGACAGCGCACTTTCACCAACGTTCGGAATATCCGCGGTGATTTCCTCGCTACCCAGTTTGGTATCCCGAGCCACACAGGTCAGTTCCTGAATGTGGATGGTAGTCAGGCGGTCTTCCTGAACCACTTTCTCGGAAATGAGGATCGAGTCCTCAAAGTTGTAACCGTTCCAGGGCATGAACGCGATACGCATGTTCTGCCCCAGAGCCAGCTCACCCAGATCCACGGACGGGCCGTCAGCCAGCACGTCACCACGGGCAATTTCATCGCCCTGGTTAACAATGGAGCGCTGGTTGATACAGGTGTTCTGGTTCGAACGGGTGTACTTGGTGAGGTTGTAGATATCCACACCAGCATCACCGGCTTCAGTCTCATCGTCGTTGACACGTACCACGATACGGGCCGCATCGACGCTCTCGATCACACCACCGCGACGAGCGGTTACGCAAACGCCAGAGTCCTGGGCCACGGTACGCTCAACACCAGTACCTACCAAGGGCACCTGCGAACGCAACGTCGGAACCGCCTGGCGCTGCATGTTGGAGCCCATCAGTGCACGGTTGGCGTCGTCGTGTTCCAGGAACGGAATCAGCGAGGCTGCTACCGACACTACCTGGCGCGGTGAAACGTCCATGAAGTTGACGTTTTCCGGCGGCGTTACCGTGAACTCGTTCTGATGACGAACCGTTACCAGCTCATCAGACAGACGCTTGTTCTCGTCCATTGCCGCACTGGCCTGGGCGATGATGTAGTTGCTCTCTTCAATGGCCGACAGATAAACCACTTCATCGGTCACCTCGCCGTCAACCACCTTCCGGTACGGACTCTCAAGGAAACCGTAAGAGTTGGAGCGGGCGTAGGTTGCCAGCGAGTTGATCAGACCGATGTTCGGGCCTTCCGGCGTCTCGATCGGACACACACGACCATAGTGAGTCGGATGTACGTCACGAACCTCAAAGCCGGCACGCTCACGGGTCAGACCACCTGGACCGAGAGCGGAGATACGACGCTTGTGAGTCACTTCCGACAGCGGGTTGTTCTGGTCCATGAACTGGGACAGCTGGCTGGAGCCAAAGAATTCCTTCACCGCAGCCGCTACCGGCTTGGCGTTGATCAGATCCTGAGGCATCAGGCCTTCGCTTTCCGCCAGACTCAAACGCTCGCGCACAGCACGCTCAACACGCACCAGGCCAACGCGGAACTGGTTCTCCGCCATCTCACCCACACAACGAACTCGACGGTTGCCCAGGTTATCAATGTCGTCGACATTGCCCTGACCGTTACGAATATCGATCAGCGTCTTGAGGACGTCGATGATGTCGTCATGGGTCAACGTGCCTTCGCCGGTGCTTTCTTCGCGACGCAGGCGACGGTTCAGCTTCATTCGGCCAACGGAGGACAGGTCATACCGCTCTTCAGAGAAGAACAGGTTGTTGAACAGGTTCTCGGCCGACTCTTTGGTGGGCGGCTCACCCGGGCGCATCATGCGATAGATCTCAACCAGCGCCTCGAGGGGCGTGCGGGTTGGGTCGATGCGCAGCGTATCCGACATGAACGGACCACAATCCAAGTCGTTGGTGTACAGAGTTTCAATTTCTGTAACGCCAGCGTCGAGAATCTTGGTGACAACTTCTTCGGTCAGCTCGGTATTACACTCAACCAGAACCTCTCCGGACTTGGTGTCCACCATGTCTTTCGAGAGTACACGGCCGTAAAGGTATTCCGTCGGCACTTCCAGCTCGGTCAAGCCCGCTTTTTCAAGCTGCTTGATATGACGAGCGGTGATCCGGCGACCCTCTTCAACGATGACGGAGCCCTTCTTGTCCTTGATGTCGAACGTCGCAATGTCACCGCGCAGGCGACTTGGAACCAGCTCGAGCTTGCACACCTCAGGACCGATACTGAACTTACTGGTATCAAAGAACATCTCCAGCATCTGCTCTGAGTTATAACCCAGGGCACGCAGGAGAATAAACGCGGGCAGCTTGCGGCGACGGTCGATACGGACAAAGACCGAGTCCTTGGCGTCGAACTCGAAGTCCAGCCAGGAACCACGGTAAGGAATCACCCGCGCCGAATACAACAGCTTACCTGACGAGTGGGTCTTACCCTTGTCATGATCGAAGAACACACCGGGTGAACGGTGGAGCTGGGAAACGATAACACGCTCGGTACCGTTGATAACGAAGGTACCGTTCTCGGTCATCAGGGGCATTTCGCCCATGTAGACTTCCTGCTCTTTAATATCCTTGATCGCCTTGTTGGACGATTCCTTATCATAAATGATAAGTCTTACTTTCACCCGCAGCGGTGCTGCGTAGGTGACGCCCCTAAGCTGGCATTCCTTGACGTCAAATACCGGCTCGCCGATGCGGTAACTCACGTATTCGAGTGCGGCGTTGCCAGAATAACTGACAATCGGGAATACGGATTTGAATGCTGCGTGGAGACCGGTTTCCCAACGATTTTCGGGCGCGGCTTCACTTTGGAGGAAGTCCCGGAACGAATCCAGCTGTATAGACAGCAAATAGGGAACATCCATCACGGACGGCAATTTACTAAAATCTTTGCGAATCCGCTTTTTCTCAGTATAGGAGTAAGTCATCTGCATTCCCCAGCTTTAGACCTGATACCTGGTATCAAGAAGCAACCATTTTCATGCTTCGGGGCCGAATTGCTCGGCTTACTGCGCCGTCTTGAACAAGACTCTCGCTGTAGGTTATAGATTCTGACAGCACCACTGAATCGGCGTTCAGAGTCTATAGCATATACAACAGAAAAAGGCCGGTGGCACATGGCCACCAGCCTGTCCATGCTTAACGCACGGTTTCGATCAAAAGCCAACTCTTACTTGAGCTCAACAGAAGCGCCTGCTTCCTCAAGCTTCTTCTTGGCTTCTTCAGCGTCGTCTTTGCTCGCCGCTTCCTTGATAACGGAAGGAGCGCTGTCGACCATTTCTTTCGCTTCTTTCAGACCCAGGCCAGTCAGTTCACGAACGGCCTTGATGACGTTAACTTTCTTCTCACCAGGACCGGTAAGAACAACGTCAAATTCAGTCTGCTCTTCAGCAGCAGCGGCTTCGCCACCGGCGGCAGCCGGAGCAGCAGCTACAGCAGCAGCGGCGGATACGCCGAATTTTTCTTCCATTGCTTCAACCAGCGCAACAACGTCCATTACGCTCATTTCGGCAATTGCGTTCAAAATGTCTTCGTTAGACAGAGCCATGACTTTCTCCCAAAAATATAAAAATGGTGTTCAACAGAATCAAGCAGCTTCTTGCTTCTGGTCTCGAACTGCCGCAACAGCACGGGTCACTTTCGTTGGAACTTCGTTCAGTGTCCGCGCAAGCTTGGTGATCGGTGCCTGTGTTACAGCGGCCAGCATCGTCAACGCCTCGTGGCGTGTCGGTAGCTTGGCAAGGCGATCAATCTGGTCTGCGCCCATCAGCTCACCGCCGACAGCCAGGCCCTTGATCTCGAATGCCTCTTTCTCTTTGGCAAAATCCTTCAGCAGGCGCGCAGCCGCACCCGGATCTTCCATAGAGAACGCCAGAATTGTCGGGCCGACCAGCGCCGCATCAATACACTCGAACTCAGTACCGCGGATTGCGATCTTCGCCAGGTTGTTACGAACAACCTTTAGATGAACGCTTTCAGCGCGGGCCTTCGCTCGCAGCGCCGTCATATCACCTGAGGTGATACCACGGTAGTCAGCCAGAACAACAGACAGAGCACCACCGGCAGTCTCGTTGACTTCAGCGACGATCGCTTTCTTGTCTTCGAGTCTAATTGCCACTGGATTTCTCCTCGATTTCGCCGGGCATATTCCCGGCAAACCCACATATACCCCTCGCGGGGCTCCCAACGGTGTTTGGGTTCAGAGAGAACGTCTTCACACCGTCTGCGCAGGCGTTGCTTTAACCCTTCCAGCATCTCTTCTATAAAAAGAGCGCTTCGGGGGCCTGCGGTCTTTGACAGCCTTGGCTTCCGCCCAGACTACAAAGTAACTACCGAACAAAGCCTCAGATGCTCAGAGCGCTCTGATCGATAGTCAGGCCAGGACCCATCGTCGACGACAGGGTTACCTTCTTGAGGTAAACACCTTTCGAAGAAGACGGCTTGGCCTTTTTCAGGTCCGCGATCAGAGCTTCAAGGTTTTCCTTGATGTTCTGCGCAGAGAATTCCACATTACCCATCGGCGCATGGATGATACCGTTCTTATCAGTACGGTAACGCACCTGACCTGCCTTGGCGTTCTTTACAGCAGTCTCAACATCCGGGGTAACAGTGCCGACTTTCGGGTTCGGCATCAGGCCGCGGGGACCAAGGATCTGGCCCAGCTGACCGACAACACGCATAGCGTCCGGAGTGGCGATAACCACGTCGAAATCCATGTTGCCTTTTTTGACGTCTTCCGCCAGATCATCCATACCGACAATATCCGCACCAGCAGCGGTTGCCTTTTCGGCGTTGGCGCCCTGGGTAAATACCGCCACGCGAACGGTCTTGCCGGTACCGTGAGGCAGAACCGTGCTGCTACGCACAACCTGGTCTGATTTACGCGCATCGACGCCCAGATTAACGGCAACATCTACGGATTCCTTGAACTTGACGTTACCGCCCAGCTCGACCAACAACGCAACCGCTTCGTCAACGGAATAAGCGCGAGTGGAATCGACTTTTTCACGAATCAGCTTCTGACGCTTGCTAAGCTTTGCCATGTTACAGGCCCTCCACGTTCAGGCCCATGCTACGGGCAGTTCCGGCAATGGTACGAACCGCAGCATCCATATCAGCTGCAGTCAGATCCGGCTCTTTGGTCTTGGCAATCTCTTCCAACTGGTCACGGGTTACCGTGCCGACCTTGTCCGTGTTGGGACGACCAGAGCCGCTCTTAATACCGGCTGCTTTCTTCAGCAGCACCGGTGCGGGCGGAGTCTTGGTGATAAAGGTAAAGCTGCGATCACTGTAAACGGTGATAACAGTAGGAATCGGCAGGCCCGGCTCCATATCCTGGGTCTGTGCGTTGAACGCTTTACAGAACTCCATGATGTTTACGCCACGCTGACCCAGTGCGGGACCAACGGGGGGACTCGGGTTGGCCTTGCCGGCAGCAACCTGAAGCTTGATGTACGCTTCAATCTTCTTAGCCATGATATTTCTCCTGTGGGTGCGAACGCCTCTCGGCTCCCCTGTTTTTACAACTGCCAGTAGCAGACACAAAAAGCCCGCGTCGCCATAGCGCGCGAGCTCTCAGCATGTAAGGCTGCCGCTTAGTCTTTTTCGACTTGCCCGAACTCCAGCTCTACCGGAGTTGAACGACCGAAAATCAACACAGCAACCTTGACCCGACTCTTGTCGTAGTCAACTTCTTCCACCACGCCATTGAAGTCCGCAAACGGCCCTTCTGTGACGCGAACAATCTCGCCCGGCTCGAACAGAGTCTTCGGCTTGGGCTTGTCAGCACCGCTTTCAACACGGCGAAGAATGGCCTCTGCCTCACGCTCTGTAATTGGGGCTGGCTTATCCTTGGTACCACCAATGAAACCAAGAACCCTGGGCGTATTCTTGACCAGGTGCCAGGTGCCGTCATCCATTTCCATCTGCACCAGAACGTAGCCGGGATAGAACTTGCGCTCACTCTTGCGCTTCTTCCCGTCACGCATCTCAACGACTTCTTCAGTCGGCACAAGAATTTCGCCGAACTTCTCTTCCAAGTCATTGAGAGCAACACGCTCCCTGAGAGTGCGCATCACGTGCTTTTCAAAGCCAGAATACGCATGAACGACGTACCAGCGCTTAGCCATTGCCCACTCCTGTTACCCGATAACTCCGGAGACCAGCCAACTGATCAACGAATCCATACCCCACAGCATCAATGCCACAACCAACACAAACACAACAACGATGGCTGTGGTCTGGATCAGCTCCGGCCTGGTGGGCCATACAACCTTCCGGATTTCAACCCTGGCTTCCTTGAGCAAAGTCGCAAAACGCCGACCACGCTCAGTTTGGAGCGCCACAAAAGCAGCGACCAGAGCAAGAGCTACAAGAGCCAGCACCCGATACAGCAGTGACTCGGCATTAAAATACTGATTGCCAACGACGCCCGCTGCAATCAGAACAAATACGACCAGCCACTTTACTGCATCGAAGCTACTGGTCGAACGATCGGCTTTTGACTCCATAGGAATCAGCTTATGTATCCGGATGTTAAAAAATGGCAGGCCAGGAGGGAATCGAACCCCCAACCTGCGGTTTTGGAGACCGCTGCTCTGCCAATTGAGCTACTGGCCTGCACCGAAACAACTCAGCGCACTTACTTCAAGTTCTTACTCAAAAAGAGCAATTACTCGATGATCTTTGAGACTACGCCGGCACCAACGGTACGACCACCTTCACGAATCGCGAAGCGCAGGCCATCTTCCATGGCGATCGGAGCAATCAGGGTAACACTCATCTTCACGTTGTCACCCGGCATAACCATTTCCACACCTTCCGGCAGCTCACAGGAACCTGTGACGTCGGTGGTACGGAAGTAAAACTGCGGACGGTAACCCTTAAAGAACGGGGTATGACGACCACCTTCTTCTTTGCTCAGCACGTACACTTCGCACTCGAACTTGGTGTGCGGCTTGATGGAGCCCGGCACACACAGAACCTGACCACGCTCAACGTCGTCACGCTTGGTACCACGCAGCAGAACACCAACGTTCTCACCAGCACGACCTTCGTCCAGCAGCTTGCGGAACATCTCAACACCGGTACAAACGGTCTTCACGGTATCTTTGATACCGACGATTTCCACTTCGTCACCAACCTTGATGATGCCACGCTCTACACGACCGGTTACAACCGTACCGCGACCAGAGATGGAGAACACGTCCTCGATCGGCATCAGGAACGGCTGATCAATCGCACGCTCCGGATCCGGGATGTACTCGTCCAGGGCTTCTACCAGCTTCTTAACAGCGGTAGTACCCATTTCGTTATCATCCTTACCTTCCAGCGCCATCAGCGCGGAACCGGTAACGATCGGCGTGTCGTCGCCCGGGAAGTCATACTGGCTCAGCAGTTCGCGAACTTCCATCTCGACCAGCTCCAGCAGCTCCTCGTCATCAACCATGTCCGCCTTGTTCAGGAACACAACGATGAAAGGAACGCCAACCTGGCGGGACAGCAGGATGTGCTCGCGAGTCTGCGGCATGGGGCCGTCAGCTGCGGAACAAACCAGGATCGCGCCGTCCATCTGCGCCGCACCCGTGATCATGTTCTTCACGTAGTCAGCGTGGCCCGGGCAGTCAACGTGCGCATAGTGACGCGCCGGCGAATCGTACTCAACGTGAGAGGTCGCGATGGTGATACCACGCGCCTTCTCTTCCGGTGCGTTATCGATCTGGTCGAATGCGCTTGCACTACCAGTACCCCACACTTCGTGACACACACGAGTCAGCGCGGCTGTCAGCGTGGTCTTGCCATGGTCTACGTGACCAATGGTGCCCACGTTTACGTGCGGCTTATTACGCTCAAATTTTGCTTTAGACATTCGACCTATCTCCCTAATCAACTGGACCGTAACGTTGACCGGACAAATAATGGAGCTCATGACCGGAATTGAACCGGTGACCTCATCCTTACCAAGGATGTGCTCTACCGACTGAGCTACATGAGCGCTTTCAACACTACAAATTGGAGCGGGCAGCGGGAATCGAACCCGCGTCATCAGCTTGGAAGGCTGAGGTAATAGCCACTATACGATGCCCGCGAGCAATAAGTGGTGGAGGGGGCAGGATTCGAACCTGCGAAGCTTTCGCGTCAGATTTACAGTCTGATCCCTTTGGCCACTCGGGAACCCCTCCGAGTCAGGCATGCCAACGGCAAACCTGCCTAAACTTAAAGTGGAGCTGGCGGACGGAATCGAACCCCCGACCTGCTGATTACAAGTCAGCTGCTCTACCAACTGAGCTACGCCAGCTCACATTCGCCTCTTCAGCGAGGGCGGTATACTACGGATTTTCAGAACGCGTTGCAACACCTTCACAACGCCTGATTTCGACCATGTCGAAATTCTCACTGTAATCCGTTTCCGCCGCCCCAACCGCACCGGAATCCGGTACCAGTTGGTCTTCAAAAACGAGCGCGTAGCTTAGCTGATTTCGGGGGAAGTTGGCCAGTATTGCATTGAGATTCTGGCGTTTTTTTTCAGCCAGGACATTTTCGGCGGCCTGTCGGGACTCGAACAGCCCAAGAGAAATGGCATTTTTATTCTCGCCCCGGGTTACCAGGTAGGAGTCGATCCCCCTCTGCTGGAGATCGCGAAACAGATCCAGTGCCCGATCTTCCGGTTGAGGAGGTATGATCACCCAATGCAGTGGCGCCAGTTCCCGCTCTTCCTCAGCAACGTCATAGTCGGTTCCAGGCCGCCCCAGGGAACGATAAGCCTGCCGCGCACTCTGCTCCGAGTCGAACCACCCCAACCGAACGCAGAAACTCAGGGGAACCGCTTCCCTCTCTGGCGGAGCCTCAACATCAACGGCTGGCTGAGTGGCTTCGCCCTCGGCCAGCGTCACATCATCCCTGGCGGCTTCGGGTTCAACCTCTGGCGACAGCGGTTTCAGATCAGCCACCCGCGGCAATGCCTGGCGTTCAGTTACAACGGCAACGGGCTTTGGTCCGAGCTTGTCCCCGTATAACCAAAGCGCCCCATTGATCAGAATCAGGGCAACAGCAAACCACCTCATTCGCGTTCACTCTCCCCATCAACAGCCGCAAGCCCCTTGAGCACCAATGAAGGCTCGTGGTGGGCCGAAAGCCCGGCATCAAGCAGGCCTTCGGCGTCGCCTCCCGTCACCAGGACGCGACCAAGACCAAGACGACGGCAATCCGCCTCAATCCGTGCAGCCATTGATGCCCAGAGCCAGACCAGTCCATGCTGGACGCATTCGGTTGTCGACGCCCCAGGCTCCGCAGCCTGCACATCACTGGCATCAAAACCAATTCTCGCAGCGTCCTGTCTCAAGGACCTGAGCATCATCTGCTTACCCGGGAGAATATAGCCGCCCAGGTGCGCCCCCGTATCGGCAACATAATCAATCGTAATAGCACTGCCGGCATCAACAACGGCAAAACCACCCTCATCGGCCTGCCATGCAGCGTACATGGCGTGCCAGCGATCGGCCCCCATCCTGTCGGTTTCGGTGTAGGCATTCACCAAACCACCTCGACGGGGCTCAGCCCAATGAAACACAATCGGAGCACGACAGAACGCTTCCAACTGCACCTGCAAATGTTGGCGCCTTTCTTCCGAGATCACAGTGGATACTGCAACTCGCCTGATATGGGCGGACTGACAACGGATGTCGCAGAATGGGTCGTCGGCGTCCAGAATGGCGGAACCGGTGCCAACCAAATGACCATCGCCGACCAGCAGCCACTTCAGCCGGGTATTCCCGGCATCCACCAATAGCTTCATGGGCGGACCCGCAGGCTTATCTCGCCGGCACGAACCCTGACCAACTCTTTGCCGTCGTCGATCAGGTAATTACCGGTATCGTCGATCCCATACCCGTTGCCAGCGAGACTACCCTGGCTGGCAACCAGGGCCTTACCGGAAAAAATATCACGGCGCTGCCAGCGTGAACGGAACCCGACAAAACCCTGACTGGCGAACTCATCCACGGAGCCGAGGACGGAATTAACGAGCGACGCCGCAAGTTCGCTACGACTCCAGCGCCGTTCAGGCATAGCTATGTCAAGACTGCTCCAGGATTGATCCACACCGGAGGCCTCTTTCATATGCACATTCAGGCCAATACCTGCGACGACCTGCACCACCCCCTCTTCAAGTTCGCCCTGGAGCTCAACCAGAATGCCAGCCAGCTTGCTACCACCAAGAAAAATATCGTTGGGCCACTTTAGCCCGACACCGGCAACACCATGCTGCTCCAGGGCTTCTGCGACCGCCACACCCAGAACCAGGCTTAACCCATCCAGCATGGCGAAGCTGCCACGAAACGTCAGCCCAAGGCTCAGGTAAAGGTTCTGCCCCTGCGGACTCTGCCAAGGCCGGCCGCGCCTGCCACGACCTGCGGTCTGACAATCGGCGATGCACACGGGAACGCGACCGGAACCCGCACGGCGTCGCACAATTTCGGCATTGGTCGAATCCACTTCATCCAGTACGGTCAGCTCGATCCTGGAGCGACAGTCTGGCGCCAGGCTCTGCGTTATCTGTTCCGCCTCGAGCAAGTCCATATCGCTCAACAGGCGATAACCCTTGCCACGAATGGTTTCTATACGGACCCCCTCCTCCGCTGCACGACGGACCTGCTTCCAGATTGCCGTGCGACTGATGCCAAGACTGCTGGCAAGGAACTCACCGGAATGGAACTGGCCGTCTGCCAGGAGGCCAAGAAGTGCTTTGGATTTCATCAAGGAACGCCCGCGTATTTGAATGGGATCAGGGCGGGATTAAACAACACGTCGAAGCAAAAGACAAAGGACGACGCCAAGGTATTTCCAAAGTTTGCCGCCTCAGACCTCAGGGTAACTGAGCAATCTGGGCGGCACCGCACCACTATGGCTTACTATTCATTACTTTTTTG